>NZ_JBIAKG010000004.1:309239-590803 GCF_042872345.1 Micromonospora sp. NPDC005299
GTGGGGGGTGGGGGGGCCCAGCCGTCCGGTGGGGGGGCGGGGGGGGGGGGGGGGGGGGGCCCCGCCCGGGGGGGGGGCGGGGGGGGGGCGCCCCCCGGCCGGTGGGTGGATCAGCTGTGCCGGGTGCGGCGCCGCGGGCGGCCGTCGCCGCCGCCCTCGCCGCCCTCGCCGCCCTCGCCGCGCTCCGGACCCCGGCCGCCGCGGTCGCGGTCGCCGCGCTCACGGTCGCCACGGTCGCGCGGGCCACGGTCGCCGCCGCGGTCCCGGCCGCCCGGCCGCTCGCCGCCGCTGGCGGCCTCGCCGGCGGCCGGCGCCTCGGCGCCCTCCGGACGGATCTTGTCCAGGTAGATCTTCCCGCGGGCGTCGATGTCCGCGATCTCCACCTCGACCCGGTCGCCGACGTTGAGGAAGTCCTCGACCTTCTCGACCCGCTTGCCGTCGCCCACCTTGGAGATGTGCAGCAGGCCGTCGCGGCCCGGCAGGAGCGAGATGAAGGCACCGAACGCGGCGGTCTTCACCACCGTGCCGAGGAACCGCTCCCCCACCTTCGGCAGGGTCGGGTTGGCGATGCCGTTGATCCGGTCCACCGCCGCCTGGGCGGACGGGCCGTTGGTGGCGCCGACGTAGATGGTGCCGTCGTCCTCGATGGAGATCTCGGCGCCGGTCTCGTCCTGGATGGCGTTGATGGTCTGGCCCTTGGGGCCGATCACCATGCCGATCTTGTCGACCGGGATCTTCACCGTGGTGACCCGCGGCGCGTACTCCGACATCTCGGCCGGGGCCTCGATGGCCCGCTGCATCACGTCGAGGATGGTCTGCCGGGCCTCGTTCGCCTGCTGCAGCGCGGCGGCCAGCACGTCCGACGGGATGCCGTCGAGCTTGGTGTCGAGCTGCAGCGCGGTGACGAACTCCCGGGTGCCGGCGACCTTGAAGTCCATGTCGCCGAACGCGTCCTCGGCACCGAGGATGTCGGTCAGCGTCACGTACTGGGTCTTGCCGTCCACCTCGTCGGAGATGAGGCCCATGGCGATGCCGGCGACCGGCGCCTTCAGCGGCACACCGGCCGAGAGCAGGCCCAGCGTCGAGGCGCAGACCGAGCCCATCGAGGTGGAGCCGTTGGAGCCGAGCGCCTCGGAGACCTGCCGGATCGCGTACGGGAACTCCTCGCGCGACGGCAGCACCGGGATCAGCGCCCGCTCGGCGAGAGCACCGTGACCGATCTCGCGCCGCTTCGGCGAACCGACCCGGCCGGTCTCACCGGTCGAGTACGGCGGGAAGTTGTAGTTGTGCATGTAGCGCTTGCGGTTCTCCGGGGACAGCGTGTCCACCATCTGCTCCATGCGCAGCATGTTCAGCGTGGTGACGCCCAGGATCTGGGTCTCGCCCCGCTCGAACAGCGCCGAGCCGTGCACCCGCGGCAGCACGCCGACCTCGGCGGTCAGCGGGCGGATGTCGCGCGGGCCGCGGCCGTCGATGCGGACCTGCTCGCGCAGCACCCGGTTGCGGACCTCGGACTTGGTCAGCGACCGGAAGGCGGCGGAGAGCTCCTTCTCGCGGCCCTCGAACCGACCGCCGAGCTGCTCGGCGACCTTGGCCTTGATCCGGTCCAGAGCCTCCTCGCGATCCGCCTTGCCGGCGATCTTGAGGGCCTCGGCGACCTCGGCGCGGACCAGATCGGCCACCGCCTGGTAGACGTCGTCCTGGTAGTCCAGGAAGACCGGGAACTCGGCGACCGGCTTGGCGGCCACCTCGGCCAGCTCGCTCTGCGCGCGGCACAGCTCGCGGATCGCCGGCTTGGCGGCCTCCAGGCCGCTGGCCACGATCTCCTCGGTCGGGGCGGTCGCGCCGCCCGAGATCAGGGCCACGGCGTTCGGCGTCGCCTCGGCCTCGACCATCATGATCGCGACGTCGCCGTCGGCCAGCGCCCGGCCGGCCACGACCATGTCGAAGGTGGCCCGGGCCAGCTCCTCCAGGGTCGGGAAGGCGACCCACTGGCCGTCGACGTGCGCGACCCGGGTCGCGCCGATCGGGCCGGAGAACGGCAGGCCGGAGAGCTTGGTCGACATGGAGGCGGCGTTGATGGCCACCACGTCGTACGGGTGCTGCGGGTCGAGCGCCAGCACGGTCTCGACGACCTGGACCTCGTTGCGCAGGCCCTTGACGAACGACGGGCGCAGCGGCCGGTCGATCAGCCGGCAGGTGAGGATGGCGTCCTCGCTGGGCCGGCCCTCGCGGCGGAAGAACGAGCCGGGGATCCGGCCCGCGGCGTACATCCGCTCCTCGACGTCGACGGTCAGCGGGAAGAAGTCGAACTGCTCCCGGGGCTGCTTGCCGGCGGTGGTGGCGGAGAGGACGACCGTCTCGCCGAGCTGGGCGATGACGGAGCCGGCGGCCTGGCGAGCCAGCCGGCCGGTGGAGAAGGTGATCTCGCGGGTGCCGAAGGACCCGTTGTCGATCACGGCGGTGCGGGATTCGGTGCCGAGGTTGGTCTCGGTCATGTGCTGTGGTGCTCCTTCGCGTCGTCGGCCCACGACACGGGGAACTGCTCAGGCGGCCGGTCTTCGATCGAAGCGCCCGGGTGGCCGGCTTGATGCCGGGGTTCCCGGGGGCCACTACCGGAGACCGGTGCGCTGACCGGTTCCCTCTCGGTCGGTCGCGTGGCCGGGTTCTTCTGGTGGTACCGGAACGGGGGAGCGGCCGAGTGGCCACTCCCCCGTCACGTCATCGGCGCAGGCCGAGCCGCTCGATGAGCGACCGGTAGCGGTTGATGTCCTTCTTCTGGACGTAGTTGAGCAGCCGGCGGCGACGGCCGACCAGCAGCAGCAGCCCGCGGCGGCTGTGGTGGTCGTGCTTGTGCACCTTCAGGTGCTCGGTGAGCTCAGCGATCCGCTTGGTGAGGACCGCGACCTGGACCTCCGGCGAACCGGTGTCGCCCTCGGCGGTCGCGTACTCCGAGCGGATCTTGGCCTTGGCTTCCTGGTCGAGCGCCATGTTCTCCCTGTTTCGTGGAACGGTAGATGAGGTCCGGATCGGTCGGAGTGACCGGGAAACGGACCGGTTCCTCGCACCCGCGGCGTCGTGCAGGCACGCGAGGCCCCACGTCGGTCAGCCGACGTCCCTGCCAGACTACCAGCCCCGCCGGGAACCGCCCGGTGAAGGGCCACGAAGCGGCTCGCCGGCCGGCGCCGACACGCTCAGCCGACCGCCCGCCGGGTCCGCTCGACGTCCTCGGCGATCTGGGCCACCAGCGGCTCGATCGCGTCGTACGTCCGTTGTTCCCGCAGGTGCGCCACGAAGTCCAGGGCCAGCCGCTCGCCGTAGAGGTCGCCGGTGAAGTCCAGCGCGTACGCCTCCACCCGGCGCTCCCGGCCGGAGAAGGTCGGGTTGGTGCCGATGGAGACCGCGGCCGTGAGGGGCTCCCCGCCCCGGCGCACCAGCCGGGCCGCGTACACCCCGTCGGCGGGGACCGCCGCGTACCGGTGGGTCAGCAGGTTGGCGGTCGGGTAGCCCAGCTCGCGCCCGCGCTGGTCACCGCGGACCACCACGCCCTCGACCCGGTGCGGGCGGCCCAGCGCGGCGGCCGCCGCGACCACGTCGCCCGCGTCGACGCAGGAGCGGATGTACGTGGAGGAGAAGACCGTGCCCGCCTCGGCAACCAGCGGGGCGCCCTCCACCCCGAAGCCGAAGGTGCGGCCCAGCCGCTCCAGCAGCGCCACGTCGCCGGCCGCCTTGTGCCCGAACCGGAAGTTGTCGCCGACCACCACCAGCGCGGCGTGCAGGTGCTCGACCAGGATGTCGTGCACGAACGCCTCGGCCGGCAGCCGGGAGAACTCTTGGGTGAACGGCACGACGCAGAGCACGTCGACGCCGAGCGCCTCGATCAGTTCGGCCTTGCGGGCCGGCTCGGTGAGCACGGCCGGGTGCGAGCCGGGGCGCACCACCTCGGCCGGGTGCGGGTCGAAGGTCACCACCACCGACTTGACGCCCAGCTCGCGGGCGCGCGCCACGGCGTGGCCGATGGTGGCCTGATGGCCCTTGTGCACGCCGTCGAAGACGCCGATGGTGACCACCGACCGTCCCCAGCCGCCGGGCGCCGCCTCGTACCCCCGCCACCGCTGCATGCCGCTCCTCCCCTGTCCGCCCACGCGCCGTCAGGCGGGGGCCAGCACGATCTCCGCGCGGGCACGCCCGTCCCGCTCGCTGACGATAGCGATCAGCCCGCCGTCCGGGCCGAAGACCGCGTACGGCCCGGCGATGCCGGCCGGGTCCAGCGGCCCACCGTGGGAGAGCACCTTGGACTCCTCGGGCGTGGCGTCCCGACGCGGGAAGAACCGGTCGGCGGCCGCGTCCAGCGGCAGGTTCACCACGTCCGGCGCGCGCTGCTCCAGCACGTCGAGGGTGGCCGCCTCGGCCAGGGCGAACCCGCCGACCGCGGTGCGGCGCAGCGCGGTGAGGTGGCCGCCGACCCCGAGCGCGAGGCCCGCGTCCCGGGCGATGGCCCGGATGTACGTCCCGGACGAGCAGGTGACGTCCACGTCCACGTCCACCACGTCCGGGGTGTCCCGGCGGATCGCCAGCACGTCCAGCCGGGAGATGGTCACCCGGCGGGCCGGCAGCTCGACGCTCTCCCCCTCGCGCACCCGCTTGTACGCCCGCTGCCCGTCGATCTTGATGGCGCTGACCGCGCTGGGCACCTGGTCGACCTCGCCGGTGAGCGCGGCGAGCGCGCCGCGGACCGCCTCGTCGGTCACCGTGCCGGCCGGGGTGCTGGCGATCACGTCGCCCTCCGCGTCGTCGGTGACCGTCGCCTGGCCCAGCCGAATCGTCGCGGTGTAGCTCTTGCCGGCGCCGATCACGTAGGTGAGCAGCCGGGTGGCCCGGCCCACACCGATCACCAGCACGCCGGTGGCCATCGGGTCCAGCGTGCCGCCGTGCCCCACGCGTCGGGTCCGGGCCAGCCGCCGGATCCGGGCCACCACGTCGTGCGACGTCATGCCGCCGGGCTTGTCGACCACGATCAGACCGTCTGCGCTCACGACCGCCAAGCCTGCCAGACGACGGTGATCGGCCCTGCGGGGGATACCGCCCTGATCGACCCGGGCGTCAAGATCATGCGCCCCTCGCCCCACTCCTGCCCGGGAAGCACGATGAGCAGCGACGACTTCACCCCGGAGCCACCACGGCTCGACCGCCCCTCGGGGGGCGGCCCCGAGGAGATCCCGGACTGGGTACGCCAACTGGAGCGGGAGATCCGCGTCGGCCCGGCCGCCCGGCTGCGCATCTGGCTCGGCCGGCACGCCCACGGACTGCGCCTCGGTGTCGGCGCGGTGCTGGTGCTCGCGCTGCTGGCGTACCTCGGCGCGGCCGGATACCGGTACGTCCGGCGCCCGGCCGACCCGCCCCGGGCGTACCCGACGGTAAGCCCGCCCGCCGGCATTCAGGCGACCACCGCGGCGTCACCGCCCCCGACCGCCGGCCCGTTCGACGGCACCCCTGCGGGCGCCTTCCCGGAGGGCGCGGCCGGGATCACGCTGCCCCCGGCGAAGGCGACCGGCGGCTTCACCGCGAAACAGGTGTCCGCCACGCTCACGAAGATCCGGACCGCCCTGGTGACCGCCCGGCTCGACCGCGCCTTCATGACGGCGAAGGACCGGGAGCGTCTGGTGCGGCAGTTCGCCCCCGACGCCCGCCCCCACCTCCGCGAGGACCTCAGCGACGCGAGCGTCGTCAGCCTGGCGACCCGGCTCGCGCCCGGCGCCCGGCTGCTGCCCGACCAGCCCCGGGTGAAGGGCCGGGTCACCTACCGGGCGACCCGCGACGACCAGGGAATCCGAGTGCTCCGGGTGACCACCAACTTCGTCTGGGCGTACGCCTTCCACGGCCCCCGGGCCGTGCCCGGCGACGGGGTGGTGGTCGTGCACGACACCCTGGTCTGGGAGGTGCCCCACCCGGACGACGTCCGGTCCCGGGACAACGGTCTCTGGCTCACGGACATGCGCTCGTACGCCTCGAACGTCGATTGCGCGGCCTTCCACAAGGGGCTCCTCGACGTCGGCAAGGGGGGCGACGGGAAGCCGGTCGCCACCCCGACGCCGGACCGCGATTCCCTGTACGACCCCGACCGCTCGCTGGACATCCCCGACACCTGTTGACCCGGCACGTCCGGCTCCCGGCCGGCGGCGCCAGCGCGCCGCCGGTCCCCGCCCCCGTGACACCAGGGAACCGAGATGACCGATCACCCGCCGCACCGGTTGCGGTCCGGCTGGGGGGTACCGCGCTGAGCGACAAGGTGGGACACTCACTGACAACTCGCCCACTCCTGACCGGGGGCCGCGATGACCGACGATCGGCCGGACTCCGCACCGCCGCGCCACTCCGCCCCGACGCCCGGCCAACGGCCCGGACCGCCGACGGCGCCGGAGTGGCCGCGCCAGCCGCCGCCCGGCGCGGCCGATCCGAGCCGCGGCGACGGGCTGCGGGGCTGGCTGAGCCGGCACTCCGGCTCGCTGCTGACCGGCGCGACGGCGCTGCTGCTGCTCGCCTTCGTCGGGGTGGTCGGCGGGGCCGTCCTGGTGTCGATGCCGTCCGCGGGCGGGCGGCCGGTGGTGTACCCGACGTTCGGCCCGCCGACCGGCGCGCCGGCCGCCACGTCCGCCGCACCGGTCGCCACGTCCGCCGCACCACCCCGGGCGTCCAGCCCCTTCGACGGCACCCCGGCCGCCGGGTTCCCGCAGGGGCAGGCGGGGATCGCCCTGCCGACCGCGAAGCGGACCGGCCCGTTCACCGAGAAGCAGGTGGCGGCCGCGCTGGCGAAGGTCCGGACGGTCCTGGTGACCGCGCGGCTGGACCGCCGGTTCATGACCACGGACGACCCGGAGCCGCTGATCCGGCAGTTCGCCCGGGACGCCCGCGCCGACCTGCGCAAGAGCTTCGCATCCGACACCTTCGCCGCTTACGCCACCCGGCTGGCGCCCGGCGCCCGGCTCACCGCCGACCAGCCCAGGGTGAAGGGTCGGATCAGCTACCGGGCCACCAAGGACGCCGACGGCGTCCGAATCCTGGCGGTGACCACCAACTTCGTCTGGTCGTACGCCTTCCAGACCAGCAGCACCGCGACGGGCGACGGGCTGGTCGTCGTGCACGACACGGTGGTCTGGAGCATGCCGCATCCCGACGACGTCAAGCGCGGCTCGAACGGGCTGTGGATCGAGGACGCGAACTCGTACGCCGCCAACGTCGACTGCGCGGCCTTCGACAAGGGCCTGCTCGGCCTGGGCACGCGCGGCTTCGGCGGCCCGGACGGCCCGGACCCGGACACGGTCTTCGACCCGGCCGCGACGCTGGACCTCCCGGACACCTGCTGAACCGTCCCAAAAACGGGGCGGCGGGGCGGCGCGACGGCTCGAAGGCTGGTGGCGGCGGTCAGCGGACGGCGCCGACCACCGCCCAGCCGCCGGAGCGCAGCCGCAGCAGCAGGGCGACCAGCCGCAGCGCCACGAACAGGGTCAGCCCGGCCCAGATCCCGCCCAGCCCGAGGTTGAGCCCGTAGGCCAGCCAGATGGCCGGCAGGAAACCACCCAGCGCCGCCACGATGGTCAGGTTGCGCAGGTAACGGACGTCCCCCGCGCCGATCAGCACCCCGTCCAGGGCGAACACCACGCCGCCGATCGGCTGGAGCGCGACGAACCAGGGCCAGGCGACCATGGCCTGGTCGCGTACCTGCGGATCGGAGCTGAACCACGACGGCACCAGGCCGGCGCCGGCGGCGATGAGCACCGCGAACGCCACGCCGCAGAGGCCGCCGAGCAGGGCTATCCGCCGGGCGAGGGCGCGCGCCGCGGCGGCGTCGCCGGCGCCGAGCGCCGCGCCGATCAGGGACTGCGCGGCGATCGCGAGGGCGTCCAGCACCAGGGCGGTGAAGAACCAGAGCTGTACGGCGATCTGGTGCGCGCCGACCGCGGCGGCACCGAAGCGGGCGGCCACGGCGGTCGCGGACAGGAAGCTGGCCTGGAAGGCGACGCCCCGGATGAGCAGGTCCCGGCTGAGCGTCAACTGCTGGCCGATCAGCCGGGGCCGGGGGCGCAGCGGGACCCGCTCGCGGACCAGGGCCGCCGCGAAGAGGCCGCCGGAGATGGTCTGCGCCACCACGTTCGCCACGGCCGAGCCGGCCAGTCCGAGCCCGGCCGGGTAGACCAGCAGCGGGCAGAGCAGCGCGGACAGCAGGTTGGGGCCGAGCACGAAGAGCAGCGGCCGGCGGGTGTCCTGGATGCCGCGCAGCCAGCCGTTGCCGGCCGCCGCCAGCAGCAGGCCGGGCGCGCCGAGCGCCGCGATCCGCAGCCAGGTCGCGGCGGCGTCGGCCACGTCGCCGGTGCCGCCGGCGAGGGTACGCGCCAACCACCCGCCACCGACCTGCATGGCGAGCGCCACCAGCACGCCGACGCCGAGGGCGAGCCAGGACGCCTGGACGCCCTCGGCCACCGCCGAGCCCCGGTCCCCCGAGCCGAACCGCCGGGCCGCGCGCCCCGTGGTCCCGTACGCCACGACGGTGCCGAGCCAGGCCGTCAGTGTCAGCACGGTGCCGCCGATGGCGAGCGCGGCGAGCGGGACCCGCCCCAGGTGCCCGACGACCGCCGTGTCAACGAGGACGTAGAGCGGCTCTGCCGCGAGGACCACCAGCGCCGGCAGGGCGAGCGCGGCGATCCGCCCAGCCGTGGCGGACGGGGCGGCGGAGGCGACGGTCTGACTCATCGCCGCCGATCCTGGCACGCCCCCAGTAAGGAACGCAACCCCGACCATCACTTACCAGTCCCACCGCACTCCGGCGTTGATCATGAAGTTGCCGGCGGTTTCGGAGATCCAGACCGCCGTCAACCTCACGATCGATGAGGCGGGGCGGGGAGAGTGGCCAGCCAGTGGCGGATCTGGCGGCGGGTGCGGAGGTGGACCACCGGGAGGGTCGGGGCGGTCGCGCGGAGGGCGGCGAAGACCCGGGGGCGCGAGCGACGGGGGTAGTCCCAGATGTAGCGGAGGAACGGGAGGTCGATCTGCTCGGGGCAGCCCTCCGGCAGGTCGGGCCGGGGCGTGGCCCGGTGGGCCCAGCGACGGCGCAGCACCCGGACGAGGCAGCGCAGCCGGGGCGGGTCGCAGAGCACCAGGAGGTCGGCGCGGGGCAGGCGGAGATCGAGAGTGCCGCCGTAGTTGCCGTCCATCACCCAGGCCGGCCCGGCGGCGAACGCGGCGACCTCGGCCCGGAAGTCGGCCTCCCCGGCGGGCACCCAGCCGGGCCGCCAGTAGTGCCGGTCGAGGTGGATCAGCGGCAGGTCGAGCCGGCGGGCGACCTCCCGGGCGAGCGTGCTCTTGCCGGCGCCCGCGCTGCCGACGATCAGGATCCGGCGCACCCGGTGACGGTAGCGCCGTGCGGGGCGGAGAAGCGACCGGAGCGGCGGTGACGTCGTGGATGCGGCGTCACCGCCGGGCGGCCACCGTCACTGACGGGTGTCCATCGAGGTCTGCAGAGCGCGGCGCATCTGCTCGCGCGCCTCGTCGGTCGTGTTCTCGGTCTGCGGCTTGCGCTTGGTCGCCATGGGAGTTCCCTTCCAGGGTGCGGACCACCGACGCGGCGGCCCTACGGGGCGCCCGACGTTCCCGCTCGGCGCGACGTCCGCCGCGCCGCGGCGTGGAGCCGTCGGCCTGCTGAGCGCCGGCAGCGCGGTCCGGGATCACCGGAGCGGCTCGCTGGCAGCGTGTGCCCGGGTCGGTCTGACCCTGGAGGGAGGCGGCACCGGGTGTGGCACCACCGCCCCGTGACCAGCGCCGAAGCACCGGCCCTCACCCAAATTAACGTTCACTTTCCACATGCTGCCCACTGTTCCCGCGATGCGGACAGAAGGAAACGGGGCCGGCGGCGGGCCTCAGCGGGCCAGGAAGTGCCAGCCCAGCCACCACCAGAAGCCGAACAGGCCGATCCGCCCGACCGGCACGGGCCCGACCTCGTAGCGCATCACGAAGGCGCAGACGTCGGCCAGGGACGGGATGCGCGAGCCCTCCCGCCGGGCGGCCCACTCGACGGCCGCGAAGAGCAGCAGCGCGGCCAGGAAGCCGCCGATCGCCACGGTGCGCATCATCGGCGGACCAGCCCCCAGAACGCGGTCAGCCAGGCGAACCAGGCCGCCGAGCGGGCCACCTGGTCCTCCAGCATCGGGTCGGCCAGCCGGGAGAACGTGGGGAACTCGTCCCCCACCGACAGCACGAAGGTCGCGCCCTCCAGGACGCCGAAAACGGTGACCGGCAGCAGCCACCAGAGCGCGCCGGCCGGCAGCCGTCGCGGCGCCGGCCGCCGGGGCGGCACCCGGTTGCTCAGGCCGACCCAGATCAACGCCCCGCCGGTGCCCAGGGTGTAGAGGTTGGCCGCGGCGGAGAAGGACGGCAACTGCCCGCCGACCAGGGAGAGGCAGATCAGCACCGGCACGGAGACGACCGGACGGTCCCAGGCCCGGGGCGCCTCGACGGTGAGCTCACGGGGGTGATCCATCACCCGATTGTCCCCAGCGTCACGGAACGCCGGAAGACCGGCGCGCCCCGGAGTCACCCCCGGTTCCCGTCGTCGGGGTGGGTCAGCCCCGCAGCAGGGCGCCGGGCAATTCGGTGCGGATGCGCTCGACCACCTCGTCGACCGTGCCCCGCCCCGTGAACCCGGCGGCGAACCGGTGCCCGCCGCCCCCGAGCGCCATCGCCACCCGGCTCACGTCCACCGCGCCCTTGCTGCGCAGCGAGACGGCCCACTCGGCGTCGCCGGCCTGCTTGACCACGCAGCTCACGTCCGCCTCGGCGGTGCAGCGCACCGAGTCGATCAGGGCCTCCAGCACGTACGCCGGCTGGTCGTGGCGGGCCAGGTCCTCGCGGGTGGCGTAGGTCCAGACCAGCCCGTGCCCGGCGGCGGCCGCCGGCTCCAGCCGGGCCCGGCCCACCACCTCGCCGAAGAGGCGGACCGCGCCGAACGGCCGGGTGTCGAAGATCTTGCGGGAGATCTCCCCCGGCCGGATCCCGGTGGCCAGCAGCCGGGCCGCCATCTCGTGCACGGCCGGTGTGGTGGCCTCGAAGCGGAACGAGCCGGTGTCGGTGCTCAGCGCCACGTATAGGCCGGCCGCGATCTCCGCGTCCAGCGTCACCCCGAGCCGGTCCAGCAGCCCCAGCGCGACCACGGAAGTGGCCGCCGCGTGCGGGTCCACCAGGTGGATGCCGCCGAACCCGGTGTTCGAGGCGTGGTGGTCCAGCACCAGCGCCGTGCCCGCCTTGTCCAGGCGGTCGACCAGGTCGCCCAGGCGCGACTCGCTCGCCACGTCGAAGCAGATGACCAGGTCCGGATCCGGGTACGCGTCGTCCTGCGCCACCAGCAGGTCGGACCCGGGCAGCCAGCGGAACGGCTCGGGCACCTCCGGCGGCCCGGGGAAGGTCGCCTGGAGCTGCCGTACGCCGAGCCGGCGCAGGCCCAGCCCGAAGCCGAGCATGCTGCCCAGCGCGTCCCCGTCCGGGTTGACGTGGCAGATGAGCAGCACCCGCGCCGTGGCGGGGAGCCCGCGTACCGCCGCGACCGCGGCCGCCCAGTCGGTGTCGGTCGGGCCGGCGCCGGCCGGCGGGCCACCCTCGGCGGAACCGGTCACCGGAGGTCGCCGCCGCGCGGCTCCTCGTCCTGGGTCTCCTCGACCTCGGCGTTCTCGTCGTCCTCGTCCTCGTCCTCGACCCGGTACGGCTGGGCCTCGCCCGCGTACTCGGCCCTGGCGGCCAGGCGCTGCACCTCGGCGTCCGCGTTGCGGGCCGCCGCGAGCAGGTCGTCGATGTGCTTGACCTGGTCCTGCACGTCGTCGAGGACGAAGGTCAGGGTCGGCGAGTGACGCAGCCCGAGCGCCTTGCCCACGGTGCTGCGCAGCAAGCCCTTGGCGCTCTCCAGGGCGGCGGCCGTGCTGGCCTGGGCCGCCGCGTCGCCGAGCACCGTGTAGAAGACGGTGGCGTCGCGCAGGTCGGCGGTGATCCGGGCGTCGGTGATGGTGATCATGCCGAGCCGGGGGTCCTTGATCTGGCTCCGCACCACCGACGCGACCAGTTCACGGATGCGCTCCGCGTGCCGGCGAACCTTGGCCGGATCCGTCATGTCCCCCACCTCCAGGGCTTCCTGCTTCCTACGACGACTCCAGCTCGGCGCGTCTGACGCCGCGCCACGACCTGAAGCCGTCGGCCGGAGACGACGGCGCGGGCGCCGCCGGGTCCGACCGCTGAACATCCCGAACACTACCCGCGCGATCGCCGCCCCCGCGCAGGGCCGCCGGTGCGGGCGACGAGCAGCGCGGTCAGTCCTCCTCGCCGTGCAGGCTGCGGTGGACCGACAGCAGCTCGACCTCCGGCCGGGCGGCCACCAGCCGCTCGCAGGAGTCGAGCACCTCGCGGACGTGCGCCGGCTCGGCGGCCACCACGGCCACCCCGATCTGCGTACGCCCGTGCAGGTCGAGCGCCCCCACCTCGGCGGCGGACACCTCGAACCGGCGCAGCGCCGCGACGATCGGCCGGACGTACGACCGCTTGGCCTTCAGGGACCGGGAATCCCCGGGGAGCAACAGGTCGAATTGCGCGGTTCCGGTGTACACGGCGAGCAACGGTACGGCAGGAGCACCGCTGCGGTCACCCGTTTTCGGCCGACGGCTCCAGGTCGCCGCACGGCGTCAGACGCGCCGAGCCGGAGTCGTCGTTCGCCACCGCCACCAGCACGTCCCGCTCGATCGCCTGGTCGACCCGGTGCGCCAGGTCCCGCCAGCCGGGCCCGTCCACCACCCGCAGGCCGGCGTCGGCCAGCGCCGCCTCGGCGGCGGCCCGCGGGGCCACGCGGGTGTTCCAGGACAGCCCCAGCGCCCCGCCCGGGCGCAGCAGCTCCCGCCAGACCGGCACGGCGGCGGTGAGCAGGTCCAGCGGGCTGCGGGACAGGCCCGTGTCGGTACGGCTGCCGTGCGCCACCCCGTACGGGGCGTCGGTGACGATCACGTCGGCACACCGGGGCCGGAGCACCTCGCGGGCCCGGGTGGTGTCGGTGTGCAGCACGGTGACCCGCTGGGTCGCCCCGGTCCGGTGCTCGTCCCGGGACGGCGCGACGACCGCCTCGAAGCGCCGGGCCACGAGCCGGCGGTCCCGCCGCACCGGCACCGTCTCGGCGGTGTGCTTGAGCCGCTTGCGGCGCAGCCAGGTACGCAGGAACGCCGCGTACGCGTCCACGTCCTTGCCGTCGTGTTCCACGCCGATGCCGTCGTAGCCGTACATGAGGGCCTGGTTGAGGGTGGTCCCCCGGCCGCACAGCGGGTCGAGCACCACGACCGGCCCGTCCAGCATCCGGGGCGCCGAGGCCGACGCCAGCAGGGTGACGTTGAGCAGCAGCCGGGTGAACTGCTCGTTGGTCTTGCCGGCGTACTTGGGGATGGTGACGAGGTCGGAGTCGTACCGGGCCAGGGGGTGCAGCGGCACCGGCCGGAGCAGGTCGTCGCCCACCCGCTCGAAGAGCGCGTACGCCGCCGACAGGTTGGCCAGGTGAGCCAGGTCCCGGACGCCGGGGCCGGGCGCCGGGATTGAGAAGGTCAGGTACTCCACCCCGCCGATCCGCTCCACCGCGGCGTCGAACGGCGCCACGTCGAGCACCCCGGACCCGGCGAACACGGTCAGCTCGGCGCGGGCCAGCCGGCCGGCGGCGTCGGCGTAGACGCGGTTGGCGGAGGGGGCGAGGAGCAGTGCGTACCTGAGCACGCCGGAGATTGTCGCAGCCTGCGGATACGGCGACGGCCGGGACCCGCAGGCCCCGGCCGTCTCCGTCGTTCACACCGCTCAGGCGCGCGGCTTCTCCCGCATCTCGAAGGTCTCGATGATGTCGCCGACCTGGACGTTGTTGAAACCGCCCAGCGTCAGACCACACTCGAAGCCTTCGCGGACCTCGGTCGCGTCGTCCTTGAACCGCTTGAGGGAGCTGATCGTGAGGTTGTCCGCCACGACCGCCCCGTCCCGCAGCAGCCGCGCCTTGGCATTGCGGCGGATGAGGCCGGACCGGACGATACAGCCGGAGATGTTGCCGATCTTGGACGAGCGGAAGACGTCGCGGATCTCCGCGGTGCCCAGCTCGACCTCCTCGTACTCCGGCTTGAGCAGACCCTTGAGCGCGGCGTCGATCTCCTCGATGGCCTGGTAGATGACCGTGTAGTAACGGATCTCCACGCCCTCGCGGTCGGCGATCTCGCGGACCTTGTTGGCGGCCCGCACGTTGAAGCCGATGATCGTGACCGCCTCGGACGAGGCGCTCGCGAGCATGACGTCGCTCTCGGTGATCGCACCCACGCCCCGGTGGATGATCCGAAGCTGGACCTCCTCCGGGATGTCGAGGTTGAACAGCGCATCCTCGAGGGCCTCCACGGAACCGGAGACGTCGCCCTTGAGCACCAGGTTGAGCGAGGTCTTCTCGCCCTCCTTGAGCTGCTCCATGAGCGTCTCGAGAGTGGCCCGGCCACGGGAGTTGGCGAAGGACGCCGCCCGCCGCCGTGCCTGCCGCTGCTCGGCGATCTGCCGCACGGTCCGGTCGTCCTCGGCGGCCAGGAAGGTGTCACCCGCACCCGGCACCGTGGTCAGACCCAGCACCATGACCGGACGCGCCGGCCCGGCCTCGTCGACCGGCTTGCCGTTCTCGTCCAGCATGGCCCGGACCCGGCCGTGCGCCCCACCGGCGACGATCGAGTCGCCGGCCCGCAGGGTGCCCTTCTGCACCAGCACGGTGGCCACCGCACCACGGCCCTTGTCCAGGTGCGCCTCGATGGCGACACCCTGCGCCGGCCCGTCGATCGGAGCGGTCAGCTCCAGCGACGCGTCGGCGGTCAGCAGCACGGCCTCGAGAAGCTCCTCGATGCCGATGCCGGGCTTGGCCGCCACGTTGACGAACATGGTGTCGCCGCCGTACTCCTCGGCGACCAGGCCGTACTCGGTCAGCTGCTGGCGGACCTTGTCCGGGTTCGCCTCCGGCTTGTCGACCTTGTTGACCGCGACCACGATCGGCACGTCCGCCGCCTTGGCGTGGTTGAGCGCCTCGATGGTCTGCGGCATGACGCCGTCGTCAGCCGCCACCACCAGGATCACGATGTCCGTCACCTGGGCACCACGGGCACGCATGGCGGTGAACGCCTCGTGACCCGGGGTGTCGATGAAGGTCACCGCGCGGTCCTCGCCCTCGTGCGGGACGTGGACCTGGTAGGCACCGATGTGCTGGGTGATGCCACCCGCCTCGCCGGCCACGACGTTCGCCTTGCGGATCGCGTCGAGCAGCTTGGTCTTACCGTGGTCGACGTGACCCATGACGGTCACCACCGGTGCACGGCTGACCAGGCGCTCCGCCGCGACCTCGGCGTCGAGGTCGATGTTGAACTGCGCGAGCAGCTCGCGGTCCTCGTCCTCCGGGCTGACGATCTGCACGTCGAAGCCGAGGTGCTCACCCAGCAGCAGCAGGGTTTCGTCGGAGCAGGACTGGGTCGCGGTCACCATCTCGCCCAGGTTGAACATCTCCTGGACCAGCGAACCCGGGTTGGCGTTGATCTTGTCGGCGAAGTCCGACAGCGAGGCGCCACGGGACAACCGGACGACCTGACCCTGACCCCGGGGGGCACCCGAGGACATGGTCGGGGCCGACAGGTTGTCGAACTCCTGTCTGCGCTGCTTCTTCGACTTGCGACCACGGGTCGGCCGGCCACCCGGACGCCCGAAGGCACCCGCGGCGCCACCGCCACGGCCACGACCGCCACCACCCGGACGACCACCGCCGCCGGCCGGGGCACCCGGGCGGAAACCGCCACCGGGAGCGCCACCGCCGCCACCGGGACCGCCGCGGTAACCACCGCCGCCGGCACCGCCGCCACCGGGACCGCCGCGGTAACCACCGCCGCCGGCACCGCCGCCACCGGGACCGCCGCGGAAGCCACCGCCGCCGCCACCGGGACGACCCGCGCCGCCACCGCCGGGTCCGCCACGACCGCCACCGGGACCGCCGGGGCGACCCGTGGTCGGCCGCTGGCTCGGCATGGAGGCCGGGCTGGGCCGGGGCGGCATGGAGGCCGGGCTGGGCCGCGGCGGCATGCCCGCCGGGCTCGGCCGGGGACCGCCACCGGCGGCCGGGGGCCGCTGCTGGCCACCCTGGATACCGAACGGGTTGTTGCCGGCGCCGCGCGCCGGCGGACGACCGCCCGGCCGGGCACCCGGGCCCGGGGTCGGACCACCGGGACGACCGGCGGCCGGGGCACCCGGACGCGGCGGCGCCGCGTTCGGACCCGGACGCGGACCCGGACGGGGACCACCCTCGGTCGGGGGCTCGCGGCGGACGTTCTCCCGCTGCTGCTGGCGGGCGGCCTGCGCGGCCTTGACCGCAGCCTCCTGCTCAGCCTTGAGGGCGGCGGCGCGCGCCTCGGCGGCCGCCACCTCGATGTCGTGCGCGCTCGCCGGCTTGGCGACCGGAGTCGCCGGCTGCGGCGGGCCGGGGACCGGGCCCTTGGGCTTCGGTCCAGGGGTCGGCGCGGCCGGCCGCCGCGGCGGCATCGGCCTGGCCGAGACCCGGGGGGCGCCCGGGGTCGGGGACGGCGTCGGGGTCGTTGCCGGGCTCGGGGCGGCCGCCGACGGGGCGGCCGGCGCCGAGGAACCACCGGCGGACGCGACGAATGCGCCACGCAGCCGTCGGGCGACGGGCGCCTCGACGGTGCTGGACGCGGACTTGACGAACTCGCCCATCTCCTTGAGCTTGGCGAGAACGGTCTTACTCTCGACCCCGAGCTCCTTGGCAAGCTCGTGTACGCGGGCCTTTCCTGCCACTGCACTCCTCACTCCGAGGTCGTGCGGGCAGCACCCGCAGCGACCTCACTCCTGCACTTGAAGCCTGGTCATTTCAGGGACTTCATCGTGTGCTCATGTCGGTCGTCCTACCTTGCTAGCGACCCTCGGCCGGTCGGGCTGACCGGTCGTCGGGGTTTGCGCGTCAACGTGCTCCGCGAGCGCACCGTGGTCGAGGACCCCGGTGATGCGCAGTGCCCGCCCGAAGGCGCGGCGCCGCACCGCCTGCGCGAAGCAGGCCGGATCCGGGTGCATGTTCGCTCCCCGACCCGGCAGTCTGCGAGCCGGATCAGGCCGGAGGCTGTAATGACCAGCCTCGTCACCGATCGCGACGATTCGCAGCAACTCGCTGGCCGGCGCTCGCTTCCGGCAGCCCACACAGGTGCGCTCCGGCAGCGCGCGTCGTGCCACTGGAGGAAGTCTACCCCTAGCTGCTCGAGATCGCGCCGCCCGCCTCGGGAACGTGATCAGCTCCGCCCCGGCCGGCCGTGCCGCTCTGCTCCGCGTCGGAGCGGATGTCGATCCGCCAACCGGTCAACCGGGCAGCGAGCCGGGCATTCTGCCCTTCCCGCCCGATCGCCAGCGAGAGCTGGAAGTCCGGGACGGTCACCCGGGCGGTCCGGCTGGCCAGATCGACCACCTCCACCCGCAGCGCCTTGGCCGGCGAGAGCGCGTTGCCGACGAAGGTGGCCGGGTCGTCCGACCAGTCGATGATGTCGATCTTCTCGCCGTGCAGCTCGCTCATCACCGCGCGGACCCGCTGGCCCATCGGGCCGATGCAGGCCCCCTTGGCGTTGACCCCCTGGGCCGTCGAGCGCACCGCGATCTTCGTGCGGTGACCTGCCTCACGCGCGATGGCGCCGATCTCCACGGTGCCGTCGGCGATCTCCGGCACCTCCAGGGCGAAGAGCTTCTTCACCAGGGCCGGGTGCGACCGGGACAGGGTGATCTGCGGGCCGCGCATGCCCTTGGCGACGTGCACCACGACGCAGCGGATCCGCTCGCCGTGCGCGTACCGCTCGCCGGGGACCTGCTCAGACTGGGGCAGGACGCCCTCCAGCTTGCCCAGGTCGACGCTGACGATGCCCTTCTCGGCCCGCGCCTCGTGCGCCTGCACCACGCCGGTGACCAGGTCGCCGTCGCGGCCGACGTACTCGCCGAAGTGCACCTCGTCGGTGGCCTCCCGCAGCCGCTGGAGGATCACCTGCTTGGCGGTCATGGCCGCGATCCGGCCGAAGTCGTGCGGGGTGTCGTCCCACTCCCGGACCACGCTGCCGTCGGCGTCCACCTCCTGGGCGTACACCGAGGCGGCCCCGGTCTTGCGGTCGATCTCCACCCGGGCGTGCGGCTCGGCGCCGTCGGTGTGCCGGTAGGCGGTCAGCAGCGCGGTCTCGATCGCCGCGAGGATCGTGTCGAACGGGATTTCCCGCTCGCGCTCGAGTGCGCGCAGCGCCGCGAGGTCGATGTTCACCTCTCCTCGTCCTCCAGATCTTCGTCGTCGTCGATGTCGGTGTCGTCACCGAAGTCCTCGTCGGTCACCTCGTCCAGGCGGGTGAACTCCACCTGGACCCGGCCGGGTCCGAGCTCGGCGTACGGGTGCTCCGCACGGCCGGCGTCGGTCTCCAGCGCCACGCGCTCGTCGTCGGCCGCGGCGATCCGGCCGGTGACCTGCCGGTCCCCCTCCGGGCCGTGGACGGTCACCTTGACCAGCCGGCCGGCGTTGCGCCGCCAGTGCCGGGGCAGGGTGAGCGGGCGGTCCACGCCGGGCGAGCTGACCTCAAGCTGGTATTCGCCGGCCACGATGTCCCCGCCGGCCTCCTCGGCGGCGTCCAGCGCCGCCGAGACCGCCCGCGAGACGTCCGCGACGGCGTCCAGGTTGATCCCGCCGTCGGCGTCCACGATCACCCGGACCACGTGCCGGCGGCCGGCGCGGGACACGGAGAGGTCCTCCAGGTCGTAGCCGGCGGCGGTGATCACCGGCTCGATCACCTCGCGGAGCCGGGCCCGGCGCGCGTTCAGGTCGCCGCGGGGTGCGCCGCCCCGGTCCCCGCCACGGGGGCCGTCGGACCGGCGGGGGCGCCCGGAGGGCCCCGTCGGCCGGGTGGCACGGCCACGCTGCGTCATTCGGCGCACCTCTCTGCTGTTGCCACGGGCCCGGGGGCCCGTCGTGTCACTGCTCGGGCGGACCGGTCGGCCCGCCATGCCGGCACGCCACCGGGGCGTCCGCGCCCGGTGGCTGCGCAGAGCGTAACGCGCGGGCCGGGCGACGGCCCCGGCGGCGCACCGACGCCACTGGCCCACAGGACCACGGAGATGGTGTTGACTTGTCCGGTGGCGACGGGCAGAACGACACCAGATCAGGGCGCACCGGGGCATTCCCGGCGGGCGCTGCTGCGCGCCGGGGCGCTGGTGGCGCTCGGCGGCGCGGCCGTACCGCTGACCGGCTGTGATCTTTTCGACCGCGACGACGAATCCCGGCCCCCCGATCCGCTGGAGCCGCTCGCGGCCGAGGCCAGCGCGCTGGAGGCCCGCTACCGGGCCGCCGCCACCGCCGTCCCGGCGCTGGCCGAGCGGCTCACCCCCATCGCCGACGCCCACCGGGCGCACGCCGAGGAGTTACGCAAGGTCATCGGGCGGCCGGCGCCGTCCGGCAGCCCCGCCGCCAGCCCGTCCGGGGACGCGGCCGACCCGGACACCGTCCGGACCGAGCTGCGGCAGGCCGAGCAGGAGGGGCGGGACAACGCCGCGAAGGCGTGCGCCGCCGCGCCCGCCGAGCGGGCCGCGCTGCTCGGGTCGATCGCGGCGGCCCGGGCGACCCACCTGGAGGCGTTGAAGTGAACCCGACCAGCGGCCCGGCCCAGGCCCTCGGCGACGCGCTCGCCGCCGAGTACGCGGCGATCTGGGCGTACGGGGTGATCGGCGTGCACCTGACCGAGGCGGCCCGCTCCGCCGCCCGCGCCGCCGAGGCGGCCCACCGGTCCCGCCGGGACGCCCTCATCCTCCAGCTCAGCTCCGGCGGCGGTCAGGTCCCCGCCGACCGGGCCGGTTACGCGCTGCCCTACCCGGTGACCGACCGGGCGAGCGCGCTCAAGCTGGCCGTCGAGATCGAGGAGCGGACCGCCGGCCACTGGCGGGCGGCGCTGCCCCACACGACCGGGGCGGACCGGAACAAGGCCCTCGCGGCGCTCACCGACTGCGCGCTGCGGGCCACCCGCTGGCGGCGCACCGCCGGGGTGACCCCGGTCACCGTTCCGTTCCCCGGCCGCCAGACCTGAGCGGAGGCCCTGGTCACCCGGCGGAACCCTGCGGTTGCGGACCGCATACCAGGTATGCATACTCCACGCCATGTCCATCCGCCACGGCCTGCTCGCCCTCCTCGAGCGCGGCCAGATGTACGGCTACCAGCTCCGCTCCGCGTTCGAGGAGTCGACCGGGTCGACCTGGCCGCTGAACATCGGGCAGGTGTACACCACCCTGGCCCGGCTGGAGCGCGACGGCCTGGTCCGCTCGTTGCCGGAGAGCGAGGCCGGGCAGCGGCCGTACGAGATCACCGACGCCGGGCGGGCGGACCTGGCGCTCTGGTTCGCCACCCCGATCAGCCGGGCCGACCGGCCCCGGGACGAGCTGTCGATCAAGCTGGCCCTGGCCCTCACCACCCCCGGCGTGGACGTCCGCGCGGTGGTGCAGACCCAGCGCAGCGCCACCATGCGAGCCTTGCAGGAGTTCACCCGGTTGAAGTACGCCAGTGACAAGCCGGAGGATCTGCCCTGGCGCCTGGTGCTGGACGCGATGATCTTCCAGGCCGAGGCCGAGGTCCGCTGGCTCGACCACTGCGAGACCAGCCTGGTCCGCCACCGCCCGGCGCCGAGCCGGCCGGTCACCCACCCGGAGGCGGTGGACCGGGCCGACGAGGAGGCCCGGCGGTGACGCCAGGAGGTGAACGCATGAGCGGTGTGCTGGAACTGCGGGCGGTGCACCGGACCCACGGCGCCGGCGAGGCGGCCGTGCACGCGCTGCGCGGGGTGAGCCTCAGCGTGGCGGCCGGCGAGCTGGTGGCGGTGATGGGCCCCTCCGGCTCCGGCAAGTCCACCCTGCTCGCACTGGCCGGCGGGCTGGACCGCCCGACCGGCGGGGAGGTGGTGGTCGAGGGCGAGTCCCTCGGCGGCCTGCGGGCCCGCGACCTGGCCCGGCTGCGCCGCCGCCGGATCGGCTACGTCTTCCAGGATCTGAACCTGCTCGGCAGCCTCACCGCCGCGGAGAACGTGGCGCTCCCCCTCGAACTGGACGGCGCCGGCGTCCGGGCGGCCCGCCGGCAGGCCCTGGCCGCGCTCGCCGAGGTGGACGTGGCCGGGCTGGCCGACCGGTTCCCCGACCAGATGTCCGGCGGCCAGCAGCAGCGGGTGGCGATCGCCCGCGCCCTCGTCGGCGAGCGCCGCCTGGTCCTCGCCGACGAGCCCACGGGCGCGCTCGACTCGCAGGCCGGCGAGGCGGTGCTGCACCTGCTGCGCCGCCGGGTGGACGCCGGCGCGGCCGGGGTGCTGGTCACCCACGAGGCGCGGCACGCCGGCTGGGCGGACCGGGTGGTGTTCCTCCGCGACGGGGTGCTGGTGGACTCGACGGCCCCGCTGGTCGGCGTGGAGCACCTGCTCAGCGGCAGCGGTCGGTGAACCGGGGCCGGCTCGCCGCCACGCTCGGGTCGTGGCGTACCGCGCTGCGGATCGCCCGGCGGGAGGCGCGCCGGGCGCGCCGGCGTACCGCGCTGGTGCTGGTGATGATCGCGCTGCCGGTGCTCGGGCTGAGCTTCGCCGCGGTGAGCTACGACATGGCCGAGCTGACCCGGGCGGAGCGGATGGACCGGGAACTCGGCGCCGCCGACGCGGAGCTGCGCTGGATCGACGTGAACCCGATCACCCAGGACGCCTGGGGGGAGGGTTCCTGGCCGGTCGAGGGGGACCCGGTGGCCCGGGCCCACCCGGTGACGGCCGACGAACTGCGGGCGCTGCTGCCCGCCGGCACCCGGCTCACCCGGCTGCGCCGCTGGGTGCCGTTCGACGTACGGGTCGACGGGAAGACCGTGTCGTTCGACGCCCGCGCCGTCGACCTGACCGACCCGCTCGCCCGCCCGCTGGCCACCCTGCGCGAGGGCCGGCGGCCGACCCGGCCCGACGAGATCGCGATGAGCCCGAAGGCGCTGCGCCGGCTGGGCGCCCGGCTCGACGAGCCGGTGCGGACCGTCGACGGCACGACCTACCGGGTGGTCGGGGTGGTGGAGTTCCCGGACAGCCTGCGGGAGGTGGTCGCGCTCCGGCCGGAGATCCCGCCCGGTCCGCCCGGCGTGATGGACGAGAACTGGCTGGTGGACCTGCCCGGGCCGGTGGACGGGACGCTGGCCGACCGGCTGAACGCCCGGGGGATCCTGGTGACCGCCCGAACCCCGCTGCCCGGACGGGACGAGATGGCCACCGGTCCGAACCTGCCCGACGCCGAGGAGGCCGGCAACACGGTGCTGGTCGGCGGGCTCGGCCTGCTGGAGGTGGTGCTGCTGGTCGGCCCGGCCTTCGCGGTCGGCGTACGCCGCCGGCGGCGGGACCTCGCCCTGGTCGCGGTGGCCGGCGGGGACGCCACGCACCTGCGCCGGATCGTGCTCGCCGACGGGGTGGTGCTCGGCGCCGGCGGGGCGGCCGTCGGGCTGCTGCTCGGCGTCGGCGCCGCGTTCGCCGGCCGCCCGCTGGTCGAGCAGTACGTGCTGCAGGCGCGCTTCGGGGCGTACCGGGTCTTCCCCGCGGCGCTGGTGGCGATCGTGGCGGTGGCGGTGCTGGCGGGCGTGCTGGCCGCGCTCGCCCCGGCCTGGGCGGCGGCCCGGCAGGACGTGGTGGCCGGGCTGGCCGGCCGGCGGGAGCCGCCGCCGCCGGGTCGCCGCTGGCTGGTGCTCGGGGTGCTGCTCACCGTGGCCGGCACCGCCCTGGCCGCGTACGGCGCCACCCGGACCACCCCGACCGGGGTGCTGGCCGGGGTGGTCCTGGGCGAGCTGGGGCTGGTCTTCTGCACCCCGACGCTGATCGGGCTGCTGGCCCGGACCGGCCGGCTGCTGCCGCTGACGCCCCGGCTGGCGCTGCGCGACGCGAGCCGCAACCGCTCGTCGGCGGCGCCGGCCATCTCCGCGGTGATGGCGGCGGTGGCCGGCAGCGTGGCGCTCGGCGTCTACGTGGCCAGCGACGACGCCCGGCAGCGGGCCGCCTGGCAGCCCGGCCTGCCCCCGGGGCACGTGCTGCTGCAGCGCACCGACGGGCCGGCCACCGGCGCGCTGCCATCGGCCGGCGAGGTGGCGGAGCCGGTCCGGGCGGTGCTGCCGGGTGCCACGGTCGTTCCGCTCGCCGCCCCGCAGTGCGCCCGGCCGGCGGATCCGGAGGACTACTGCGTCGCCAGCGCGGTGCGCCCGCCCGAGCAGCGCTGCCCCTACGACCCCATCGACCTCGGGCCCGCCTCGGCGCGGACCGACCCGCGCTGCGTCCGGCCGTTCCGCGAACCGAGCGACCTCTACCTGCCGGCCCTCGTGGACGACGGGACCGCGCTGCCCGCGCTCACCGGTGCCCCGGCCCAGGAGGTGGCGGCGGCCCGCCGGACCCTGCGCGCGGGTGGGGTGGTGGTCACCGATCCCGGGCAGGTGGTGGACGGCCGCGTGCGGGTGGAGGTCAGCCACGGCTCCGGCGCCCCGACGGCCGCGGGCACGCTGCCCGGGTACGCGCTGCGCGGTGGCCTCCCGGTGGACCGGCTGGTGGTCTCCCCGGCGGCGGCCGCCACGCTCGGCCTGGTGGCCGCTCCGCTGGGCTATCTGGTCGACACCGCCGACGCGCCCACGACCCGCCAGCGGGACCGGTTGGCCGCCGAGCTGACCGGGGTCGCCCCGCTGGCGGTCCAGGTGGCTACGGCCGGGCCGCCGTCCGACCAGCGCCCGCTGCTGCTCCTGCTGGCCGGCGCCTCCGGCGTGATCACCCTGGGCGCGGCCGCGGTGGCCACCGGCCTCGCCGCCGCCGAGGGCCGCCGGGACCTGTCCACCCTCGCCGCGGTCGGCGCCGATCCCCGGGTACGCCGGGTGCTGTCGCTCTGCCAGGCCGGGGTGATCGCGGTGCTGGGGTCGGTGCTCGGCATCGTCGCCGGCCTCGGCTCGGCGGCCATCGTCCTGGTCTCGCTCAACCGCCGGTACGCGCAGTCCTGGCCGGTGGAGCCGCCGTACCCGCTGGTGGTGCCCTTCTCGACGCTGACCGTGCTGGTGGTGGTGCCGCTGGTGGCCATGGTCGGGGCGGCCCTGCTCACCCGGTCCCGCCTGCCGGTCGAGCGCCGGCTGGACTGACGGCGCTCGATCCGGTCCGGCCGGTCGGGGGGTGTCGCGGGCGGAACGCGGGCGGCACACTGAGCGGGTGTCCGCCGTGCAGTCCCTCACCCGCCGTCTCGGTCACCAGAAGTGGTTCGCCGCCACCATGCGCCTGTTCGTCCCCGCCGACCGGCTGGTCGGCCGGCTCACGAAGGGGCGGGTGGTCGCCTTCGGGCTGGTGCCCTCGCTGGTCCTCACCACCACCGGCCGCCGCTCTGGCAAGCCGCGCAGCAACCCCCTGCTCTACGTGCCGGACGGCGACGCCTTCGTGGTGATCGGTTCGAACTGGGGGCAGCAGCACCAGCCCGCCTGGTCGCTGAACCTGCTCGCCCAGCCGGCCGCCGAGGTCGACGTCAAGGGCCGCCGGATCCCGGTGCGCGCCGAGCCGGTCAGCGGCGCGGAGCGGGAGCGGCTGTTCACCCGGCTGGTCGACGAGTGGCCCGCCTACCGCACGTACGTGGAGCGCGCCGGCGGCCGGGAGATCCGGGTGTTCCGGCTGGTCCCGGCGGGCGAGCCGGCCGCCTGACCGTCGGGCGCGGCGAGCCGGCGGGGCCGGTCCGGCTGGCTAGGGTGGTGGTCGGTCGACGCGCGCCGGACCGCCGCCGGGCGGGCCGCGCGCGGAACGGAGGTGGACCGTGGACGCCGGCGGCGCCGATCTGGACACCGACCGCTACCTGGACGATCCCCGGTGGCGGGTCGCCGAGCGGGTGAGTGACGCGGTGCTGCGCCGGTTCCCGGCGGACGTCCTCGCCGTGGCGGTGCACGGCCCGCTCGCGCACGGGGACGACGACGGCGGCGGCAACGGCGAGGTGGGGCTGCTGGTGGCCACCTACCGGCCGGGCGGCGGGCCGTCGCCGGCCACCCGCCGGGTGGACGGCGTGCTGGTCGACCTCACGGTGGCCGGGGCCGACGACTACCTGCGGCAGGCCACGGCGATCACCGCGCTCTGGCCGCTCACCGCCGACCGGTACGTCACCACCCGCGCCCTGCACGACCCGACCGGCTGGCTGCGTACCCTCCGCGACGAGCACCTGGCCCGGCTGGCCCGGGCCCGGCCGGCCGAGTTCACCGCCGCGGCCCGCCAGGCCTGGTACCGGGGCAGCGCGGCGCACACCCGGGCGCTGCGGCTGGCCGAGTGGTACGAGACGGACCCGGCGCTGCTCATGCTCGGGGAGGCCCGGCTGGCCGCGGCCACCGTGCAGGGGCTGCTGAGCCGCACCTACTTCCGGGACCCGGGCGACGCGGTGCGGCGCACCGGCCTGGCCGGGGCGGACATGACCGAGGTGGGCACGGTGCTGGCCCGCCAGGCCGAGGAACTGGCCGCCCGGGGCCGCCCGGTCGACGGCACGGTCAGCGACCTGCTCGGCGGCTAGGCCGGAGCCGGGCCGGTCAGCCGATCCCGCCCTGGATGCCGATCAGGGCGCCGACCAGGTAGGTGGCGCCGGCCGCGAGGCCGCCGAGCAGCAGCTGCCGCAGCCCGCTGGACCACCAGTTGCGGTTGGTGAACCGGGCCACGACGGCCCCGGCCACGAAGAGCCCCACCCCGCCGACGGCGAGCGCCAGCGCGAGGCTCGTGAAGCCGAGCAGGTAGGTGACCAGCGGCACCAGCGCGCCGACCGAAAAGCAGAGGAACGAGGAAACCGCGGCCGCCCACGGGCTGGGCTGCTCGTCGGGGTCGACGCCCAGCTCCTCCCGGACGTGCACCCGCAGCGCCTCCTCCGGGTTGCGCCGCACCGCCTCGGCGACCTGGGTGGCCAGGTCCCGCGGCAGCCCCCGGGCCACCCACGCGTCGGCCAGCTCGCGGGCCTCCGCCTCGGGATGCCGTTCCAGCTCGCGCCGCTCCTTGGCCACCTCGGCGGCCACCTGCTCGTTGGCCGAGCGGACGCTCGTGTACTCGCCCAGCCCCATCGAGATGGCGCCGGCCACCAGCCCGGCCGCGCCGGTGAGGACGACGCTGCGCGGGGAGACCCCGCCGCCGCCGACCCCGGCGATCAGCGCGATGTTGGTGACCAGCCCGTCCATCGCCCCGAACACGGCCGGCCGGAGCCAGCCGCCGGACACGTCCGCGTGGTGCGCCTCGCGCAGCGCCGCCGGGGTGTCGGTCACGGCAGGGTGAGGATCTCGTGGCCGTCGTCGGTCACGACGATGGTGTGCTCGAACTGCGCCGTCCACCGGCGGTCCTTGGTGACCACGGTCCAGCCGTCGTCCCACATGTCGTACTGGTAGGTGCCGAGGGTGATCATCGGCTCGATCGTGAAGGTCATCCCGGGCTCCATCACGTCGGTGGGGCGCGGGCTGTCGTAGTGCGGCACGTAGAGGCCGCTGTGGAAGGACTCGCCGATCCCGTGGCCGGTGAAGTCGCGCACCACGCCGTAGCCGAACCGCTTGGCGTACGACTCGATGACCCGGCCGATCACGTTGATCTGCCGGCCCGGTGCGACCGCCTTGATGCCGCGCATCATCGCCTGGTGGGTCCGCTCGACCAGCAGGCGGGCCTCCTCGCTCACCTCGCCCACGCAGAAGGTGGCGTCGGTGTCGCCGTGCACCCCGCCGACGTACGCGGTCACGTCGACGTTGATGATGTCGCCGTCCTCGAGCACCGTCGAGTCCGGGATGCCGTGGCAGATGACCTCGTTGAGGCTGGTGCAGCAGGACTTCGGGAAGCCCTTGTAGCCCAACGTCGACGGGTAGGCGCCGTGGTCGCAGAGGAACTCGTGGACCACCTTGTCGATCTCGTCGGTGGTCACCCCCGGCTTGCAGTGCTCCCCGGCGAGCTGGGTGGCCTGGGCGGCGAGCCGGCAGGCGAGACGCATCTTCTCGATGGTCTCCGGCGTCTGCACGTGCGAGCCGCGCCACTCCTGCGGACGCTTCTTGCCGACGTACTCGGGACGCGGGATGTGAGTGGGAACCGCTCGCCACGGGGAGAGCGTGCCGGGGATCAGCGGCGCACGGACGGTCATGATTACAGCCTATCGCCGCACCCCTGGTGACCCCCGCCACGGCCCGCTCGCCCGGGTTGTTGCCGCACCGCAGGCGCTGTGCCATTGTTGCTCCGTGGATCAAGGGGGCGCGCCGCCCGTCTTCTCCGCGACAGCGGAGATCGACGGTGATCAACTGCATGTCCAGGTGGTAGGCGAGGTCGACATGGCGACCGCCGACACCATGTACCAGACGGTCCTCCGGGACTCCGCCCGCCACGTCACGCTCGACCTGCGGGCGGTGACCTTCTTCGACTCCGCGGCGATCCACGCCGTGGTCCGGCTGGCCCAGCAGCTCCCCGGCGCGCTCACCGTGCTGCCGTCCCGTCAGGTGCGGCGGGTGCTGGAGATCTCCGGCCTGGGCGAGCAGGACTGGCTGGCGCAGGCCTGAGCCCCCGCCCGCCGCGGCCTCAGCCCGCCAGCCGGCGGCGCAGGACCAGCTCGGTGCCGTCGTCCGTGCGGGTCACGGTCATCTCGCCAAGCGCCTGGATCAGCGCCAGCCCCCGGCCCCGGAAACTCGACCCGGTGGACTCCCGCCACCGGCCGCTGTCCCGGACCGTGGCGGTCACCGTCCGGTCCTCGATGGTCACCTCGACGCCGATCATCGGCTCGGCCGGGGCGACCGGGTGCTCGATGGCGTTGGCGGCGGCCTCGGAGATGGCCACCGTGAGGTCGAACAGGTCGGTCTCGCCGACGTGGTGGGCGACCAGGAAGTCCTCCAGCCGCTTGCGCAGCACGCTGAGCCGGGTCGGGTCGGCCGGCAGCCGCAGCGCGAAGCGGTTCAGCTCGGTCGCCTCCAGCGCGAGCACCGCCACGTCGTCGTGCCGGGTCCGCTCGGCGACCCGCTCGACCACCGCGTCGACCAGGTCGGCCACGTGCTCACCCGGCGTGGTCGCGTCGGCCCGGAGCTGGCCGAGCCCGGCGTCGATGCCGGCCTGCCGGTCCTCGATGAGCCCGTCGGTGTAGAGCAGCAGCCGGCCGCCGGGGGCCAGCTCGGCGTCGACGGTCCGGTACGCCGTGCCGGGAATCGCCCCGACCGGCGGCCCGAGCGCCCGATCGTGCAGGAACACCGCCTCATCTCCTCGGATCAGCAGCGGCGGCGGGTGGCCGGCGCTGGCGTATCGGAGCCGGCCGGTGCGCGGGGAGAAGTGGAGGCAGACCACGGTGGCGAACGAGCCGCCCTCGGTGGAGCCGACCAGCCGGTTGAGCCGGGTCAGCGCCTCCCCGGGGTCGTAGCCCTCCAGCACGTACGCCCGCAACGCGTTGCGGAGCTGGCCCATCGCCGCGGCGGCCCGCACCCCCTTGCCGACCACGTCGCCGATCACCAGCACCAGCTCGTCGTCGGGAGTGCCGATCACGTCGTACCAGTCGCCGCCGACCTCGATGTCGGCGCCGCCCGGCAGGTAGCGGCTGGCCACCACGGCGCCGGGAAGCTGCGGCAGCGTACGCGGCAGCAGGCTGTGTTGGAGGGTGGTGGCGATCCGGTGCTCGGCCTCGTAGAGCCGGGCGTTCTCCAGCCGTACGCCGACCAGCCGCGCCAGCTCGGTGAGCGCCGCCTGCTCGGCGCCGCCACCCTCCCGGCGCCAGACCCGCAGCTCGCCGAGCTGCTCGTCGGTGGTGCCGGTCAGCGGGAGCACCACCGACGGCTCGGCGGACACGTCCCCGCCGCTGTCCGCCTCGTAGCGCGCCCCGTTGGCCGTGACCAGCACGCGGGCGGCCTCGGCCAGGCTGAGCGCGTGCCGCGCGGCGACCTGCACCACCTCGGCGGTGGACCGGGCGGTGTTGATCGCCACGGCGGCGTCGGCGAGCGCCCGCAGCCGGCGGATGATCTGGCCGCGGAGCTGGCCCAGCTCGACGTTGGCCCGGACCCGGGCGATCAGTTCCTGGCTGGAGAAGGGCTTGGTGAGGTAGTCGTCCGCGCCGACCGAGAGCCCGGCGACCTCCTCCGCCGCGCCGGCCCGGGCGGAGAGGAGCACGATCGGCACGTGCCGGGTGACCGGGTTGGCGCGCAGTGCGGTGACCAGCCCGAAGCCGTCCAGCCGGGGCATCATCACGTCGGTCAGCACCAGGTCGAACGGGGAGTCGACGGCCAGCCGCAGCGCCTCCACGCCGTCCGGCACGGCGACCACCTCGTACGCCGGGGAGAGCAGCCGGCTGACGTGCTCGCGCAGGTCGGCGTTGTCGTCGGCGACCAGGATCCGGCCCGCTCCACCCGGCACCCCGACCGGCTCCGGCAGCCCCCCGGGCCGGGCCACCTCATCGGTCCAGAGCGCCGTCTCGGCGACGTAGAGCCGGGCCTGCTCCGGCTCGGCCAGCGCCGCCGGGGCGAGGGCCGAGACCCGGTCGGCGGGCAGGTGCGCGTAGCCGAACGGCACGGTGACCCTGAAGGTGGTGCCGTGGTCGACGACGCTGTGCGCCTCGACCGCGCCGCCGTGCATCTCGACCAGCTCGCGGACCAGGGCGAGGCCGATGCCGGTGCCCTCGTGGGTGCGGGCCCGGGCCCCGGGCACCCGGTGGAACCGCTCGAACACCTGCGGCAGTTCCTCCGGCGCGATACCGACCCCGGTGTCGGCGACCTCCAGCACGGCGACGTCGGCGCCGGCGCTGACCCGGACCCGGATCTCGCCGTCGAAGGTGAACTTGACCGCGTTCGACACCAGGTTGAGGACGATCTTCTCCCACATGTCCCGGTCGACGTAGACCGGTGAGGGCAGCGGCGGGCAGTCCACCACCAGGCGCAGGCCGGCCCGTTCGGTGACCGAGCGGAAGGTGCTGGCCAGCCGGGAGGTGTAGTCGGACAGGTCGGTGGGCTGGTAGCGGGCGGTCAGCCGGCCGGACTCCAGCCGGGAGAAGTCGAGCACGGTGTTGACCAGCTTGAGCAGCCGCAGCGCGTTGCGGTGCATCATGGCCAGCCGGTCGAGGTACGCCTCGGGCACGTCGCGGTCGGCGAGCAGGTCCTCCAGCGGCCCGAGCACCAGCGTGAGCGGGGTGCGGAACTCGTGGCTCACGTTGGCGAAGAAGTTGGTCTTGGCGCGGTCCAGCGCGGCGAGGGCGGCGGCCCGGGCCCGCTCCTGCTCGTACGCCCGCTGCTTGCCGACCTCCCGGGAGATCTGGGCGGCCACCAGGTCGGCGAAGTGGCGGTAGTCGTCGGTGAAGGGCAGCCGGCGAGCCACCCCGAGCAGCAGGACGCCGGCCGGCTCGTGGACGGCGGTGAGCGGCAGCAGCAACGCCCGGTCGGCGGCGTCCGGCGGCACCGCGCCGAGCAGGTCGGCGGTGGAGACCCAGCGGGCCTCGTCCGGGGTCTCGCCGGGGCCGGGGGCCGGCGGCCCGCCGGTGACCGTGGCCGGGTCCAGCCCGGCGCAGCCGGCCAGCACCGGTGCGCCGTCCTCGTCGTGCAGCCAGACGGCGCTGAACGGCACGTCCTCCCGGTGCGCGTCGAGCACCCGCGCGGCCGTCCGGCCCAGCTCCACGGTGCTGCGCACGTCGGCCAGCTCGGTGCCCAGCTCGGCCAGGGTCCGCAGCCGACGCTCACCGACCACCCGCCCGGTGGTCTCGTTGACGAAGCAGAACACCCCGCTGACGCTGCCGTCGGCGTCCCGGATCGGGTCGTACGAGATATCGAAGTAGACGTCCTCCAGGAAGCCGTGCCGGTTGAGCACGAAGGGGTGGTTCTCGCCGCGGTAGGGCGTGCCGGTGCGGTGCACCCCGTCGAGCAGGGGCCCGAGCACGTCCCAGGTCTCCGCCCAGTGCCGGCGGGCGGACTGGCCGAGGACCGCCGGGTGCTTGTCGCCGATGGTGGGCCGGTAGGCGTCGTTGTAGAAGGCCAGGTGGTCCGGGCCCCAGAACAGCACGATCTGGGCCCGCGAGGAGAGCATCGTGCTGACCGCGTGGTGGAGCGCGGGGGGCCAGCCGTGCGGGGCGCCGAGCGGGGTGCGGGACCAGTCGAAGCCGCGTAGCCGCTCGCCCATCTCGCCCCCCGCGTCGAACGCCGCGCTCAGCAGTGGTGGAAGCGCCTCCCCGGTTTCCGAGGACGAACGACCAACGCCCCCGCCCCCCTGGGCCGAGCCCATGCAGCCTCCCGCTCCGGCCGAATCCACGACGACCGGCGCAGCCACGCCGGTCGTCCCCGCCTACTACCCAGGCGGAGGAGCAACGTAACGCATCCCCGCCCTGAGACGCTGGTTACGTACGCCTCATCCTGACGTAACCGGCGGCCGGCGGCGAGTCGAGCGCTCCCGCGGGTCGGCCCGGCCGGTGTCGTGGGGCGTGGCGGCACCGGCCGCCGCGCGGACCAGAGCGGCGACGGGCCGGGGATCGGCGTCGTTCTCCGGGTGCCACTGCACGCCGAGCAGGAAGCGCCGCGCCGGATCCTCCACCGCCTCCACCACCCCGTCGTCGGCCCAGCCGGTCACGGCCAGGCCGCCCGGGTCGGCCACCCCCTGATGGTGGTACGAGTTGACCCGGTCCACCCCGGCCATCACCGCCCCGGCCAGGCTGCCGGCGGCGAACCGGACCGGATGCGACCCGTACACCCCCGGGGCCGGGCGGTGGCCGTCGTGCCCCACCACGTCCGGCAGGTGCTGGTGCAGCGCGCCGCCGTAGGCCACCGCGAGCAGCTGCATGCCCCGGCACACACCCAGCACCGGCAGGTCGGCGGCGAGCGCGGCGGTCAGCAACGTCAACTCCCCCGCGTCCCGGTCCGGCCGGCTCTCGGTACGCGGGTCGGGCGGCTCGCCGTACCGCTCCGGGCCGACGTCGGCGCCCCCGGCCAGCAGCAGCCCGTCCAGCACCCGCAGCACGTCCGCGTCGGCGTCGTCCGGGGGCAGCACCACGGCCCGGCCGCCCGCCGCCGTCACGGCCCGGACGTACGCCTGCGGCACCAGCGTCGCCGGCACGTCCCGCCACACCGCCCAGCCGGCCGGCTCGACGTAGGCGGTCACGCCGATGAGCGGCCGCCGACTCATAGGGGCGTCACGTACGCGCCGGTGATCCCGCCGTCCACCACGAACTGCGCGGCGGTCATGAACGAGGCGTCGTCGCTGGCCAGGAAGGCCACCGCGGCGGCGATCTCCTCGGGGTTGCCGAACCGGCCCATCGGCACGTGGACGAGGCGCCGGGCGGCCCGCTCCGGGTCCTTGGCGAACAGCTCCAGCAGCAGCGGCGTGGCGACCGGGCCGGGGCAGAGCGCGTTGACCCGGATGCCCTCCCGGGCGAACTGCACGCCCAGCTCCCGGGTCATCGCCAGCACCCCGCCCTTGCTCGCCGTGTACGCGATCTGCGACGTCGCCGCCCCCATCAGCGCCACGAACGAGGCGGTGTTGATGATCGAGCCCTTGCCCTGCCGACGCATGTGGGGGATGGCGTACTTGCAGCAGAGGTAGACGCTGGTGGTGTTGACCCGCAGCACCCGCTCCCAGGCGTCCAGCCCGGTCTCCAGGATCGAGTCGTCGTCGGGCGGCGAGATTCCGGCGTTGTTGAAGGCGACATCCACCCGGCCGTGTCGCTGCGCCACCCCGTCAAAGAGTTCCCGGACGGCCGTCTCGTCGGCCACGTCGGCGGCGACGAACTCGCCGGCCACCTCGTCGGCGGCCCGCTTGCCCGCCTCGGCGTCGATGTCCACGCAGACCACCCGCGCCCCCTCGGCGGCGAACCGCCGCACGGTGGCCAGGCCGATGCCGCTGCCCGCCCCGGTCACCACGGCGACCCGGTCCTGAAGCCGTCCCTGCATCTCACTCCTCCGTGCTGATGAACACGTTCTTGACGTCGGTGAAGGCGTGCAGCGCGTCCGGACCCAGCTCCCGGCCGAGGCCGGAGCGCTTCATCCCGCCGAACGGGGTCCAGTAGCGCACCGAGGAGTGCGAGTTGACGCTGAGGTTGCCGGACTCGACCGCCCGGGCCACCCGGACCGCGCGGCCCACGTCCCGGGTCCAGATCGAGCCGGAGAGCCCGTACTCGGTGTCGTTGGCCAGGCGGATCGCGTCCGCCTCGTCGTCGAACGGGAGCACCGAGACCACCGGGCCGAAGATCTCCTCCCGCCAGTGCCGGTCGGTCGGGGAGTCGGCGAGCAGCACGGTCGGGGCGTGCCAGAAGCCGGCGCCGTCGGGGCGGGCGCCGGTGAAGGCGACCTTCGCCCCGTCGACGTACCCGGAGACCCGGTCCCGGTGCCCGGCGGAGATCAGCGGGCCCATCTCGGCGCTCTCGGCGGCCGGGTCCTCGACCCGGAACGCCCGCACGGCCGGTTCGAGCAGTTCCAGGAAGCGGTCGTACACGGAGCGCTGGACCAGGATCCGGGAGCGGGCGCAGCAGTCCTGGCCCGCGTTGTCGAAGACCGCGGCCGGCGCGGTGGCCGCCGCCCTCGCCAGGTCGGCGTCGGCGAAGACCAGGTTGGCGGACTTCCCGCCCAGCTCCAGCGTCACCCGCTTCACCTGGGCGGCGCAGCCCGCCATGATCCGGGTGCCGACCTCGGTGGAGCCGGTGAAGCAGACCTTGCGGACGGCCGGGTGGGTGACGAACCGCTCGCCCACCACGCCGCCCTGACCGGGCAGCACGGTGAACACGCCCTCCGGCAGGCCGGCGTCGAGGGCCAGCTCGGCCAGGCGCAACGCGGTCAGCGGGGTCAGCTCGGCCGGTTTGAGCACCACCGTGTTGCCGGCGGCGAGCGCCGGGGCGAAGCCCCAGCCGGCGATGGGCATCGGGAAGTTCCACGGCACGATCACCCCGACCACGCCGAGCGGTTCGTGGAAGGTGACGTCGAGCCCGCCGGGCACCGGGATCTGGTGCCCGGTCAGCCGCTCCGGCGCGCCCGCGTAGTAGTCGAGCACATCCCGGACGTTGCCGGCCTCCCAGCGCGCGTTGCCGATGGTGTGGCCGGCGTTACGCACCTCCAGCAGCGCCAACTCCTCCCGGTGCGCGTCGACCACGGCGGCGAACCGCCGCAGCAGCCGCGCCCGGTCCCCCGGCGCCACCGCGCGCCACGTCTCGAAGGCCGCCGCCGCCCGCTCGATGGCCGCGTCCGTCTCCGCGAGCGAGGTGGCCGGCACCTCACGCAGCGGCTCACCGGTCGCCGGGTTGATCACCTGGGTCACGCGCCCCACCCTTCTCCTGGCGGCATCCCGAGCGCAAGGTCAGAGGCGTTCGAAGCCACGCGTCAGCTCCCAGTCGGTGACGGCGGCGTCGAAGGCGGCCAGTTCCACCCGCGCGTTGTTGGCGTAGTGGTCGACCACCTCGGCGCCGAACGCCTCCCCGGCGGTCTCCGAGGACTCCCAGAGGGCCAGGGCGTCCCGGAGCGTGCCGGGCACCCGCTCGGCCTCGGCGTCGTCGTACGCGTTGCCGGCACACTCCTCACCCAGCTCCAGCTCCCGCTCGATGCCGTGCACCGCCCCGGCCACCAGCGCGGCGATCGCCAGGTACGGGTTGACGTCGGCGCCCGGCACCCGGTTCTCCACCCGCATCCCCTGGCCGTGCCCGACCAGCCGCAGCGCGCACGTGCGGTTGTCGGTGCCCCAGCGCAGGGCGGTCGGGGCGAACGAGCCGGGCTGGTAGCGCTTGTAGGAGTTGATGTTGGGGGCGAACAGGAGGCTGAACTCGCGCATGGTGGCGAGCAGCCCGGCCAGCACCCGCTGCCCGGTGGTCGACAGGTGCGCCGGCCCGTCGCCGAGCATCGCCGAACGGCCGTCGGCGTCGCGCAGCGAGAAGTGGATGTGGCAGGAGTTGCCCTCCCGCGCGTTCGGCTTGGCCATGAAAGTGATCGACATGCCCTCCTGGGCGGCGATCTCCTTCGCCCCGTTCTTGTAGATGACGTGATGGTCGGCGCAGGCCACCGCCTCGTCGTAGCGGAAGGCGATCTCGTGCTGGCCGAGGTTGCACTCCCCCTTGGCGCTCTCCGGGGTCAGCCCGGCGCCGGCCATCTGGTTGCGGATCCGGCGCAGCAGCGGCTCCACCCGGGCCGTGCCGAGCAGCGAGTAGTCCACGTTGTACTGGTTGGCCGGGGTCAGCTCCCGGTAGCCGCGCCGCCACGCCTCCTCGTACGAGTCGCGGAACAGCACGAACTCCAACTCGGTGCCCGCGTACGCGGTCAGCCCGTGGGCGGCCAGCCGGTCGAGCTGCCGGCGCAGGATCTGCCGGGGCGAGGCGACCACCGGGCCTGAGCCGTCCAGCCACTCCAGGTCGGCCAGCAGCATCACGGTGCCGGGCTGCCAGGGCACCCGGCGCAGCGTGTCCAGGTCGGGCCGCATGGCGAAGTCGCCGTAGCCGCGTTCCCAGCTCGACATGGCGTACCCGTCGACGGTGTTCATGTCGACGTCCACCGCGAGCAGGTAGTTGCAGCCCTCGCTGCCGTGCGCGACCACCTGGTCCAGGAAGTAGGGGGCGTGGAACCGTTTGCCCTGGAGGCGGCCCTGCATGTCGGTCAGTGCGAGCACCACCGTGTCGATCTCGCCCTCGGCGACCGCGACGCGCAGCTGTTCCAGCGTGAGCGGAGCTTTCCTCATTGGCGCGCCTCCATCACCAAGGTCTACTGGCAGAACGGATCACCGTCAATGCCCCCTGCGGCCACCAACGCAAACGCGATCGGCCGGTGGCGGAAGCCGGGGCGGTCGCGGGCGCGCGAGCGCGCCGGTCGGGGTGCTCCTACGCGCCGGGTGCGGCCTCGGCGGTGACCGGCTGCCGCAGGATCGTGCGCTGCTTCTCGGGTGCGACCCTGCGGAAGTCACTGAGGTAGATCTCGTGGTGCGTGCCCGCCATGCGGAACCCCTGGGCGGGGATAACCTCGTGATGCAGGTGCGAGAGCACGACCGCCTCGTCGTCGAAGGAACCGACGTGCAGCGTCTGCACGCACCGCCCCTCGGACAGCGGCTCCAGACGGACGTCGTCCAGACGCGCCGGCCGGTTCTTCGCCCGGGCCTGCTCGACAGCGGCGCCGACCATGGCCTGGTCGATCCAGTCCGGGACCATGAGCATCAGCGTCCAGTCCCACCGCGACTTGTCCCGCGCCGAGGTGAAGGAGGACATGTCCTCGGCCCACCACAGGCCCTCCAGCGGCGGGACGACGTAGTCCCGCTCGAGGTCACGCTTGCTGGCGAACTTCAGCTTGTACGCCACGGGATAGAGCGCTTCGACCGCCTCGACGAAGGCGGGCGAGGTGTTGGGGTCGCCGTGGCCGTCGATCATGAGATAGCTCATGTCGGGCACGTCCACCACCCGGAACCGGCCCTGTCGGGCCTGGTAGGCGTCGAGGGTCTTCCTGAAGTCCGTCTTGTTCGTCATCGCGCACCTGGACTCGGGGCGGCGAGCCACTGCCTTCCCGCCCGTAGGGCAGAGGGAGCACGGGAACCTCACGCGCCGTCCGCGGGAGGGGAGTTTGGTTGTACCCAACCCCTACGACACCCTGGGGTCCCTGGCCGTCAATAGCGCGATGGACGAGACGCTGTGGAGCCGGCTGACCGGGGCGGATCAGGACCGCGTCGACCGGCTCATCGCCCACGGCCGGATGATCCCCGCGATCCGCGCCGTCTCCGACGCGTTCACCCCCCGGCCGCCGCTGCGGGACTGCCACGAACTGGTCCTGCACCGGCTGGCCGCGCTCCAGGAGGAACTGCGTCGGGACCCGACACCGGCGAACGACCTGCCGGCGCTGCTCGCCCGGGTCGCGGCGCTGCCGGCACCACCCGCCGCGATCGAGGCGCGGTGGCGCGGCGAACGACCCGCCCCGGACGTGCTGCTGGTCGCCGCCCTGCACGGCCCGCTGGGCGAGGCCCCGCTCACCCTGGTCCGGCACCGGGACAACCTGGCCGGGTCCACCGGCCGGGTCCCACCGTGGCCGGCCGCCGACGCGGCGGATCGCCTCGGCACGGGACTCGCCGACCACCTGGGCGTGCCGTTCCGATTTCCCGGTCCCGACCATCCCGACCGGGTGCAGCGGCCCGCGTCGCGCCCGGGAACGGGTCCGGGAAGCGGGCTGGCGGAAGCGGAGTCAGTCGCGGGCGCGCGCCCAGGCGAGGAAGCGGTGGTACAGGTCCGGGACGCGGTCCGGGTTGAGCCGGGCCAGTTGCTCCGTGGCCTCGGCCATCAGCCCAGCGAGATGGAGCAGTAACCCGGTCCGGTTCCCCCGGTACTCGACGAGCAGCGACAGCCGTGCCGGCTGGCAGGGCCACTCCGCGCCGCAGCTCCGGCACCGCCAGAGCGGGCGCATCGGGACGTGCGGGATGGTCCGTCGCCCCATTACCGCAGCCGGCGGGCCACGGCGCGGGCTTCCTCGCCGGTCAGCGGCAGGAACCAGAGGAACCGCCGCACGATCTCCGGAGGCTCCGGCCCATCGGGCCGTCCACGCAGATCCCGGATGGCACCGCGGAGCAGCGACGACATGACCGGAATGAGCGCCGCGGAGTCGACCCGGAGAGCGCGGTAGGCGAGGCACGGCCAGGGCTCGCCGCAGCGCCCGCAGTCCCAGGTCGGGCGGTGGCCGACGTGCGCGGTCGCCGCGAGCACACCGGACACCGGTGGTCCCCGTTCGCCCGCCGCTCCGCCGCCGGTGCCGACCGGCCCGCGCTCCAACAGCCTCCTGGCCGGGCACCGGAACCATCGGGTACGCACATCAGCCTCCTCGTCGTTGGAGGGGGCCGCCCTGGTTCAGGGAAACAGGGCGGCCCCGGGCAGGAGTCCGCCCCGCTGCTCGACTGCGCCAAGCGGACCCGCGTGAGGGACACATTGCCGAGGGTGATGGGACGAGTACACGACGTTCATCTATTCGCTGAGGACGTTCAGGACATCCTTCTTGGGACCGGGATGACCCACACACTTCACAGCGCCATGGCCGAAGCCGGCGAGACAGCCGAGAGCTTGGCAGCTCAGACCGGCGTGGATCCGAAGACGGCAGCTCGTTGGATCTCGCCGGGACGGATACCTCAGCCTCGCCGACGTGCGCAGGTGGCCGCGCTCCTAGGCCGGGACGTTGGGGACCTATGGCCCGATGACGCCCCTATGTTTGTCAAGTCGTCGGGATAGGCGTTGTCGCTGGTGACAGGGCTGCGGTGATGAGGGGGAAGATCTGCCGGGCGACGTAGCGCTTGAGGCAGCGGATGGTCTCCTTCGTGGACTTGTCCTCGGCTGTCCGTTTGATGGCGTAGTCGCGGGTGCGTTGGTCGCGGCCGAGTCGGGTCAGGACGATGGTGTAGAGGGCGCTGTTGGCGCGCCGGTCGCCGCCGCGGTTGAGGCGGTGGCGGGTGGTCTTGCCCGATGACGCCTCGATCGGGTTGACGCCGCAGAGGGCGGCGAATGCGGCGTGGTTGGCCAGTCGGTCGGGTTGTCGCCGGCGGTGATGAGCAGTGCTGCGGCGGTGTCGGGGCCGACGCCGTGCTGCTCGAGCAGCTGCGGCGCGCAGGCGGTGATGGTGGCGCTCATCTGCTGTTGCAGGGCGCGGGCCTCGTCGGTGAGGGCCAGGACGCGGCGGGCCAGGCTGCGCAGGACCGTGATGGTTGCCGCGCGGGTGCTGTGGTCGGTGGTGGGGGGTAGGGCTGCGCAGCGGCGGATCAACGCGACGCGGCCGAGACCACTCAGCGATTCGCGCAGTGTCGGGTCGGCGCGCACCAGCACGGCCTTGAGCTGGTTGATGGCCTGGGTGCGGGCCTTGACCGCCGAGTCCTTGGCGATCTTGAACATGCGGATCGTCTCCACGGCGCCGTCGCCGCTCTTGGCCAGGCCGGTGGCCTGCCCGGACAGCACCGCGCGGGCGGCGTTCTCCGCGTCGATGGCGTCGCTCTTGCCGCGCCGTCGGCGCACGGCACGGTCCGGCCGGTTGACCTCGATGACCTGCACCCCTTCGCGGTGCAGGTGCCGGGTCAGGGCGGTGCCGTGGGAGCTGGTGCCTTCCACGCCGGCGCGGCGCAGCCGGCCGTGTCGGCGAGCCCAGTCCACCAGATCGGCGTAGCCGGCGGCGGTGGTCGGGAACGCACGCGTGTCCAGCCGGGCGCCCAACGTGGTGATCACCGCGGCGACGTGGGCATCGTTGTGCGTGTCCACCCCCAGGATGATCTCCTCATCCATGAAGGTGGCATCGGTCGGGGCGTCGGTGGTCAAGCCAGATCCTTCGACAAGGGGTCAGGGGACCGACGTCGACCAGACGCGGTGGTCAGGACTGTGACGGTGCGTGGCAAGGCCCCTATCGGGACACATCCGCGTCTGGCCGAGGTCGGTGCCGCCCGTGGCGAGGTCGACGGGTCATCACGAACGCACCCGCAGGGCCAGTCTCAAGCTGAGTCAGACCCCGCCCGCCGGGCGGCACCTGCCCATCCTCACAGTCCTCAAGCGACGGGAGCCGCAGTGGCTGCGCGAATGGGTTGACTGGGAGCGGGAGGCAGTCGCACTGCGCTGGTTCGAGCACATGTGGATACCCGGCCTCCTGCAGACCGAGAAGTACGCCCGCGCCACCCTCGCTGGGGAGGCCCTGACAGCGACCGAGGTTGAAGACCTCGTCGCGTCGCGGTTGGGTCGACAGACCATCCTGCACCGGGACCGTCCACCACTGCTCATCGCCGTGGTCTTCGAGGGGGTTAACAACTATTGGTGTGTCGGTGGTCGTTAGCGGCATCTAGCGCCCTATAGTTGCTGCCGTGAATTTGAAGGAGTGGGCGGCGGCGACTGGTATCTCGTACGTGACCGCGCGGCGGCAGTACGCGGCCGGGTTGCTGCCCGTTCCGACGTATCGGCTCGGCCGGCTGATCATGGTCGGTGAGCCGGTGACGGGCGCGGCTCCGGATGCCGGGCAGGTGGTGGTGTACGCCCGGGTTTCGTCGGCCGAGCAGGAGGCGGACCTGGACCGGCAGGTCGCCCGGGTCACGATGTGGGCGACCGGGCGGCGCCTCGCCGTGGATCGGGTGGTGACCGAGGTCGGCTCGGCGCTCAACGGGCATCGCAAGAAGTTCCTGGCGTTGCTGCGGGACCCGGCCGTTTCGACGATCGTGGTCGAGCATCGGGACAGGTTCGCCCGGTTCGGTGCCGAGTACGTCGAGGCCGCGCTGGCCGCGCAGGGCCGCCGCCTGCTCGTGGTCGACCCCGCCGAGGTAGACGACGACCTGGTGGGTGACGTCACCGAGATCCTGACGTCGCTGTGCGCCCGCCTGTACGGCCGCCGCGCGGCGGCGAACCGCGTCCGCCGTGCTGTCGAGGCAGTCACCGAGGCCACGTCGTGAAGGCGGTCCAGGCGTACCGGTTCGCCCTCGATCTCACGCCCACGCAGGAACGCGCGGTGCTCGCGCATGCCGGGGCTGCGCGGGTCGCGCACAACTGGGCGCTGGCTCGGGTGAAGGCGGTGATGGGCCAGCGGGCGGCAGAACGCACCTATGGGGTGCCAGAGGAGTTGCTGACCCCGGCGGTGTCGTGGTCGCTGCCAGCCCTGCGGAAGGCGTGGAACGCCGCGAAGGAAGATGTCGCGCCGTGGTGGCGGGAGTGCTCGAAGGAGGCATTCAACACCGGCCTCGACGCGCTCGCCCGCGCGTTGAAGAACTGGTCGGACTCCCGCAGCGGCAAGCGGGCCGGACGCCCGGCCGGTTTCCCGCGGTTCAAGTCTCGCCGCCGCGCCACACCGACCGTGCGGTTCACCACCGGCACGATCCGCCTCGAGGCGGACCATAAGCATGTGGTGCTGCCCCGGTTGGGACGGTTGAAGCTGCACGAGTCCGCCCGGAAGCTGGCCCGGCGTATCGACAACGGCACCGCCCGGATCATGTCGGCCACCGTTCGGCGTGACGGCGGCCGGTGGCATGTGTCTTTCTGCGTCGAGGTTGAGCGGGATGTTCGCGTACCGGCCCGTCCCCACTCGACGGTCGGTGTCGACGTCGGCGTCAAGCACCTCGCCGTGCTGTCAACCGGCGAACTGGTGCCGAACCCACGCCCCCTGGGTGACGCGCAGTGCCGCCTTCGCAGACTCGGCAGGTCAATGTCGCGTAAGGCCGGCCCGGACCGGCGCACCGGCCAGCGCCCGTCGAACCGGTGGCAGCGCGCCAACGCGCGGCTCGGTCGGGCCCACGCCCGGGTCGCTCACTTGCGCCGCGACAGCCTGCACAAGCTCACCACCCGCATCTGCCAAGAGCACGGCGCGATCGTGGTGGAAGACCTCAACGTCGCCGGGATGCTGCGTAACCGGCGCCTGGCCCGGCACATCGCCGACGCCAGCTTCGGCGAGCTGCGCCGGCAACTCACCTACAAGACGCAGTGGAACGGCGGCCGGTTGATCGTCGCCGACCGCTGGTATCCATCGAGCAAGACGTGTTCGGGTTGCGGCGCGGTGAAAACCAAGCTGGCCCTGTCCGAACGCACCTACACCTGCCAGACGTGCGGCCTGACCATAGACCGTGACCGCAACGCCGCACTCAACCTGGCCGCGCTCGCGGCCCAGTTCGACACCGCCGGGAGTGGCCCGGTGGCAGCACGTGGAGCCGACCAGAAGACCCGCGTACGCGGGCAGGTGGCAGTGAAGCGTGAACCCGGCACCGCCACGGCGGGTCAGACCGGGACCGTCTCACCGCAAGGCGAGACTACCGATCGTGTGCTCACTAGAGCGCACTGAGAGGTAACGGTTCGACTCCCCGGCACACAACGTACGCCCAGCACAGCACACAGCTGACGGCGCACAGGGCACGGCACACTACCGGGTGCAGATCCACGGCGGTGAGGGTGGGACAGGGGCCTTCCGCAACCCGTACCAGCAGGGCTCATCGGCAGACGTCCGCCGCCATGACATCGGCTGCTCGACAGCCGGTCGGGCGGCGGACGTCTTACGTCACCTCCCCGGTCAGGTCTCCGTCACCAATCGGTTTTCCCAGGCCCAGGCGGCGATCTCGGTGCGGTTCCGCAGCTGCAGCTTGTCCTGGATGTTGGCCACGTGGGCCTTCACCGTGCTCAGCGAGATGAACAGCTCCTGCGCGATCTCCTGGTTGGTGCGTCCCCGGGCGAGGCGCGTGATCAGCTCGATCTCCCGATCGGTCAGCGGTGTGGCAGGCGGGCGCGGCGTTCGGACCGCGATCGGCCCGAACTGCTTCAGCAGCCGCATCGTGATCGACGGCGAGATCATGGCGTCACCGGCGTGCGCCGCCCGCACCGCCTCGGCCAGCAGGGCCGGCCCCGAATCCTTGAGGATGAACCCGACCGCTCCCGACCGGAGCGCGCTGTACAGGTACTCGTCCAGGTCGAAGGTCGTGATGATCACGACCCGCAGTGGGTCGCGTACAGCGGCACCGGCGAGCGCGCGGGTCACGTCGAGGCCATCCAATCGCGGCATCTGGAGGTCCACCAGGCAGACGTCCGGGCGGAGTTCCCGGGCGAGGCTGATCGCCTCCGGGCCGTCGACGGCCTCGGCGACCACCGTGATGTCGGGCTGGCTCTCCAGCAGCAGCCGAAGACCTCGGCGGACGATCGCCTGGTCCTCGGCGACGAGCACGCGAATGGTCATGACCCTCCCGGTGCGGGGATGGTGGCCTCGACTGTCCATCCGCTCGGTGTGCCCGGACCGGCGCTCAGCTCACCGCCGAGAGCGGCGGCTCGCTCGCGCATTCCGATCAGACCGTGGCCGTCGGGGCGGGTAGCGCGGCCGGGCTGCCCGTCGTCGGCGATGCAGAGCCGGATGGTCCGCCCGTCGTGGGCGAGCGTCACGGTGACGGTACGTACGTCGCGCGCGTGCTGGGCCACATTGGTCAGCGCTTCCTGCACGATCCGGTAGATGCCGACGGTGGTCTCCGACGGCCAGTCGGCCGGCATGGGGCCGTCAGGCAGGTCGAGGCCCGCGCGGATGCCGGTGCCGTCGAATCGATCCATCAGTTCGGCCAGCGAATCCGGCACGGGCGCAACCTCCGGCTCGTCGTCCCGCAGCAGCCGCACCACCTGCCGCAGGGAGGCGAGCGCCTGAGCACCAGCCGTCTCGATCTCGGTCAGGGTCGCCCGGACCGTGGGCGGGTCGGCATCGGTGGCGATCTGCGCGACCTGAGCCTGGATGATCAAGCCGGTCAGGTGATGGGCCGCGACGTCGTGCAGGTCACGGGCGAGGGCCAGTCGTTCGGTACGCCGTACCCCGTCGACCATGGCCCTCCGCCGCGCGTCGCCGAGCCGCCGCCACAGGCCCACCGTGACCGCGACCCCCCAACCGGCCACCATGATCTTCGTGGCCGTTCGCGCGTTCGGGATGTCCTGAGCCAGGTAGGTCGCATACCGCTCGATGGTGCCGGCGGCGACCACCCCGGAGCTGGCGGCGACCGCGACGGCGCGCGCCGAACCGGGCAGGTACCGCACTGCGGAGGCGACCACCACCAGTAGCGCCAGGCAGGCGATCGGAGCGGGTTGACTCTGCTGGCCGGTCTGCCAGTCGATCAACTCGGCGACGGCGCACAGAACGATCGCCACAGCCGCCGCCCGACCGGGGAACCGTCGTCGCAGCAGCGCAGCCCCGCACACCGCTGCGGTGATCAGCACCAGCGCCGCACCCACCGGCCAGGCCGGGCGGCGACTCAGCACCGCCGCCACCTCGATGGCGACACCGGCGGCGAGCAGCAGGCCGAACGCGGCCTCGACCAGCACGCCCGGCAGGCCGGCCCGGCGCAGGGCGATGCGCCTGCCAGCGAGAATCATGATGCCCCTCATGCCCGATCCGCAGCAGCGCCTCGTCATCGCGGGCGCCGCAGCGGCGGCCGCTGCCACCACGTCACCCAACGCCACAGCCACTCGACCGGCCCCTGGTGGCACCGGCGCAGCCAGACTACCGACCAGCCCCACTGCACAAAGAGGACCGCCCCGGCGACCACGACCACCCCGCCGACCGACCAGCGGTCCGTGTCGCCGACCACCCCGGAGATCGCCAGCACGAGCGCCGTGGCGGTCAGATAGTTCGTCAGCGCCATCCGTCCCAGCGGCCGGAACACGACGGTCAACGGCCCGGCCAGCCGGGTCCTGAGCAGCAGCAACAGCCCGCACACGTAGGCGCCGGCGGTCAGCAGCCCGGCCGCCGGATAGGCGATCCTCACCGCCGCGCTGTCCGCGCCCGCGCGCAACTGGATCACCGTGGCGGGCACGGCGGCAAGGGCAAGGATCAACCCCACCATCGCCGTGGTACGGGGGCCCGAGCCGATCCTTCTGACCACTCCGTACCTGGTCAGTGCCGAACCAAGCAGGAACAGACCGGGGACCACCGTGTACCCGCCGCCAAGCAGAGCCACCGACAGCACGATGAGCACCCCGGCGGCGATCGCCACCACGCGACGCGGCAGCCACGTGGAGGGCAGCAGGACCAGCAGGCCGAGCACCGCGTACACGGTGAGAATGTCGCCCTTCCACAACAGCAGCAGGTGGAGAAGACCCACGGCCAGCAGCGCCAGCATCCGGCGCAGCAGCACCACTCGCGGTTGCCGGGCCCGCGCCTGCGCCGACTCCAGCAACAGGGAGAAGCCGATGCCGAACAGCAACGAGAAGATCGGAAAGAATCGCTGGTCGACCAGCAGATGCAGCACCGTCGCAGCGGTTGTCTCCGGTAGGTGCGCGGTGCCGAGTTCGCCGCCGCGGTGGGCGATCGGCTTCACGTTCGCCAGCAGGATCCCGCACAGGGCGAAGCCCCGAAGCACATCGAGCGCCACGATGCGCTTCCGCGCCCGGGGCGCGGCGGCTCGCGGCCGACCGTCGTCGATCGTGCCGACGTCTCTCAAATCGTTCCATGACATGCCCAGAGCCTGGCCGAGCGACCGTCCCGGCCCCTCGGCCACAAGTTCAGACCGGGTCCCGAGCCGTCGTACTTTCGGCCATTCCCACCGGTCGAGCGGTGCACGAGCCAGCGAATACGTTGAGCCTTGATGGCGCAAACGGTGCCAGGATCTCGGCATGTCTGGTCGGGCAATGAGCTTCGGAGCGGTGGCGGAAGCATACGAACGGTTCCGGCCGGGCTATCCCGTAGAGCTGTTCGACCTGGTGATGGCGTACGCGGGTCAACCGGTCCGGACCGCCCTGGAGATCGGCGCCGGGACCGGCAAGGCAACACGCCTGTTCGCGCAGCGGGGGCTCACGGTCACCGCGACCGAGCCGGACGGGGCCATGCTCGCCGAGCTGCGCAAGCACGTACCGGCAGACGTGAGGACCGTGCAGGCCGCGTTCGAGGACCTGCGACCGGGCGAGCGCTACGGACTGGTCTACGCGGCGGCGGCGCTGCACTGGACGAACCCGGAGGGTCGGTGGTCGCGCATGGCCGCGCTGCTGGAACCGGGCGGCGTCTTCGCGTCCTTCGGAGGACCGATCCAGCTGGCGGACCCGGGTGTGGAGGAAGCTGTCCGCGCGGCCCGGGCGCCGTTCCTGGACAGCGACCATGTGCCGTCTCCGGACGGGACGCCGCCGGGACATGCCATGCAGTGGCCGGGCACCGAGCTCCAACGGTCCGAGTGGTTCGCCGATGTTCGGCAGTCCGTGGTCGGGCGGCGTGTGACGATGACGCGGCACGACTACGTCGGCCATCTGTCGACCGTCTCCGCCTACCTCCTGCTGCCCGGCTCCCAGCGGGAGCAGGTGTTCGGCCGGATCCTGCAGGTCCTGCCCGAGACGGTCGAGGTCGCCGCCGACATCACCGTCCATCTCGCGCGTCGGCGCTCCGGGCGGTAGTGCCTCGACGGTTGCGCCATTCGGGTGCCAGGAGGCCGCAGACCACGAGGTCCCGTCGTCCGTCGGGAAGGCCGCCGCCTCCCGCAGGAGGGCCTCCTGCGTGAAACCCAGTCGCTCGGCGACGCTCGAGGTGAACCGGATCGTGCCGGGCGGCAACTACGGCTGGCCGGTCGTCGAGGGCCGGAGCGGTGATCCCCGGTTCCGCGACCCGGTCGTCGTCTGGTCGCCGGCGGAGGCGTCACCGAGCGGGGCCGCCTTCGCCGCCGGCACGCTGTTCGTCGCGGCGCTGCGAGGAGCGCGGCTCTGGGCCGTACCCGTCGACGCCTTCGGTCGGGTCGGCACCCCCACCGCCGTGTTGCAGGGGGTCTACGGCCGTCTGCGTACCGTCGAAGTGGCCCCCGACGGCGCCCTGTGGGTGACCAGCAGCAACCGCGACGGCCGGGGCAGCCCGGCGGCGGACGACGACCGGGTCCTCCGCTTCCCGGCCGGGGCGCGGCGGCCGCAGCCCCCGGCGCTCCTCGTCGGCGCCGGGTGACCCGGCGCCGACGAGGGGGGCGGGTCAGGCCGGGTCGTCGGCCGGCGCGGCGTCCGTGGCGGGGCGCTGCGCGGGCACGTCGACGGTACGGCGGGGGCCGGTGAACCACGTCCGGGCCGAGGCGTACCACCAGACCGCCACGCCGAGCAGCACCCCGCCGATGGCGAGCGGGGCGTAGTTCACGGCCGTCCAGGTGAACTCCGCGTTGCCGGGGACGCCGGCCGGCACGATCGGCAGCACGAAGTAGACGGAGATGATCGCGATCTCGATCACCGCGATCCAGCCGAGCAGCTTGTACCTCCGGCCCAGCGTCCACGGGCCCGGAACGAACCGGTCCCCCATCCGCAGCCGCAGGAAGATCGGGATGAGGAAGGACAGGTACAGCCCGATCACCGCGACCGAGACCACCGCGTAGAAGGCGACCGGCACGCCGGCCTTCTGGTAGAGCGCCGGCAGGGTGAGCACCAGACCGGCCAGGGTGGCCGCGATGATCGCGTTGACCGGGGTGCCGTTGCGGTTCACCCGGGACCAGAGCCGCCAGCCCGGCACCGCGCGGTCCCGGCTGAACGCGTACGCCATCCGGGACATCGAGGTCACGCAGCTCATCCCGCAGAAGAACTGGCCGATGGTGGAGATGATGATGACGGCCTTGAAGAAGAACGGGGTCAGCGCGGACTCGAAGATGGCCCCGGAGAAGCCGCCCGCGGAGTTGATGGCGTCCACGTCGGTGGCGGCGAAGAGGAAGGCGAGCAGCAGGATCCAGCCGCCCACCGCGGAATAGAAGATCGACCGCCAGAGGCCCTGCGCGGCGGCCTTGGAGGCGCCGCGGGTCTCCTCGGAGACGTGCGCGCAGGCGTCGAAGCCGGTGATCGTGTACTGGGTGAGCAGGAAGCCCAGCGGCAGCACGTAGAACCAGAAGGTGAGCCCGCCGGTGTCGCCGTCGCCGAAGCCGGAGTTGTTGAACCGCTCGGTGAAGACGAACTTGAAGCTCTGGTGGTCGTCGGGGACCAGGAGCAGGATGAGCACCACCGCGGCCGCGCCGGCCACGTGCCACCAGACCGAGACGTTCTGGAGTACGTCGATGATGCGGTGCCCGTAGATGTTGATCAGCCCGTGCAGGGCGAGGATCACCACGAACAGCCCGAAGGTCTGGTGTGCCGTGCCGGCCCAGCCGTCGAAGAGCGCGGAGAAGGTGAGGTTCAGGAAGGTGGCGCAGCCGTAGTCGACCGAGGCGGTCACGGCCACCAGGCCGATCAGGTTGAGCCAGCCGGTGAACCAGCCGTGCACCGGCCGCCCCATGGTGGCGGCCCACCAGTAGATGCCGCCCGCGGTCGGGTAGGCGGATACCAGCTCGGCCATGCAGAAGCCGATGATCAGGATGAACAGTGAGATCAGCGGCCAGCCCCAGGAGATGGCGACCGGACCGCCGTTGTTCCACGCCTGGCCGAAGGTGGTGAAGCAGCCGGCCAGGATCGAGATGATCGAGAACGAGATGGCGAAGTTGGAGAAGCCGCTCCACTTGCGGTGCAGCTCCTGTTTGTAGCCGAGTTCGGCGAGACGTCGGGCGTCGTCGTCCATCGGTTGCTCGGCGGTCGGCGCGGGTGTCGTGGCCACTGCACACCTCCTCGAGGTGGGTTCCCCGGTGCGAGTGGGCAAAGTGTGATCCCGTCGATCAAGGCGGTCAATACGGCAGCCGTGGGAATCTCACGGCCGGCACGGCTAATTGCGTTGCCGCGCGAACCCGTTCCGGGGCATCCTTGAGCCCGTGACCAGGCCCGATCGCGACGGGCCGACCGCCGGGCGCTCGGCAACGCCCGGTCCGCGACGGCGCGCGGCGTCCACCTCTCTCTCACTGAAGTACGGCGGTTCGCCGTACCCCCGGACGCCCGCGCCGTCGCTCCACCCACGGCCGCCCCGGCTCAGGCGAACAGCAGCCCGGCCACCCACAGCACGGCGATGACCAGCCCGGCCAGGAATTCGACCAGCATGGACAGCCCGGCCGCCTTGAGCGCCTGCACGGTGGCCGGCCAGGCGAGCTGGTTGCTGCCCAGCCGGAGCCGTTCGGCGCCCCAGATCCCGCCGATGAAGCCGATCGGCAGGCCGATCACCGGGATGACGAAGAAGCCGACCAGGCCGAGCAGCCCGCCGGCCAGCAGCGACGAGATGGGCACCCCGGTCCGCTTCAGGTTGCGCCCCGGCCAGAGGTACTTGACCACGCCGCCGCCGACGGCGACCACGGTGGCGGCGGCCAGCACCGCCCAGCGGCCCGGCCCGGCGTCGCCGAAGATAGCCCACACCAGCACCCCGCCCCAGCACAGCGGCAGCGCCGGCAGCCCGGGCACCACCACCCCGGCCAGCCCGGCCAGGATGGCCAGCGCGGCCACCACCGACACCACCGCCTGCGAATCGCTCAAGCTCACCGCGTCTCCTCCCCCGCCGCGCGGAGCTGCGCCCGCCCAGTTCGCTGTTCCGGTGGGTGAGAAGGGAACCGTTCTCCCCCGGAGGCGTGGAGAAGGGGCCCGTCCTTGTCGGCCAGGCGGGTGCGGATGTCGGCTGCGGGCATGGGCGGGCCGAACCAGCGGCCCTGCCCGGTGTCGCAGCGCAGCGACCGCAGCCGCTCGGCCTGCTCCGCGGTCTCCACCGCCTCGGCGGTCACCCACAGCTCCAGTGCGTGGGCCAGCCGGACCAGCGCGTCCACGATCCGCTCGTCGCGGTGGTCGGCGACCACGTCCGCGCCATCGCCCCGGATCCCCTCGACGAAGGGGCCGGCCAGCTTCAGGCAGTGGATCGGCAGCCGGCGCAGGTACGCGAGGTTCGAGTAGCCGGTGCCGAAGTCGTCGATGGCCAGCCGGATCCCGAGGTCGGCGAGCTGGTGCAGGGCGCGCAGCGGCTCCCCTGCGCTGCCCATCACGGCGCTCTCGGTCAGCTCCAGTTGCAGCAGTTCGGCGGGCAGCCCGGTGCGCTGCAACGCCTCGGCGACGGTCTCCACGATGGCCGGGTCGTCGGCCTGCCGGGCGGCCAGGTTGACGTTGACCATGAGCCGCGCCTCCGGGTACGCCCGCCGCCAGCTCTCGGCGTCGCGGCACGCCTGCCGGAGCACCCAGGCGCCGAGCCGGACGATCAGACCGGTCTCCTCGGCCAGCCCGATGAACCGGTCCGGCCCGATCAGCCCCAGCTCCGGGTGCTGCCAGCGGACCAGCGCCTCCACCGCCACCATCGCGCCGTCGACCAGCGAGACGATCGGCTGGTAGTGCAGCACGAACTCGCCCCGGTCCAGCGCGGCGGGCAGGTTGGCGGCCAGCGCCGACCGGGCGATGTCGGCGGCGCTGCGCTCCGGGTCGTAGACCGCCCAGCGGCCCCGCCCCTCGGCCTTGGCCCAGTAGAGCGTGGTGTCGGCGGCCTTCATCAGGTCGGAGACGCTGGTCTCGGCGGCCGGGCACTCCACGATGCCGATGCTCGCCGAGACGGCCAACTGCTGGTCGCCGACGTGCACCGGGGCGGAGACGGCGGCCAGGGCCAGCTCGGCCACCTCCACCGCGTCGTCGAGGCCGCCGTCGGAGTCGACCAGGATGACGAACTCGTCGCCGCCCATCCGGGCCACCAGGTGGCCGCGGCCGGACACGCAGTCGGCCAGCCGGCGGCCGATCACCTTGAGCAGCCGGTCGCCCAGGTCGTGGCCGAGGCTGTCGTTGATCGCCTTGAAGCCGTCCAGGTCGATGAAGCAGAGGCCGACCCGCTGCTCCTCCGCCGCGGTGTCGAAGACCTGGCCGAGCGTCTCGAAGAAGAGCGTCCGGTTGGGCAGGCCGGTGAGCGGGTCGTGCAGGGCCTGGAAGCGCAGCCGCTGCTGGAGCTGGTAGCGCTCGGTGATGTCCTCGATCATCGCCACGGTGAACCGGGGGCGGCCGTCGTCGTGGCGGATCAGCGACACGGCGAGGTCCGTCCAGACCACGCTGCCGTCCTTGCGGTGGTAGCGCTTCTCCACCCGGGCGCTGTCCCGCTTGCCCTCGGTCAGCTCCTGGTACAGCTCCCACATGCCGGCGGCGTCGTCGGGGTGGAACAGCCCGTCGACGGTCAGCTGCCGCAGCTCGGCCACGGTGTAGCCGAGCATGTCCGCGAAGGACTGGTTGACCTCGATGATCCGCCCGTCCACACCGGCGATGCCGATGCCGATCGCCGCCCCGGTGAAGACCGCCCGGAACCGCGCCTCGCTGTCCCGCAGCGCCTGCTCCACCGCGTCCCGGGCCTGCCAGGCCGAGCGGGCGATCCGCTCCTGCTGGCTGAACACCCGGTCGCGGAGCGCCCGGCCGAAGCCGGCGGCGAACGCGCCCTGCATGGCGGCGATCCGCTCCCGCACCTCCGGCAGCTCCACCCGGGCGGGCAGCACCCAGGACAGGAAGCGGTCGCCGAGCGCCCGCACCGACCAGTCGAGCACCCCGGGCTCGGTGAGGTGCGCCTCGACCAGGGCCCGCCCGACGTCCTCCGCCGGCTGGGCGGAGAACGTCGGGGCGAGCAGCGCCCGGCCGAGCCGGACGGTGTGCGCGAGCAGCAGCCGCTCGGTCTCGGCCGCGCTCAGCGGCACGAACCCGATGCGCCGCACCGCCCGGGCCCACTCGGCGGCGTACGCCGCGGCGCCCGGCCGGCTGAAGTCGCCCCCGTCGGGGTCCGGGGCGCGCATGTCGGCTCAGCCGGCCGTCCGGTCGTACCGGGCGACGCCGCCGAACGCCCCGAACCGCTCGGGGTGCTCGTCCACGTCGGACGGCGAGTCGGGCCGCCACAGCGGCATGTGCACGACGCCCGGTTCGAGCAGCGTCCAGTCGCCGAAGAAGCCGGTGATGTCGGCCCGGGAGCGCAGCGTGATCTCGGTGGCGGTGCGCGCCGACAGCCGCTGCGCGTCGAGCATCTCCTGCGGCTGGTCCTCGAAGGTCGAGTGCGAGATGACCAGGAAGCTGCCGGGCGCCGCGGCGGCCCGCAGGGTGGCCAGGATGTCGCCCGGCCGGTCGTCGTCGGGGATGAAGTGCACCACCCCGGCGAGCAGGATGCCGAGCGGGCGGTCGAAGTCGATCAGGCCGCCGGCCCGGGCCTGGTCCAGGATCAGCTTCGGCTCCCGCAGGTCGGCCAGGATCGCCGTGGCCCGGTCGTTGCCGGCGAGCAGTTCCCGGCTGTGGGCCACGGCGACCGGGTCGATGTCGACGTAGACGATCCGGGCCTCCGGGTTGGCCGCCTGGGCCACCTCGTGCACGTTGCCGACCGTGGGGATCCCCGAGCCGATGTCGAGGAACTGGTCGATGCCGGCGTCGAGCAGCACCCGGACGGCCCGGCACAGGAACTCCCGCCCGGAGCGCATGGTGGCCGCCAGGTTCGGCGTCATGGCCGCGATCTGCTCGGCGAGCTGCCGGTCGATCTCGAAGTTGTGCGCGCCGCCGAGGAAGTAGTCGTAGACCCTGGCGGCGCTCGGCCGGGTCAGGTCGATCTCGGCGGGAAGGCCGTCCGGCGTCTGCATCGCTCGGTCCCCCAGGTCGTCGCCGCGCGGGCAGCCCGGCGACCGGGTCGATCCGCGGCATGGTGTGGTCCACACCACTCTAGGCGGGCACACCCAGGAACGGGAGATCCACTCTCGACCGTGCGCCCGCCCGCCGTCAGCCCGCGGACTCCAGCAGCAGCGAGATGCCCTGCCCGACGCCGATGCACATGGTCGCCAGGGCCCGCCGGCCGCCCCGGCGGCGCAGCTCCAGCGCCGCGGTGAGGGCCAGCCGGGCGCCGCTGGCGCCGAGCGGGTGGCCCAGCGCGATCGCCCCGCCGTTCGGGTTGACGTGCTCGGCGTCCTCGGGCAGCCCCAGCTCGCGCAGCACCGCCACCGACTGGGCGGCGAACGCCTCGTTCAGCTCGATCACGTCGAGGTCGGCCAGGCCGATGCCCTGCCGGTCGAGCAGCTTCCGCGTGGCCGGGACCGGTCCGATGCCCATGATCCGCGGCGGCACGCCGGCCGCCGCCGCTCCGCTCACCCGGGCCAGCGGGGTGAGGCCGTAGCGCTCGACGGCCGCCGCGGAGGCGACCAGCAGGGCAACCGCGCCGTCGTTGACGCCGGAGGAGTTGCCGGCCGTGACCGTGCCGCCCTCGCGGAACGGGGTGGGCAGCGCGGCGAGCTTCGCAAGCGTGGTCTCCCGGGGGTGCTCGTCGACCTCGACCAGCTTCGTCTCCCGCTTGCCGGCCGGCACGGTCACCGGCACGATCTCCTCGGCCAGCCGGCCGTCGGCCTGCGCCTTGGCGGCACGCTGCTGGGAGCGGAACGCGAACTCGTCCTGCGCGGCCCGGTCGACGCCGAAGTCCGCGGCGACGTTCTCCGCCGTCTCCGGCATCGAGTCGATGCCCCACCCCTTCTTCATCAGCGGGTTCACCAGCCGCCAGCCGATGGTGGTGTCGTAGACCTCGGCGGTGCGGGCGAACGGAGTGGTCGCCTTGGGCATCACGAAGGGCGCCCGGCTCATGCTCTCCACCCCGCCGGCGACCAGGAGGTCGGCCTCCCCCGCCACGACGGCGCGGGCGGCGGTGGCGAGGGCGTCCAGCCCGGAGCCGCAGAGCCGGTTGACCGTGCTGCCCGGCACCTCCTCGGGCAACCCGCCGAGCAGCGCGGCCATGCGGGCCACGTTGCGGTTGTCCTCGCCGGCCTGGTTGGCGCAGCCCAGGATCACGTCGTCGGTGCGGGCCCAGTCCACCGAGGGGTGGCGAGCGACCAGCTCGCGGATCACGTGCGCGGCCAGGTCGTCGGGGCGGACCCCGGCGAGGGCGCCGGCGTACCGGCCGATCGGGGTGCGGACACCGGCCACGAGGTATGCGACGGTCATCGGCGCTCAGTCCTTCGGGGGGGTGGACGGGGGTGGTGGCGGGTCGCCCGCCGGATCACGGGGACGCCCGGCGCCAGGATATCCGCGCCCGGAACGGATAGGTTGGCCGCATGGCCCGGGCCCAGTTCAGCGCAGAAGCCGCCGGCGGCGGCGCGTTCGTCCGCCAGCCCAACCGGTTCACCGGTCGGGTCACCCCGCACTCCACCTCCCCGGAGGGCGGCGGGCCCGACGACCAGGGCCGCTGGCCGCTGGAGGCGGGCCGCTACCGGCTGGTCTGGTGCCGGGCCTGCCCGTGGGCGCACCGGGCCCGGATCGTGCGCGGCCTGCTCGGGCTGGACGAGGTGATCTCGCTGGGCACGGTCGACCCGATCCGGGACGAGCGGGGCTGGCGGTTCAGCCTCGACCAGGACGGCTTCGACCCGGTGCTCGGCATCGGGTTCCTCAGCGACGCGTACCTGGCCACCGACCCCGACTACACCGGCCGGGTGACCGTGCCGGCGCTGGTCGACACGCTGACCGGCCGGGTGGTCACGAACGACTACCCGCAGCTCACCCTCGACTTCTCCACCGAGTGGCGGCGGTTCCACAAGCCGGGCGCGCCGGACCTCTACCCGGTCGAGCTGCGGCCGGAGCTGGACGCGCTGATGGCGGAGATCCACCGGGACGTCAACAACGGCGTCTACCGGTGCGGCTTCGCCACCTCTCAGGAGGCCTACGACGAGGCGTACACAGCGCTGTTCGCCCGGCTGGACGCGCTGTCGGAGCGGCTGGCCGGGCGTCGCTACCTCATGGGCGAGCAGATCACCGAGGCCGACGTGCGGCTGTTCACCACGCTGGTCCGCTTCGACGTGGCGTACCACGGGCACTTCAAGTGCAACCGGCAGAAGCTCACCGAGATGCCGGTGCTCTGGGCGTACGCCCGGGACCTGTTCCAGACCCCGGGCTTCGGCGAGACGGTCGACTTCGACCACATCAAGCGGCACTACTACGCCACCCACGAGATGATCAATCCGACCCGGATCGTGCCGCTCGGTCCGGACCTGTCCGGCTGGACCACGCCGCACGGGCGTGGCTGACCCGAACGTCCTGCGGGCCGCCGCCGCGTCCGCCGCGGCCGGCTGCGTCGTGGCCGGGGTGGTGGCCGTGACGGTCGCCGTGGTCGCCGGTCCCGGCCCGGGCCTGACCGGGTACGTCAGCGAGGCCGGCGTCACCGACAGCGGGTACGCCGGGGCGTACCGGATCGGGGTCTTCGCCCTGGCGGCGGCGCTGCTGCTGCTCGCCGCGGCGCTGCCCCCGGCGCTGCGGACGGCGGCGGCGCTGCTCGTGGCCGGCGCGGCCGGCACGGCGCTCTCCGGGGTGGTGACCTGTTCCACCGGCTGCCCGCTGCCGCCATTCGAGGCCGCCACCGTGGCCGACCTGGTGCACGGCGGCGCGAGCATCGCGGCCACCGCCGCGGTGGTCTTCGCCATGGTGGCGGTGCTGCTCTCCCCGGCGGCGGGGCGGGCGCTGCGCCGGGTGGCCGGGATCGGCGCGGCCCTGGCACTGCCGCTGTCCGCGGCGATCGGGCTGGCCATGCTGACCGTCGGGCGCGGCGGCCTGGTCGGCGTGCTGGAACGGCTCCTGCTGACGGTGGCCGCCGCCTGGGGCCTGGCCACCGCCGCCGTGCTCGGGCTGGGCCGGCGGCAGCCGCCGTCCGCCGCCCGGCCGGCCCCGACGGTCAGGGCTTGACGGCGAGCACGGGCCGGTCGGCGTCGAGCAGGATGCGCTGCGCGGCACTGCCCATGATCAGCTTGCCGACCGGCGAGCGGCGGCGCAGGCCGATCACGATCACCGAGGCCTCGACCGCCTCGGCGACGCGCACGACCTCGTCGGCGACGTCCCCGGCGTGCGCGTCCTGGCGGACCTCGACGGCGACGCCGGCCGCCGCGCCCTGCTCGACCATGGCGCGGACCGCGTCCGCGGCGGCCATCTCCGCGCTGACCGGCGCACCCTCCCGCGGCGTGTTGAGGACCACCAGCCGCTCCCCGCGACGTGCGGCCTCCGCGAGGCCCGCGGTGAGGGCGGCGTCCCCTTCGGGCGTGGGGACGTACGCGACGAGAACGGTCACACGAGCTCCTTGGTGTCGTGGGGTACGGGGTCGGGGCGGGACGTGGACCGTCGGCGGGCGAGGGCGGCCCGGACCGGCGGGAGCAGGGCGACGAGCAGGAACAGGGCGAGCAGGGTGCCCGAGATCGGCCGGGTGAAGAAGCCGGTCGCGTCCCCGTCGAAGATCAGCAGTGAGCGGCGCAGCGAGTCCTCCAGCAGCGAGCCCAACACGAAGGCCAGCACCAGCGGGCCCGGGTCGAAGCCGAACTTCTTCATCAGGTACCCGAGGGCGCCGAAGACGATCACCAGCCCGATGTCGAAGACGTCGTTGTTGACCGTGTAGACGCCGACCAGTGTGATCAGGACCGTGATGGGCGCGAGGATCGTGGCCCGGACCCGCAGGATCTTCACGAACAGGCCGACCAGCGGGATGCTCATGATCAGCAACAGGATGTTGCCGATGTACATCGAGTTGACCACGCCCCAGAACAGCTCGGGCTCCTGGCTGACCAGCTGGGGGCCGGGGCTGACCCCCTGGATCAGCAGCGCCCCGAAGATGACCGCCATGGTCGCGTTGGCGGGGATGCCGAGGGTGAGCAGCGGGATGAAGGAGGACGTCGCGGCCGCGTTGTTCGCCGTCTCCGGGGCGGCGACGCCCTCGACGGCGCCCCTGCCGAACCGCTCCGGGTTCCTGGACCGGCGCTTCTCGAGCGCGTAGGCGGCCAGCGAGGCCAGGGTCGCACCGCCGCCGGGCAGGATGCCCAGGACGAAGCCCAGGACGGAACCGCGTCCGATGGCCCCCGACGACTCGCGGAGGTCCGCGCGCGACGGCCACACGTTGGCGACCTTCGTCGGCGCCTGCACCGCCCGGTGGCGCTCCTCCAGGTTGTAGAGGATCTCGCCGAGGCCGAAGAGACCCATCGCGATCGGCACGAAGTCCAGGCCGTCGGCCAGCGACAGGTTCTCGAAGGTGAACCGCTCCGCGCCGGTGAAGCTGTCCCGGCCGACCGTGGCCAACAGCAGGCCGACGCAGGCGGCGATCACGGCCTTGAGCCGTCCGCCGCTGCTCACCGTGGCCACCAGCAGGATGCCGAGCAGTGCCAGGGCCGTGTACTCGGGTGGACCGAAGTCCAGCGCGAAGCCGGCCACCACGGGCGCGACCAGCGTCAAGGCGATGATCGAGACGGTGCCGCCGATGAAGGAACCGACGGCGGCGACGCCGAGGGCGGTACCGGCCCGACCCTGCCGGGCCAGCGCGTGGCCGTCGAAGACGGTCACCACCGAGGACGCCTCGCCGGGCAGCCGGAGGAGCACCGAGGTGATGGTGCCGCCGTACTGGGCGCCGTAGAAGATGCCGGCGAGCATGATGATCGCGGTCACCGGCTCGATGCCGAAGGTGACCGGCAGCAGGATCGCGATGGTGGCCGCGGGACCGAGGCCGGGCAGGACGCCGACCAGCATGCCGATGACGACGCCGATCAGGCAGTACAGCAGGTTCGTCGGTTCGAGTACGACGCCGAAGCCGTCGAGCACGGGCGCGAAGTCCACGGGCCCTCCTAGAAGAGGTGCGGGATGGGAACGGAGAGGGCCGCGACGAAGACGAGGTAGAACCCGACCACCACGCCGAGGCTCGCCAGGACGGACGTCCGCCAGCCCTCCCGGCCGAGGAACCGCAGCCAGACGAAGGCGAGCAGGGCGGCGGGGATCTCGAAACCGATCGTCCCGATGACCGCGACGAACACGACCATGGTGGCCAGGCCGCCGAGGACCAGCCAGCTCGCCCTGGAGAAGCGTTCCGCGTCCGTCGTCCGTCGGGCGGCGGCGAGGAGGCCGAGGCCCAGCACGACGAGCGCGGCGCTCACCAGCAGCGGCCAGGTGCCGGAGTCGGGGCTGCGCACCGTCCCGAGTCCGAGGCGGGCGGAGCCGACCAACGCGGCGACACCGAGTGCGACGACGGCGACAGCGACGAGAACGTTGCTCCGCCGCCCGGCCGCGGGCGGCCGGCCCTCGTGCTCGGCCTCCTCGACCCGGTGGATCGCCTCGTCGAGGCTGAGCTCTTCGAGGGGACGTTCCTCGTCCGTCTCCGCCCGGGTGGCCCCGGCGGCCGCGTGGCCACCGGGGCTTCCCTGGATTGGCAGGCCGCCGTGGGCAGCGGTCACTTCGCTCCGCCGAGGTTGATGGAGTACTTCTCGACCACGCCGCGGTACTTGTCCAGGTTTCCGGTCCACTGCTTGCGCAGCTCCTCGCCGTCGGCCTCGTTCGGGGTGAGCTGGTTGTCCTCGTTGAACTTCTTGTACGCGTCGGCCTGGAACGCCTTCTGGAAGGCCTGACGGAGCCGGTCGATGACCTCCTTCGGCGTGCCCTTCGGAGCGAAGATCGCCCGCGACTGCTGCACCGGCACGTCGTGGCCCGCCTCCACGGCGGTCGGGGTGTCGGGCAGGTACGACGGCCGCTTCTCGGCGAAGGTGACGATCGGGGTCAGCTTGCCGGCCTGGATCTGCTCGATCGCCTCGCCCAGCTGGATCGACCCGACGTCCACCTGGCCACCGAGGACCGCGGTCAGCGTGGGCGACCCGCCGTCGAACGGAACGGCCTTGGCGTTGATGTTGGCCTGCCTGAACAGCAGCTCCTGGGAGAGCTGGCTGCCCGTCCCGACACCCGTGGTGCCGAAGGTGATCTGCCGCCCGGCCTTGGCCAGGTCGTCGACGGTCTTGAAGCCGGACTTCGGCGCCGTCACGAGCACGTAGTCGTCCTGGCTGATGCCGGTGACGATCTCGTAGTCCGCGATGTCCGGCGCCTGGCCCTTGGCGACGGCCAGCGGCGTGATGTACGCCAGGCTGCCGTTGTAGACCATCAGGGTGTGCCCGTCGGCCTTCTTGCCGGCCAGCTCCTTCGCGGCGAGGGCGCCGTTCGCGCCGGGCTTGTTCTCCACCGTGACGGGCACACCGAGGTCGGTCTTGACCTGGTCGGCCAGTGCCCGGGCGATGAGGTCGGTGCTGCCGCCCGGGTCCTGCCCGACGAGAATCGTGATCGGGGAGTCACCCGGGAACTTCGCCTCGTCGCTGGATTCCCCGCCGACGTTGCCGCCGCAGGCGGCGAGCGAGAGGGCCAGGGCCATCCCGGCACCCGCCGTCGCCCACTGGCGCACGCGGTTGATGCTCATGTCGTTCTCCTCTTAGCAGAGCCATGTTTCAGCCGTGGGCGCTGTGAGTGGGGTCACGGACGCCTGGATGACGGCAGCGTAAGAACCTCGGCTCATGCCTGTCCAAATCCAATGGAGCATCAATTGATACCTTCTTGACATGGCGTTCACGCTGGAGCAACTTCGCGGTTTCGTGGCCGTCGCCGACGAGCTGCACTTCGGCCGCGCTGCCGCCCGGCTGCAGATGACGCAGCCTCCCCTGAGTCGTCAGATCCAGAAGCTGGAACGGGTGGTGGGTGCCCAGTTGCTGGAGCGGGACAACCGTCGGGTCACCCTCACGGCGGCGGGCACGGCGTTCCTGGTCGAGGCCCGCCGCCTGCTCATTCTCGCCGACTCGGCACCGGAGCTGGCCCGGCGGGTGTCGTCCGGGGCCAGCGGTGTGGTCCGGATCGGGTTCACGGCCGCGTCGGCGTACGGGGTCCTCGGAGAGCTGCTGAACGGCCTGAGCCGGGAGCTGCCCGACGTCGCCGTCGACCTGACCGAGATGGTGACCCGCGAGCAGGTGGCCGGCCTGCTCAAGGAGGAGGTCGACCTCGGGCTGGCCCGACCACCCTTCGACGAGGAGGCCTTCGGCTCTCGGCTGCTGCACCGGGAGGCGCTGCTCGTCGCCGCGCCCGCGGGTCACCGGCTGCTCGAGCTGGGCCGGCCGGCGGTGGCCGCGGACCTGGCGGGCGAGCCCGTCGTCATGCACTCGCCGACCAAGGCCAAGTACTTCTACGACCTGGTCGCGGGCGTCGTGCCGATCGCCGCCGAGAACACCGTGCACACCGTGAGCCAGGTGCTCACCATGCTCTGGCTCGTGGCAGCAGGTCGTGGTGTCGCGTTCGTCCCCGCGTCCGCCGCACGCCTGCCCATCGAGGGGGTGGGGTTCGTCCGGCTGGAGACACCCACACCCGAGCCGGTCGAGCTTCACCTGTTGTGGGCCAGGAGTTCGAAAAACCCGGCCCTGTGGCGGGCGCTGGCCGCGCTGGAGCGGCCGGTCGCCTCCTGATACCTGGTGGGCATCGTTCGATGCGGAACTGCTCTTGGACATGCATCATGGCCGGTTCTTACCGTGATCGTGACCACCGTCCGCACCGCCGGCTGACTCCGGCGCGGACCCGGACCCCCAAGGACACGATCACCGTGACGCTGCTGCCCCCGGACGTTCTCGCTGACCGGCTGAAGTCGGGCCTGCTCTCCTTCCCGGTCACCCACTTCGACGCCGACCTGCAGTTCGACGAGGCCCGGTACCGGGAGCACCTCGCGTGGCAGGCGAGCTTCGACGTGGCCGGCCTGTTCGCCGCGGGCGGCACCGGCGAGGGGTTCTCGCTGACCTCGGCCGAGATGGACCGCGTCGTCCGGGCCGCCGTCGGCGAGGTGGCCGGGAAGGTTCCCGTCATCGCGCCGGCCACCGGCGGCACCGCCGTCGCCGTCGCCCAGGCCCAGGCCGCCCAGGCCGCCGGTGCCGACGGTCTGCTGCTGTTCCCGCCGTACCTCACCGAGGCCAGCCAGCAGGGCCTGGTCGAGCACGTCAGCGCCGTGTGCCGCGCGACCGACCTCGGCGTCATCGTCTACAGCCGCGCGAACGCCGTGCTCACCGACGCCACCGTGGCCGAGATCGCCGACCGCAACCCCAACCTGATCGGGCTCAAGGACGGAATCGGCGACATCGAGCAGATGACCCGGACCTACGCCCGGGTCGGCGACCGGCTGATCTACGTTGGTGGGCTGCCGACCGCCGAGACGTTCGCACTGCCGCTGCTCCAGCTCGGGGTGAGCACGTACTCCTCCGCGCTGTACAACTTCCTGCCCGAGTTCGCGCTCCGGTTCTACGCCGCCGTACGCGCCCAGGACCGCCCGGCGGTCTACCAGATGCTCACCGACTTCGTGATCCCGTACCTGGACATCCGGGACCGGACCAAGGGGTACGCCGTCTCCATCGTGAAGGCCGGCCTGACCGCGGTCGGCCGCGACGGCGGCCGGGTCCGCCCCCCGCTGGCGGACCTGACCGAGACCGAACTGGCCGAGCTGACCACCCTGGTCGAGAAGATCTCCCTGACCCAGCTCCCGGCCCCGCGAGGACGGCGATGACCGGCCGCACCCCGACCGTGGCCCGCGTCGAGGCGGTGCCGGTCGCCGGGTACGACAGCATGCTGCTCAACCTCAGCGGCGCCCACGGGCCCTTCTTCACCCGCAACATCGCCGTCGTCACCGACAGCGAGGGGCGGATCGGCGTCGGCGAGGTGCCGGGCGGCGAGGCGATCCGCCGGACCATCTCCGACGCCGGCGAGCTGCTCGTCGGGCAGCCGGTCGCCCGGTTCGCCCGGCTGCTGCGCGCGGTGGCCGACCGGTTCGCCGACCGCGACGCCGGCGGGCGCGGGCTGCAGACCTTCGACCTGCGCACGACGGTCCACGCGGTGACCGCGCTGGAGTCGGCGCTGCTGGACCTGCTGGGTCAGCACCTCGGCGTGCCGGTGGCGGAACTCCTCGGCGACGGGCAGCAGCGCGACACCGTACCGATGCTCGGTTACCTCTTCTACATCGGTGATCGCCGCCGCACCGACCTGCCCTACCTGGCGGAGGCCGCACCGGCCGACGACTGGGAACGGCTGCGCCGCGAACCGGCACTGACCCCCGACGCGATCGTGGCGCTCGCCGAGGCGGCGCAGGCGCGCTACGGGTTCACCGACTTCAAGCTCAAGGGCGGCGTGCTGGCCGGCGAGCAGGAGATCGCCGCGGTCCGGGCCCTCGCCGAGCGGTTCCCGGACGCCCGCATCACGCTCGACCCGAACGGCGGCTGGCTGCTGGCCGAGGCCGTCGAACTCTGCCGGGACCTGGCCGGCGTGCTCGCGTACGCCGAGGACCCGGTCGGCGCCGAGGGCGGGTTCTCCGGGCGCGAGGTCATGGCGGAGTTCCGGCGGGCCACGGGGCTGCCGACGGCCACCAACATGATCGCGACGGACTGGCGGCAGATGGCCCACGCGGTCCGGTCGAACGCGGTCGACATCCCCCTCGCCGATCCGCACTTCTGGACGATGCGCGGCTCGGTCCGGGTCGCGCAACTGTGCCACGACTTCGGCCTCACCTGGGGTTCGCACTCCAACAACCACCTCGACATCTCGCTGGCGATGTTCACCCACGTGGGCGCGGCCGCACCGGGCGAGATCACCGCGCTGGACACGCACTGGATCTGGCAGGACGGGCAGGCGCTCACCCGTGCGCCACTGTCGATCCGGGACGGGCGGATCGCGGTCCCCACCGCACCCGGACTCGGCGTGGAGCTGGACCGCGACGCCCTGGCCGCGGCGCACGAGCTGTACCTGGAGCACGGCCTCGGCGCCCGGGACGACGCCGTGGCGATGCGGTACCTCGTGCCCGGCTGGGCGTTCGACCCCAAGCGACCCTGCCTGGTCCGCTGACCCGCTGTTCTCTGACGAAGGAGAGACATGACCACCGCCCCCGCAGTCCTCGACCGGATCGAGTCGGTGACGCTCTCGTCCGTCACCCTCCCGCTGCCCACCGGGATCAGCGACGCGAAGGTCCTCACCGGCCGACAGCGGCCGATGACGGAGATCGCGTTCCTCTTCGCCGAGATCCGCACCGAGGCCGGGCACGAGGGCGTCGGCTTCAGCTACTCCAAGCGGGCCGGCGGGCCGGCGCAGTTCGCGCACGCCCGCGAGGTCGCCCCGGACCTGATCGGCGAGGATCCGAGCGACATCGGCCGGCTGTGGACGAAGCTCGTCTGGTCCGGCGCGTCGGTGGGGCGCAGCGGCGCGTCCACCCAGGCGCTCGCCGCGATCGACGTCGCGCTCTGGGACCTCAAGGCCAAGCGCGCCGGGCTGCCGCTGGCGAAGCTGCTGGGCGCGCACCGCGACTCGGTCCGTTGCTACAACACGTCGGGCGGCTTCCTGCACGAGTCGATCGGGCAGGTGCTGGAGAACGCCACCCGCACCCTCGAATCGGGCGTCGGCGGCATCAAGATCAAGGTCGGTCAGCCGGACTCGGCGGAGGACCTGCGCCGGGTGCGCAAGGTGCGGGAGCACCTCGGCGACGGCGTCCCGTTCATGGTGGACGCCAACCAGCAGTGGGACCGGCCGATCGCCATGCGGGTGGGCCGGGCGCTGGAGGAGTTCGGCCTCGTCTGGATCGAGGAGCCGCTGGACGCGTACGACGCGGTGGGGCACGCCCAGCTCGCCCGGTCGCTGGACACCGCCGTCGCGACGGGTGAGATGCTGACCAGCGTCGCGGAGCACTACGAGCTGATCCGGGCCGGCGCGGTGGACATCCTGCAGCCGGACGCCCCCCGCATCGGCGGCATCACCCAGTTCCTCAAGCTCGCCACCCTGGCCGACCACAGCAACCTGCAACTGGCGCCGCACTTCGCGATGGAGATCCACGTGCACCTGGCGGCCGCCTACCCGCACGAGCCGTGGGTGGAGCACTTCGACTGGCTGTACCCGCTGTTCAACGAGCGCCTGGAGACCCGCGGCGGGCGCATGTACATCTCGGACCGCCCCGGACTCGGCATCACCCTGAGCGATCAGGCCCGCGCCTGGACCGTCGACAGCGTCCACGTCGACGCGTCCCGCTGAACCACAACATGGAGGTACCCCGCATGTCCGACGTCGTGAGCATCGACCCCCGGACCGGCCAGGCGGTCGAGGTCGTCGCCCGGGAGACGACCACCGAGGAGGTGGACCGGCTCTGCTCGGCGGCGCAGGCCGCCGCCGCCGGACTAGAGACGCTGGGCCGCGACGGGCGCGCGGCACTGCTGCGTGCCCTGGCTGACGCGCTGGAGGACCGGCGGGAGGACGTCGTCGCCGTCGCCGACCGGGAGACGGCGCTCGGACCGGTGCGGCTGAACGGTGAGCTGACCCGCACCTGCTACCAGCTGCGCCTGTTCGCCGAGGTCCTGGGCGAGGGCAGCTACGTCGAGGCGGCGATCGACCACGCCGGGGACACTCCGATGGGTCCCCGCCCCGACCTGCGCCGGATGCTCGTCCCGATCGGCCCGGTCGCGGTCTTCGGCGCCAGCAACTTCCCGCTGGCCTTCTCCGTGCCCGGCGGCGACACCGCCTCCGCGCTCGCGGCCGGCTGCCCGGTCGTCGTCAAGGCGCACGGATCCCACCCCGCGACGTCGCAGCTCGTGTTCGACATCCTGGCCGCGGCGGCGGAGAAGGCCGGCGCCCCGGCCGGCACGCTGGGCGTCGTCCACGGCGTCCAGGCCGGCGCCGACCTCGTCGCTCACCCGGCGATCCGCGCCGTCGGTTTCACCGGCTCGGTCACCGGCGGACGGGCGCTGCTGCAGATCATCGAACAGCGCCCGGACCCCGTGCCGTTCTTCGGTGAGCTCAGCAGCCTCAATCCGGTCGTCGTGACGCCGAAGGCCGCCGCCGAGCGCGGCGCGACGATCGGGATCGAACTCGTCGGCTCCTTCACCCTCGGCGGCGGCCAGTTCTGCACCAAGCCGGGGCTGGTGTTCGTGCCGGCCGGCGCCGACGGCGACGGGGTGGTCGAGGCGATGGCCGCGGCGGTCCGGGAAGCCGGAGCGCCGGTGCTGCTCAACGAGGGCATCGCCACCGCGTACGGGCGCATCGCCGGTGGGCTCGCCGACGCCGACGGTGTCGAGGTGCTGGCCCGCGGCGCGCAGCCGGCGGGAGCCGGCTTCCAGGCCGCGCCGCTGCTCCTCACCACGACGGCCGCCGACCTGCCCGACGAGGTCACCGAGGAGTGCTTCGGGCCGGTGTCGGTCGTGGCCCGCTACGAGGGCACGGCAGACCTGTTCGGGGCGCTGGCGGAGATGCCATCGTCGCTGACCGCGACCGTGCTGCGCGGGCAGGGCGAGACGGAGCTGCCGCTGGCGGTCTCCGCGAAGCTGCGTCCGCGGGCCGGCCGGATGATCTACGACGCCTACCCCACGGGCGTGGCCGTCTCCTGGGCCCAGCACCACGGTGGACCGTGGCCGTCGACCAACTCCCAGCACACCTCGGTGGGCACCACCGCGATCCGGCGCTTCCTGCGTCCGGTCACCTGGCAGGGGGCGCCCGCCGACCTGCTCCCGCCCGAGCTGACCGACGACTACCGCGGCATCCCGCGGCGCGTCGACGGCGTCCTGGAGCTGCCGCGATGACCATGCGGTGCACACCACCGGCGCGGCCGGCGGACACCGCGCCCACCCCCGTGGCGTGAACCGCGCGGCGGCGGGCACGGCCGGGTGAACGGGGTCATCGGCGGCTTCGCCGCCCTGGTCGCGGTGATCGCCGTCGGCTGGATCGTCGGCAGGACAGGCGCGCTGGGCGCCGACGCCGGTGGCGTGCTGTCGCGGCTGTCCTACTTCGTGGCGACGCCGGCCCTGCTTCTGCTCACGCTCGCGAAGGCGGATCCGGCGGCGCTCCTGTCGGCGGCCCTCGTGGCGACCGCCGGCAGCGCGGTGCTCAGCGCGCTGCTGTACGTGGCGCTGGCCCGCTGGCGCTGGCGGCTGTCGCCGGCCGAGCTGACGGTCGGCGGCCTCACCTCGTCGTACGTCAACGCGGGCAACCTGGGCGTCCCCATCTCGGTGTACGCCCTCGGTGACGCGTCGTTCGTGGCCCCGGTGCTGCTGTTCCAGGTGCTGGTCATGGCACCGGTCGGGCTGGCCGTGCTGGCCGGCTCGCGCACGGCGGGCGACGCCCCGCCCCGCTGGCGGCTGCTCACCCAGCCGCTGCGCACGCCGGTCGTGGTGGGCTGCGGCCTGGGCGTGCTCGGAGCGGCCACCGGCGTGGACCTGCCGCCGCTGGTGCGGGAGCCGGTCGAACTCACCGCCGCGCTCGCGGTACCCGCGGCGTTGCTGGCGTACGGCATGAGCCTGCACGGCGCACCACGCCCGGCGTCCGGCGACGGAGCCCGCCGGGTGTGGCTGGCCGTAGCGCTCAAGACCCTCGCCCAGCCGGCGCTGGCGTACGTACTCGGTCGGTGGGTTGCCGGGCTCTCGGGGGTGGCGCTGCTGGCAGTCACCGTCACCTCGGCCCTGCCGACCGCGCAGAACGTCTTCGTCTACGCCGCGTCCTACGACCGGAGCACCCTGCTGGCGCGGGACGTCATCCTGCTCACCACCGTCCTGTCCGCTCCCGTGCTGGTCGGCATCGCCGTGCTGCTCGGCTGACGCGATGTCGCACGGGTATCCACCCATGCCCGGGCGGACTTGGACAGGCATCGCCGTGGGCTCCTAGCGTGGCACCGTGATCAGGTCGAGGAGCGGCCCGAGCGAGGACTGGGACGTCGTCCTCGTCGGCGGCGGCATCATGAGCGCCACCCTGGGGGTGCTGCTCATGGAGGTGCAGCCGGACTGGCGGATCCTCGTCGTCGAGCGGCTCGACGACGCCGGGCTGGAGAGTTCCCACGCCTGGAACAACGCCGGCACCGGCCACGCCGGGCTCTGCGAGTTCAACTACACCCCCCGGCGGCCCGACGGCACCGTGGACGCGTCGAGCGCCGTACGGATCGGTGAGCAGTACGTCTCGTCCCTGACGTTCTGGGCGGCTCTGGTGGAGCGCGGGGTGCTCGGATCACCCGAGGCGTTCATCCGGTCGGTCCCGCATCTGGGCTTCGGCCACGGCGCCGACGGCGTGGCGTACCTGCGGGCCAGGTGGGAGGCCCTGCGGGGCCATCCCCTCTTTGCCGGCATGGAGTTCAGCGACGACCCCGCCGTCCTCGCCTCCTGGCTGCCGCTGATGTTCGACGGCCGAACCGGGGACGAGCCGGTGGCGATGACCCGCTCAACGCAGGGGACCGACGTCGACTTCGGCGTCCTCACCCGGCAACTGCTGTCGGCCCTCCGGCAGCGCGGCGGCGTCACGCGAACCGGCCAGGAGGTGACGTCCCTACGCCGGCACGGGGCGACCTGGCTGGTGCGGGTACGCGACCGCGACACGGGGCGTCGCCGAGAGCTGCGGACCCCGTACGTCTTCCTCGGGGCCGGGGGCGGGACGCTGCCGCTGCTCCAGTCGGCCCGGGTACCGGAGATCCGGCGGTACGGCGCTTTCCCGGTCAGTGGTCAGTTCCTCCGGACCGACCGGCCCGAGCTCGTCGCGGCCCACCGGGGAAAGGTGTACGGGCATGCGCCCGCGGACACCCCGCCGATCTCGGTGCCGCATCTCGACCTGCGGGTGGTGGACGGGCGGGAGGCGCTGCTCTTCGGGCCGTTCGCGGCCTTCTCACCCCGCTTCCTCACCCGCGGCCGACCGACCGACCTCGTGCGCTCGGTCCGGCCCGGCAACCTCCCGGTCCTGGTGGCTTCGGTGCGGGACAACCGCTCGCTGGTCGCCTTCCTGGTCCGGCAGGTGACCCAGTCGGCGGACGCCCGGATGGCCGCGCTGCGCCGGTTTGTGCCGGCGGCGCGGGCGGAGGACTGGGAGCTGATCACCGCGGGGCAGCGGGTCCAGGTCCTGAAGGAGACCGGGGGCCGGGGCACGTTGGTGGGCTTCGGCACCGAGATCGTCACCGCCGCGGGCGGCTCGCTCGCCGCCCTGCTCGGCGCCTCGCCCGGCGCCTCGACCGCCGCGTCGACGCTGCGCGACGTGCTGGCGGCCAGCTTTCCGCAGCGCCTGCCCGAGTGGGCGGCACGGCTGGACCGGCTGGCGCCGCCGGCGCGGCAGCTCGACCCGGACCGGCTCGGGCAGGCGGTGGCGCAGGCCCGGCGGGTGCTCGGGCTGGCGCCGGCGCCCACGACGGGAGTGGGGGCCCGGTGACCGGGGACCTCGTCGGCCGGCTGCTACAGGCCGTCGGGCCCGCCGGCGTGATCAGCGACCCCGACGGGATGGCCGGCTACCTCACCGACTGGCGCAACGCGTACTCGGGACTCGCCGCGGCCGTCGTGCGGCCGGGCGACACCGGGGAGGTGGCCGCGGTCGTCGCCCTGTGCCGCGACGCGGGCGTCGCGGTGGTCCCGCAGGGCGGCAACACGGGGCTCTGCGGCGGTGCCGTCCCGGACTCCTCGGGCCGGCAGGTGGTGCTGTCCCTCACCCGCATGCGGCGCATTCGCGACCTCGACGTCGCCAACCAGACCATCACCGTGGAGGCCGGCGCGGTCCTGCGGTCGGTGCAGGAGGCCGCGGCCGCCGCCGGCGGCCTCTTCCCGCTCTCCCTCGGCGCGGAGGGAAGCTGCACGATCGGCGGCAACCTCGCGACCAACGCCGGCGGCACCGGCGTGCTCCGCTACGGAACGATGCGCGACCTGACCCTCGGGCTGGAGGTCGTGCTCCCGGACGGGCGGGTCTGGAACGGGCTCCGCGGGCTGCGGAAGGACAACACCGGCTACGACCTCAAGCAGCTGTTCATCGGCGCGGAGGGCACGCTCGGAGTGATCACCGCCGCCGTGCTGAAGCTCTTTCCCGCCGTGCGCAGCCGCGCGACGGCGTGGCTCGCCCTGCCGGGTCCGCACGCCGCGGTGGACCTGATCGGAGTCCTCCGGGAGATTGCGGGCGACCGGCTGACCGGCTTCGAGATCATGTCCCGGCAGAGCGTGGAGTTCGTGCTGCGCCACTCGTCGGGCGCGCGCGACCCGTTCGGCGACCACCACCCCTGGTACGCGCTCGTGGAGCTGAGCGACACGCTCCCCCGCGCCGGCCTCGACGAGGTGATCGAGTCGGCGCTGGGCGAGGCGTTCCACCGGGGTGCGGTGCGGGACGCCGTGGTCGCCTCCGGCCCGGCGCAGGCCGGCGCCCTGTGGGCGCTGCGCGAAAGGATCTCCGAGGCGCAGAACCACGAGGGCCCGAGCCTCAAGCACGACGTCACGGTGCCGGTGAGTCGCATCCCGGCGTTCGTGGAACGCACCGACCGGGCCCTGCGGGAGGCCGTCCCGGGCATCCGGATCGTGACGTACGGGCATGCCGGCGACGGCAACCTCCACTACAACCTCAGCAAGCCGGTGGGCAGCGATGACGAGGAGTTCCTGGCGCGGGCCGAAGCCCTCACCCGCCTCGTCTACGACTCGACCCGTGCGTTCGACGGCAGCATCAGCGCCGAGCACGGGCTCGGGCAGTCGAAACGGGACATCATCGCCGACTACGCGGACAGCCACGGGCTGGACCTGATGCGAGGGCTCAAGCAGCTCTTCGATCCGGGCGGGCTGATGAATCCCGGCAAGGTGCTGCCGGACCGGCAGACGCTGTAAGGAGCGTCACCCCGGTCGATCCTTCCGCCACCGGGCCGACCGGGAGTAGCTTCGGCAGGCGATGACCAACGTCTGGCACCTCACCGTGCGCCTGTATGTCGACCTCCGACTGCAGGCCAGCGGCATCTGTCCGGCGCAGCCCCGTTCCTGACGCTGCCCTGACCGACCCTCTCCAGACCTTGGACACCTCTTCATGGCTTCCGCCCTGCGCAAATTCCCCTTCTCCGTGCAGATCCTGCTCGGCCTCGTCCTCGGCGTGGCGCTCGGCTTCCTCGCCCGCGCCAACGACCTCGCCTGGCTGACCAGCACCCTCGACACCGTCGGCGGCCTCTTCGTCCAGCTGCTCAAGCTGGCCGTGCCGCCGCTGGTCTTCACCGCCATCGTGGTCAGCGTGGTCAGCCTGCGCGGCGTGGCCAACGCCGCCCGGCTCGCGCTCAAGACGCTTCTCTGGTTCGGCATCACCGCGCTGGTCTCGGTCGGCATCGGCATCGGCCTCGGCCTGCTCACCAACCCGGGCAAGGGCGTCACCCTCGACCTGGCCGGCGCCACCGCGCCCAAGAAGACCGGCTCCTGGACCGACTTCCTCACCGGCATCGTGCCCACCAACCCGGTCGGCGCGTTCGTCGAGGGCAACGTCCTCCAGATCGTCTTCCTCGCCCTGGTGGTCGGCGCCGCCGCGCTGCTCATCGGCGACGCCGCCGAGCCGTTCGTGAACCTCAACCGCTCGGTGCTGGCCATCGTGCAGAAGGCGCTCTGGTGGGTCATCCGGCTCGCCCCGATCGGCACCCTCGGCCTGATCGGCAACGCCGTCGCCTCGTACGGCTGGGACCTGCTCGCCCCGCTCGCGAAGTTCACCACCGCCGTCTACATCGGCTGCGCCATCGTGCTGTTCGTGGTCTACCCGGTGGTGCTGATCGCCGCCGGCCGGCTCAACCCGGTCCGCTTCTTCGCCGGCGCCTGGCCCGCCATCGAGCTGGCCTTCGTGTCCCGCTCCTCGGTGGGCACCATGCCGGTGACCCAGCGCTCGGTCGAGCGCCTCGGCGTCCCCCGCGAGTACGCCTCCTTCGCCGTGCCGTTCGGCGCCACCACGAAGATGGACGGCTGCGCCGCCATCTACCCGGCCCTCGCCGCGATCTTCGTGGCGCAGGTCTTCGGGGTGCACCTGGGCGTCACCGACTACCTGCTGATCGCCTTCGTCTCGGTGGTCGGCTCGGCCGCCACCGCCGGCCTGACCGGCGCGATCGTCATGCTCACCCTGACCCTCAGCACGCTGGGCCTGCCGCTGGCCGGCGCCGGTCTGCTGCTGGCCATCGACCCGATCCTGGACATGATCCGCACCGCCACCAACGTGGCCGGCCAGGCCCTGGTGCCGACCGTCGTGGCCGCCCGCGAGGGCACCCTCGACCGGACCGCGTACGACTCGGCCGGCAAGCGCGACCTGGTCGACGCCGACGAGACCGACGCAGACCGGCTGGCTCCCGTTCCCGCCTGAGCATCGGTTCACACCCGGGGGGGAGGGCTTCGGCCCTCCCCCCGACGCCTGTTGAAGGATGACCGTATGAGTGCCCTGTTCACCCCGCTCGCCCTGCGCGGCGTCACCCTGCCCAACCGGGTGGCGCTCGCCCCCATGTGCCAGTACAGCGCCGGGCCGGACGGCCTGCCCACCGACTGGCACCGCGTACACCTCGGCTCCCGCGCGGTCGGCGGCGCCGGACTGATCATCACCGAGGCGACCGCCGTGGTCCCCGAAGGGCGGATCACCCCGCAGGACACCGGGCTCTGGTCCGAGGCGCACGTCGACGCGTGGCGGCCGATCACCGCGTTCATCACCGCCCAGGGGGCGGTGCCGGCCGTGCAGCTCGCGCACGCCGGGTTCAAGGCGTCGACGTACCGCCCGTGGGCCGAGCACCGCGGCGGCGTCCCGGACGCCGAGGGCGGCTGGACCCCGGTCAGCCCCGGCGCCGAGCCGTTCCTGCCGGACTACCGCACGCCCACCGCGCTCGACGAGGCCGGCATCGCCGGGGTGGTCGAGGCGTTCGCCACCGCCGCCCGCCGGGCCCTCGACGCCGGCTTCGCCGCCGTGGAGATCCACGCCGCGCACGGCTACCTGCTGCACGAGTTCCTCTCCCCGCTGACCAACCACCGCACCGACGGCTACGGGGGCGACCGCGCCGGCCGGATGCGCCTGACGCTGGAGGTGGCCCGGGCGATCCGCGCCGCGGTCGGCGAGGCCGTGCCGGTGCTGACCCGCATCTCCGCCACCGACTGGGTGGACGGCGGCTGGACCGTCGAGGACAGCGTGGTGCTCGCCGGCGAACTGGCCGCCGCCGGCGTCGACCTGGTGGACGCCTCCTCCGGGGGCGCCGCCGCCCGGGCGAGCATCCCGCTCGGCCCCGGCTACCAGGTGCCCCTCGCCGCCCGGATCCGCCGCGACGCGGGCGTGCTGACCGGCGCGGTCGGCCTGATCGTCGAACCCGAGCAGGCCGAGCAGATCGTCGCCACCGGCGAGGCCGACCTGGTCCTCCTGGGCCGCGAACTCCTCCGCGACCCGTACTGGGCGCACCGCGCCGCCGCCAAGCTCACCCCCACCCCCACCTGGCCCCACCAGTACACCCGCGCCTTCTAACCCCCCGCCCCTGGGGAGGCGTCGAGATCTTGGACAGTTTCCGTTCGCGGTGAACGGAAACTGTCCAAGATCCGCGCGAGACCCGCGCAACGCGGTCAGCCCGCCAGGTGGCCCCAGCGGGACTCCAGGTCCTGCCACGGTCCCTGGGCCGCCACCGCGCCGTCGACCAGCACCACCACGTGGTCCGCGCGCACCAGGGCCGCCCGCTTCGCGGTCGAGCCGACCACGGTCACCCCGTGCTCGCGCAGCGCCGCCCAGAGCGCCAGCTCCGTCGTGACGTCCAGCGCGGACGAGACGTCGTCGGCGACCAGCAGTTCGGTACGCGGCGCGAGCGCCCGGGCCAGCGCCAACCGCTGGAGCTGCCCGCCGGAGAGCCGGGTGCCCTTGTGCCCGATGAGCAGCCCGAGCCCACCGCCGGCGGCCGCCAGGTCGTGGTCCAGCTGGGCGGTCGACACCGCGCCGGCGGCGTCCACCTGGTGCCCGAGCGCGATGTTGTCGGCCACCGTCCCGGAGAGCACCCGGGGCAGCTGACCCACGTAGCCGACCTGGTTGGGGCGGAGGAACAGCTCCGGCTCGGTGACCGGCTCGCCGTTCCAGCGCAGCGTTCCCGTGTGGTGCACGATCCCGGCGAGGGCCCGCAGCAGCGACGACTTCCCCGCGCCGACCGGCCCGACCACCAGCACCAACTGCCCACGCTCGACACTCAGGTCGACGTCGCGGACGGCGAGGGTGCCGTCGGAGTGCAGCGCGCCGAAGCCGGTCAGCTCCAGCCGGCGCAGCGGGTGCCGCGGCGGCAGTTCCGGCGCCGGGGCGGTGCCGGCGGCCAGGTCCAGCCCGGGCACCGCCGCCGAGTAGGTGGCCACCCCGGCCATGGCCACGGTCCGCCTGGTCCACACCCGGGCCGACGGGTACTGCGAGACCAGCGACGCGGTGGTCCAGGCGAACCAGCGGGCCGCGCCGAGGGTGGAGACCGCGACCAGGGTCGCCCCGGCGGAGAGCCCGCCGGCCAGGTAGAGCGCCCACGCCCCGATCGGCAGCAGGCCGCTGGCGATCGACGGGGTGGACCGGGCCCACACCTGCATGGCGATCTCCCGGCGCTGCCGGTCGCTGCGCACGGTGTCCAGCTTCGCGAGGTGGTGCAGCACCGGGCGGGTGGCGCCGGCGAGCTTCACCGTGCGGGCGGCGGAGAGGGAGGAGACCAGGGCGGTGGCGAAGGCGGCGCGGGCCTTGACGGTGCCGCCGGCCGTGCGCTCCAGCCGGGGCCCGAACAGGGTCGCCGCCAGCCCGGAGACCACCATGGTCCCGACGAAGAACAGCGCCGGTACGACGCTGCCGGTCACCAGGGTCATGGTGATCACGATGGCCAGCGAGATGAACTGGTCCATCAGGTTGTCGGCGAGCTGCACCACCCGGTCGGTGTCGCCGCCCTGGGCCACGACCTCCGCCGGGGTGTGCCCGCTGACCCGGCGGGCCCCGGTCTGCCCGTGCACCAGCCGTGCGCTGATCCGCAGCATCTGCCGGATCCACCACTGCGGGAACCAGAGGTTGGTCAGGTACGGCAGCGGCAGCACCACCAGCAGCGCGGCGGCGATGCCCAGCGCCGGCAGCCACGGGTCTCCCCCGCCGACCACCTCGGCCCAGAGCCAGGGCAGCACCGAGCCGTCCAGCCCGAGCAGGGTCATCACGATGAACAGGCAGACGGAGACCAGCCCGTACCGCGGGTCGTTGGTGCCGAGCCGCAGGATCTCCCGCAGGGTCCGCGCGGGCGGTGGGGCGGGCAGCGGCGGCGGGTCGGTGCGCGGCACCGCGACCTGACGCGGCGCGGTGGCCGGGGCGGCCGGATCGGCCGGCTCGTCGGGCCACCCGTCGGGGCCGTCCAGCAGCTCCACCCCGCCGCGGCGGGTGCCGGCGCCCGCGTAGGCACTGGCGTGGCTGGTGGCCAGCAGTTCGGCGAAGCGCGCCGACTCGCGCAGTGGGCCGGCCTCCAGCACCGCGCCGTCGGCCATCACGACGACCTCGTCGCAGCGGCGCACCGAGGAGAGCCGGTGCGCGATGACGATGCCGATCCGGTCGGTGAGGAGCCGCTCGGTGGCCTGGCGTACCCGGTTCTCGGTCACCGGATCGAGCCGGGCGGTGGCCTCGTCGAGGATCACCACGTGCGGGTCGCGGACCAGGATCCGGGCGAAAGCGACGAGCTGCTCCTGCCCGGCGGAGAGCACGTGCCCGCCCTCGCCGAGCCGGGTGTGCACCCCGTCGGGGAGTTCGGCGATCCAGCCGGCCAGCCCGAGTTCCGCCAGCGCCCGGGTGGCGTCGTCGAGCAGGTCCGGGTCGAAGAGCGCGACGTTCTCGGCGAGGGTGCCGGCCAGGATCTCGGTGCGCTGCGGCACCACGGCGATCCACCGGCGCAGCGCCTCGATGTCCAGGTCGACCAGGTCGGTGTCGCCCAGGAAGACGGTGCGGGATGGCACGTCCACGGCCCGGGTGAGCACCTTGGCCAGCGTCGACTTGCCGGACCCGGTCCGGCCGACCAGGGCGTAGGACCGACCGCGGGCGAAGGCGAGCGTGACGTCGCGCAGCGCCGGGCCGCGGTCCTCGCCGGTGGCGGGGTAGCGGAAGGTGAGCCCCCGGACGGTCAGGTCCCCGTCGACCGGGGCGGCGCCGCCGGTCGGCTCCTGCCGGGAGTCGGCGAGCAGTTGCACCCGCGACCACGCGCCGAGCGCCTGTTGCAGGTGCGGCACCCAGCGGGCGATGTGCTCGACCGTCGCGCCGAAGGCCAGGGCGAGCAGCCAGATCGCGGTGAGCCGGGCGGCGTCCACCCGGCCGGTGGCCAGCGCCCACGCCCCGGCCAGGACCACGGCGGCGATGCCGACCCGGACGCCGCCGGCGGCCAGCGCGGTGACCCGGGCGGACAGCCGGAAGACCCGGCCGCCCCGGGCGATCACCTCGGCGGCCCGCCGGGCGTAGAGGCGCAGCACGTACGGGCGGGCCAGGCTTGTGCGCACGTCGTCCTGGCCGTGCACCGCCTCCTCCATCACGGCGGCCAGGTCGGACCAGGCCTCCTCCTCGACCATCCGGGCCGGGGCGATCCGGGCGGTGGGACCGCGCAGCGCCACGCCGAGCAGCGCGGTGAGCAGGATCATCCCGACGCCGGCCGGCCACCAGACGACCAGCGCGCTGACCGTGGCGAGCAGGCAGACGGCGATGCCCTGCACGAGTCGTACGCCGGTGTTCCGCATCTCGGCGGCGACCTGGTAGACGTCGTTGTCGATGCGGTCGAGCAGCTCGCCGACCGGGGTGGTCTCCAGGGTGGGCAGGTCCTGCCCGAGTGCGACGCGGCAGAGCCGGCGGCGGACGTCGGCGGACCAGTCGGCGGTGAGGCCGGCCATCAGCAGGCCGATGAGCAGGTCGGTGACCACGGCGGCGACCAGCGCCACGGCCAGCGCCGTGAACCAGCCGGGCGAGCGGTGCACCAGCACCGGCCCGGCCAGCGCCGAGGCGGCGGCCTGCCCGCCGGCGCCGAGCAGGATCAGCACCAGGGCGACCGCCATCCGACGCGGCGCGGTGGCCCAGAGGTCGCGGAGCAGGCGCATGGACGGTCCTCCGGACTCGGGTCGGTGGGGGCGGTGCCTCCAGCCTCACCCGTCCGGCCTGGCCTTTCAAACGATTTACCGCCGCGGCGTCACGTCTGGGCGACCCGGCGGACGATGCCGAGCAGGGCCTCCTGCACGTCCTCGATGGGCCGGTCCGGCTGGAAGACCAGCCAGTCCACGGCCACCACCAGCCCGACGCCGAACAGCGCCGAGCTGGCCGTGCGGACGTCCAGGTCGGCGGGGAGGTCGCCGCTGGCCACCCCGGCGCGTACGGTCTCCGCGATCACCTCGATGGCCTCGCCGCGCAGCAGCCGCAGGGTCTGCTGCCACTCCCGGTTGGTCCGCCACATCTCCGAGAGCAGGAGCTGGGCGAAGGCCCGGTAGCGGCGGATGTAGTCCAGCTCGGCGCGGACCAGCGCGGCGAGCGCCTCGCGCGGCGGCAGCCCGGCGACGGCGGCCCGGAACTCGGCGGTGAGCAGGCCGATGCCGTGCCGCAGCAGCTCCTCGAAGAGGACCGTCTTGGACTCGAAGTTGTAGTAGACGGTTCCCTTCGCCACCCCGGCCCGGGTCGCGATGTCGTCGACCGTGGTGGCCGAGAAACCCTGCTCGGCGATGAGCTCCACCGCCGCCACGAAGAGGCGCTGTCGGGTGTCCTCCCGCCGGCGGGTCCGTCCGTCCGTCACCCGCCCATCCTCACATGGTCAGTTCGGGGTGCAGCTTGGCCGGGGTGAGCCGGCGGGACCGGCGGGCCGCGCCGACGGTGAGCGCCATGGCGCCCGCGCCGAACGCGAGCAGCACCAGCGCCCCGGTGACCACCGGCCCGGCCGGCCCGCCGTTGATCGTGTGCCGCAGGCCGCCCACCACGTACGTCATCGGGAGCCAGGGGTGGACGACCTGGAAGAAGCCGGGTGAGGTCTGCACCGGGTAGGTGCCGCCGGAGGAGGTGAGCTGGAGCATGAGCAGGGCCAGCGCGGCGAGCCGGCCGGCCGGGCCGAGCGCCACGCCGAGCAGCTGCATGATCGTGGTGAACGCCAGCGAGGTGAGCGCGAGCAGCCCGAAGGTCGCCGGCCCGTGCCGCGGGTCGAGGCCCAGCGCCAGGGTGACCACGGTGTAGAGCACCGCGACCTGGGCCAGCCCGATCGCCGCGGCGGGCAGCCAGCCGGCGAGCACGACCCGCCAGCCGGGCGCGCCGGACATGACGTGCCGCCGGTTCACCGGCCGCAGCAGCATGTACGTGATCATCGCGCCGACCCAGAGCGCCAGGGCCAGGAAGTACGGGGCGAAGCCCACCCCGTATGAGCCGGCCGGGTGGTCGGAGTGCCGGATCAGCCCGACCGGATCGCCGAGGATGTCGGCGCGGCTGCCCGCGTCGTCGTATCCGGGCAGCTTCCTCTCCCCGGCGGCGAGCCCGTCGGCGAGGTCGCCGGCGCCGCCCTCCAGCTTGGTCAGCCCGTCGGCGAGGCGGTTGCTGCCGGTGCTGAGCTGGGCCAGGCCGCCGTCGAGCTGCCGGGCGCCGGTGGCGAGCCGGTAGAGGCCGCCGCGGAGCTGGTCGGCGCCGTCGGCGGCGTCGCCGAGCCCGTCGCGGAGCTGCGCGCTGCCCTGGGCCAGGGTGGTGAGTCCAGCGGCCAGCTTGTCCACCTTGGCCCGGGCCGAGGCCACCTCGTCGGCCAGGTGCGGCGCGGCGGCGGCCACCTCGCGGGCGGTCTGCGCGACCTCGGTCATCTGCTTCTTGAGCGCGGCGAGGTCGGTTCGGTCCAGCGCGGCGACCATGGCCCGGGCCGCGGTGACCGCCTGGTCGGCGGCCTTGCGGGCGGCGATCAGGTTCGGGTCGTCGGCCAGCTCCGGGTGCTCCTTCACCAGCGCGTCGAGCCGGTCGCGCACCTTCTCCGCCTGGCCGACCACCTCGTCGGCCCTGGCCGGCAGCGCGTCGAGGCCGTCGGCGAGCGCCTGCGCGCCCTCGGCGACCAGGGTGGCGCCCCGCTGGATGTCGCCGGCGTTCTTGCGGAGCAGCGGTTCGTATTTGTCCGCGGCAGCGTCGACCTGCTTCGCGGCGGCCCGCGTCTCGGTGGCCGCCCGGTTCGCGCCGTCGGCGATCTGGGCCGCCCCGGTGTAGAGCTGGTCCAGGCCGGTGGCCAGCTTCGTCGCACCCTGCACGGAGGTGTTCAGTCCGCCGGCGAGCTGCCCGGCGCCGTCCTCGGCGGTGCCCAGCCCGTCGGCGAGCTGCCCGGCGCCCTGCTGCGAGGTGTCGAGCCCGTCGTGGATCCGCCCGGCGCCGTCGGCGGCCCGGCCGGTCTCGGCCTTGGCGTCGGTGAAGCCGATGAGCATCTTGTCGAAGTACGACGCGGCGGTGCTCTCGGCGGCGGCGGCCCGGATCTCGCTGAACGCGGAGCGGGCGAGCAGCCCGGAGAGGTAGTTGGTGGCGTCGTCGTTGACCACCTTCAGCTCGCCCCGGCGGGCCGGCCGGTCCGGCTCCGGGCTGGCGGCCAGGGTGGCGGAGAAGTCCGCCGGGATGGAGAAGACCAGGTGGTAGCGGCCGTCGCGGAGCCCCTCGGTGGCGTCGGCCTGGTCGGTCACCGTCCAGCCGAAGACCTTCCGGTCGATCAGTTCGTCGGTGAGGTCGCGACCGGCGTGCACCTCGCTGCCGTCGCTCGCCTTCGCGGGCCGGTCGGCGTTGACCAGGGCCACCGGGATCCGGTCGAGGTTCCCGTAGGGGTCCCAGAAGGCGTAGAGGTAGAGGGCGCCGTAGAGCAGCGGGATGACGGTGAGGACGGCGAGCGCGGCGCGCGGCAGCCGGCCCCGGGTCATCCGGCGCAGCTCGAACAGCGCGAGTCGTACGACACTCATGCGGTCACCTCGGAGGTCAGGGCCGGGCTGGGCAGGGTCGGGTCGCCGATCCGGTGCGCGACGGCGGTCACGCCCGGCTCGACGGCGCGGGCGCTGGCGACCACGGCGTACCCCTGGTCGGCGAGGCGGGCCAGAGCCGCCCAGATCCACGCCCGCTCGGGCGCGTCGGCGCCGGCGTCCACGTCGTCGGCGACGATCAGGTTCGGGCCGCTCAGGCTGGCCAGCACCAGCCCGAGCACCTGCCGCTCGACGGGGGTGAGGTCGCGGCCGTACCGGTCGGGGTCGAGCGGGGCGTCGGTGAAGCCGGCGCCGGCGATCGCGGCGGCGAAGGCGTCGCGGCGGTAGGCCCGCCGGGCCCGCACGGCGGCGACCGGGACGAGCTGCCGGCGGCGGCGCGGCACCGGCCCGAGCAGCAGCAGCCGTTCCTGGATGTGCTCGGCGACGGTCAGCGTGGGGTCGGGCTCGTGCACCCCGGCGACCTGCCCGAGCGCGGCCGGCCCCCGCCGGCGCAGCTCGCCGTGGGTGTGGGGGAAGCGCCCGGTCAGGGCGAGCAGCAGCGAGGTGCGCCCGCTGCCCGGCGGGCCGGTGACGGCGTGCAGCTCGCCGGCCTCGGCCGTGAGGTCCACGTCGCGGTAGACCCAGCCGCGGCGGGTGCGCAGCCCCAGCCCGCTGGCTTCGACGATCTTCATCGCACCGTTCCCGACTTCTAGACTGACCGGTCAGTATAAAAACATGCCCAGCATAGCGTCGACTGTCCGGTTCGGCGCAAGGTGAAGCGACGTGATCCCGGCCATCCGGCCCGGCCTCGGCGGGCTCAGACCGGCCCTGGCGCGGGAGCGGCGGGCTCAGACCGGCCCTGGCGCGGGAGCGGCGTGCTTAGAACAGCACGGTGGCGAGCGTGCCGACCGGGCGGAAGCCGCAGCGCTCGTAGACCCGGCGCGCGGGCAGGTTGAAGTCGTTGACGTAGAGGCTCACCGAGGGGGCGACGCGCTCCAGCGCGTCCCGCACCACGGCCGCCATCGCCGCGGTCGCGATGCCCCGGCCCCGCCACTCCGGCGCCACCCAGACGCCCTGCACCTGCGCGGTGCGCCGGGTGACCACGGCCAGCTCGGCCTTGAAGACCACCTTGCCGTCCACGAACCGGGCGTAGGCCCGGCCCGCGCGGACCAGGTCGCCCACCCGCCGCCGGTAGCCGCGCCCGCCGTCCTCGGCCAGCGGCGACACCCCGACCTCCTCGGTGTACATCGCCACCGCCGCCGGGAAGAGCCGGTCGACCTCACCGCCGCGCACCCGGCGCACCTCCGGGTCGGGCCCCACGGCGGGCAGCGCGTCCGTGGCCAGCAGAGGCTGGTTGGGGCGTACGTCCCGAGCCGGCCCCCAGTAGGCGGAGAGGCGGTCCCACAGCCCGAGCACCGCGTCGGCGCGGCCCACGATCGAGGAGCAGAGCCGCTCCTCGGTGCTCAACTGGTCGGCGAAGGCGGCCACCGCCGACTCCGAGGCGAGCACCGGGGTCAGGTTGCCCCCGAGCCAGCAGATGGACTCCAGGTTGCGGCGCGAACCGTAGCCCAGGATCCGCCCCTCGGCCCGCCACCAGGCCAGCCCGCGCGCCGCCACCCGCTCGGCGACCTGCGCCCCGGCGTACGGGTCGAGGTCGAGCAGCCGCTCGACCGCACGGCGCTCCGACTCCCCGAGTTGGCGTACCGGCAGCGTGAGCACGGATACCAGCCTGCCAGATGCACCCGGCCCCGCGCGGGCCGACCTGAAGACGCCGGACGATCGGTGGTGAGTGGCGGCTCAGCCGACCGGAACCGGTTCCGCTTCCGGCACGGCGGGCCGGGTCCGGGCGGCCCAGCGCACCACCGGCGGCACCAGCACCCCGAGCACCAGGAACAGCCCGCCGAGCAGCAGCCATCCCGGTACGCCCCAACCGACCGCGAGGGTGGTCACCACCACCGGGGCGACCATCGAGCCGAGCTGCATGCCCATCCCGTACGCGCCCTGGTACTGGCCCTGCGCGTGGGCGGGGGCGAGCCCGAAGGAGATGCCCCAGCCGGCCGCCGCGTGCCACAGCTCCCCCACCACGTGCACCAGCGCGCCGCCGAGCAGCAGCGGCACCGCCACCGCGACCGGCACGCCTCCGCCGGCGGCGAAGAGCGCGCAGGCGACCGCGATCACCGCGCCGGCCCGGCGGGCCGCCCGACCGGCCCCGGCGAGGTCCTCGGTGCCCCGCGAGGCGCGGACCTGGAACAGCACCACCACCACGGTGTTGACCAGCAGGCAGGCGGAGATCAGCCACCGCGGCGCGGTGGTGTGCCCGGCGATCCAGAGCGGCAGGGCGATGTTGATCAGACTGAAGTGCATCGACATCAGCCCGTCGAGCACGGTGAAGGCGAGGAACGGCCGGTCCCGCAGGGCGATCAGCCGCGGTCCGTGGGTTGGCGCCGGCACCGGCGGCACGGGTGGCAGCCGGAGCAGCACCGCCGCCGCCACCAGGTAGGTCGCGCAGTCGAGCAGGATCAGCGACACGTACGCGGTCCGGGTGTCGGCGGCCAGGCCGAAGCCGGCCAGCACGGTGCCCACCGAGATCCCCACGTTGGTGACCGCGCGCAGGTAGGCCCGGGTGCGCACCCGCTGGTCCGGCGGCACCGCGCCGGCGATCAGCGCCCCCCGGGCGCCCCGGGTCGCCGAGTCGGCGACCGCCATGAGCACCCCGACCGCCAGGAACCCGGCGAAGGAGCGGACGGCCACCAGGGCGGCGGTGAATCCGGCGGAGGCGAGCAGCGCGGTGATCTGGAGACCGCGCGGGCCGAGCCGGTCGGCCAGGTAGCCCATCGGCGTGCTGGTCACGAGGCTCACCAGCGCGGTGAGGGTGAGGGCGACGCCGACCTGGGCCACCGTGAGCCCGACCGAGTGGGTGAGGAAGAGCGCGCTGGCGGTGAGCCAGGTGCCCCGGCCGACGGTGTTGATCAGGGAGGACAGGGCGAGGGTCCGGGACGGGCCCGGTTCGGGAAGCAGGCGCACGCCGACACCCTAGCAAGACGTACGTACGGTTTGCGGTCCCGTCCCACATGTTGACTTGTCGGCGATGCATTGCCGATATATCGTTGATGCATCAGTGATAGGACGATAGAAGGAGAGCCCGATGGGTTTCCACCGACGGATGCACGCCGTGCACGACGAGATGCGGATGCGGGGCTTCGGCTTCCCGCCCGTACCCCCGGGGCCGCCGCCGTTCCCGCCCGGACCGCACGGCCACGGCCACGGCCGGGGTGGGCGGGGCCGCGGGCGCGGCCGCCGGCCCAACGTGCGCGGTGCCGTGCTGGCCCTGCTCACCGAGCGGCCGATGCACGGCTACGAGATGATCCAGGAGATCGACTCCCGGACCGGCGGGGCCTGGCGGCCCAGCCCCGGCTCGATCTACCCGACGCTGCAACTGCTGGAGGACGAGGGCGCCATCGCCGCGGCCGCCGACTCCGACGGCGGGCGGAAGCGGTTCGCCCTCACCGAGCAGGGGCAGGCCGAGGCCGCCGAGGCGGCGCAGACCCCGCCCTGGGGCGAATTCGCCGAGCAGACCGTGAACAGCTGGCACGACATCCGCGACGCCGGCGCGCAGGCCATGAACGCGCTGCGGCAGGTGATGATGACCGGCACCGACGACCAGCGGGCACGCGCGGCCCAGGTGCTCGACGAGACCCGGCGCAAGCTGTACGCCATCCTCGCCGAATCCGAGTGAGTCCCCGCACCGCGTTCGCCGGCCGGGGTGGCCACGGGACCGCCACCCCGGCCGGCCCCGCCGTCAGCCGCACCGATGGGCGGTGACCAGCAGATACTCCCAGCGCATCACCCCGGCCTCGAGGTGCCGCCGGGCCAGGTCCGCCAGGTCGCCGTCGAGCGCGGCGACCCGCTCGGGGTCCGCGGCGTTGGCCCGGTACACCGCGATCGTCGGCCCATAGTGGGCCTTGAAGTAGTCGCGGAACTCCTCGGGAGCGGCGAACCGGTCCACGGTGACCGCCTCGCGGCGCAGCACGAGATCGGTGACCCGGTCACCGAGAAGGACGCGGACGTGCTCCTCGTCGCCCCAGAGCGGCGGCGGCTGCGCGCCGGGCGGCGGCGGGGGCGCGTACGGCTTCATGGTGGCGAACAACTGCCCGATGAAGCCCTCGGGAGTCCAGTTGACCAGGCCGATCGTGCCGCCCGGCCGGCAGACCCGGACCAGTTCGTCGGCGGCGGCCCGGTGCCGGGGCGCGAACATCACCCCCACACAGGACAGCACCCGGTCGAACTCTCCGTCGGCGTACGGCAGCGCCTCGGCGTCGGCCTGCTGCCAGTCCAGTTCCGCACCACGCTCCGCCGCCAGCGCCCGCCCGATGTCCAGCAGCTCCGGGGTCAGGTCGCTGGCCACCACCTCGGCCCCGGCGAGGGCCGCCGGAACGGCCGCGTTACCGGTGCCCGCGGCCACGTCCAGCACCCGGTCACCCGGCCCCACCCCGGCCGCCCGGACCAGGGTCGTTCCCAGCTCCGGGATGACCTCCGCGGCGACCGTGGCGTAGCTGCCGAGGGCCCACATCCGCCGGTGCCCGTCCTTCACGGCGCGGTCCCGCTCCATCTCGTCGATCATTTCCCGCTCCTCTGTCTCGTCCTGAGGGGGACGGTAGGCAGCGGAGGAGCGGCCACCCAGTACGAGATCTGTACCGGTCCCGACAGGTTCCTGGTCCCGCGGTCGGCCCCGGCGTAGCGTCCCGGCCATGGGGGCCTCCTACCACCAGTTCTGCCCGGTCGCAAAGGCCATGGAGCTGCTCGACGAGCGCTGGACGCTGCTCGTCGTCCGGGAACTGGTGAGCGGGTCGGAGCGCTTCAACGAGCTGCGCCGGGGCCTGCCGCGAATGTCGCCCACGCTGCTGTCCCGGCGGCTGCACCAGCTCGTCCGCGCCGGAGTGGTGGAGCGGCACGTCGACGGCGCCGACGTGCGCTACGTCCCCACTCAGGCGGGACGCGAGCTGCGGCCGGTGCTCGAGGCGCTCGGCGCCTGGGGGGTGCGGTGGATCGGTGAGCTGGGCGACGCCGACCTGGACCCGAAGCTCCTGCTGTGGGACATGCACCGGCACGTCGACCACGGCGCCGTGCCGGCGGGGCGAACCGTCGTGCACTTCCGCTTCCGGGACGTGCCGGCGGCGCTGCGCGACTGGTGGCTGGTCATCGCCACCGGGGAGGCCGACGTCTGCGACGTGGACCCCGGGCACGAGGTGTCCGTGGCGGTGACCGCGAGCCTGCGCGCCCTGGTGCAGGTGTGGCTGGGCGACCTGGACTGGCCGGCGGCGCTGCGCGGCGGCGCCGTGGAGGTGGTCGGGCCGGAGTCGCTGCGCCGGGCCCTGCCCCGGTGGTTCACCCTCTCCGAGTTCGCCGCCGTGCCCCGGCCGGTAACGCGGGCCTGAGACGGCGCGTGCGGCCGCCCCCCGGTGGGGACGGCCGCACGTCGTCGGTGCATCGGTGCGTCAGTGCACGGTGACCGTGGCGCCGCCCGGCACCAGACCGCGCAGCTCCTCGGGGATCTCGGCGCCCATCTCGTCGGCGATCCGCAGCGCCTCCTCGATCAGCGTCTCCACGATCTGGCTCTCGGGCACGGTCTTGACCACCTGGCCCTTGACGAAGATCTGGCCCTTGCCGTTGCCGGAGGCGACCCCGAGGTCGGCCTCGCGCGCCTCGCCCGGGCCGTTCACCACGCAGCCCATGACGGCCACGCGCAGCGGCACCGGCAGCCCCTCCAGACCGGCGGTGACCTCCTCGGCCAGCTTGTAGACGTCGACCTGGGCCCGGCCGCAGGACGGGCAGGAGACGATCTCCAGGCCCCGCTCGCGCAGGCCCAGCGACTCCAGGATCGCGGCACCGACCTTGATCTCCTCGACCGGCGGGGCGGAGAGCGAGACCCGGATGGTGTCGCCGATCCCCTCGGCCAGCAGCGCGCCGAACGCCACCGCGGACTTGATGGTGCCCTGGAACGCCGGGCCGGCCTCGGTCACGCCCAGGTGCAGCGGGTAGTCGCACTTCTCGGCGAGCTGCCGGTACGCCCGGATCATCACCACCGGGTCGTTGTGCTTGACCGAGATCTTGATGTCCCGGAAGCCGTGCTCCTCGAACAGCGAGCACTCCCAGAGCGCCGACTCGACCAGCGCCTCGGCGGTGGCCTTGCCGTACTTGGCCAGGAGGCGCTTGTCCAGCGAGCCGGCGTTCACGCCGATGCGGATCGGCACGCCCGCGTCGCCGGCCGCCCTGGCGATCTCCTTGACCTTGTCGTCGAACTGCCGGATGTTGCCCGGGTTCACCCGGACCGCGGCGCAGCCGGCGTCGATCGCCGCGAAGACGTACTTCGGCTGGAAGTGGATGTCGGCGATCACCGGGATCTGCGACTTCTTGGCGATCGCGGGCAGCGCCTCGACGTCGTCCTGGGAGGGCACGGCCACCCGGACGATCTGGCAGCCGGACGCGGTCAGCTCGGCGATCTGCTGGAGGGTGGCGTTCACGTCGGCGGTCAGGGTGGTGGTCATGGACTGCACCGAGACCGGCGCGCCCCCACCGACCGGCACCGAGCCGACCATGATCTGGCGGCTGGCCCGGCGCGGGGCGAGCGGCGGCGGCGGTACGGGGGGCATACCGAGACTGACAGCGGTCACTTCAGGCACTCACCTTGAGAAGAGCGTGATGGGGTTGACGACATCCGCGGTGACGGTCAGCAGGGTGAACGCGCCACCGATGAGGATCACCGCGTACGTGACGGGCATGAGTTTGAGGTAGTCGACGCGGCCGGGGTCGGCCCGGCCGATCCGGGCGTAGAGCCAGGAGCGGGCCCGCTCGAACCAGGCGATGGCGATGTGGCCGCCGTCCAGCGGGAGCAGCGGCAGCAGGTTGAACACGCCGATGAAGAAGTTCAGCGAGACGAAGAGCATGAAGAACACCAGCCAGGCGTTGTTCTCCACGGCCTCGCCGCCGAGCCGGCTGGCGCCGACCACGCTGATCGGGGTGTCCACGTCCCGCTCGCCGCCGGTGACCGCGGTCCACAGGGCGGGGACCTTCTGCGGGATCCGCTGCATGGCGTGCAGGGTCTGCACCGCCATGTTGCCGGTGAAGTCGCCGGTGGCGCCGAACGCGGCGACCGGGCCGTACTGCACCCGGGTGGGGGTGGTCGGCTGGAGCGCGACGCCGAGCGCGGACACCGCCGAGGTGGCGCCCTTGGGGTCGCCCAGCGGCGGGCGCTGCACGGCGGCCAGGTCGACGGTGGCGGTGGCGGGCCTGCCGTCGCGCACGTAGTCGACGGTGGCCGCGCCGGGCTTGGTGGCGCGGACCACGTCCAGCATGTCGCCCCAGGTGGAGACCGGCCGGCCGTTCACGGCGGTGATCCGGTCGCCGTCCTTGAGCTGGGCCTTCGCGGCCGGGCTGGCCGGGTCGCCGGTCTGGCAGGCCCGGGCGGCGTTCTCCACCACCACGCACGGGGCCAGGGCGACCACGGCCGGCTCCGCCTTGAAGCCCTCCTCCGTGTTCGGGAACTCCGGGTTGGGCAGGCCGGCGGAGACCGCGATGATCCAGAGGGTCACCAGGGCCAGGGCGAAGTGGGTGATCGAGCCGGCGGACATCACGATCGTCCGCTTCCACACCGGGTAGCGCCACATGGCGCGCTTCTCGTCGCCCGGTTCGACGTCGTCGTCCTGCGGGGTCATCCCGACGATCTTGCAGAAGCCGCCGAGCGGGACGCCCTTGACCCCGTACTCGGTCTCGCCCCGCCGGAACGACCAGAGCGTCGGCCCGAAGCCGACGAAGTAGCGCGTGACCTTCATCCCGAACGCCTTGGCGGTGAGCATGTGCCCCGCCTCGTGCAGGCTCACCGAGATGAGGATCGCCAGGGCGAACAGCGCCACCCCGAGCAGGTAACTCATCAGGCTCCTTCCAGCGACCCGGCGATGATCGCCTGGGCGTGCGCCCGTGCCCACGACTCGGCGGCGAGCACGTCCTCGACGGTACCTGGTTCGTCGAAGTCCGGAGCGTCCTCCAACACCCGCTCCAGGGTGTCGACGATGCCGAGGAAGGGCAACCGGCCGGCCACGAAGGCCGCCACGCACTCCTCGTTCGCCGCGTTGTAGATCGCCGGCCGGCAGCGCCCGGCCGCGCCGGCCGCCTTGGCGAGCGCCACCGCCGGGAACGCGGCGTCATCGAGCGGGAAGAACTCCCAGCTGTGGGCCCGGGTCCAGTCGACCGCGGCGGCGGCCCCGGGCACCCGGTCCGGCCAGCCGAGGCCGAGGGCGATGGGCAGCCGCATGTCCGGCGGGCTGGCCTGGGCGAGCGTGGAGCCGTCGGTGAACTCGACCATCGAATGGATCACCGACTGCGGGTGGACCATCACCTCGATGTCGGCGTAGGGCACGTCGAACAGCTCGTGCGCCTCGATCACCTCCAGGGCCTTGTTGACCATGGTGGCGGAGTTGATCGTCACCACCGGCCCCATGTTCCAGGTGGGGTGAGCCAGCGCCTGCTCCGGCGTGACCTCGGTCAACTCGTCGCGCCGGCGGCCCCGGAACGGCCCGCCGCTGGCGGTCACCACCAGCCGGCGCACCTCGCCGCGGCTGCCCCCGCGCAGGCACTGCGCCAGCGCCGAGTGCTCGGAGTCGACCGGGACGATCTGCCCCGGTCGCGTCACCGCGGCCCTGACCAGCGGGCCGCCGGCCACCAGCGACTCCTTGTTGGCCAGCGCGAGGGTACGCCCGGCGCGCAGCGCGGCCAGGGTCGGCGCGAGCCCGAGCGAGCCGACCACCCCGTTGAGCACCACGTCGCAGGGCCACCCGGCCAGCTCGGTCATCGCGTCCGGCCCGGCCACGATCTTGGGCAGCTTGAAGTCGCCGGTGGCCCAGCCACGCCGGCTCGCCTCCGCGTAGAACGCGAGCTGGAGATCCTGGGCGGCGGACGCCCGCGCCACCCCGACCGCCTCCACGCCCAGCTCCAGGGCCTGCGCGGCGAGCAGCTCCACGTTGCCGCCGCCGGCGCCGAGGGCCACCACCCGGAACCGGTCCGGGTTGCGCCGGACGATGTCGATGGCCTGGGTGCCGATCGAGCCGGTCGAGCCGAGCAGGACGAGGGCACGGGGAGACGTCACCCGCCCATTCTTCCCCAGCCCTCCTGAGCGCCCGCTGGGAGCCTCACTCCCCCGCGTCCGACTCCCCGGGCCACCGCCATCGACGGCTCGTTGCCGGCCATCACCACCGCGTGGACCTGCCGGGTGCCGGTGGCGAACTCGCGCCCCAGCACGGCCCGGGCCGCCTCGGTGGCGTAGCCGTGCCCCTGGGCGTCGGGGTGCAGGTGCCAGCCGACCTCGATGTCGTCCGTCGGCGTGACCCCGGCCCGTCCGGGCAGCGGCTTGAGCAGGACGCTGCCGACCGCCCGACCCGCCCCGCGCGGCTCGATCGCCCAGAGGCCCCAACGGCCGGCGTACGGGCGTAGCGCTCGCGCCAGGAGTGCAGGCGCTCGCGCGCCTCGGCCGGGTCGGTCATCCGCCCCACGCCGCCGCCCAGCCAGCGCATCACCTCGTCCCCGGAGTAGATGTCGTAGATCCGGGCCAGGTCGTCCGGCGACTCCGTCCAGTCCCGGACCACCAGCCGCTCGGTCGAGGCGATCACACGCCGGATCGTCATGCGTGCCGGGCCGTCCCACGGGGAACGAGATGGCGATGGGTGCGGGGTGGCAGCAGGCGAAGCGGATCACCGGCGTGGCGTTCCGGCCGGTACGCGGGCGGGACCTCTCGCTGCACGCCGCCGCGATCACGTTCTACGGGGCGATCGCCGTGGTGCCGGTGGCGCTGCTGGCGATCTGGCTCACCGGGCTGATGGCCGGGGACGACCGGGTGCGCCGGCTCACCTCGTACGCCACCGACACGCTGCCCACCGACATCGGCGCCGACCGGGCAGTGGCCGCGCTCGTGGAGGCCGGGTTGGGGCTGACCCCGCTGCTCGCGCTGGCCTCGCTGCTGCCGGCGTCGCTCTACGGGGAGGGTCTCCGCCGGGCATTCGTGTCGGTCGCCACCCCACCCGGCCAGGCCGGGACCCTGGTCGGCTGGCGGGGACGGCTGCTGCTGCTCCCGCTGCTCGCACCGGCCCCGGCGCTGCTGCTGGCGGTGCTGCTGGCGCTGCCGCTCACCACCCACCTGGTCAAGCAGGGCGGCTGGGTGGGGGCGCTCGGTGTGGTGCTCTCCTTCCTGGCGACCTGGCTGGTGCTCACCCCGGTGCTGGTCTGGCTGTTCCGGGTGGTCGGGCCGGCCTCCCCGGACTGGCTCGCCACGCTGGGCCTGGGCTCGTTCACCGCGGCGAACCTCTCCGGCTTCCTGCACGGCTTCGTGCTGTTCTGCTCGCTGCCACTGGACCTGGGGGCGCCGTTCGGCGGGTTCGACGAGATCGGCGGCGGGGTGGCGGTGCTGCTCTGGCTCTACCTGTTCCACGTGATCGTGCTGGCCGGTTACTCCGCCACCCTGGCGCTCTCCCGCTGGCGGGCCACCCGGGCGGCCGCCCGCGCCTGATCGCCGGCCCCGGTTTCGCCCACGCTCCGCCGACCCCCTCCCCGGACGGGGCCCCGCGCCACTAGGCTGCCCGGGCATGAGCGAAGCGAGTGAGCTGCCGTCCCGCGCCGACGTCGTCGTGGTCGGCTCCGGGCACAACGGTCTGGTCTCGGCGATCCTGCTGGCCCGCGCCGGCCTCGACGTGCTGGTGCTGGAGGCGGCCGAGGTGATCGGCGGGGCCACCCGCACCGAGAACCCGTTCCCCAAGGTGCCCGACCTGCGGCACTCCACCGGGTCGTACCTGCTCGGGCTGATGCCGCCGGAACTGCTCGCCACCCTCGACGTGACGATCCCGGTGCTGCGCCGCGACCCGCACTACTTCCTGCCCACCCCCGGCGGGCTCGGCTCCCCGTACCTGCTCTTCGGCAGCGACACGGCGAGCACCCGGCGGCAGCTCGCGGAGTTCTTCTCGCCCGCCGACGTGGCCGCCGACGACGCGCTCCAGGCCGAGCTGGCCCAGCTCCGGGAGGACCTGGCGCCGGCCTGGCTGGCCGAGCCGCTGCCGGTGGAAGAAACCGCCGAACGGTACGTCCGGCCCGCCCTCCGGCAGGTCTTCGTCGACCTGGTCCGCGGCTCGGTCGCCGACTACCTGGCCCGCTTCGACTTCCGCTCCGAACTGCTGGTCAGCATGTACGCGGTCACCGACGGCCTCTCCGGGCTCAACGCCGGCCCGGACGACCCGGGCACCGGACACAACTTCCTGGTGCACAACATGTGCCGGCTGCCCGGCTCGGAGGGCACCTGGATGATCGCCCAGGGCGGGATGGGCACCGTCTCCCGGACCTTCGCCGAGGCGGCCCGCGCGGCCGGCGCCCGCATCGTGACCGGCACGCCGGTCACCGCGGTCACCCTCAACGGCGGCGCGGCCGGCGGGGTGGTGCTGGCCGACGGGCGGGAGGTGGCCGCCTCCGTGGTGCTCGGTGCCTGCGACCCGTACCGGTTGATGGAGCTGCTGCCCGACGGCGCGCTCCCGGCGGAACTGGGCGCGCGGATGGCGGCGGTCCGCCGGCCCGGCACCACCCTCAAGCTCAACCTGGCGCTCACCGGCCTGCCCCGCTTCTCCTGCCTGCCGGCGGACGCGCCGAGCCCGTTCGGCTCCACCATCCACCTGCTCCCCGGCTCGGCCTCGCTGGTCGGCGCCGGCGGCGAGGCGCCGATGGCCGCGCTGCGCGGCATGTGGGCGGACGTGCAGGCCGGGCGGCTGCCCGAGGAGCCGACCATCGAGTGGTACCTGCACACCACGGTCGACCCGTCGCTCTCCGACGGCGCCGGGCACCACTCGTCGGCGCTCTTCGTCCAGTCGGTCCCCTACGAGCTGACCGGCACCACCTGGGACGCGGCGCTGCCCGGCTACGTCGACCGGCTGATCGACATCTGCGAGCGGTACGCGCCGGGCACCCGCGACCTGATCGCCGACGCGGTGCCGCTGCCCCCGCCGGGCATCGAGGCGCACTTCGGCATCACCGGCGGGCACATCCACCACGTCGACAACACCGTCTCGTTCACCGACCGGATGCCCTACGCCACCGGGGTCGACGGCGTCTACGCGGGCAGCGCCGGCTGCCACCCGGCCGGCAGCGTGATCGGCGCCGCCGGGCACAACGCCGCACAGCGGATCCTCAGCGACCTCGGTCGCTGACTTCACCGCCGGCCCCGGCGGAGCGGGGCAGGTCGCCGGGGCGGCGGATGAGGGAGAGGCCGACGAGCAGCAGCAGGTAGAGGAGCAGGCTGAGGATCGGGTCGACGAAGACGAAGGCGAACGCGACCGTGTAGAGCAGCGGGCGCACCACCAGCCGCCGCGAGACCGCCCGGGCCAGTTGCGGGTCCAGGTCGGGGTGGAGCAGCCGGTGCCGGCGGGCCCACCACCAGCTCAGGTTGAAGAAGAGCGACTCGCCCAGCACGGTGCCGAGGTAGAGGGCGGCGGTCAGCCGCTGCTCGGTCGCGCTGCCGCGCAGGTTGTCCGACAGCAGGTCGGCGGTGAACGGGATCGCCGCCACGAAGAGCAGCACGAGCAGGTTGAACATGAGCAGCACCTGGTCGACCCGGACCACGTACCGCCACATGTTGTGGTGGCCGAGCCAGATCTGCCCGGCGATCCCGAAGGTGATCACGTAGGCCAGGTAGGTCGGCCAGGCTTGGACGAGGGCGTCGGGGAGCTCCCGCCCGGGATCCCGGGCCGGACCGTTCTGCAGCAGTTCGACGGCCATCACCGTCAGCACGACCGCGAAGACGCCGTCGCTGAACGTCTCCACCCGGGAGGCGTCCCGGGTCATCTCCCGGTCGCGCCCGAACCGGTACCCGCTCCCGCCCGCGCCGTCCGCCACGCCGCCCCCTTCCCGACCTGATGGTCACCCGGCGGGGGCGGCGGGCGGGGGAAATTCAGCTGATCGCCTCACCGGCGGGGGCGGGCGTCTCCGCGTCGGCGCGGTGCGCGCGGATCTTGTGCCCGACGCTGGTGAGGCAGCGGCCGCTGGCCATGTCGAACTTCCACCCGTGCAACTGGCAGGTGAGCTGGTCGCCCTCCACGATGCCGAACCGGCTCAGGTCCGCCTTCAGGTGCGGGCACCGGCGCTGCACCACCCAGCCGTCGAGCGTGATGTCCTCGGCGTCGACGGCCCGCTCGTGCTCGTCGTACCAGCCCTCGGCGTACTGGAGGCGCTCCTCCGAGAGGCACTTGAAGAACGCGTAGACGAACTCGTTGTACTGGCCGATCCGGGCCGCCGAGAACCGGCAGGAGAGGAAGAGCGAGTTGACCCAGTCCACCTCGCCGATGTGCAACAGGTGCTCGACCAGCGCCCGCTCGGTGCGGAACCGGTAGCGGACCTTCTCGTCCGCGTACGGCCGCACCTCCTTGCCGGGGAAGTCCACCACGATCGACTCGACCGACTCCCCGTCGTAGCCGACGAGGTCGAAACGGACCGGACCCCCGACACCCTTGGCCAGGTAGATCGACTCGTCCAGCAGCGGCTCGATCCGGCGCTTCATCTCACCGAGCACGTCCACCTCGGGGTGCCGCCAGGACGCCTTCTCCGCCTCGATGATCGGACGCTTGCGCTCCCGCATCTCCTCCAGGTGAGCCCGCTTGTTCGCGAAGAACTCCTCGACCGGCACCGGGTGGGTGGTCGTCGCGCCCTCGGTGGTGACCTCCGCGACGCTGCCCGGCAGCAGGACGATGCCGTTGGTCCCGCCGACCTTCGCGTACTCGGACAGGAACACCGACTGGTCGGGGAAGATGTTCCCCTCATCGCCGAAGACGTCGTTGAACTGGAACAGCTCGTCGTCCAGGAAGCACGGCGGGCCGGCGATCGGGAAGACGTGGTCGGCCTTCAGGTCGTCGATGTAGCGCCAGGTGCGGTCGAACTGCCGCTCCCGCTTCTGCTTGCCGAACGCGGTCTTCGCCGCCTGGGGCAGCTCGTAGACCATCGGGTACCAGATCGCGCCGGAGAACTGCAGCAGGTGGGCGTGCACGTGGCCCAGCTCGGCGAAGACGGTCAGGTCCGTCGGGCGGGCGTCGTTCTGGTTGAGCAGCCGGACCCCGTCGTACTCGACCCAGAGCGAGGAGTCGCCGATCGGGCCGTCGGTCGGGCTGGTCAGCGCCTGAATCATGATCTTCAGGCCGCCGGGCAGCTCCACGACCTGCTCGTTCGGGGCCTTGAGGAACTTGGTGAAGCCCAGTTCCCGCAGCTCGTCCTCCATCTCCGAGGTGGGGAACTCGGGCAGCAGGACGGTGGCGTCCTTGGAGATGTGGTCGCGCAGGTGCCTGGCGTCGAAGTGGTCCCGGTGCAGGTGCGACACGTACAGGTAGTCGCACTGGCCGAGGGTCGCCCAGTCGAGCTGGGAGTTGTCCGGGAACGGGAACCAGGAGGCGAAATAGGCGGGATTGACCCAGGGGTCGCACAGGATGCTGCCCGCGGCCGTGTCGATCCGCATGCTGGCATGGCCCGTACCGGTCACTCGCACCGCAGTCCCCCTCAAAAAGGCATCAGGCGTACGTCACGACGCTACCGGAGGCAGTGTGGTCGCCGTCCCGCGACGCCGGTAGTGGCCCTCCGCCCCGGGCCCGGCAGGTCCAACGGCCCGGGAGGCCGGGCGGGCCCGAAGATCCGGGCACCCCGATCAGGCCGGACCCCGCACCGGGGCCGCCACGGGGCGTGCCAGACTAACCGGAGATCCGATCGCGAGGGAAGGACCGACAGTGGCAGGAAGTGAGCCGGTAACCGCGCCCGATCAGCACAGGCCGGGGCACCGCAAGTCCGGGCGGATCGGCGCGGTGCTCTCGGCGGTGGCGTTGGTGCTCATGGCGCTCTGCGGCAACCACGAGGGCAACGTGGAGAACATCTGGCTGTTCGGGCTCGCGGCCCTGCTGCTGGCCATCGTCATCGGCGACGCGGTGCTGCGCCGCAACGGCCTGCGGTCCTGACCGGCACGCGCTCGACCGGTACACGCAAGGGCCCGCCCCCGATCGGGGACGGGCCCTTCGTCGTCGTGCGCGGGCTCAGCGGCCCAGCAGGATGTCCTGCACGTCCTTGAGCGCCGCGTCGACCTCGGCCTCGAAGTAACCGCCGGGCACCAGCCCGAAGCGCAGGGTGTCCAGGTCCTTCGGGTTCACCGGCATCGGATTGCGACCCTGCATGCCGCCGAGCAGCGTCTCGAAGAACCGGTCGACCTGGTCCGGGTCGTAGCCGCTGCCGAAGCGGCGCACCTGGAAGCTGCGGCGGATCTGGTCCACCCGGTAGAGGTCGCTGCCGGGCGGGCCGGCCATCGGCGGGCCCACCATCGGCGGGCCACCGACCGGCGGGCCGGCCATCGGCGGGCCGGACATCCCCGGGCCGCCGCCGTAGCCCTGCTCCGGGCCACCGTAGCCCTGGTCCGGGCCGTAGCCCTGCTGCGGCAGCGGCGGCGGGCCGGCCGGGCCACGGCCGCGCGGGTCGCGCTCCGGCATCCGGAACTCGGCGGTCATGTCGGCGTGGCCGTGCCGGCCGGCCTCGAAGCCGTCGAAGCGCTCGTCCTGGCCGTAGCCGCCGGGGCCGGGGCCGGGGGGAAGGCCGCGGGGCGGCGGGCCGCCGTGCCCCATCGGGGCACCCGGACCCATCGGGCCGGGGCCACCCGGGCCGCGGGGTGCGTCGTAGCCGCCGCGCGGGCCGTCGTACCCGCCGGCGAAGGCGCCGGTCGGCTCGTCGTAGCGGTTGCCGTAGCGGTCGGCGGGCGGGCCGGCCTGCGCGGGCATCGGCCGGGGCGGCATCGGGGGCTGCGGCACCGGAGAGAGGCCACGGTCGTCGCGCATCGGCGGGCCGAGCCGGTCGGCCATCCGGGGGTCGCCAGCCCGCCCGCCGGGGGCGCCGCCGCGCTCCTCCAGCTCGGCGAGCTGCCGCTCGACCCGGTCCAGGTGCAGGTCGACCTGCCACTCGTCGTAGCCGTTGAAGCGGACCCGGAAGACGACGTCGTGGACCTCCTGGGAGGCCACGGGCGCGCCGACCGGCTGGCCGGCGAGTGTCGCCTCCACCCGGTCCAGGAAGGCGTCCACCTCGTCGACCTTGTATCCCCGGCGGAGCGCCTTACGCCGGAAACGCTGACCCTGACTCGCCACTATGTCTCCTGGTCTCTACCGCTACGCCGTCACGCCGTTGCGGCGCGTGGGTCGCTGTCCCTGTCCTCGGCGGCGGCGAGCTGCCCACACGCCCCGTCGATTTCGCGACCCCGGGTGTCCCGAACCGTGGTGGACACCCCGGCGTCGCGCAACCGCCGGACGAACTCCCGCTCGACCGGCTTCGGGCTGGCGTCCCAGCGGCTGCCCGGAGTCGGGTTGAGCGGGATCAGGTTCACGTGGGCCAGCTTGCCGGCCAGCAGCCGCCCGAGCAGATCGGCTCTCCACGGCTGGTCGTTCACGTCCTTGATCATCGCGTACTCGATGGACACGCGACGCCCCGTCGTGTCCGCGTAGTCCCACGCCGCGTCCAACACTTCGGACACCTTCCAGCGCTGGTTGACCGGCACGAGTTCGTCGCGCAGCTCATCATCGGGGGCGTGCAGCGACAACGCAAGGGTCACTGAGAGGTCTTCGCTGGCCAGTCGGCGGATGGCCGGAACCAGGCCGACCGTGGAAACGGTGATGTGCCGCTGGGACAGGCCGAGCCCCTCCGGGGCCGGGGCGACCAGCCGGCGGATCGCCCCCACCACCCGCGCGTAGTTGGCCAGCGGCTCGCCCATACCCATGAACACCACGTGCGACAGGCGCGGCGGGGAGCCGGCCACCGCTCCCGAGGCGGCCACCCCGGCCAGGTAGACGGCCTGGTCGACGATCTCGGCGGTGGACAGGTTGCGGGTCAGCCCGGCCTGCCCGGTGGCGCAGAACGGGCAGGCCATGCCGCAGCCCGCCTGGCTGGAGATGCAGACGGTGACCCGGTCCGGGTAGCCCATCAGCACGCTCTCCACCAGCGAGCCGTCGTGCAGCCGCCAGAGCGCCTTACGCGTGGCGCCGTCGTCGCAGGCCATCTCGCGCACCGGGGTGAGCAGGGTCGGCAGCAGCGTGCCCGCCAGCCGCTCGCGGGTGGCCGCCGGCAGGTCGGTCATCCGTTCCGGGTCGCGGACCAGACGGCCGAAGTAGTGGTTCGAGACCTGCTTGGCGCGAAACGCCGGCTCCCCCAGCTCGGTGACGAGCGCCTGCCGGCCGGGCAGGTCCAGGTCGGCGAGGTGACGGGGCGGCATCGCGGGCCGGCGGCCGCGGGCGTCGGGGTCTACGGAGATCAGCGGGAGGCTCGTCATGGCGCGTCCAGTCTGACACGCCGAACGGGGGACGCACCTGTCCGTGGGTGCCGAATCGGCCCCGGCCGGCCGGCCGAGGAGGCGCCACCCGCGTGATTCACGCCTCAGCCCGCCATCGGTACGAAGACCGCCAACAGCAGGTACGCGGTCGGCACCGCGAACAGGATCGAGTCGAGACGGTCCATCAGGCCGCCGTGACCGGGGAGCAGATTGCTCATGTCCTTGACGCCGAGATCCCGCTTGATCATCGACTCGGCCAGGTCGCCGAGGACCGCCGCGCCGGAGATCGCCACCCCGAACAGCGCGCCCCACCAGGGAGCCACGTCGAGCAGCAGCCAGAGCAGCAGGGCGCTGCCCGCGGCGGCCGCGGTCACCGAGCCGGCGAAACCCTCCCAGGACTTCTTCGGGCTGATCGTGGGAGCCATCGGGTGCTTGCCGAAGGCGACGCCGGCCGCGTAGCCGCCGGTGTCGGAGAGCACCACGGCGACCAGGGTGACCAGCACCCGCAGGTGACCGTCGTCCGGGGCGGCCGCCAGCATCGCCGCGAAACCGCCGAGGAAGGGCACGTAGACCGCGATCAGGGTGGCCGCGGTGAGATCGCGCTGATAGTTGCCCGGGCCGTCGCCCAGCCGCCAGATCATCGTGCCCAGCACGGTGACCAGCAGGCCCAGGCAGAGCGCGTCCGGGCCGGCGAACCAGGCCAGCCCGACGGTGATCACGCCACCGGCGACCAGCGGCACCAGCGGCGGGTGGGCGCCGCTGCGGCGGACCGCGCCGGCCATCTCCCAGCAGCCGATCGCCACCGCGGCGGCGATCACGGCGAGGAACGCCGGCAGGTAGAAGAAGAGCGGCACCACGATGGCCGCGCCGAGGGCCAGCCCGACACCGATCGCGGCCGGCAGGTTGCGGCCCGCCTTGGACGTCTTCGGCTGGGCGGTCGGCGGACGGTCCGCGCCGGCCCGCCGCCGGCCCCTCGACCGGCGGGCCGCCGGCGGCTCCGGGTCCGGCCCGGGCTCGTCGCGGACCGCCGGGAGCTGAGTGGTCGGCTCGTCCCGTACCGGAGCGATCTGGGCCGTCGGGTACTCGTCGTCGGGGCGGTCGTAGCTCCGTCCCCCCGGGGTCGCGCCGTAGCGTCCCCGCGGGTCGGCGCCCCAGCCGCGGTCGCGCGGGTCGTGCTCCCACACGTCGCGGCCCGCGGTACCGAAACCGCCGGGACCGGCGTCCCGGTAGCCGGCGTCCACGTGGCCCGGGCCGCGGGGGGCCGGCTCGTCGCGCCAGCCCCGCTCAGGGGCCGGCGGTCCGTCGTACGGGCGGCGACCGTGCGGCGCGTCGTAGCCGTCAGCCGGTCGGGCGTGCGGGTCGGCGGCGGGGCGGCCGGGCGGACGCGCGTACGCCTCCGGGCCGGCACCCGGCCGGCGCCAGGGCCCGGGCTCCAGGTCGGTCTCCGGCCAGGGCAGCGGGGCCGGGCGGTCCCAGCCGCGCGGCTCGGCGTTGCCGTAGGGGTCGGGGTGGGACATCACGCACCGGCAGGCGGTACGGGAGCCACCACATGACGCAAGACCAAGACCATCCCCTACAGCCGCGAGCAGTTCCGGTTGACCGGCCCGACGGCCGGCCGACCCCCGCCGTTCACCCGGTGGTGGGCGGGAATCCTGCCGAGCCTACTGCACCCGGGAAGCCCGCACGGCGGACGTGGGCCGGCACGACGACGGCACCGGGCCGCCACCCGCGGCGGGGCGGCGGCACACCGGTGCCGTGGCGGTACGCGGGCACTCAGACCTCGAGCAGCTCGTTCTCCTTGTGCTTGACCAGCTCGTCGACGGTGGCGACAAAGCGCTGGGTCAGGTCGTCCAGCTCCTTCTCCGCGCGCCGGCCCTCGTCCTCGCCGACCTCGCCGTCCTTGACCAGGCGGTCCAGCTCTTCCTTGCCCTTGCGGCGGATGTTGCGGACGGCCACCTTGGCCTCCTCGCCCTTGTGCCGGACGACCTTGATCATCTCGCGGCGCCGCTCCTCGGTCATCTGCGGGAGCACGATGCGCAGCTGGTTGCCCTCGTTGTTCGGGTTGACCCCGAGGTCCGAGTCGCGGATCGCCTTTTCCATGGCGTTGATCTGCGAGTTGTCGTACGGCTTGATGATCACCATGCGCGGCTCCGGCACGGCGATGGACGCCATCTGCGGCAGCGGGGTCGGGCTGCCGTAGTAGTCGATGACGATCCGAGAGAACATGGCGGCGTTGGCGCGACCGGTGCGGATCCCGCCGAACTCCTCCTTGGCGTGCTCGATGGCACGCTCCATCTTCTCCTCTGCCTCGAGGAGGGTGTCGTCGATCACCGGTCTCCTCGCCTCCTTCTGTCGCTCGTCGTGGGCTGTGCTGGTGCTGCTGTTGTCGGAGGACCGCTGCCGGCTCGGCGGGGCCGCTCAGGCGGTGATCAGCGTGCCGATCTTCTCACCGCCGACGGCACGGACGATCGTGTCGTCGCCCTGGGCGCCGAAGACCAGCATCGGCAGGCCGTTCTCCATGCAGAGGCTGAACGCCGCGGCGTCGGCCACCCGCAGGTTGCGGCGCAGCACCTCGGAGAAGGTGATCGAGTCGAGCTTGCTCGCCGTCGGGTCGATCCGGGGGTCGGCGGTGTAGACCGCGTCCACGCCGTTCTTGCTCATCAGCACCACGTCGGCGCGGATCTCCAGCGCCCGCTGGGCGGCCACCGTGTCGGTGGAGAAGTAAGGCATCCCGGCGCCCGCGCCGAAAATGACCACGCGGCCCTTCTCCAGGTGCCGGATCGCCCGCAGCGGGATGTACGGCTCGGCGACCTGGGCCATGGTGATGGCGCTCTGCACCCGGGTCTCGATGCCCTCCTTCTCCAGGAAGTCCTGGAGGGCCAGGCAGTTCATCACCGTGCCCAGCATGCCCATGTAGTCGGCGCGGGCCCGGTCCATGCCGCGCTTCTGCAGCTCGGCGCCCCGGAAGAAGTTGCCACCGCCGACCACCACGGAGACCTGCACGCCGCGGCGCACCACGGTGGCGATCTGCCGGGCGATGGCCTGCACGACGTCGGGGTCGACGCCGATCGCGCCGCCACCGAAGACCTCACCGGAAAGCTTCAGCACCACCCGGCGGGCCCGACCGGGCGGCGGGGCCGTCGGGTCATCCGCCGCCAGGCTCCGGTCACTCACAACCTGCGTCATCCGACCCGCCCCTTCCGTCGCGCACCTCGTGGGCGCCGCGTACCGCGTACCTGCCGCTGCCGACCCTATGTGACGAGGAGGCCGCGGTGCCTGTCACGTACACCGGCGGCCTCCTCGTCGAAGAATTCCCTGCGCCCGGGCGCGTCAAGCGCCCGGTGCGGCGGCTCAGGCCTGGCCGACCTCGAACCGCACGAAGCGGGTCACCTCGATGCCGGCATCGGCCAGCAGCTGCTTCACCGTCTTCTTGTTGTCGGCGACCGACGACTGCTCCAGCAGGACGAAGTCCTTGAAGAAGGCGTTGACCCGGCCCTCGACGATCTTCGGCAGCGCCGCCTCGGGCTTGTTCTCCTCGCGGGCGGTCTGCTCGGCGATGCGCCGCTCCGACTCGACCGTCTCGGCCGGGACCTCGTCGCGGGTCAGGTACTTCGGGCGCATCGCGGCGATCTGCATGGCCACACCGCGGGCGTCCGCGTCGCCGGCCTCATCCGCCTTGCCGCTGTACTGCACCAGCACGCCGACCGCCGGGGGCAGGTCCTGGCTCTTGCGGTGCAGGTAGACCGCGGTGGTGCCCTCAAGCTTGGCGAAGCGGTTGAGCACCAGCTTCTCGCCGATCTTGGCGGACTGCTCCTGGATCAGGTCGGCCACGGTCTTGCCGTCGATGGCGCTGGCGAGCAGCTCCTCGGCGTTGCTCGCGCCGCTGGCCACACCGTGCTCGACCAGCTGCTGGGCCAGCGCGATGAAGGCGTCGTTCTTGGCGACGAAGTCGGTCTCGCAGTTGAGCTCGAGCAGCGCCTGCCCGGCGTGGGCGATGAGGCCGTTGGCGGCCGTGCGACCGGCCCGCTTGCCGACGTCCTTGGCGCCCTTGACGCGCAGGATCTCGATGGCCTTGTCGAAGTCGCCCTCGGCCTCGGTCAGCGCCTTCTTGGAGTCCATCATGCCGGCGCCGGTGAGGTCGCGGAGCTTCTTGACGTCCGCGGCGGTGAAGTTGGACATGACTCTCTCTTCGGTGTCTGAGACTGCGTTCGGATGTCTGGTTACCCGGATCCGGGCCGGTTCTGCCCGGCGTACCCGCCGCGCCCCACCGACCGTGAAAACGGACGGTGGGGACGCGACGGCGAGATCACTCCGCGGCGGCGGTCGCCGGCTGCTCGGCAGCGGACGCCGGCTGCTCAGCGGTCGCCGGCTGCTCGGCAGTCGCCGGCTGCTCGGCAGTCGCCGGCTGCTCGGCGGCGGCGGTCGCCGGCTGCTCGTCGGCCTTCTTCGGCTCCTCGAGCAGCTCGCGCTCCCACTCGGCCAGCGGCTCGTCGGCGCCGACCTGGCCCGGCTCCGGCTTCTCGTCGGCGCCACGGCCACGGCCGGAGCGGGCGATCAGACCGTCGGCGACGGCGGCGGCGACGACCCTGGTCAGCAGCTCGGCCGAGCGGATCGCGTCGTCGTTGCCCGGGATCGGGAAGTCGACCTCGTCCGGGTCGCAGTTGGTGTCGAGCACGGCGATCACCGGGATGCCCAGCTTGCGGGCCTCGTCGACGGCGATGTGCTCCTTCTTGGTGTCGACGATCCAGACCGCGGCCGGGAGCTTCTGCATGTCTCGCAGGCCACCGAGGGTCTTGGTCAGCTTCACCTTCTCGCGGGAGAGCTGCAGGGTCTCCTTCTTGGTGTAACCGGCGGCGGTGCCGCTCAGGTCACCCAGGCCCTCCAGCTCCTTCATCCGCTGCAGCCGCTTGTAGACCGTCTGGAAGTTGGTCAGCATGCCGCCGAGCCAGCGGTGGTTCACATACGGCTGGCCGACCCGGGTCGCCTGCTCGGCGATGGCCTCCTGGGCCTGCTTCTTGGTGCCGACGAAGAGGATGCTGCCGCCCCCGGCCACCGTGGTGCGCACGAACTCGTACGCCTTCTCGATGTAGTCGAGGGTCTGGCGCAGGTCGATGATGTAGATACCGTTGCGCTCGGTGAAGATGAAGCGCTTCATCTTCGGGTTCCAGCGCCGGGTCTGGTGCCCGAAGTGGACACCGCTCTCCAGCAGCTGACGCATGGTCACGACGGCCATGGTGGGTACTCCCTGTTTGTCCCTGGTTGTCCCGTCCGGCCGGCGGCCGGACGCCTGGCGCCCGGTCGCCGGCCATGATGGGCCCGATCAGGATCGGGACCAGGGAGGCCGCCGCCCCACGAGATCCGTGGAGAGGGCACGCGAGGTCGACCGCGCAAGGCGGTCGCCAGTCGACCAGTGTACGCCCCATCTCCGCCCCCCGGCCCCGGGGCTCGGGAACCCCCATCCCGCCCCTTTCCGGACGCCCGACGCCGCCACGCCGAGACCGGACATCCGGTACCGGCGGGGCGGCTCGCGCACCTGTCGGTTGACGGTGCCAACGGGCGGGACGGCGGGCGGCCACCCGCCGGCTCACCCGGTCGGCGACCGGCGGGTGCCGCGCGGCGCGGGCACCCTGCCGACTCGCCCGGGTCAGCGGGCGGCGAGGGCGGCGGCGAGGAAGAGCACGAGTCCGACCGTCAGGTAGGCGGTCGGCGGGCGGAGCCAGCCCCGACTGCCGTCGGCCAGGGCCAGCCCACCGGTGCGCAGCCCGTACAGGCCGGTGCCGAAGATCGGCAGCCCGACCACCAGGAACGTGCCCACCACGACGTGCGAGGTGGAGACCGGGTCACCGACCAGGCCGCGCAGCAGCACCCGCAGCGCGGGGATCTCCAGGACGAGCACCATCACCGCCAGCAGGACCGCGAGCGCGGGACGGCGGGTCCGGTAGACGCCGTCGCCGGGCGGCGGGCCCTCGATGCGGGGCGCGACCGACGGCATCGGGCCGGTCGGCATCTCCAGCGGGTGCGGGGTCGGCCCGGCCGCCGGCTCCGGCCCCGTGACACCCGGCCGCTCCCCGACGACCAGCGGGGTCGGCGCGCCGGGACCCGGGCGGTCCCCCACGGTGATCGGCGTCGCGCCGGCGTGGGCCGGCTCGACCGGCCGGCCCGGCTCGACGATCGGGTAGCCGCCCAACGGGCCGGGGCGCGGCGGCTCGGCGGCGCGGTTCGCGCCGAGCGGGTCGGTGGTGCTGTGCGACGTCGTGCCCAGCGGCCCGGCGTTGCTGTGCAAGGTCGTGCCCAGCGCCCCGGCGCTGCTGCGCGACCCCGGGCCGAGCGGGCTGCCGAGGCCGTGTGTGGCTGCGCCGAGCTGGTCACCGGTGCTGTGCGGGGCCGAGCCGAGGGGGACGGCGGTGCTGTGCGCCGGCGGGGCGAGCGGGTCGGCGACCTCGCGGGCCGCGCGCCGGCCGCCACGCTCCCCCGGCAGCTCGCCGGAGGTCTCCGACGGATCGTCCAGCCGGTGCGGGCGCCAGCTGCCCGTGTCGTCGCCCAGCGGGTCGGGGGTCCCGAAGCGGCCCGGTTCGCCGTACCGGTTCTCCCCCGTGCGCTGCTCCGGGACGCGGAAGTCGTCGTCGCGGTAGCGCGGTTCGCCGGCCGCACGCCAGTCCTGCTCGTATCCGCGGTCGCCCCGGTGCGACCCCTGCTCATCCTCGGGAAAGCTCCGTCGTCCGTCCACGACCGGCACGGTATGCGACCTGCACCACGCGCGCCATCCGGGCCGCCCGGACTGTCGTCGCTGGCCACGGCGGCATCGACGGGTCACCGCGAACACACGCCGAGTAATCGGGCGGCGGGGCTCCTGGGCGCTTCGTGCCGATGGGCTACCGACCAGTGCCCAACCCTGACGGTGCGGGCTACGTGCTCGAAGTCGACCCCGACGCCGCCGAGGTCGTGCGCGACATCGTCCGACGAATCCTCGACGGAGCCTCGGTTAACTCGATCGTGGCCGACCTCAACCGACGCGGCGTGCCGACGTCGCTGGACATCCAGCGGATACGCGCCGGGAAGGAGCCGAAGGGCGCCCTATGGCGGGTCGGGAACCTCGCGCGCCTGCTTCGCAGCGAGACGCTACGCGGGTACCTCGTGACTGAAGACGGGCGGCCGGTCATCGACGACGCGGGCCGGCGAGTGCGCCGGGCAGAGCCAATCCTGACGGGCGACGATTGGACAGCGCTTCAGCGCGAGCTAGACGACCGAGCGAACAACCGCAAGCCGCGCCCGCGTGTAAACGCCGCTCTACTGCTTCGCATCGCCTACTGCGACGTCTGCCCGGACGACCGGCCCATGTACGTCCGCCCCGGACGCTCGCGCAAGCACTACCGATGCAGCTCGAAGGCTGTCGGCGGTTTCGGGTGCTCGAACGGCGGCGCGTCGGCGGAGTGGCTAGAGGAGTACGTCGAGGCGGCATTCCTGAACCGCTTCGGGCACTACGAAGTCAAGCGGCGAGTCTTCGTGCCAGGCGAGAGCCACGCCGAAGAGGTCGCCGAGACAGAGGAGGCACTCGGGCGGCTCGTCGAGCGGCTGGAAAAGATTCCGTCAGGTGGGGCCGCAGAGCGAGCGGTGCTCGCTCGCACGGCAGAGCATGAGGAGCACCTCGCAGCGCTGCGAGCCTTGCCAGAGACGCCCGACCGCTAGGTCGACGAGCCCACGGGCGAGACGTTCGGGGAGGTCTGGCGGCGAGACCCGGACGGACGGCGCGACCTGCTGCGGGAGGCGGGCGTGCGTGCGCGTCTACGTGCGACGCGAAACAGGCAGACGAGGCAACGAGCCCGGAGTGCGCTTCGAGGTGGGAACCTTCGACGACCCCGAGGCGCAACGCCTCACCGAGATCACGGCCGAGGAAGCGATGCTTTAGAGCCTCGAAGGCTCGCCTTCGGGTGCTGCTTCGGGCGCTTCGAGGTCTGCTCGGGCGCGCGGCCGTTCACGATCTGCGCTTGTCGGTCGCCGAGGCGGTATCCAGCGATCCACTCGCAGAGCGCGTTGATGAGGTCGGGCGGGAAGCGGGGCGGCGGCGTCGTCACAGTGGGCTCCTTTGCGCGCAAGGGTCGCCAGCGTACGCGGATCGGAAGGATCTCGACGAGTCGCGGATTAACGCTTAGGTCGGCACCTTCGATGACCCGGAGGCGCAACGTATACGCGAGATTGCGCTGAGGAGTCGACGTAGGCAGGGCGAGAGCGCGGGGTAGCAGCCCTAATCGGGGCCGACGGGTACCGAGCAAGGAAAGGGACTTGCCGTACGTCTCACGTAGACTTGCGTCCATGCGCCCTGCGGTTGCCATCGAGGAGTTGACCAGACTCAAGGCGGAGGCCGAAGCTGCCGATCTCTTCCGCGAGCCTTCCGGTCTCGAGTCGTGGCGGCCCCGCGTTCGAGCGATCTTCGTTCGTGCCTTTGATGAAGACCATCACGTTGTGGAGAGCTTCGTTAAGGTCAAGTTCACGCCTGGTGTGATGTGGGGCGGTATGGAGCGGTCCTACTTCGAAAACGCGCGCCAGGGCGGCGTCAAGACGGTGCTTGGGCTGATCGATGCCGCAATCTACGAGCTCGGCCTCGTCGGTGGGGACGAGCCGGTAGACGAGCACGCGTACGACCCGGAGCTGTGGGCGCACGTGAAGACCGAGGTCGAAGACGGGGAGTGGGGGAAGGTCGCCAGCCAGACGGCGATCTTCGTCGAGAACCACATTCGGACGTGGGCGGGCAACCCGCAGGACCGCAACGGCAACAACCTCGTCGGCAAGCAGCTCTACCTAGAGGTGTTCGGAGACGCCAGCGACTACCGGCTGGGGCGGCAGGCGAGCGAGCGGGAAGGCTGGCGATACCTCGGGATGGGGTTCGCCCAGGCGCTCAGCAATGTCGACCGGCACCGGATCCAGAAGCGGGAGGACGCCAAGCGGTACGCCCTCGGCGTGCTCGGCCTGGGAAGCCTGCTGCTGACGCAGCTTCGGTACGAGCACGGTGAGATCCTTCAGAAGGCCGCCGAGTAGCCAGGCCCCTTGCATGTCAGCTATTAGATAGATGCTTTTCGCTATCCTCTGATCTCCGTACAGTGCCGCCATGAAGGGAATCGGTAAGTACTGGGGCTACCTCGCCTTCATCCTGCTCATCATGGGTTGGTGGACCCGCGCCATGGGGCCGACCGCTCTGATCGTCGTGTCGGTGCTCGTCGCGCTCTACTTCTTGTTTCAGGCCCCCGTCTGGTGCGCCGCAATCAACCGCGACGGCACTCTCTGCCGCAACAACTCATCCGGCCTACTCCTCGGATGCAGCATGCGGCAGCACAAGTTCCAGAAGCTCAAGATGACCTTCGTTAGGCATGGGTGGCGACGGATGAACCGCGGGCTCTGGGCTTCCCCCCGTGAATGTCTGACCACCATCGGCGCTGTAGTCGCCATCTTCTCCACTCTGGCCGGGACGGTCATGCAGATGCTGGGCATGAAGTAGAGGGAAGCAGGCTGGCAGGCAGCTGTAGCGCCGGGAGGCCGAGCAGGCGAGTGGCGGTCGTTGCTTGTTTGCTCCCGATGGGCAGAGCGGCTCCTCGCGTCGTAGAGCGGGCGGCCGCCAGAGTGCTTCTGGGTACGCGGCGCGTGGCCGCTGGGCGAGGCCCTGGCGCGCTCGGTCGCCGTGGTCGGTGCCCAGGCGGCCACGCCGTAACGGCACGCACGTCGCCACCGAGCTGGGCTACGGGCTGGCCGAGCGGGACTGGACGGTGGTCTCGGGCGGGGCGTTCGGCATCGACTCCGCCGCGCACCGGGGCGCGCTGACCGCGGGCGGGCTCACGGTCACTGTGCTGGCCTGCGGGCTGGACCGCCCGTACCCGATGGGCAACGCCGCGCTGTTCGACCGGATCGCCGAGACGGGCCTGCTGGTCAGCGAGTGGATGCACGGCGCCGAGCGGCTGCGGCCCCGCTTCCTCATCCGCAACCGGGTGATCGCGGCGGCGACCCTAGGCACGGTGCTGGTGGAGGCGGCCGCCCGCAGCGGCGCGACCCAGACCCTCAACCGGGCGATCGGCGTGGGCCGCCCGGCGATGGTGGTGCCCGGGCCGGTCATGTCCGCCATGTCCGTGGGCGCGCACGAGGCGCTCCGCGAGCACGACAAGGCGCGGCTGGTGACCGGCACGGCCCACGTCCTGGAGGAGGTCGGGCGGATCGGCTACGACCTGGCGCCGCCCGCCCGCGCGCCGGAGCGCCCCCGGGATCTGCTCGACGACGAGGCGGCCCAGGTGCTGGAGGCGCTGCCCCGGCGGAAGGCGATCGGCCTGGAGCGCGTCGCGGCGCGCGCCGGCGTGGACCTCCGCACGGCGATGCGCAAGCTCTCCATGTTGGAGGAACTGGCCATGGTCGTACGCCGCGACGACGGCTACGCCCTGGCGCCGCCGCCCGAGCGCGGAACCGGGGGTGGTCGGGCGCCGACTGCCCCCGGTCCGGACCCGTCAACGGCTCCACCGAGCTGAACCGGCGCGGCCCAGCCGACCCGCCGGGCGCCGTGCCGTGCGCTCAGTCGCCCTCGAACCGGATCTCGGTGTCGCGGCTGGCGAGGCAGCGCCGGGCGAGGAGGGCCAACCGGCGAAGGTGGTCCTTTTCCGCAGGCTCCCGCGCCACCTCGGCCAGGCAGGGCAGCTCGGCCAGCAGTTGCGGGACCGCCTCGGCGTCCACCACCAGCTCACCGCGCGGATCAACCCGGTCCAGCAGCGGCGTACGACCGCCGCCCCGCACCCGCTTCAGCAGGTCCAGCAGGACGTCGTGCGGGTCCGCCACCACCTCGGTCGAGACGTACGACGGCCGGCGCCGCGCCGGCCCGGCCCGCACCTGCCGGTAGAGGACGGCATCCACCCCCACGCTCGGTACCTCCTCCCACCGGCGTCGCCACCCCGGGGACGCCCGTTCCGATCGGTCTCGCGAATCACCCTTCCGCGCCGCCACCACGCCCGGTACGCACCAGCGCCCGGTCGCCCGCCATGCGCGGGGTGTCGGCACCTGCCGGCAACGCCGGTGGGTCGCCCGTCGGCGGACCCGGGACGTTGCCACCGTCCTCTTCGTAGTAACAGTTTCCCCTGTACAGGGCCTTCTCAGCCACCCCGAACGGCGTGCCGCGCCCACCGTCGGTTCCGGTGGCGTGGCGCTTGGCCCTCGGACCGACACCGGAAGCGCCACCCGGCGGCCCATCGGCACGAGCGTGGCGTCGCGCCTGCCTTCGCGGCGACACCCGCGGATCGGCACCCCGCCGGCCATCGGCACGAGCGGTGCTGTGGCGAGCGCTCAGTCAGCCGGGCTCGGCGCCTTGCCTGACTGACGGCGCCGGTGGGCGTTAGGCCGGAGCGGCGGCCGGCAGCCACCTGCCCACGCCCTTAGGCTGGACCGGTGTCTCCCGCCCACCCCTGGCACCGACGCGGCAGCCGGAGCCCTCGATGACTGACCAGCGGCGCGGCACGCGGGCGGCCCACGAGGCGCTGCCGGCGCCGATGCGGGAGGCGGTGGACGACTTCGCCGACCACCTGGCCCGGGTGCGCAACCGGTCGGCGCACACCGTGCGGGCGTACGTGACGGACCTCGTCTCGCTGCTCGATCACGCGGTGCGGATGGGGTGCGCGGACCTGTCGGAGCTGGACCTGACGGTGCTGCGGAGCTGGCTGGCGAAGCAGCGGACCATGGGCGCGGCCCGGACGTCCCTCGCCCGGCGGGCGGCCGCCGCCCGCACGTTCAGCGCCTGGGCGCACCGCGCCGGCCTGCTCGCCGCCGATGTGGCCGCCCCGCTGGCCAGCCCCAAGGCGCACCGGGAGCTGCCCACCGTCCTGCGGGCCGACCAGGCCGCCGCGTTGATGGCCGCCCCGGACCGGACGGATCGGGACGGCCACGGTACGCGGCTCCCGAGCGACGACGTCGCGCCGGCCGATGGGAGGACCGTCGACACCGCGGGCCGGGGAGACGCACCGGCCACGGGTGGTGACGACGAATCCGAGGCCGTGCTCCTGCGGGACCGGCTGCTGCTCGAACTGCTCTACGCCACCGGGGTGCGGATCAGTGAGGCCTGCGGCCTGGACGTCACCGACGTCGACCAGGCCCGCCGGGTGGTGCGCGTGCTCGGCAAGGGCGGGCGGGAGCGGGCCGTGCCCTACGGGGTGCCCGCGCAGCGGGCGCTGGACGCGTGGCTCGCCCGCGGGCGGCCGGCGCTGGCGGCGGCCCGCTCGGGTGGCGCGCTGCTGCTCGGGACGCGGGGCGGCCGGCTCAACCCGACCAGCGCCCGCCGGATCGTCGCCGGATACGCGGAGGCCGCGGGCCTGCCCCGGGTGACCCCGCACGGCCTGCGCCACTCGGCGGCCACCCACCTGCTGGAGGGCGGCGCGGACCTGCGCGCCGTGCAGGAACTGCTCGGGCATTCGTCGCTGGCCAGCACGCAGATCTACACGCATGTCTCGGTGGAGCGGCTGCGGGCGGCGTACCGGCAGGCGCACCCGCGGGCCTGACCGTGGGGGCGCCGGACGGCTCAACACCAGGAGTTGATGATCCACGGCGGGCTAGGATCAGCCGATGACGGTCCCGCAGCCGCCCGAGCCGACTCCCGGGGCTCGGCTGCTCTTCTCCCTCGACTCGTCGGGCCTGACGGATTCCTGAACCCCCGCTAACCTCTAGCGCATGCGTGTTCTTGGGGTGGTGCGGCTCAGCCGTGAGACGGACGAATCTACGTCGCCGGAGCGTCAGCGGGAGACGGTCACCAAGTGGGCCGACCTTCACGGGCACACGATCATTGGATGGGCGGAAGACCTGGACGTGTCCGGGGCCCTGTCCCCGTGGGAGCGCCCGGGGTTGGGTCCGTGGCTGTCCGGTCGCACGGATGAGTTTGACGGCCTGGTCGCGTGGAAGGTGGACCGCATTTCCCGGCGGCTACTCCATTTCGTGAGCCTGGTTGAGTGGGCGGACCAGCGGGGAAAGGTTGTCGCCTCCGCCACCGAACCGATCAACACCTCCGATCGTTTCGGCCGGATGATTGCGAGCATGCTCGCCATGTTCGCTGAGTTTGAGCGGGACGCGATGAAGGAACGGATTGCGGACGGCCGGGAAGCCCTCCGCCGTGAGGGCCGGTGGGGCGGGGGTCACCCGCCCTACGGATACCGTCCCATGAAGGTTGATGGCGGGTGGAAGCTTGAGCCTGACCCGGAAGCCGCCGAGGTTGTCCGGGAGTTGGCATCCCGGGTTATCGGCGGCGCCTCCGTTCTCAGTACGTGCCGTGACTTGAATGAGCGTGGCGTACGTACCCGGGGCGGCGCGGAATGGACGGCTAGTGCTGCGTTCCGTGTGCTGCGTTCCCGAACCATCATCGGGCAGGCTGAGTACAACGGTAAGCCGCTAGCGGACTCTGACGGCATCCTCCGGCGGATCGCTGAGCCGATCATTTCCGATACGGATTTCCGGAAGCTGCAGACCATCCTTGATGACCGGGCGAAAGCCCCGAGGATGCGGACCCACGGGGCCGCTTTGCTGCTCGGTGTTGGTTTCTGTGAGTGTGGCCTCCGGCTTTACCGTCAGGGCGGAGTGTCTAAGGGCAAGCTTTACGGCTATTACGTCTGTTCCGGCAGGAAAGGCGGAAAGAACGCACCGTGCGCGAACAAGCCGATTCCCTCCGCCGTGCTGGATGAAGCGGCCGAGGATGGTTTGATGGCGCTGACCGGTGGGCTTGAATTTACGGAGCGGCAATTCATCCCGGGTGTCAACCATGAGGAAGAGATCGCCCAGGTTGACCGGGCTATCCGGGAAGCCCGTGAGGAATGGGATTTGGGCCTGTACGGGGATGACCGGAAGGGCTACCTAGAGCGGCTTTCCCGGTTGAATGAGCGGAGGGGGCGGCTGGCGGCTGAGCCGAACACGCCGGACCGTTGGGAGGAAGTGCCCACCGGGCGGACCTTCCGTGAGGTGTACGGGGACCTTGAGACGGTGGAGGAACGGCGGGCGTTCCTGCTCGCCTCCGGGTTGCGGGTGGTGCTCCATTCCGCCCCGGCCCGCACTCCGAGCATGCTCACTGGTGAGCCTTCCCGTGAGGAAAGCAGGGTGTCCGTCGAGATTCCTCACGACCTACAGCAACGGGTGTTGGCGCACGCTCAGGGGTACGGGAAAACCGCAGATGCGTAGCCACTAAAGCGGTATCTGATGGCGGAGCCTGGCGACCTGCTGAGACAGCCGCTACAACTCCGGTTGTGGCGACGGCCGGTGCCTGACACCAAGTCACCAGCGGTGGCGGTTTCAGCGGCAACAGCGGCGGCCCTAGAGCGGCGTACGGGGCCCGGTCGGCAGCTCTCCCTACCCCGGGCCCCTGGCGGGCCCCTGACGGCCCGGTGGCGGGCCCTGCTGGTGTCGGGGTCTGCCCGGGCCCTCTGATGGCCCGGTGGTCCCGGAAAGCCTTACGTGGCAACGGGAGCGGCCGTACGCTCGGGCCCATGTCGGGACGGATGATCGAGGGTGTTTACGTCGGCTGGGATAATATTCGGGAATGCTTCTCACTCGATCCGTCGGTCAGCCACCTCAACCACGGATCGTTCGGCGCGGTCCCGATCGTCGTTCAGCGCGCCCAGCAGCGCCTGCGTGACGAGATGGAGGCCAACCCGCTGCGCTTCTTCACCCAGGGCCTGGTCGACCGGATCGCCCACACCCGGCGGCACCTGGCCACCTTCCTCGGCGCGGATCCGGACGACACGGCCCTGGTCGGCAACGCCACCACCGGCGCCGCCGTCGTGCTCCAGTCGCTGGCGCTGGGTCCCGGCGACGAGGTGGTGACCACCGACCACGGGTACGGGGCGGTCGGCCTCTCGGTGGAACGGGAGTGCGCGCGAACCGGGGCCGTCTCGCGGACGCTGCCGGTGCCGCTGACCGCCACCGACGAGGAGGTCGTGGAGATCGTGCGGGCCGGGCTGCGTCCCGGGCGGACCAGGCTGCTGATCGTCGACCAAATCACCTCACCGACGGCCCGGCTCTTTCCGACGGCGGCGATCGTCGGGGTGGCCCGGGAGCACGGGATTCCGGTGCTTGTCGACGCCGCGCACGCCCCGGGCATGCTGCCGACCACCGTGGCGTCGGTCGGCGCCGACTTCTGGGTCGGCAACCTGCACAAGTGGGCGTACGCGCCGCGCGGCACCGCCGCGCTCGTGGTCGCCGAGCCGTGGCGGGAGCGGATCCAGCCGTTGGTCGTCTCGTGGGAGCAGGGCAGCGGGTACCCGACCCGGTTGGAGTGGCAGGGCACGCTCGACTACACCGGCTGGCTGGCCGCCCCGGTGGGCCTGTTCACCCTGCGCAGCCTCGGTGTGGACCGGGTGCGGGCGCACAACGCGGCGCTGGCGGCGTACGGGCAACGGGTGGTCGGGGACGCGCTCGGGGTGGCGCCGGCCGACCTGCCGGAGCCCGGCGGACCGACGGTCGCCATGCGGCTGGTCCCGCTGCCGCCCGGCGTCGCCACCACGATGGACGCGGCTCGGGAGCTGCGGGCCCGGATCGCGGACCGGCTCTCGGTCGAGGTGTCGATCGCCGCCTGGAACGGTCGCGGCTACCTGCGCCTGTGCGGCCAGGTCTACAACACCCCCGACGAGTACGACCGGCTGGCCGTCCGGCTGCCCACGCTCCTCGCCCGCGCTTGAGTGGCGGGTCCGACGGGCGGCGGGCGGCGGGCGGCCGGTCGAGCAGGAGCTGAGCACCGGGTCCGGCGGGCGGTGGGTCGAGCGGGAGCAGCCGGACCGGGCCGAGTCCGAGCAGGGCGAGCGGATCCAGGTACTCCTCGCCTCGGCGCAGCCCCCAGTGCAGGCAGGCCGCCGCGGCGCAGCCGGGGTGCCCGGCGGTCAGCAGGCCGATCGGTGTGCCGGCGGTGACCCGGGCACCGGCCGCCGACCTGGGACGGACGGGCTCGTAGGTGGTGCGCAGCCCGTCGGCGTGCCCGACGGTCACCACCGGACGCCCGGCCACCGTGCCGGCGAAGAGGACCACCCCGGCGCCCGCCGACCGGACGTCGGTGCCCGGGGTGGCGGCCAGGTCCACGCCCCGGTGACCGGGGAGCCAGGGCTGCGGCGGCGGGTCGAACCGGCGCACGGCGCGGGGCGTGCCGGCCAGCGGCCAGCGGAAGCGCGCGGCGGGCGCGGCGGGCGCCGACGGCGATCCGGGCAGTGCCGAAGCGGCGGACGGCGACCGCCCCGCCCACCGATGGAGGGGAGCCGTTGGCGCAAGAATCGCGGCGTCGGGCGACGACGCCGCACGGGCCACGGACATCGCCCCGACGCCGGCGACCGGACGAGCAACCGCCAGGGAGGGGGCGACGAGCAGCACCAGGGCCGCCCCGGCCCGGCTCGACAGGATCCACACGGCCCGCACTCTTCCGGCCCCGCCGCTCTCTCGCGACCACACGCCCCGCGCCACTGTGGACAGCCGCCACCTGCGGACGCACCCCCGTCGACGGGGCGGATCTGCCACCGGCGCCCCGCCTATGCTGGCCGCGTGACGAAGGACTGGTTCGCCTGGCACACCGACTACGACCAGCCGGACTCGGCCCTGGCCCGGCGGCTCGCCGAGGTGCGGGACCGCATCGCGGAGGCGCTGGACGCAGCGCCGCCCGGGCCGTTGCGGGCGATCAGCCTCTGCGCCGGCCAGGGGCGGGACCTGATCCCGGTGCTCGCCACCCACCATCGCGGCCGTGACGTGACGGCGCGCCTGGTCGAGCTGGACCCGCGCAACGCCGAGGTGGCCCGGCGCGCCGCCGTCGAGGCGGGGCTGACCGGCGTGGAGGTGGTGGTCGGGGACGCGGCGCTGACCGACCGGTACGCCGACCTCGTGCCGGCGGACCTCGTCCTGGCGTGCGGGATCTTCGGCAACGTCACCGACGCCGACATCCGCGCCACCGTGCGGCACTGCGCCTCCCTCTGCGCCACCGGCGGCACGGTGTTCTGGACCCGGCACCGCCGCGAACCGGACCTGGTGCCCGCGATCTGCGACTGGTTCGCCGAGGAGGGCTTCGCGCCGGTCGCAGTGAGCAGCCCGGCCGACCGGGTGGGCGTCGGCGTGCACCGCTTCGCCGGCCCGCCCCGCCCGCTGGAGCCGGGCGCGGCGATGTTCGGGTTCGTCGGCTACGACCGCCTCACCCACCCCTGAACAGGCCGAGGAGCAGCGAGATGACCACCGTGGACGATGTCAGCCGGCCTTCCCGGGTCGCCGGCCCGGACGAGGCGATCAGCGCCGAGGAACTCCAGTTGGCCGCGCGCAACCACGGCATCCCGCTGGAGGCGCTGCGCTACGACGTGACCCCGGCCGGGCTGCACTACCTGCTCATCCACTACGACATTCCGGACGTCGACCCGGCGGCGCACGCGCTGACGGTGGGCGGCGCGGTCGCGCGGTCGCTCCGCCTCGACCTGGCGGCGCTGCGGGAGCGGCCCCGGGTCACCCACCGCGTGACGTTGGAGTGCGCCGGGAACGGCCGGGCGCTGCTGCACCCGCGCCCGGTCAGCCAGCCGTGGCTGGTGGAGGCGGTGGGCAACGCCGAGTGGACCGGCACCCCGCTGGCCCCGCTGCTGCGCGAGGCCGGGTTGGCGGCCGACGCGGTGGACGTGGTCTTCACCGGCGCGGACCACGGTGTGGAGCGCGGCGTCGAGCAGGACTACCAGCGGGCGCTGCCGGTGGCGGACGCGCTGCGCGAGGAGGTGCTGCTGGCGTACGAGATGAACAGCGCTCCCCTGTTGCCGCAGCACGGTGCGCCGCTGCGGCTGATCGTGCCGGGCTGGTACGGCATGGCGCACGTCAAGTGGCTGCGCGACATCCGGGTGCTGACCGAGCCGTTCGACGGCTACCAGAACGCGGTGGCGTACCGGCTGCGGCGGGACGCCGACGATCCCGGCGTGCCGGTGACCCGGATCGAGCCCCGCGCGCTGGTCCGCCCACCGGGCTTTCCGGACTTCATGTCGCGCACCCGGGTGCTGCGGCCGGGGCCGTGCACGGTGGACGGTCGGGCCTGGTCGGGGCACGCGCCGGTGACGGCCGTCGAGGTGACCTTCGACGGCGGCACGACGTGGGTGCCGGCGACCCTTGACGAGCCCACCGGGGGTGAGTGGGCGTGGCGGCGGTGGCAGGTGTCGTGGCGGGCGACGCCGGGGCGGCACGTGCTGGGCGCCCGGGCGGTCGACGCCTCCGGGCGGACCCAGCCGGTGGAGCAGCCGTGGAACCGGGGCGGGTTCGCGAACAACCTGGTGCAGCGGGTCGAGGTGGTCGTGCTGGCGGAGTGATCCGCCTGGGGCGGTCGGCCGGGCCTCCGGGCCCGCCGGCCGCTGGGACGGCTGGCGTCAGCCGCCGAATCCGGAATCTGCGGGAAGCGAGATGTCGGGCTTTTCGAGCTCTTCCACATTGACGTCCTTGAACGTCATTACGCGGACATTCTTGACGAAACGGGCGGGGCGGTACATGTCCCACACCCAGGCGTCGTGCATCTCGACCTCGAAGTAGACCTCGCCGTCCGAGTTGCGCACGTGCAGGTCGACCTGGTTCGCCAGGTAGAAGCGGCGCTCGGTCTCCACCACGTAGGAGAATTGGCGGACAATGTCGCGGTACTCCCGGTAGAGCTGCAGCTCCATCTCGGTTTCGTACTTCTCGAGATCTTCCGCGCTCATCGCACTCCGCCTTCCATGACCACATCTTCCCCCACCGACGCCGGAGGTCGCGGCTGCTCGCCCAACGCCACGCCGACGGTACCCCCTGCCGCGTCGGAGCGCTCCATCGGCTCGTCCGGACCGTCGTCGAACGCCCCGTCCGGGGCGCCGAAGAGCACCTCGTCCGGGCTGCCGGCAGCCGGCCGGCGGGACCGGGGCGGCCGGCCGTCCCGCCCCGAGACGGTGGCCACGTTCACGTACGAGAAGCGGTGTTCCCGGCAGGGCCCCCGCTCGCGCAGCGCGGCGCTGTGCTCGGGAGTGATGTAGCCCTTGTGCTCGGCGAAGCCGTAGCCCGGGTGCCGCTCGTCCAGTTCCACCATGATCCGGTCCCGGGTGACCTTGGCGAGCACGCTCGCCGCCGCCACGCAGGCGGCCACCCGGTCCCCCTTCCAGACCGCCAGCCCGGGCACGTCCAGCCCGTCCACGCCGAAGCCGTCGGTCAGCACGTATTCCGGGCGGGTGGTCAGCGAGGCGAGCGCCCGGCGCATGGCGGCCAGGTTGCACACGTGCAGCCCGCGCGCGTCGACCTCCTCGGCGGGGATGATCACCACCGCGTACGCCAGGGCCCGCGACACGACCTCCTCGTAGACCCGTTCCCGGGCCGCCGGGGTGAGCAGCTTGGAGTCGGCCAGCTCGTCGATCTCGCCGCGCCGCCCCTCGGGCAGCACCGCGGCGGCGGCCACCAGCGGCCCGGCGCAGGCCCCCCGGCCGGCCTCGTCGGCGCCGGCCACGTGCCGGAAGCCGCGCCGTTGCAGCGCCCGCTCCAGCGCGTAGAGGCCGCCGTCGCGGCGCACCACGGTGCGCGGCGGGGTCAGCACGGGACACCCCCGGCGAGCGCCCGGGTGAGCCGGTCCGCCAGGTCCGGTGGGTAGTAGCGCTCGGTCGTCGCGGCCAGCTCGCCGGCCGACCACCAGCGGTGGCCGTGCATGCTGGCCTGCTCGACCTCGTCGAAGCCGGCCGTGTCGACCTCCCAGGTCGGCACCCGGACCAGGAAGAACTCCTGTTCCTGCCGGTACCAGACCCCGTCGAACGGGAACTCGACCGTCTCGGCCCAGACCGGGGCGCCCAGCTCGGCCGGGGCGAGCCGCAGCCCGGTCTCCTCGGCCAGCTCCCGTGCCGCGCCCTCGGCCGGGCTCTCCCCCGGGTCGAGGCCGCCGCCGGGGGTGAACCAGTAGCGGTGATCCGGTCGGGCCGGATCACTGCCCTCGAACAGCAGCACCCGGTCGGACGCGTCGACGAGCAGCACCCGGGCCGCGCGACGAGGGGTGTAGACGGTCACCGCCCAAGCCTGCCAGACGCCTCCGACGAACGCCCACGCCCTCCGGCTCAGGAATTGGGGATGCCGTCGAACTGCTCCGGCACGCTGAGCCAGGTCGCCCGGCCGACCGGCCAGAAGATCGTGAAGGCCCGCCCGATCACCTGGTCCTCCGGGATGGTGGCCTCGGCGATGTCCTCGCCGGACTGCTGCCAGTGCTCCAGCGAGTCCCCGGAGGCCTCCCGGTGGTCGCCCATCACCCAGAGCCGGCCCTTCGGCACGGTGATGTCGAAGTCCTGGTCGGCGGGCTTGTTGCCGGGGAAGATGAACGGCTCGTCGATCGCCTTGCCGTTGATGATCAGCCGTTCCTGCGGGCCGGTGCGGTCGCAGCAGATCACGTGGTCGCCGCCGACCCCGATCACCCGCTTGATGAAGTCCTCGCCCTGGGGGTTGCCGCTCCACTCGGTGGGCGCCTTGAAGACGATCACCTCGCCGCGGTGCGGCGAGCGGAAGTCGTACACCAGCTTGTTGACCAGCACCCGATCGTCGATCTTGAGGGTGTTCTCCATGGACGGGGAGGGGATGAAGAAGGTCTGCAGCACGAAGGCACGAACCAGCACTGCGACCAGGATCGCCACGCCCAGGAGGATGGGCAGCTCCTTCCAGAAGGAACTGCGCGGCTTCTCGGTCTGCTCGTCAATCACGGGTGGAGCCTACGTCCCCGGCCGTGGCGCAGTCGCCCCGAACGCGCGAGAACGGAGAGCGCGGCGGTGACCGGGAGGATCAGGACGACGCCGCCCACCGGGTCGGGGTCCACGGGTGCCGGCCCGGCCGGCGCGGCGTTCGGTTGCGGCAGGTCGGCGAAGGTTTCCGGGACCGGCAGGGTGGTCCACCGCTGGGACGGCCAGACGATCATGAAGGCTCGGCCGACCACGTTGTCGATCGGCACCGGGCCCTGGCAGCGGGCGTCCTGGGAGACCAGCCGGTGGTCGCCCATCACGAAGATCTGCCCCGGCGGCACGACGATCTCGGTGAACTGCCGGGAGCGGCACTCCTTCGGGTTCGGCGGCAGCTCGACCGGCGAGTCCTCGGAGACGTACCCCTGCTCGTCCAGCGGCACGCCGTTGACCACCACCCGGCCCTTGTCGCAGCACCAGACCTTGTCGCCGGGCACCCCGATGACCCGCTTGATGAAGTCCTTCTCGCCGGGGCGGCTGACGCCGACCAGGTCGCCGAGGGTGCGGCCGACCTTGCCGGCGAAGTTGGTCGGGGGCGCGGGGGCCTCCTGGGCGACCCACCGGTCGGTGCCGCGGAACACGACCACCTCGCCGCGGACCGGATCGCGGACGTCGTAGACGACCTTGTTGACCAGCACCCGGTCGCCGATGAGCAGGGTGTTCTCCATCGACCCGGACGGGATGAAGAACGCCTGGAGCAGGAAGGTGCGGATCAGCACCGCGAGGCAGAAGGCGACGACGAGGAGCAGGGGCAGTTCCTGCCAGAGTGGCATCTGCCGGCGGGTGCGCCGCCGTCGGCGCCACGGGTCGACGGTGCCGTCCTCGTCAAGCATCTGCACCATGCCACTCTCCGGTCCGCGGAAACGACGCTACCGCCCGGGAGTCTCCGAAGGAGACCCCACGGGCGGTAGTGGACCGCTGTGACACCGCGTCGAGTGGGCGCGGCGCGCCGTCCCCCGGCGCCCGTACGACCAGGGTAATGCGCTCCGGTCGATACGACATCCGCACAGGTCAGGCGGCGTGGCGAGGGGAAATTCAGCTCGCCGGCTGCTTCTCGCGCAGCTCCTTGATCTTGGCCTTCTTGCCCCGCAGCTCACGCAGGTAGTAGAGCTTGGCGCGTCGCACGTCACCGCGCGTCACGACCTCGATCCGGTCGAGAGCCGGGCTGTTCAGGGGGTAGGTGCGTTCCACGCCCACGCCGAAGCTGACCTTGCGGACCGAGAAGGTCTCGCGGAGACCGTCACCCTGGCGGCGGATGACGACGCCCTGGAAGATCTGGACCCGGGACCGGTTGCCCTCGACAACCCGCGCGTGCACCTTCACGGTGTCACCGGCGCGGAAGTCGGGCAGGTCAACGCGCTTCGACTGGGCGTCAAGGGCGTCCAGGATGTTCATCGCTGTGTCCTCGTGAGGCTCAACGGCGCACCGTCAGTCGATGCGCGGATGGGTGATTCTGACCCCCGGGTGGTGGCCGGCGACGCCGACCCCGGTCGAGGGCCCTCGCAGCCGCCCACGGCGTGGACGGATGCGGCAACCCCTCTACTTTGCCACATCCCCCGCCCGGGGCCGAAATCCACCCCGGTCCAACGCCGCCCGGTCCCGCTTGTCCAGGCTCTCCGGCGGCAGCGCGGCGATCATGTCGGGGCGGCGGGCGGCCGTGCGCAGCAGCGCCTCGTCGCGCCGCCAGCGCGCGATCTTCCCATGGTCGCCGGAACGGAGCACCTCGGGCACCTCGTGCCCGCGCCACTCCGCCGGCTTGGTGTACATCGGGGCTTCCAGCAGCCCGTGGGCGTGCGACTCCTCGTCCAGCGAGCCGGCGTTGCCGAGCACCCCGGGCAGCAGCCGGGTGACCGCCTCCAGAATGACCAGCACGGCCACCTCGCCGCCGAAGAGCACGTAGTCGCCCAGGGAGACCTCGGTCACCCGCATCCGGGTCGCCGCGTGGTCGAGCACCCGCTGGTCGATGCCCTCGTAGCGGCCGCAGGCGAAGAGCAGGTGCGACTCGGCGGCCAACTCGTGGGCCATGGCCTGGGTGAACGGGACGCCGGCCGGGGACGGGACGAGCAGCCGGGGCAGGGTGTGCCCGTCCGGACTCAGCTCGTCAGGGGCCAGGGCGTCGAGGGCCTCACCCCACGGCTCCGGCCGCATCACCATGCCGGGACCGCCGCCGTAGGGGGTGTCGTCGACCGTGCGGTGCACGTCGTGGGTCCAGGTCCGCAGATCGTGTACGGCCAGCCGCAGCATGCCGCCCGCCCGGGCCTTGCCGATCAGCGACAGGTCCAGCGGGGCGAAGTATTCGGGGAAGATCGACACGATGTCGACGCGCATGAGGGGGTGACTCCAGTCAGAGGTCGAGCAGCCCTGCGGGCAGCTCCACCACCACGCGTCCGCCCGCGACGTCGACCTCGGGCACGATCGCCTTGACGAACGGGATGAGCGCGGTGCGCCCCTCGGGGCGCCGCAGCACCAGCAGGTCGGAGGCGGGGGCGTGGTCGATCCGGGCCACCTCGCCCAGCCGCTCACCGGCCGGGGTCACCACGGCCAGCCCGACCAACTGGTGGTCGAGGAACTCCTCCGGGTCCTCCGGCGGAGCGACCTCGGCGCTGTCCACGCCGAGCAGGGTGCCGCGCAGCGCCTCGGCGACGTCGCGGTCCAGCACGCCCTCGAAGACGACCAGCAGCCGCTCCTGGTGCCAGCGGGCGGACTCGACGGTCAACTCCGACGGCACCCGGTAGGCGCCGGGCTCCGGGGGCGCGACCGCCCCGGGTTCGGTGCGCAGCACCGCCCCCGGGGCGAACCGTGCTTCGGGCTCATCGGTCCGCACCTCCACGGTGACCTCACCGCGGATGCCGTGCGGCTTGCCGATTCGGCCGACGATGAGAAGCATCAGTACGAGTCGACGATGTCGACGCGCACCCCGCGCCCACCGATGGAGCCGATCACCTGGCGCAGCGCCTTGGCGGTCCGGCCGGACCGTCCGATCACCGTGCCGAGGTCCTCCGGGTGCACGCGGACCTCGAGCCGCTTGCCCCGACGGGAGTCGACCATGCGCACCCGGACGTCGTCCGGGTGGTCGACGATCCCCTTGACCAGGTGCTCCAGGGCGGGACGCAGCGCCATGTCAGGCCTGCTCGCCGGACTCGACACCGGTCTGCTCCTCGGCCTTCGGCGCCTCAGCCTTCGGCGCCTCGGCCTTCGGCGCCTCAGCCTCGGCGGCCGGAGCCGCAGCGGCCGGAGCCGCAGCCTTGGCGGCCTTCTTGGTCGGCGCCGGGGTGTCCGCCACACCGGCGGCGGCCTTCGCCTCGGCCTCGTACGCCGCCTTGCGGTCGGCCCGCTCGGGGGCGACCTTCAGCGGCGGCGGGGCCGGCAGGCCCTTGAACTTCTGCCAGTCACCGGTCAGCTCCAGCAGGCGCTGCACGGCCTCGCTCGGCTGCGCGCCGACCGACAGCCAGTACTGGACCCGCTCCGACTTGACCTCGATCACCGAAGGGTCTTCCTTCGGCTGGTACACACCGACGAACTCGATCGCGCGACCGTCACGCTTGGTGCGCGAGTCGGCGACGACGATGCGGTACTGCGGGTTGCGGATCTTGCCCATCCGCAGGAGCCGGATCTTTACGGCCACAGTTGTTTCGCTCCTGTTGCGATCTCACCGGCCCGGTGCGGGCGGTGTGCGGGTGAGCGCCGACCGGCACAGTGGGGTTTGGGCCGGAGACTGCTCGGTTAACTGGCGACGCGCCCGGGTTAGAGGGCGCCGGACGCGCGCCGGATACCAGCGACCCATTCTGCCATGTCCGGCCCCGATCTCTCACACCGGACCCGGACAGCTCGCCCGGGTCGCCCATGGTGGTGACGAACGACACGGGATCAGCGGACCGGCGGCCGGTCCCAGCCGGGTGGCAGTTCGTCCGGTACGTCCCAATCAGCGGGCGGGGTGAAGTCGCACCAGGTGCCGTCGAAGGGGAACTCGCCAGCCTCGGCGATCCGGATCACCCGCTCCCCCTCGGCCCGGACCGCCTTCTCGTCCGTCACCCAGTAGTGCCCGGGGAAGGCGAGGCGCTCGACGAACTCGTCCTCGTCCTTCCATTCCCAGCTCAGGTCCGGGTGGACCACCACGTCGAGGTCCTGGTCGACCATGTCGACCCCGGCCACCGCGCCGTCGTCCCAGCGGACGCCGGGCTCCTCCAGGTTCACGTACCAGTGCTGGAAGCGGCCACGTCCGTCCCGGAACCACCAGACCGAATGCGCCGCCCCGGTGGGCAGGAACTTCAGCACCGGCGGCCCGCCCCAGCGGCCCCGGGCCAGCCGGTAGGACGAGGTGATCCACTCGGCGAAGGGCACCGCCCGCATGCCCAGCCCCGCCTCGGTCGCCTCGTGCGCCACCGGGCTGTTCCGGGCCACCCAGAGCAACAGGCCCCGATCGTCGTCGCACACCACGCGGGCCGCCCGGACCCAGCCGATCCGGCCGTGCCGCACGTTCCGGTGCATGATCAGCCGACCCGGTGCGAAGCGCACGTCACCACCCAGTGCTGTCAGCAGGGGCCCCTGCTCTAGCGGACGCGTCAAGAAGGGCTCTTCCTTACACCTCAGTAGGCGCGGGCCAGGACGGCGACCAGGTCGGGCTCGTCCTCGGAGTCCGGCACCGAGCCGTCGGCCCGCAGCAGGCACCGGACGGTGACGCCCTGGCCGTTCGCCTCGGCCTCACCCTGGACGCCGACCGCCGACCACGGCACCTTGGCCCAGCCGGTGGCGGCCGCCTCCATGGCCTCGGCCAGCGTGGCGACCTCGACGGTCCGGGACCGCCGGAACGCCAGCGCCTGGTCGTGCAGCGCCTGCTGGTCCGCCTCCAGGGCGGCGAGCACCGCGCCCACCACGTCGGCGACCGGAACCGGGGCCTTCGAGCCGTCCGTACGCCGGACCACCACCGCGTTGCCGGCGGCCAGGTCGCGGGGGCCGACCTCGACGCGCACCGGGTAGCCGCGCAGTTCGGCGTCGACCGCGCGGCGGCCGAACGCGGTGTCGGTCCGGTCGTCCAGCACGACCCGGACCCCGGCGTCGCGCAGCGCGTCGCACAGCTTGTTCGCCGCCTCGGCGACGCCCTCGCCGTCCTTGACGATCATCACGTACGCCTGGACCGGCGCGAGCTTCGGCGGCACCCGCAGGCCGTTGTCGTCGCCGTGGCACATGATCAGGCCGCCGAGCATCCGGGTCGAGGTGCCCCAGGAGGTGGTCCAGGCGTGCTCCCGGCCGCCCTCGGCGGAGGAGTAGCTGATGTCGAACGCCTTGGCGAAGTTCTGGCCCAGCTCGTGGCTGGTGCCGAGCTGGAGCGCCTTGCCGTCGCCCATCATGCCTTCGCAGGTGTAGGTGGCGGTCGCGCCGGCGAAGCGCTCACGGGCGGTCTTCAGGCCGACCACCACCGGGATGCCGAGCACGTTGACCATCAGGTCCTCGTACGCCTCGTGCAGGATCCGGCGGGCGTAGGCCCGGGCGTCCTCGCGGGTGGCGTGCGCCGTGTGCCCCTCCTGCCAGAGGAACTCGCTGGTGCGCAGGAAGATCCGGGGGCGCAGCTCCCAGCGGACCACGTTCGCCCACTGGTTGAGCAGCAGGGGCAGGTCCCGGTAGGAGTCGATCCACTTGGCCATGAACTCGCCGATCACCGTCTCGCTGGTGGGGCGGACCACCACCGGCTCGGCGAGCTGCTTGCCACCACCGTGGGTGACCACGGCCAGCTCCGGCGAGAAGCCCTCGACGTGCTCGGCCTCGCGCTTGAGGTAGCTCTCCGGGATGAAGAGCGGGAAGTACGCGTTCTCCGCGCCGGCCGCCTTGATCCGGGCGTCCATCTCGGCCTGCATCCGCTCCCAGATGGCGTAGCCCGCCGGTCGGATGACCATGGTGCCCCGCACCGGGCCGTTGTCGGCCAGCTTCGCCTTGGCGATCAGGTCCTGGTACCAGCGGGGAAAGTCCTCCGCACGGGGAGTGAGCACGCGTGCCATGACCGCACATCCTATGCGCCGGGTGGGCCGCCGCTGCGCCCGGGAGTCGGCGCGCGCCGTGTCACGTCACCCGACCGTAGACTTCGACGACGATGGGTGAGCTTCCAGACGACGGCTCCGGGTCGCCGCGCGACGTCGGACGCGCCGAGCCGGAGGTGTCGACGCACCGGCTGCGGGACGCGATCGTGGACGCCGCCCGCGCGCAGACGGTCGCCGTGGGCTGGGACGGCGTCCGGATGGGCGGGGTGGCGCAGGCCGCCGGGGTGAGCCGGCAGACCGTCTACAACGAGTTCGGCAGCAAGGCCGGCCTGGCCGAGGCGCTCGCCCGGCGCGAGGTGGACCGGTTCGTCGGCGAGGTCCGCGCGGCCCTCGACGTGCACGGCGCCGACGTGCGGGCCGGGGCCTACGCGGCTATCCGGCACACCCTCGCCGCCGCCGCGGACAACCCGCTGGTCAAGGCGATCCTGACCAGCGCCCGGGGCGGCTCCGACGAGCTGCTGCCCTACCTGACCACCCGGTCCGAGCTGGTGCTCGCCGAGGCGTCCGCGGCCCTGCTGGAGTGGGCCGATCGGCACCTGCCCGCGGGCGACCCGGCGGCCCGCGCCTTCGCCGCCGACACCATCGTCCGACTGGTGGTCAGCCACATCGTGCTCCCCCAGGCGCCCGTCGACGACACCGCCGACCAACTGGCCGACCTGGCCCTCCACCTCTTCCACACCGCCGCCACCCGGCCAGCGGGTTGATCAAGGAGTTCGCGTCACGAATGACCCGTCCGCTGACGCAAACTTCTTGATCAACGAGGAGAGGGGAGGACGCGGCCGCGGAGGACGATGCGGGAGGGGGCGCGGACCACGCGCAGGTCGCGGCGGGGGTCCTCGGGGTAGACGGTCAGGTCGGCCAGGCCGCCCTCGACCAGGCCGGGGAAGCCGAGCCATTCCCGGGCCCGCCAGGAGGCGGCGGCGAGCACGTCCTCGGCCGACATGCCGGCCTGCTCGTGCAGGAGCAGCATCTCCTCGGCGGCCAGCCCGTGGTTGATGCCGCCGCCCGCGTCGGTGCCCACGTAGATCGGCACTCCGGCCTCGTGCGCGGCGCGGACCACCTCGGGGAAGCGGTCACGCAGGGCGAGCATGTGGTCGGCGTACCCGGGGAACTTCGCGCGGGCCTGCTCGGCGATGTGGCCGAAGGTACGGATGTTGATCATCGTGGGCACCAGCGCGGTGCCCTGCCGGGCCATCAGGTCGATCAGGTCGAGGCTCAGCCCGGTGCCGTGCTCCACCGAGTCCACCCCGGCCCGCACCATGATCTCCACGGCCGACTCGGAGAAGGTGTGCACGGCCGCGCGTACCCCGGCGGCGTGCGCGGCGGCGACCGCCGCGGTCATCGTGTCGGCGTCCCAGGCCGGCGCCAGGTCACCGACCCCGCGGTCGATCCAGTCGCCGACCAGCTTGACCCAGCCGTTGCCGGCGGTGGCCTGCGCGGCCACCGTCGCGGCCACCTCGGCCGCGCCGACCTCCACCCCGATGTCGCGCAGGTAGCGCTTCGGCGGCGCGACGTGCCGGCCGGCGCGGGCCAGTCGCGGCAGGTCCGGCTCGTCGTCGAGTTCCGGGTACGGGTACGGCGAGCCGGCGTCGCGGATGGCCAGCACCCCGGCGTCCCGGTCGGTGCGGGCCAGCTCGCGGGCCTGGTCGAGGGAGGTGATCGGGGCGCCGCCGTGGGCGATGCCGATGTGGCAGTGGGCGTCGGTCAGGCCGGGCAGCACGAAGCCGCCGTCGACGACCGTCTCGGCGCCGGGCACCGGTTCGAAGGTGACCCGGTCGTCGACCAGCCAGATGTCCCGGACCTCGTCGTCCGGCAGGAGCACACCGCGCACATGCAGAGCCATGTGCACAGTCCTACCGGATCACGTCCGCGAGCGTGTTACGAGCCCGCCACCGAACGCCGACGGCCCCGCCCCGGAGATGGGGGCGGGGCCGTCGGCACGTGGTCATCGGGGACCCTTGTCACCGCCCTTGCCGAGCTTGTTGAAGTCGATCTTCGGCAGCTTGAAGCCCGGCGGCAGGCCCTGGCCGCCGGCCAGGTCGCCCGGGTCGAGGCCCGGCGGGAGCTGCGGCATGCCGCCCGGGAAGCCGCCCGGCACCCCGGCGCCGGTGCGCGGCCGCCCGCCGCCCTTGGTGCCCTTGCGCTTGTTCTTGGGCGACTTGGTCGCCTTGCGCCGGCCCCCGCCGGGCAGGCCCATCATGCCGCCCATCTGCTTCATCATCTTCTGCGCGTCGGCGAAGCGGTTGAGCAGCTGGTTGACGTCCATCACGGTGACGCCGGAGCCGCTGGCGATGCGGGCCCGCCGGGAGCCGTTGATGATCTTCGGGGTGGTGCGCTCGGCCGGGGTCATCGACCGGATGATCGCGGTGACCCGGTCGAAGTGCTTGTCGTCCAGCTCGGCGAGCTGGTCCTTCATCTGCCCCATGCCGGGCATCATGGCCAGCACGTTGGCGATCGGGCCCATCCGGCGGACCGCGATGAGCTGGTCGAGGAAGTCCTCCAGGGTGAACTGCTCGCCGCCCATCAGCTTGGCGGTCATCTTCTCCTTCTGATCGGCGTCGAAGGCCTGCTCGGCCTGCTCGATCAGAGTGAGGACGTCGCCCATGCCGAGGATCCGGCTGGCCATCCGGTCGGGGTGGAAGACGTCGAAGTCCTCCAGCTTCTCGCCGGTGGAGGCGAACAGGATCGGCTGCCCGGTGACCTCCCGGACCGACAGGGCGGCGCCACCGCGGGCGTCGCCGTCGAGCTTGGAGAGGACCACGCCGGTGATGCCGACGCCGTCGCGGAACGCCTCGGCGGTGCGGACGGCGTCCTGGCCGACCATCGCGTCGATGACGAAGATGACCTCGTCGGGCTGGACCGCGTCGCGGATGTCGGCGGCCTGCTGCATCATCTCGGCGTCGATGCCGAGCCGGCCGGCGGTGTCGACGATGACGATGTCGCGGGCGGCCCGCTTGGCGTGCTCGATCGAGTCGCGCGCGACCTGCACCGGGTTGCCGACGCCGTTGCCGGGCTCCGGGGCGTACACCTCGACGCCGGCCCGGCCGCCGAGCACCTGAAGCTGCCCGACGGCGTTGGGGCGCTGGAGGTCGGCGGCGACCAGCAGCGGCTGGTGGCCCTGGGCCTTGAGCCAGCGGGCCAGCTTGCCGGCGAGGGTGGTCTTACCCGAACCCTGGAGACCGGCCAGCATGATCACGGTCGGCGGGTGCTTGGCGAACTGGAGCCGGCGCCCCTCGCCGCCGAGGACGTTGATCAGCTCCTCGTTGACGATCTTGACGATCTGCTGGGCCGGGTTGAGCGCCTGGGAGACCTCGGCGCTGCGCGCCCGCTCCTTGACGTTCGCGATGAAGCCCTTGACCACCGGCAGGGCGACATCGGCCTCCAGCAGCGCCATGCGGATCTCGCGCGCGGTGGCGTCGATGTCGGCGTCGGTGAGCCGACCCTTGCCGCGGAGCTTGGTGAAGATCCCGGACAGGCGGTCACTCAAGGTGTCAAACACGCGAACATCCCGTTTGTCAGTGTTACGGCGGGCAAAACGCGGCCGACGTACACCAGCCGGCCACAGCTAGGGTAGCCCGCCACCCGCACCCGCACCCCACGCCGTGGCAGCCACCGATCCACCCCTGGCCCCGTCGGCGCGCACCTTTCGACATCGTGACGCCACTCCCGCATGCGGCAGGGATGATATCTGCGCCACTCCGGCTCAATGCTCTCCGGAGGCCGCGGCCCGCACGGTAGGTATCCTTTTCCCTGCTGGGCGTGGCGATGGGGGAAGGTCTGCGATGGGGGGCATCATTCATGTGTGCACCGGGAACCAGGCCCGGTCACCAATTGCCCTACGGCTGATGGAGGCCGGCCTCCGGGACCGATACGGTCGGGCAGCCGACTCGATCTTTGTGACGAGCGGCGGTACCCAGGGGCCGCCCGGCCGGCCGATGCAGCCCTTCGCCATTGCCGAGCTGGAACGCCGCGGTGTGCCCGCGGACCATTTCGTCTCACAATTGCTCGACCTGGACGCGGTGGCACGTGCGCACCTGGTCCTCACCGCCACTCGCAACCATCGTGACGAGGTTGTCGCCCAGGTACCTAAGGCTCTCCCTTACACGTTCACCTGGCGAGAACTGGCGTGGCTGGTGCGCGGGCTCAAACCCGACGAGGTGCCCGGGCACTACGCGGTCGAACGGGCGGCGAACCTGGCTCGGGTGGTCAAGCAACGGCGTGGTTACCTGCAGCCGCTGCCGCCCGAGAGCTTCGACATCGCCGACCCCATGGGTGGCACCAGACAGAACTACCGCGTCGCGGCGGACCAGATCGAAGAGGCAATCGAGACGATCCTGGGCGTGGTGTAACTCTGAGCCCTTTGCATCGAGATCATGCTGTTCGATGAAAGGGCTCATGGGGCGACGATGCGGCATCGGTCACGGGAAGCGGCGGCGAGTCAACGGCGCCAATCATGCCGACTGCTCGAGCGACTCATGCAAGGCGACCGGGTCGTCCATCCGGAAGGTCCACCGCCATAACCCACCCAAGGCGCACAGCCGGTGCGGCAAACAGGTAGGGCTTGATGGCCGAGGCTCTTCGATCACCAAGGTCCATCCTCGCGGTTCTCTAACCCGTCAAGTCCGTTGCGCCTGCCGACCGCAGGGCGTTGCTGGTGCCGGGCCGGCGGTGGGGGGGTCGCTCGACCCTGTGGGGGCGCCGTCGCAGCCGCCGGCGCACGATCGGTATTGGGCGGCGCCATCACGGCCTGGGCAGCCTTGGCCGCCGCAGCCCCCGTCCAGCCGCTGGGCTGTGCGGCGTAGTAGTCGTCCTTCTTCTTCCGCTTGACCCGGTTCGCCACTACGCCGAGGATGCGGGCATCGACGTTCCGAAGGGTCTCGATCGACGTCTCGAGCTCGTCGACCTTGGTCGAGCCGACCCGGGTCACCACGAGTGCGCCGTCGGTCGACCGCGCCAGCACGGCGGCATCGGTAACCGGCAGCAGCGGGGGCGAATCGAAGATCACTGTCATGCCGCTCGCCACCAGGCCCGCGACCAGGTCGGCGAGGCGGCGTGTGCCGAGAAGTTCGCTGGGGTTTGGCGGGGTCGGACCGGAGGTCACCACATAGAGCGGCAGCTCCTGCCGCCAGTGGTGCATCGCTGCCTCGATCCGCACGTCGCCGATGAGCACGCTGGTGAGGCCGACGCCACCCGGCAGCCCGAACAGTGTGGCAATCGTCGGCTTGCGGAGATCGCCGTCGATGAGGACGACCCTCTCGCCGGATTGGGCGAGCGCGATGGCCATGTTCGCGGCAACGGTGGACTTGCCCTCGCTGGGAACCGAGCCCGTAACCACAAGGCTGCCGATCCGCCCGTCGATCGAGAGAAAGCGGATGTTGGTCCGCAGCCGGCGGAACTCCTCGGCCCGCAGTCCCGTCGGGTCGTCGGCGATCAGCGCTTGCACCTTCATCTTCGGGTCGTCCCCGATCTCGCCCACGACGGCCGCGTCCGCTACCAGGGCGGCCTCTCGCCGGCCGCGAATGGTCTTGTCCAGCGTATGACGCAGGACCGCGAGCCCCGCGCCGCTAGCGAGGCCGACAAGGAGCCCGAGCGCGAGGTTGAGTTTTGTCCTCGGCGCGACGGGTTCGCTCGGCAGCGTCGCGCTCTTGGTCACCGTCGCCTTGATCGGTGAGGTCGTGCCCGCAGGGGTCTCGATGTCGGCGATGAACCGGGGAAGTTGACTCACGACGGCGTTGGCGATGTCCCGGGCTCGCTGCGGCGACGGGTCGGTCACGGAGATATTCAGCAGAACCGTGTTCAGCGGCGAGGAGGCCTCGATCTGCTTCGCCAATTCGTCCGTGGTGTAGGAAAGGTTGAGCGATTTGATGACCTCGCTGGTCACCATGGGGCTGTCGACAATGTCGACGTAGGACCTTACGCGTTGCTGCGCGAAGGTGCCGCCCTGGTTAAGATCGGCGGCGCCCGCGTCCCGCTCGCTGATCGACACGAACAATTGCGCATCCGCCTGGTACATGGGGGTTTGAACCCATGAATACGCGCCAGCGGCCGCGCCTCCCACCGCCGTCATGAGCACCACAAGAAGCCACTGCGCCCGCAGCGCACGCAGGTACTGCGTGATGTCCATCATGCTCCGAAAGTCTGGATTGGCCGAGGCGAACGCCGTCAGTTTAGCAAGGTCGTCGGATCCGGCACGCAGACCGGTGACCATGACCAAGATTGCCGCTGGCTCGCCGGGCGATGCAATCTCATAACAAGACGTCGCAGAAGGGTCGGAAACGGGATCAATCAGGCAAGATCCAATCTTGACAAATTGCTGCCCGGATGCTGTGATCGCGTGTCAGCTTGGGTGCGGCCACGCGATCAGAACCTGTGTCTGAATGGGCCACCAGGGCAACCGTGAACGCCCGCGGCCCGACGGCAGTAGTTCCGATCGCTGAAAGCCAGGAGTTGGACGCGCGATGAGAGTGACGATCCTGGGCGGTCATTACGCGCCCGAGCCGACCGGGAATGCCCCTTATACGGCGGGTCTGGCGAACGGGCTCGTGGCACGGGGGCACGATGTGCGCGTGATCACCTCTCATCCGCACTATCCCGAGTGGCGGGTGAGGGAGGGTTACGGCGGCTGGTCCGTATCTGGTGAGGTCGAAGGAGTCCGAGTCCAGCGGTTGGGGCATTATGTGCCGGCGAGACCGAGCGGTGGGCGGAGGTTGCTCTCTGAGCTCAGCCTCGGGATCCGCTTTCTGACCGCCCGGTGGCATCGCCCCGATGTTGTGTTGCTCGTGTCGCCGAACCTGATAACCAGTGCGCTCGCCGCGCTCCGCGCTCGCCGGTCACGTGGTCTCGCGACCGGTATCTGGATCCAGGATCTCTACAGTCTGGGCATCACCGAGACGGGCCAGGGCGGCAGGTCTGCCGCAACCGCGCTAAAGGCACTGGAGTCCCGCACGCTCCGCTCCGCGACCGGCGTCGTCGTGATTCACGACAGATTTCGTTCTTTCGTCACAGAGACACTGGGCGTGCCGGCGGGATGCGTCGAGGTAATTCGCAACTGGTCCCACGTTGATCCGCCGATGGAGGTCGATCGGGCGGCCGTCCGGAACCGACGTGGCTGGGACCCCGACGTTACCGTGATCCTTCACGCCGGCAACATGGGCGCGAAGCAGGGCCTTGAGAACGTCGTTGAGGCGGCTCGGCTCGCTGACCGACAGCGCGCGCCTGTACGGTTCGTGCTGCTCGGCGACGGCAACCAACGCGCTCGCCTGCAGTCTCTCGCCAGGGATGTGACCTCCATCGAATTCGTAGCACCCCTTCCAGACGATGAATTCAGGCAGACGCTGGGGAGCGCCGACATTCTTCTCGTCAACGAGCGGGCGGGGATGAAGGAGATGTCGGTGCCGAGCAAGCTCACGACGTACTTCTCCGCATCGCTCCCAGTGCTCGCGGCTACGGATGAGGCGAGCGTAACCGCCAGCGAGATCGATACTTCCGGCGGAGGAACGAGAGTCGCCGCTGGCGATCCTCAGGCCCTGCTGGATGCCGCCCTCTCACTCCGGGCGGACCCGGCCCGGGCACGCGCCCTTGGGGCGGCAGGGCGCCGCTTTCGCGACACCGCACTCGGACAGGATGCGGCGCTTGACCACTTTGAGAAGTGGTTGGTGGATTTGGCAGAGGACCGTCAAGGCGGGGCTCGGGGACGGCGTAGCAAGTCGATGGAGGTCGTGGCTCAATGAAGCGAGCGCTTATCACCGGTATCACCGGTCAGGACGGTTCCTATCTGGCGGAGCTATTGCTCGCCAAGGGGTACGAGGTTCACGGCCTCATCCGGCGTGCCTCCACGTTCAACACGAGTCGGATAGACCACCTCTACGTCGACCCCCACGAACCGGGCGCGCGACTGTTCCTGCACTACGGCGACCTGAGTGACGGGGCACGGCTCGTTACGTTGCTGCAACGGATCGGCCCGGATGAGGTATACAACCTCGCCGCCCAATCGCATGTGCGGGTGTCCTTCGACGAGCCGGAACACACGGCGGACACGACCGGAACGGGGTCGGTCCGGCTGCTGGAGGCAGTGCGGCTGGCGGGCGTCGACACCCGCTACTACCAGGCGTCCTCGTCCGAGCTGTACGGCGCGACGCCGCCGCCCCAGAGCGAAACCACCCCGTTCTATCCGCGGTCGCCCTACGCCGCTGCGAAGCTCTACAGCTACTGGATCACTAAGAACTACCGTGAGGCCTACGGGCTGTTCGCGGTCAACGGCATCCTCTTCAACCACGAGTCTCCGCGCCGGGGCGAAACGTTCGTCACGCGCAAGATCACTCGAGCCGTCGCAGCCATCAAGGCCGGCAAGCAGCGCCACCTGTATATGGGGAATCTCGAGGCGGTTCGCGACTGGGGTTACGCACCCGAATATGTCGAAGGTATGTGGCGCATGCTGCAGGCCGACCAGCCCGATGACTACGTGCTCGCCACCGGCGTCGGCGTCAGCGTTCAGGAGTTCGTGGAGATCGCCTTCAGCCGCGTCGGGCTGGACTGGCGCGAGCACGTCCGGTTCGACGAGCGCTACCTACGCCCCACCGAGGTCGACGCGTTGATCGGGGACGCGACCAAGGCGCGAGAGCACCTCGGGTGGAAGGCGAGCATCGACGGCCGGGCGCTGGCCAAACTCATGGTCGACGCCGACGTTGAGGCTTTGACACATGCCGGCAATCCGTGGATCGACAAGGTTGATCTCGCATCCTGGAGGAGCGCGTGAGCGACGACGGCGTCAGCTACACAGCGGGCGAGCTGGACCGTGACGCAACCTTCTACGTTGCGGGCCACCGCGGGCTCGTGGGCAGCGCCATTTGGCGCAAACTCAAGGCCAGCGGGTTCACCCGGCTGGTGGGCAAGACCTCGGCCGAGTTGGACCTGCGCGACCGGGATGCCACATTCGCGTTCATGGCCGAGACCAAGCCGCGGTACCTAGTTTTGGCTGCAGCCAAGGTCGGTGGCATCTTGGCCAACAGCACCTACCCGGTGGACTTCCTCAGCGAGAACCTGCGCATTCAGACCAACGTGCTCGACGCGGCGCTCGCCAACGATGTGGAACGTGTGCTTTTCCTCGGCTCGTCATGCATCTACCCGAAGTACGCCGAGCAGCCCATTCGCGAGGAGTCCCTGCTTACCGGCCACCTCGAGCCGACCAATGACGCCTACGCTATAGCCAAGATCGCTGGGATCCTCCATGTGCAAGCCGTCCGCCGCCAGTACGGTCTGCCATGGATCTCCGCGATGCCGACGAACCTGTATGGGCCCAACGACAACTTCTCGCCTACCGGGTCGCATGTGCTGCCGGCTCTGATTCGGCGCTACGACGAGGCCGTCCGCACCGGCGCGAGCACAGTGACGAACTGGGGTTCCGGCACACCGCGGCGGGAGTTCCTGCATTCGGACGACATGGCCGACGCCTGCCTCTTCCTGTTGGAGCACTACGACGGACCGAGCCAGGTCAATGTCGGCACCGGCAAGGACACCACAATCCGGGAGATCGCCAACCTGGTGGCCGAGGCGGTCGGCTACACCGGTCGCACCGAGTGGGATTCGTCTAAGCCAGACGGAACGCCGCAGAAACTCCTCGATGTCTCCAGGCTTCGTGACGCCGGCTGGACGGCGAATATTCGGCTCCGCGAAGGCATCGCCTCGGTGGTCGGTGCCTACCGCATGACGGCGTGGGAGAAGGCAGATGTCCACTGAGCAGGATGCGTCCACGATCCCGGTCATCGACCTATCGAAGGCACCGGGTGAACGACAGGCGTGGGACCGACCCGCACTTGTCGTTTACCTGTGGAGTGTCTTCGAGTTGCTATTCGTCACCAATCCCTGGCAGATCAGCTCGGGCCTGCGCGCACTCGTGCTGCGGCTCTTCGGCGCCGAGATCGGGCGAGGTGTCATCTTCCGGCCTCGAACCCGCGTCAAGTTTCCATGGAAGCTACACATCGACGACCGCTCCTGGATTGGTGAGGGTGTGTGGTTCCACAACCAGGACCACATCTACGTTGGCCACGATGTTGTCATCTCGCAAGAGACCTTCCTTACCACTGGCAGCCACGCGCACCGGCGCGATATGGCGCTGATTACTCGCCCTATCCGAATTGATCCCGGAGCATGGGTGACTTCTCGGTGCATCGTGTTGGGCGGAACACATATCGGTCGCTCCGCGCTGATCGCTCCGGCGACATGTGTGGCTGGGCAGGTTCCGGCGGGGCGAATCGTCGGGTCTTCCGGTGTTACGGATCTTGGTCCGAGGTTCCGAACGTCGGGGGATGCTGATGACGCAACGTCGTAGCCCCGCGGCCGTTATGGCTTTCGCCTCTATTGCCGAATACCGGACCCGGTGCCTTCAACTGGTGGCAGAGCACTTCGGCGAGAGCCTCCAAATACTCGGCGGCAACATCCCATGGGGAACGGACATCCGACTGGCGGATCCGGCGGAAGTTCCATACACGCTTGTCACCAACCGGTTCATGGTGGGCTCTAGGTTACTTATTCAGAACCTCCCGCTCATGGGCCTGCTCCGCGCTAGAACGCTCCTGCTAGATCTCAACCCACGCATGCCGGCGAATTGGCTGCTTCTGGCGGCGCGTCGGGTTGCACGTCGCAGGACCCTTCTTTGGGGACATGCATGGCCGAGAGGGGGGCGAAACAGCAGATCAGACGGGCTGCGCGGTCTCATGCGCAGGCTTGCATCCGAGCTTGTCACGTACACTGAGCAACAAGCCGATGAGCTTCGCGAGATGTACCCCCGCAAGCAAGTGACTGCGGCCCCCAACTCTCTGTACAGCGCGGACGAAATGGGCTTTGACGCGAATTCGATGCGGAATAGCGTCCTCTACGTTGGCCGTTTGGTCGACGCGAAGAAGCCCGACCTCTTGGTTTCCGCATTCGAGCTGGTCGCTTCGGATCTGCCGCAGCTTCGGTTGACCATCGTCGGGGACGGGCCGGCGAGGAGCATTCTGGAGCGGCACATCGCAGAAACCGGCTTCGGTGAACGCATTCGGCTCATCGGCCATGAGTCTCGCCCCTCGGTACTCCGAGGCTACTACTCCGCGGCGATCGCGAGCGCCTCGCCTGGCTGTGCGGGCCTATCCATCACTCAAAGCTTTGGGTTCGGGGTTCCCGCCCTGATCGCCAGAGACGAGCCGCACGGACCCGAAATCGAAGCAGCCTCGGAGGGATTCAACGCTATGTTCTTTCAGAGCGACGATCCCGGCGATTTGGCCTCCGCGATTCGGCGAGCTGCGAGGCAGCGGTCTGAAGTCTTCGCTGATGGCGCCGCGATCGCGGAGTGCAGCATCCGCCGCTACTCCATTGAGGCCATGGCGGCCGGGCTAATTCAAGCCATCGAGGGTGATGACCTTTGCGTGTCGACTACGTAGTCTCGGATCTGACGTACCCACCCCGCGAAGGCCTCCACCAGCAGTCGGTAATCCTCGCGTCCACGCTACAGTCCCACGGAGTCAAGGTCCGGTTCCGCGGTATTGTCAAGAACCCAGAACTCGTGGACACTGAGGCCCTTGCCCGCGACCATGGCCTGACCTTTCAAACTCTTGGCGCCCAGCCGGGCTCGACTCTGGTGACAGGGCTCAGGCTATTGTCGCGCTCGTCCTTCTCCCGCAGAGTCCTGCGGCATGGCGACCAACCACCTCCAGACGTTATCCATATAGAGGGTGCGGCCGCGGCGGGCTTGGTCCGGCGGCGAATGCCTGCGCCAACCATAGTTAGCTTCATCGATCCTGGCTCGCGTAGGAACCTACGAATGGCCCGGCTGCCGATTCCGGGCCGAATGGGAAAATATGTGGCTGCGGCTCTTTTCCGGGCCATAGAGCTTCGGCTCGCCCGTCTGGGCGTTCCGCTGCACGTCGTTTCTGAGGATGATGCCGGCTATCTTCGAAGTGCGCTTCGCACCGCAGGTGTATTCGCCATACCGGTCATCGTCCCGACCGACGAGATTGCAGCGGTAGGCGATCATCCGATTCCTCGAGATGCCACTCGTCGGATTCTTGTCTTCGCCGATTTGCGTCACGACCACATACGGCTCGGTTACGAAGAGTTCATCAGAGCGCTTGCCGCATCTGACCTGCCCGAGGGCATCCAGATTGACATACTAGGACGTGTCCCAGGGATCGAAGGCTTAGGCCGCGACGATCTCGGTCTTCCTATCAACTATATTGAGTGGGTGGATGACTATAGGCTCGCTCTCAGGCAGGCAGATCTCGTGGTATTGCCGGACCGTACGGGTACGGGCCTGAAGAACCGAACTGTTCAGGCGCTCGCCATGGGCCGGGCCGTGGCTGGGACGCGGGCCGCATTCGAAGGAATTGCAGCACAGGACGGTGTTCATGGCTTGATCTGCCAGGACCCTGTCGAGCTGGCGAGCAAAGTGACCAAGCTTATTTGCGACTCGGCTCTACTTGGGGCGCTCGCGCGGCAAGCATCGGAGGCCACACAGGAATTCCAAGCGCACAACGTTGCCAGGCGCTGGATTGAGGCGTATACGTCGCTTAGCCATGGTCCACAATCGAAAGGGTAACCCGGCGGTGTCCGCATTGATGATCTTAGTGAGGGACAGCGTGGTTATTTAGTTTGGCCTGCCGGCCTTACCGGCCCGCTCGGATCATCGTCGTGGTCACTGTGGGGACTATGTCCGGGCCAACTGAGTGTCGCTTGTGGATAAATCAGCAGAACCGAGGAAAGCAAGCCTCAATAACTTCGATCTTGCCCAGTTCAGGCTCCACGTGAAGGCTACCGGAACCCGCCCGAAGATCAGTTCAGCGCGGAAGGACGCGGCGTGGTCGGGCACGCCGGCACCCGTCTATTGGCAGATCTCGCTGACGTGACGGGGTTGATCGCCGAGTTCGGCCAGGCCCTCGCGAGGTTGCGGCAGCGGCGCGGCGGCAACGACCCGGGCCCGGTCGCGGTGGACGTGGCGGTGACGATCGCTGAGGGTGGCGAGGCGATCGCGTACCTCGCGGTCCGCCGCCGGGTCACCGTGACTCGCCGCGGACGGCACGGCCGCAAGGGCAACCGCGTGCGGGACCTGCGTAACCGGCTCCCACCCGCAGCGCCGCCCGCCCGCAGGGTGGAGGCGTTGACGCCCTTTTCAACGAGCTGTCCAACCTGCCGACGCCTATCGGCCAACTGATCACCGCCGGCGTGGAACGTTGAGGAAATCCTGCTCGACCTACTCGACCTGATCCGCACCCATCCCAACCGAGAGCGCGCCCGCGGCCCGCTGTACCAGTTCTACCAGCGGTGCGCCCATGCGGGCGTCCCGCGAAATCCGCGTACACCTCAACCCTCGCTAATTTCGAAGAGCTGCTATCGCTGGTGCCTCGCTGTCACGTACCCGCCGCGGCTCCGGAGGGTTGACCCCTTTTTCCAGACCTTGCTGGTCCTGGTCCGGCCAGATGGCAGCGCAGGGCCTGCTGGCGAACTTGCGACGACGACCGCCATGGCCAGCAGCATCCATCCACCGATTTGCCATTGGCTGGGCTGAGCGAACACGGCCGTGATGGCGAACATGACGAATGCAAGGAGCCCCCCGAGGTGACGGACAGCGGCGGATCCGATCGCGAAAAGCGCGCACGTCAGTGCTATCGCGAGACCAACATTGTGCGAATATGCAACTATCAGGTTGATGTTTCCCAATGACGCCGAGGATCTACTGCCCGCATCGACGATACCGCGATCAGTGGCTGATTCAGCCGCGATACCGGCCTTATAACTGAGCAAATAGACGACCAGGGGGACCGCAATCATTGCGACCACCGAAGCAAGTATGATCGCAGCAGCCGGGCGTCGCTTCCTGGCTGCAAGGTGCGCCAGACCGAAGCCGAGTAGCCCTGCTCCAATCGCGATTAGTGTCCCTAGCGACTGCGTGAAAGTGGCCGCGACAATGACGGCGCCGACGGCGAGTGCTCTTAGGCGATTGTCGAGGCGCGTCACGGCGATCAGAGTGATGATCGGAATAAGATAGTACACTGCGAGGCCAGGCTCACCAACGAGCGGAGCGAATCGCCGCGACCCTTCAATAAATGGCGGCCCGGCGGTCGCCAATGTGAACGGCATGTAGAATTCGATCTGCCTGCTACCCAAAGTTGATGAGCCGATTTCGTTCCCGGCAAATCCAAACACTAGAGTAAGACCGTATGAGCACGCAAGTGGAGCGATAATGCAAGTGATCCCGCGGACTGTGGCTGCAACAAACTCGACTCGCGAGATGGCTAGTAGGGCAACGGCCCCCGCAATCACATAGACTAGAGCAAAATACACTCCGCCGGCAAAACTGATGCCGACGGCCAGCGCAATGAAACACAGGCCATACAGGATCGCAGCGGTCGCTTGGGTCCTGGACGAGGGCCGATATGTGAGCGCGATTGCGGCGAGGCCGGCCAGCGCGACGAATGTTCCCAATAAAGAACTCTCACCGAGCACTCCAGGAGGGATTAGAAAGAACAACAATGCCGCTAGAATTCCCCGCGCACCGACCATGCCCTGCACAAGCATAATGCCAATAACAAGGAGCATAGTCACTAACCCCCATAGCGGCTCACCGGTAAGCACGGCCAATAGGGCACCGAGGATCCCGGAGGCTATGGAATATACGCCGACAACAGCTACGCGTTGCGAGTTCCGATGGCGTAAGTCAGTAGGTCGCGACAACCGAGCATATGGCTGTGGCTCCGCGCGCTCAGATCTCAACGTTCTGCACCAACCTTGCAACTCATCTGCTGTCCAGCCGGAGCGCGCAAGTCGCTCATCACACTGCTTGAGGTTGGGAAAGCCATCGATGGGTATTCGATCGCTACCCGCAGCATGCTGTAAAGCCGGGGAATAGGTGCGTCGGCTTCCGCCTCCCCATATGCGGCTTCATTCTCTGGCTCGACCATTCTCTCTTCGATATGCCGCCCTCATACAGATGGCGAGCGACGCAAACACACCGAGTTGTAGTACGCAATACGCGACCGCCGCACCCTCGGCGCCCATGGTCGAGCCAAGTGCGACCACCAAGCAGAGCTGCATGGCTACCGACCCTACTAATACATACGCAACCATATCTTCATGTGCCCTGGACTGAAGAAAGGACGCAAGTGGCTGGTTCAATGTTGTAAGTACTGTGCCTGCGGCAAGCCACCGCAGAACGGGGGCGGACCCAGCATATTCTTGACCAAGCAACATTTCAACGACCTTTGGTGCAACTAATATGATGACGCAGCATGCCGCAATTCCGAGGGCCAGTACCCAAGCGGCTCGCATCACATGTTGCCGGGCGGATTTCCAATCCGTCGCCCCTGCGACAAAAGGCGCGGCGGCAGATGAGAAGGCTGTAGCGAGTAGTCCCATGGGCTGCGTCCACCTATTGACGCCGCCATAGATGCCCGCTGCGGTGGCTCCCGCGACGGCCCCCAGTATGGGCAGATCAAACTGCTGAGCGCTTAGGGCAAGGGAGCTGAGGCCATAGTGGCGTGTTCCCCGCCATGGATTTGCAAAGCCGCGACCCGTTAGACGAAGTCTCGAATGGCGGGCCTGGATTGAGTATGCCACCACGGCCATGCTAATGCTTCCTACTGCCAAGGAAATCCAGAGCGACAGCTGCGTCGACGCGCCCGAAAGCGTTAGCAAGGCAAATACCGCAACCGCTACCAGTCTCTCTAAGACCAGCAGGAGAGCCACTGTACCGCCTCGCTTCGTGGCCCGCAGGGGCACAAGCATTGTCTGGCTTGCAGCCACCGCGAACAGGATCGCTCCAGCGATACTCAACGTGGGCTGGAACCAAGCGACAGTTATGCCCCACGACGCAGCTACGAGAGCGCCAACCGCGAGCTTCGTACGGACTCGCGCACCCAGATCGGAAGGGGCTATCGCGTTTCGTGATAGTTCCCTCATCCAAAACGCGTTGGTGCCGAGGTCCAGTAGACCAGCGCCGGCAGTTCCAATGGCCACCGACGTAACAACGACGCCGAAGTCAGCCGGTGCCGTCCCCCGCGCCGCGAGGATGTAAACGCCCGCCACCAAGAGTTGCGCCAACCCCGACGCGAATGCGAGCATCACAGCTTGGGCGCCAACTGAGCGTACACGCTGGTGCCGGGGGGGATTTTGCGCCGTGGCGACACGACCCGAACTACGCACGTGAACGGGCGCGTTGCCGCCATTACCCAATTTGTGTCTCCCCTTTACCGCCGAGGCTGGCATCACAGCGAGCGAGGTCCGCGCAGACGAACGGGCTGTTCACAGGAGCGCCTCCGCGAATTGTCGAGGATCCGGAAGATCAGCTGGCTTTGGTCTTTCGCTCGATAGCACTTTGGCCATGCCCTGTGCCAGCGACTTGACGGAGAGTGGCACCCATCTCGCGTGACTGGGCATCGTCCTTGCGTCGGTGCGTAGAGACCGAGCACCGGCCGCAAGGACACGAGTTCCGGCGACCAGTGCCTTGCCGAATAGCCCGCTCGGTCCTTCGTTTGAGTGAGCGAGCACCAAGCAGTCGCTCGCCACCACGTACTCGTCGAGCTCACTATCGGTCAGTAAGCGATTGTCTATCACCAGTCCGACGCCCATTTGCGAGAACTGGGGAATAAGGTCTTGGAGCCTCGCGAGCACGGAAGGCTGGATCTTCCCAGCCACCACTAGTCCCACTTCCCGGGATGGCAGCGCCAGCAACGCTTGGGCCACTAAGTCGGCGTTCTTGCGTTCAGTCACGGCTCCAAGAACTGCGAACCAGAACCTACCTGGGTCGAGCCCTCGCTTCGACCGAATTGCAGGGCGATCGAGCGGCAACACGGTGATTGAGATCGGGTCGCCGACGGTCCTGCCCAACCGGCTCGGGGCGATCCAACTGCTTCTCAAGATCGTAACGCTTACTCTGGGTCGCGCCGATGCAGCCGCGACCAGCGCTCGACGAACTATCCTGCGAGCGAGGTCCAACAACCTGCGCCCATGTCCCTGAGCGGTGGCACGCATTACTAGGAGGGACAATCGTGCATCGCTTGCCCATCGGGCACCGGCCCCAAGCCTGATTGCAAGCTGGTCGCCGTCTGGAACAACTATGAGTTCGGCGGAGGACTGATGTGCTAGTGACAGCAACCCACTAATGGTGGTGGAGGATGTCCTGAGGATGGTTCCTAGATCGACACCGGAGAGGTGCGTCTTGTACTCATCCGTGTCCTCGACACCAGGTCGGAGCGCGACGCTGAATTCACGCTCGAGTTCCACCGCACGCTCGACTATTAGGCGCACATAGAGCAGTCGATGGCCGCTGGGATTTGGCTCAACGACCAAAATTTTGCCGGTGCCACGCATGCCGGTCGGCCTCATCGTTGTCCCGATCGGCCTAGCTGACTGATTGGGCACGGACAGCGCTCAATCGCAGGGGCATGTCTCTGCAGCGGCATTTCTTCTCCCGTGAAACCCTGGACACGCTGGGACGTCATGGCACTGTAGCAGCGCTCCGCTGGCCCCAGCTCGCGCTGTCCCCGCACCCCAGGCAGGGCCCCGGCGAAGTCGTTAGGTGAGGGCGAGTGGGCGGATGGTGTCGCGGGCGTGGTGGCGGTCGGCGGCGGCGATGTTGGTGATGCCGGCGGCGTGTAGTGCGCCGATGGCGGGCGGATGGCGACAGTCCGTGTCCGTCATCTCGCAGAACGCGGTTCGGACGCTGCGGCAGCTCCCCTCACACGCTTCTCAGGGCCCTGACAGGTGTCAAGACCCGTGACACATCCGTCAGGATTTTCATTCGGGCCTAGTACTCCAGCGTCACTTGATCTTCCGGCTGGCGTCGTGAGCGAGTCTGCGCTGGTAGTGGGATTGTCGGGCCCGGGCTTGGGGGATGTTCGTCGCCAGATCGACCAGTGCAGGGTTTGCTCTGGCGGTAGCGGTGTGGCGGGGACGAAGGCGTTGAGGGAATCGGCGGATCTCGGCGACGGTCAACGCGATGATCTCTGGGTCGGTGTCGGGCTGCTGGGCGGCGAGGGTGGCCAGGACCGCCAGGGTGATGAACCGGTGCCAGCCGGTCCAGCCGCGGACTTGGTAGTGGTCCAGGCCGACCTGGCCTTTGCCGATCTGGAACAGTTGTTCGATGCTCCAACGGAGCCGGCGACACGGACGAGGGGTGTGTAGCCGCACCGGGAGGGGTGACCAGCACAGGTAGAAGGCCAGCTCGCCGGTGGTCCGGTTCCGGCGGATGAGCAGCCGGCGGCGCTCGTCCGACCGGGTGGCGGTGGTGACCCAGGCCCACATGTCGGCGTACGAGTTCGGAGGCTCAGGTAGGTACGCATGAACGTGCCCAGGTTGTAAACGTCCGATGGGCTCCGGGCCGTTACTGTCCGCGTTGGCGCGGTCCCCACCATGGCAGCAGCGGCGGAAGGCCGCACGATCTTCGGTTGACCTCACAAACCATCGATGATCAACGCAGTGGCCGTCCTCATGCCCACGCCACGCCCAACGCCGAAGCCAAGTGACGTTGGAGTACTAGGCGCCGGTGCGCCCGCCGCATGGGTGACCGACGACGAGGTCTGCGGCACCCACCCCGGCCTGCGCGCCGACCTGGAGCACCGCGGTATCGGCTACGTCCTGGCCGTCGGCTGCGACCGACGCGTGCACGTCGACGACCGCACCCCCATCCAGGGTCGGGTAGCCGGAGGAAGGTTTACCCTCCGGTTCTCAGAGATCCCGGCGTGACAGTCTCCTGTCACCGGGCTTTGCATCCTGCTCACCACGGCGAGCGCGAGGATCCGGCAGATCGGCCAGCGCTGCGAGCAGCCCAGCAGCGGTTTCGGGCACGGTGACCGCCGGTGGACCGGACAAGGACGAGATCAGCGATGATGGCAGGGCGGGCATGACTTACTTCGGACGATCAACAAGGCGTAGCAACCTCGATGATCATCTGAACGGTCATGCCCGCCCTGTTACCACCAGCAAGCGTGCGTCTACACCAACCACATCAAGCCGGGCACTGCACGACTCTGCCGGGACCCTGCACCCTCATCCGCGTCGACGACCTCGCCGACCGGATACCCACCGCGAACTATGGGGGGCCCGTCGTCTAGTGCGGTCGTTTGCCGATACCATCAGTCGCTCCGCTGTGGTTCACAGGGGGGAACGGAAGGCAGGGCGTCGTGGATCTTGTTGTGCTCGGGCTCGGTTACGTCGGGCTCCCACTGGCTCAGCAGGCGTTGCGAGCAGGCTTGTCGGTAGTTGGCTACGATGTCAACATTGATGTCGTCCGTGCGCTCAACGATGGCAGCTCTCATGTGGACGACCTCTCGGACGCAGACATCGCCGAGATGCTCCGCCATGGTTTCCGCGCCACCACGGATCAGTCCGAGATCGGCACCGCCGAGACTGCGGTTATTTGCGTTCCAACGCCGCTGTCGGAGGACGGTGGGCCCGAGCTAAAAGCGGTCAAAGCTGCGGCCCACTCCGTGGCCCGGAGCCTACGCGCCGGGATGCTGGTGGTATTGGAATCCACGACCTACCCGGGAACCACGGACGATGTCGTCCGCCCCATCCTTGAGAAGTCCGGCCTCACCGCAGGTGTTGACTTCTTCCTCGCGTTTTCTCCGGAACGCATCGACCCAGGGAACGAGCACTACGGCACGCACAACACGCCGAAAGTTGTCGGTGGCGATACCCCAGAGAGCACGGACCGAGCAGCCGCGTTCTACAGCCGCTTCATAGAAAAAGTTGTGCGGGCCAATGGTACGCGGGAAGCAGAAACCGCCAAGCTGCTAGAAAACACGTACCGCCACATCAACATTGCCCTCGTCAACGAGATGGCCAGGTTCTGCCACGAGCTAGGCATCGACCTGTGGGACGTCATTAACGCCGCATCCACTAAGCCATTCGGCTTCCAGGCGTTCTACCCGGGCCCTGGCGTGGGCGGCCACTGCATCCCAATCGACCCGAACTACCTAAGCCACAACGTGCGAGCAAAGCTGGGGTACCCGTTCCGGTTCGTAGAGTTGGCGCAGGAGATTAACGCCACGATGCCCTCGTACGTTGCGAGCCGTGCGCAAAACATCTTGAACGACGCCGGCCTCGCGATGAACGGTGCGTCTGTTCTGCTGCTCGGCGTAACATATAAGGCCGATATCGCCGACCAGCGCGAATCACCCGCGACGCCCCTGGCCCGTCGACTTGCAGCCTTAGGCGCGAAGGTTACTTACCATGATCCGCGGGTCGAGCGGTGGAGCGTTTCAGGCTTCGAGGTCCCCAAGGTGAATGATCTCGAAGGTGCAGTCGCCTCAGCAGACCTTGTCATCCTTGTTCAGAATCACCGCGAGTACGAGGCGAATCGACTAGCTGAAGTTGCCAAGCGGTTTTTCGATACACGGGGCGTCACCTCCGGAGAGAAGTCGCACCGACTGTAGCTGAACCAAGGGACGTGCCGAGTTTTAGGGCCTGTGTCGAAGTCGGCGGTGACGTCTAAGCTGATGTGACCGCTCGGCGTGTCGGAAATCGAGATATGGCTACTTCGTCCAAGGCGTTCTGGTCGGTGGTTCGGAAGTCGAAGGTGCTCTTGGGGAAGTACTGGCGGAGTAGTCCGTTGGTGCCGCGTTGCCAGGGGCTGTGCGGGTCGCAGAAGTAGCGGGCAGCCGGTGGCGACGGTGAACACCGGGTGGGTGGCCATTTCCCCGCCCTGGTCCCAGGTCAGCGAACGGCGCAGGTGCGCGGGCATCCGGGCGGCCAGGGCGGTGAGCTCACCGATGACGGCTTCGCTGTCGCGGCCGTGGGGCAGGGTGCCGAGCATCACGTAGCGGGTGGCTCGTTCCACCAGGGTCACGATCGCTGAGGCTCCGGCCTTGCCGATGACCAGGTCACCTTCCCAGTGCCCGGGCGCCGCCCGGTCGGTGGCCTCGGCCGGTCGGGTGCTGATGTGCAGGTCCCCGATCCAGGGCCGCCGGCTGCGTACGGCACCCGCGGCAACGTGTACCCACCCCCAGCTTCGACGGCGCCCGTCGCCGCCTGACCGCATCAGCCCGCCGCTGAGCCCACTGCGCCTGATACCCCCACCGATACGCACGGCGAGCCCGCCCCGGCGACAACGACCGCCCGAGCAGGTTCTTCGTCCCGTGCCGCGCACTGTTGTTCCGCGCCACCTCCCGCGACACCGTGCACACCGGCACCCCGAGAAGCCCCGCGATCCGCGAGATCGTCCGACCCGAGGCCCACAAATGCTCCAACACCTGCCGATGCCCGAACCTCAACACACCCGGCCTCGCCACCAGCACCCCGAGCCCAACCAAGATCAGTTGCAACTGAAGCCTAGAAACCACCAGCCTCGTCCGGACGCTGCCCGCAAGATCGCCGATGAGCAGGTCGAGGCGGTGATCGTGAAGACCCTGGAAGAGGCGCCGATCAACAACGACACGCACTGGTCGACCCGGTCGATGGCCCAGGCGGTCGGGTTGAGCCAGACGGCGGTCTCGCGGTTCTGGCGGGCGTTCGGCCTCAAGCCGCATCTGGTGGACACGTGGAAGCTGTCGGACCACCCCCAGTTCATCGAGAAGGTCCGCGACGTGGTCGGGTTGTACCTAGACCCGCCGGACAAGGCGATGGTCCTCGCGGTGGATGAGAAGTCGCAGATGCAGGCCCTCGACCGTAGCGCCCCGGTGCTGCCGATGATGCCAGGGGTGCCCGCTACGTCCGCTACGGCACGACCAGCCTGTTCGGCCGCCTTGGACGTGGCCGACCGGTCAGGTGGCGTTCACTCCACTCGACGGGTCCGCATCGGGCGGGAACGGCTGCGGCAGCTCCTGCACCGACACCGGATCACCTTCCAACGGACCAAGGCGTGGAAGGAGTCCACCGACCCGCACCGGGACGCCAAGCTCGCCCGGGTCGAGTACATCAGCAGCCACTTCCCGCAGCGGGTCCTTCGACGAGTTCGGGCCCCTCGTGAACCGCCCCCAGGCCGGCACAGGGTGGGCACTGGCCGGGCATCCCCACCGGCTGCCCGCGAACTACCACAAGCTGCACGGCGTCCGACAGTTCCACGGCTGCTACAGCGTCGGCGACGGCCAACTCTGGGGCGTCGTCCGACGGCGCAAATGCGCCGCGAACATCCTCGCCGCGCTCAAGTCGACCCGGGCCGCGCGTCCGGACGGGGCGCCGATCTACGTGATTCTGGACAACCCGTCCGCGCACAAGGGCGCCAAGATCCGCAGGTGGGCGGCACGGAACAAGGTCGAGCTCTGCTTCACCCCGACCTACGCCTCCTGGGCCAACCCGATCGGGGCCCAGTTCGGGCCGCTACACACCTTCGTCATCGCCGGCTCGAACCACCCCAACCACCCTGTCCTGACCCGGAAATTGCAGGCCTACCTGCGCTGGCGCAACGACGCTCGGGGCAACCCGCCACCCGCGCAGCCTGACCAACACCGCGAACGTTCGTGGTCACGGCACTGGCCATGCTCGCCCTGGCCGCCCTGACCATCCTCGCCACCACCACCGCGCAGCAGCCGACGCCGACCCGGAGACCATCGCCTGACCGTCCCGAGATCCGCCGACTCCTCAACGCCCTCGTCCTCGCCCTACCGCTACCACCCGCCCACACCCCGCACTGGTCGACCTGGCGACGAACATCCCAAGCCCGAGCCCGACGACCGCACTACCAGCGCAGACCCGGTCACTACGCCAGCCGGACAATCAAGTGACGTTCGAGTGAGCGGACATTCACCCCGGACGAACATGCCGCGTTTGGCCACGCTCGTGGAACTTGTGACTGCGCAGGCTGGCCGGATCGGTGACTGCACTCTGACCGGTCGGGTACGCTCGCCGCTCATTCGGCTGGCGCTGGGGCTGCCATCGGCCGAGCATTTGCCTAACCTGTTCACGCCTGCCCTGCTCGGACTTGAGAAGAACTCTCACTGCAGCTTAGATCTGAAGTGAGCGACGCTGGCGAAGCGGAAAGACTGAGGGGTATATGTCAGACGTGTTAAATCCGCCCGCCCCAGATTCAACCGAACGTAAGACTCGCCACCGGCGTTCCTTGAAGCGCTGGCAGAAGGCGCTCATTGTCCTTCTCACGCTCGTGCTGATTGGCGGAATCTGCGGCGGGGCCGGCTCCCTCCTGCTGGTCGGCCGCTATGAGGGCAAGACCCACCACGAGGACATCCTCGGGCCGGTCGCCGTGCCGAAGGACGAGCAGCGCTGGAAGGCGGGGCCCCTCGATCTGCTGCTGCTCGGCAGCGACAGCCGGGAGGGCACACCTGACGAAGGCAGCGTCGCCGGCCAGCGGTCGGACACCATCATGCTGGTGCACCTGAGCAAGAACCTCGACCGCGCCACCATCGTGTCGATCCCGCGGGACAGCTACGTCTACGTCCCTCCGGCCAACGGCTGGCGCGGTGGCATGAACAAGCTGAACGCCGCGTTCGCCTTCGGCGGCGCACCCCACGCCGCGAAGACCATCACCCAGCTCACCGGAGTGAAGTTCGACGGCGCGCTGATCGCCAACTTCGCCAGCATCAACAAGATGGTCGACGCGGTCGACGGCGTACGCGTCTGCGTCCCGTACACCGTCGGGTCGAGGTCCTCTGGCAAGGTGTGGGAGAAGGGCTGCCACCAGCTTGACGGGGCGGCCGCCGAGGAGTTCATGCGGCAGCGCAAGACGGTGCCGGGCGGGGACTTCGGGCGCATCCACGACCAGCAACTGGTCGTCAAGGCCATCGCGGAGAAGGTCGCCGCCGATGGCATGCTGCAGAACCCTTTCCGCCTAGATGAGCTGCTGGCGACAACCGCCGACGCGTTGACCATCGACAAGTCACTCGACCTGCAGGAGTTGGCGTTGGTCGCACGGGGCATCAAGCCCGCGAACATCAAGTTCGCGACGGTGCCGTACACGAGCGCCAGCCTTAAGACCCACGCCGGCTCCGCGGTGAAGCTGGACGACGCGAAGGCGAAGGAGATGTTCGCCGCGATCCGCGACGACACCATTCAAGAGTGGCTGGCCGCCCACCCCCAGAAGGTCCCCGGTAGCTGATCGGAGCCGGGTCCGATTGCTGACCCGCTCCGCCGAGCCGGCAGCCCCGCAACCACCAGCGCCGCCTGCCCGCCGGCCCCGATGCCAGGGTGTCCCCGGCGGCCCGAGCGCCGCCGCGAGGAAATTCGCGTTGGGACCGGGCAGCCTCCGCCATCCAGTTCTAGCGGTGGGGCGGCGATCGCGGCGGGCAGGTTCTGCACCGTGAGCATCCACACCAGGCCCAGCCCCACGGGCAGGGCCACTGCCCGCAACGCATTGGATCGGCCGAGTAGCCGCACGGCGCCCACGGTGGGGCGTACCAGGCCAAGCAGCATCCGGAGGGCGCCGGTCTTGCCGGCGCCTTCGAATCGAGGAAGCCGTACACCTCGCCGGCCCGCACGGTCAGGTCGAGTTCATGCACGGCGGTCAGGCCTCCGTGCCGCTTGCTGAGCCCTTCGGTCTGACTGGCACGTTCATGCCCTGACGGTGCCGGATGGCGGAGCCCTTCGATGTCGGCCCGACAGCGGCTCCCTCAATGGGGCCAGGGGCATTGCCTCGGCTCCGGTGCGCCCGGACCACGCCCCGGGCCCACGTCAGCATGTCGCACCCGTCGTCCCGGCACTGCCCGCAGCGCCCCGTGACCCGGTACTCGCTCGGCTGCTCCCGGTGCGCCGTGATCACCCGCTTGGCCGTCCAGAGCACCAGGGCAGGCGTGATCGGTCCGTCATCCATGGGCACGGCTCCACCTCCAGAGAGGAGCAGGTCCGGGCACCGATCCCCGATCAGGTGCCCGGACCGCTATCGGAGGTCCCGTTGGTTGCCGACCGGAGGGACCCGCCATCGAACCTGCCATGGCTATCCATTGCTAGTCAAGCTCTCGCCATGGGTGATTGAGTAGGAGGTGCCGACCGGAGGGAACCACCAGTGCCACCGCAGTACGCCTACCAACGCGTAGCCGAGGACATGACGAACCGGATCAAGTCCGGGGAGTTTCCGCCCGGCTCACGCCTGCCCAGCCGTGCCGAGCTATGCGAGCACTACAAGGTATCCAGCTTCGTTGCCGACCGAGTCTTTCTGATCTTGAAAATGCAGGGACTCACGGAGTCGCTGCCCGGTGCCGGGGTGTACGTCAAAGAGAACGGCTAGCGGTGACAGGGAATCGGCCCGGACCTCCGGGTAGGGGCCGTTCGTCCGTGCCGGGTCAGGGTGCCGCAGACGTCTTGCTCTTGTCCACTTGGGCACGGGTGCCACTCCAGCCCGGCCAGGGCCGCAGCGGTGCGCTCGCGGCCCTGCCTGGCCGCCTCCATCCCTTTGCCTGCGATGCTGGAGGAACAGCTGCCCGGACGTGCACTGCTCCACGGTCTGCCGTACCCGATCGATATCGGCCAGGTTCTCCACCCCGACTCGTGCGCAGCCACCACGCGGTCCAGGCGTGCGAGTCCGGCGGCGGCCTGGCCGTGGAGGTAGGTCAACCAGGCCTCTCGGCGCTCGGCGATCCGCGCGGCCGCCTCGTGACGCACCCGGTCCACCGCGTCCCGGAGCCGTCCGCCACCGCCTGCGCGGCCAGGAGGGCTGGGTTGATGCGGCTGGCGGTCGCTAGGGGTTGTCATCGCTGCCCGGAAACAGGGGGCGAAGGCTGGACTGCGGCCGGCGCCGAGGCGACGACACCGCGGTACTGCGCGCGCAGCTCCTCCACCGCGTGGAGGTGGCCGGACGGCGAGGTCAGACGGCGGCCTCCATCAACTCCGCGATGACCCGACGGTCACTCCGACACCAACCCCGACTGGTACGCGAAGACCACCAGCTGAGCCCGGTCCCGGGCGGCCAGCTTCACCATCGCCCGGCTGACGTGGGTACGCGCCGTGGCCGGGCTCACCACCAGCCGGTCGGCGATCTCGGCGTTGCTCAGCCCCTCGCCCACCAGCCCCACCACCTCCCGCTCCCGGTCGGTAAGGGCGTCCAGCCGGGGATGCGGGCGGGGCACCCGGGCCGGCCGGGCGGCGTACTCCCGGACTACCCGGCGGGTCACCGACGGCGACAGCAGCGCCTCCCCCTCGGCCACCACGCGGATCGCCCGCAGCAGCTCCGCCGGCGGGGTGTCCTTGGTCAGGAAGCCGCTGGCCCCGTGCCGCAGCGCGTCGAAGACGTACTCGTCCAGCTCGAAGGTGGTCAGCACGACCACCCGGGTGCCGGCCAGCGCCGGGTCGGCGACGATTCGCCGGGTCGCCTCGATCCCGTCCACGCCCGGCATCCGGACGTCCATCAGCACCACGTCTGGGCGCTCGGCGCGGGCCAGCTCGACGGCGCGCAAGCCGTCGGCGGCCTCGCCGACCACGCTCAGGTCGTCCTCGCTCTCCACCAGGGCCCGCAGCCCGATCCGGATCAGGTCCTGGTCGTCGGCGAGCAACACCTTGATCATGAAGTCTCCTCCACCGGCAACGTCGCGTACACCCGGAAACCGCCGCCGGCGACCGGCCCGGCGCTGAACGCGCCACCGAGCGCGGTGACGCGCTCCCGCATCCCCGCCAGGCCGAACCCGCCGCCCGCCCCGGGCCCGGTCGCCGCGCCCCGGCCGGTGTCGGTCACCTCCACCGCGACCCCGGCGGGCGAGTACCGGAGCCGGACCGCTGCGGTGGCCTGCCCGGCGTGACGCAGCACGTTGGTCAACGACTCCTGCACGACGCGGTACGCGGCCAGGTCGACCGCCACCGGCAGCCGGCGGGGCTCCCCGTCGACCGTGACGGTCACCGGGACCCCGGCGCCCGTTAGCCGGTCGCGCAGCTGCGGCACCTGGTCCAGCCCCGGGGCCGGGGCCCGCTGCGCGTCCGCCTCGTCCCGACGGACCACGGTGAGCGTCACCCGCAGCTCGTCCAGGGCCTCCTTGCTGGTCCGGCTGATCGCCCGCAACGCGGTCTCGCCCTGCTCCGGCCGCTTCGCCAGCAGGTGCAGGGCGATCTCCGCCTGCATGTGGATCGCGGCGAGCCCGTGCCCGACCACGTCGTGCACCTCCCGCGCCACCCGCAGCCGCTCGGCGTCGGCCAGTCGGCGCGCCTCGTCGGTGCGGCTGCGTGCCGCGTTCTCCCGGCCCAACCGCACGGTGACCCCCACGGCGAAGGGCACCACCACCCAGGCGGCGGCCGGCATGAGCCCGACGAGGCCGGGCGGGCGCACCCCGACGAAGACGTGCGTGAGCAGCACGAGCAGCGCCACCCCGGCGGCCGACGCCGCGAGCCGCGCCGGCCGGTACGCGGCCACCGTGTAGACCGCCACGAAGAACGACAGCAGGATCGGGCCGTACGGGTAGCCGAGCACCAGGTACGCGGTGCTCGCCGCGGTGACCACGGCCAGCGTGGCCAGCGGCCAGCGCCGCCGGACGGCCACCGCGAGCGCGGCCACCACGACCAGCGGATAGGCGGCCGGCCCGGCCTCCACGCCCTGGTTGAGGCCGGCCGGCGCGGTGCCGGCCAGCCCGATCACCAGCAGGGCCAGGGCGACGAGGCCGTCCAGGAGCCGGCGGCCCCGGTCGCCACGCTCGCGGTCCACGTCCCCTCCCCCCGCCCCGCCCCGCCTCAGCCGATGTCCCGTCGGCGCAGCAGCACCGCGCCGACGGCCGCGAACCCGACCAGGTACGCGGCCACCACCACGGCCGCCTGCCCGCCGCCGACGGTGGCCGCCACCCCGGGGGTGTCCCCCGGCGCGCCGAGCGCGGCGGCCAGCGACCCGGCGTTCGGCCCGGGCAGCCCCTCCTGCGCCTTCGCCACCCAGTCGACCAGCGGCGCGGCGATCGCGGCGAGCAGGTTCTGCACCGCGAGCATCCACACCAGGCCCAACCCGACCGGCAGCGCCACGGCGCGCAGCGCGACGGCGAGCACGGCACCGAGCATGGCCCACATCGTCGCGATGAGCCACCCCGCTCCGAGCCCGGTGAGCAGGTCGCCGGCGGACGGCCAGGTCACCGGCTGCGCCTCGGCGGACGCGATGAGCACGCTGGCCACCGCGCCGACCGCGAACACGGCGAGCACCACGGCCAGCGCGGCGGCGGCGAGGGCGAGCAGCTTGCCGGCGTACACCTCCAGCCGGGTGGGGCCCTGGGTGAGCACGGTCTTCCAGGTGCCCCAGCCGTACTCGCCGCCGACGGTGAGCACGCCGAGGATCAGCAGGATCGAGCCGAGGAAGACCGGCAGCCCGCCGAGGGAGTTGCCGACCAGCTGGTCCGGGAGCAGGGCGGGCAGCGTCCGGTCGGTGTTCGGCCCGTCGGTGCCGCCCGCGATGCCGGCGTACGGGAAGACGTAGGTGAAGATCAGTGCGAGCACCAGTGTGATGGCCAGCAGCAGCCAGCTGGCCGGCCGCCGGACGAGCTTGACCGTCTCGGCGAGGAAGCTACGCGACATCGGCCGTTCCCTTCTCCACGAGGTCGAAGAAGACCTGTTCCAGGTCCCGTTCCCGGGGGCGCAGCTCGCGTACGGCGAGCCCGGCCCCGACCAGCTCGGTGTTGAGCCAGGCGGCCCGGTCCGGGTCGACGGCCAGCTCCAGCCCGCCGTCTACCACCCGGACCCGCTCGGCGCCGACCAGTTCCCGGGCCCGGTCGGCCGCCTCGTCCAGCGGGTCGGCGAGCAGCCGCAGCCCGGCCGCGCCCCGCAGCTCGGCGACGGTGCCCTCGGCGACCAGCCGGCCGCGGGCGATCACCCCGACCCGGTCGCAGATCTGCTCGACCTCGCCGAGCAGGTGGCTGGAGACCAGCACCGTGCAGCCGGCCGCGCCGAGCCGGCGGATGAGGGTGCGCATGTCCGCCATGCCGGCCGGGTCGAGGCCGTTGGTGGGCTCGTCCAGGATCAGCAGGCGGGGGTCCTTCAGCAGCGCGGCGGCCACGCCGAGCCGCTGCTTCATGCCCAACGAGTAGCCGGCGTAGCGGTCGCCGGCCCGGTCGGTGAGGTCGACCAGGTCGAGCACGAGCGCGACCCGGTCGGCGCCGACCCCGGCGTAGCGGGCCAGCACCCGCAGGTTGTCCCGGCCGGAGAGGTACGGGTAGAAGGCCGGACCCTCGATCAGCGCCCCGACCCCGGTGAGCCGGCCGGCGGCGGGCGGGCGGCCGAGCAGCCGGACCGTGCCGGCGGTGGGCCGGACCAGCCCGAGCAGCATGCGCAGGGTGGTGGTCTTGCCGGCGCCGTTGGGGCCGAGAAAGCCGTACACCTCGCCGGTCCGGACGGTGAGCTGGAGGTCCTGCACGGCGGTCAGGCTGCCGTACCGTTTGGTGAGCCCTTCGGTCTGCACTGGCAGGTTCATGCCAGGAAGACTGCCGCCCGGCGAGCCCGCGGACGTCGTCCCCGAAGCGACTCCGGTGGTACGCCGCGGAACGTACGCCGGGCGGCCCGGCCTACCGGCCTCCGCCGACGATGACCTCGCGGATCGTCCGCAAGATGATCTTGACGTCGAGCCAGAGCGACCAGTTCTCGATGTAGTAGTTGTCGAACCGCGCCCGATCGGAGATCGGCGTGTCCCCCCGTAGGCCGCTGACCTGGGCCAATCCGGTCAGTCCGGCGGGGACGCGGTGCCGCCAGGCGTAGAGGGCGTGCTCGGCGGAGAAGAGCTCCACGAAGTGGGGGCGTTCCGGGCGCGGGCCGACCAACGTCATGTCGCCGCGCAGGATGTTCCACAGTTGTGGCAGCTCGTCGAGGGAGGTGCGCCGCAGGAAACGGCCGACCGGCCCGACCCGGCTGTCGTTCGCCACCGACCAGGTGGTCTGCGACTCGGTTTCGTCGACCGGGCGCATCGAGCGGAACTTGAGGACGGTGAACAGCTTGCCGTTCCGGCCGACCCGCTGCTGCCGGAAGAACACCCCCGGCCCACCCTCGATCCGCACGGCCAGCGCGCAGACGGCCATGACGGGGCTGAGCAGGATGAGTGCCAGGGCACTGAAGACGATGTCCACCGCGCGCTTGAGGGCCCACTGCCACCCGCTCAGCCTCGGCGGTCGGATGCGCATGACGGGAATCGCGCCGATGTGGTCAGGCCGCGGGGTCTGGGTCTGGAACTGGTGCATCCGCGGTACGACCAGGGTGTCGTAGGCCGACGCCATCGCCTGACGCAGGAGCGCGGCGAACCGCGACTCGGTGGTGTCCGGGTCGGCGACGATCAGCACGTCCGCGCCGCCACGGGCCATCGCCTCGGTCAGGTGGTCCAGGTCGCCCAGGTAGGGCACGGTGTTGACGGCGGGGTCCGACCCGCGCGCGTTGTCGACGAAGCCGACGACCCGCAGCCCGTACTGCGGATAGCGGGCGAGGACGTGCGCCAGGTCGGCCGCGACCGCGCCACTGCCCACCAGGATCGTCCGGTGGCCGACGATGTGCCGTCGGCGGCCGAACTTGATCGTCGACGTCGCGACGGCACGCCCCACGATCAGCAGACCGAGCATGACGAAGGCCGCGCGCAACAGGCTGCCGAAACCCGCGAAGCTCTCGTGCCGGATGGCGGCGATGAACGCCACGCTCCCCGCCGCGACCAGGAACCAGGCGACCAGCACGGGCAACTCGTCGAGAATGGACAGGTGCAGCCGGGACCGGTAGAAGCGACCGGTCGCCAGACACGCGATCGCCACCACAGCCAGGACGGTCAGGCCACGCACATGGTTCGGGTTGAAGGGCACGGGCGTCAGCAGGGCGAGGACGTCCATAGGCAGCACGAGCATCCACGCCCGGATGTGGCCTGCCCAGCGCGCGGTTCGCGCCGCGGGGGCCGGCGGCTGAGCCACCGGTAAGGTCCCGGACGGCACCCAGAGTCCCGGTCCCTCCCTTCCGCCAGTCGGCTGCTCCGGTACGGAGGGCACGAACGCCGACGGAAGATGCGACTTTGAGGTCACTTTTCGGTCTCCGAGGATGGTCGGTCGTGGTGTGGTGCCAGTCGGCAGCGGAACCTCAGCTCGCGGGGGTACGTCCGCACAGACCGCCGCGAGGCTCGGGAGATGATCGTTTGCCCTGGTAGCGGCGCGAGCCTACCTCCCAACTGAACAGTTCATGGGGACGATCCCACCCGCTGTTTGACCCGAGACAACTACCGGACAGACCCTGACCAACGACAGCCACCCCTAGCGATCAATCCACTACAGGCAGCAGTCGCGGGTGCTCCTCAAGAGTCGACGGCGGCTTCACCGGCCGATCGCCATCTTCATCATTAAGAGCGCAAATTGGGCGAAGAGCTGCGGTCGAGGGCGTCCCGTATGGCCGAACGGTTGACGGAGGCCAGCCGCCAGCGCCACGCCAGCGAGATAGCCGACTCCACTTTCGCGACGAGCGCCGGCGCGCACGGGCCAGCCGGGCCGATCGAAGGGGCCATCGAGGCAATTCCGAGCCCCGCTGCAGTCGGCGCCGAGGGTGGGATACGGGCCGCCTGCCGCCACCCGGCCCGACGCCCGTTTGTCGAGCGACCCCCGCGGCTAAGTCCCGCGACGTAGTCGGCCGGTCAGCGACCTCCGCCGACCAGCACCTCCCGGACCGTCCGCAGCAGGATCTTGAGGTCGAACCACAGCGACCAGTTCTCGATGTAGTAGTTGTCGAAGCGCGCCCGATCGGAGATCGGGGTGTCGCCGCGCAGGCCGCTGACCTGGGCCAACCCGGTGAGTCCGGCCGGGACCCGGTGCCGCCACGAGTAGTGCCGGTGTTCCACGGAGAAGCGTTCCACGAAGTGCGGGCGCTCCGGGCGCGGGCCGACCAACGTCATGTCGCCGCGCAGGATGTTCCAGAGCTGAGGCAGCTCGTCCAGCGACGTACGCCGCAGGAAGCGGCCCACCGGCCCGACGCGGCTGTCGTTCGCCACCGACCAGGTCGTCTGCGACTCTGCGTCGCTCGCCGGACGTAGGGAACGGAACTTCAGCAACTCGAACAGCTCGCCGTGCCGGCCGACCCGCTGCTGCCGGAACAGAACCCCCGGTCCGCCCTCAATGCGTACGGCCAGGGCACAGGCGGCGAGGAGCGGGCTGAGCGCGACGAGCGCCACCGCGCTGACGACGACATCCGCCGATCGTTTGAGGACCCACCGCCACCCGCTCAACTGGGGTGGGCGGATCCGCATCACGGGAATCGCCCCGATGTGATCCGGCCTCGGCGTGTCAGTCTGGAACTGGTGCATCCGTGGCACGACGAGGACGTCGTACGTCGTGGCCATCGCCTCACGCAGGAGATCAATAGACGGGCTGTCCGTGGTGTCCGGGTCGGCAATGATCAACACGTCGGCCTGGGCTCGCGCCATCGCTGCCGTGAGGCGGTCGAGGTTGCCGAGGTGCGGCAGGTCGCGAACTGCTTGGCCGGTGCGGTGCGGGTTGTCGACGAACCCGACGACTCGCAGCCCGTACTGCGGGTAGCGGGCCAGCACCGCGGCCAGGTCCGCAGCCACTGGACCACCGCCGACCAGGATGGTCAGGTGACCGACGATCCCCCGTCGGCGCCCAAACCTGATCATCCAGGTCGTGATACCTCGGCCCACGAACAGCAGGATGACCATGTACGCGGCGTCCCGAAGCAGGCCGCCGAGGTTGGCGAACGTGTCGTGCCGAGTCGCCATGATGACGGAGACGATTGCCACCGCGACGAGGAAACGACTGACGATCACCGGCGCCTCGTCAAGGATCGACAGGTGCAGGCGGGACCGGTAGAGACCACCCGAGGCGAGCAGGGCAATGGTCAGCAGCGTCAAGACACTCAGCCCGCGCCAGTGATCGGGATTGAAGGGCGCGGGCGCCAGCAGCACAATGACGTCCACGGGGAGCACGAGCATCCAGGCCCGGACGTGGCGGATCACGGGTTGCTCCGAAGACGGAGCCAATACCAACTCCCGGCGAGCCTCACGTAGTCGTCCAGCCGACGATTGCAAATCGACGGTGTCTGCATCCACCGATCCGCCCCAATGCTGCTCGGTACGCACTGCGGTCATTGGCCTTTCCTGCTGCCCGGACTTCACGTAGGTCCCCCACGAAGTGGCATTTCAGGTCTTGATCAGGCGCTATTGCGCCGTTATGCCAAGCGCCGCCGAAAGCTAGGTATGAGCGTCCTTCACGGCGGCGACGCTGAGCATAACTTAGGTAACGCACTGCGGCGCCAGCCGCAAAGGTGCTGGCAGGGCTGCCTGTTCGGGGGAGCAACCGTCCGCCCTACGTGGACGCATCGTCCGCTCGGGAGACAGATTCAAGCCAGTCCGGCGTGCCGACCCGTCAATTGGCCAGACAAGAAGGCCTGTCATTTTTCCGACAGACCCTTGCCGGAACTGTCGAGGATAAGGACCCCCGGTTCGTCGCGGCGCCGCAGACGAAGCAGGTCCGAACTGAGGGGCACCCTGCACGCCTGATGGAGCTGGGTTTACGGTCAGGCATCCGAACAGATTCATAGCCAATCGGTCGCGCTCACCACTCGTACGGTTGGCCCTGGCACTTCTCTCGGCCAGGCATTTGGCCAACTCGTTCCAAGCTCAGTGCACAGGCTTGATGTGACCATGACCGCGGGCTTGAATCGGAAAGAACAGGTGCCACAGACGAGTACTGAGGGGCTCAATGTCAGACGTCTCGACCCCGATTGTCCCGGGCATTTCTGAGCCCCAGCCGACCGCACGCAAGGGATCCTTGAAGCGCTGGCAGAAGGCCCTCGTTGTCCTGCTCACGCTCGTGCTCGTTGGCGGCATCTGCGGCGGTGCCGGCGCCCTGGCCGTGGTCAGCCGCTATGAGGGCAAGACCCACCACGAGGACCTGCTCGGCCCGGTCGCCGCGCCGAAGGACGAGCAGCGCTGGAAGGCCGGGCCACTCGATCTGCTGCTGCTCGGCTCCGACAGCCGCGAAGGCGAACCCGACGAGGGCCGCTTCTCCGGCCAGCGGTCGGACACGATCATGCTGGTGCACCTCAGCAAGAACCTCGACCACGCCACGATCGTCTCGATCCCGCGGGACAGCTACGTCTACGTCCCGCCGGCCGGGGGATGGAAGGGCGGCATGAACAAGCTCAACGCCGCTTTCGCCTTCGGCGGCGCCCCTCATGCCGCGAAGACCATCACCCAGCTGACCGGGGTGAAGTTCGACGGCGCTCTGATCGCCAACTTCGCCAGCATCAACAAGATGGTCGACGCGGTCGACGGCGTTCGAGTCTGCGTCCCCTACACGGTCAGGTCGACGTTCTCGAAGACGGCCTGGGAGAAGGGCTGCCACGACCTTGACGGGGTGGAGGCCGAGGAGTTCATGCGGCAGCGCAAGTCCGTGCCGGGCGGGGACTTCGGGCGCATCCACGACCAGCAACTGGTGGTCAAGGCCATCGCGGAGAAGGTCGCCGCGGAGGGCATGCTGCAGAACCCGTTCCAGCTGGACGACCTGCTATCCACCGCTGCCGAGGCCCTGACCATCGACAAGGCCCTCAACCTGCGGGAGTTCGCTCTCGTCGCCCGGGACATCAAGCCCTCGAACATCAGGTTCGCCACCGTGCCGTACACCAGCGCCAGCCTGAAGACCCACGCGGGTTCCTCTGTGAAGCTGGACGACGCCAAGGCGAGGGAGATGTTCGCCGCCATCCGGGACGACACCATCCAGGAGTGGCTCGCCGCCCATCCGCAGAAGGCTCCCGGTAGCTGACCGGCGGACCGGGTCGCAAACCCGGCCTACACGGCGGCGAGGACGGCGGCCTCGATGCGGGTCCGCTCGGCGTCGTCGGGCCAGCCGCCGACCAGGTAGAACGCGTCCACCACGTCGCCGCCGAGGGTGGAGATCCGGGCGGCCCGCACCTGGGCGCCGGCCTCGTCCAGGGCGCAGGTGACCCGGTAGAGCAGCCCGGCCGCGTCGGCGGCGCGCAGCTCCAGCAGCACCGCGTCGGTGGCCGCCTCGCGGTGCCAGACCACCCGGGGCGCGGCGCCCTGGCCCCGCGCGGCCAGGGCCCGGCCGCGCAGCCGCTGGATGACCGAGACGTCGCCGGTGAGCGCGCGGCGCAGGTCGGCGCTGAGCGCGATCGGGTCGGGGGCCAGGCCGTAGCGCGGCTGCACCCGGCACTGCACCAGGGCCCGGCCGTCGACCGTGGCGGCGTCCGCGGAGATCACCTCCAGCCGGTGCAGGGCCAGGCAGCCGGCCACCGTGGCGAGCAGCCCCCGGCGGTCGGCCGCGGCCACCGACACCCGGTCCTCCCCGAGGTGGACGACCGGCAGCGGCCCGGCGACCAGCGCCGGGTCGGGGGCCGGCGGGGCGGGCACCACGCCGGTGTCCAGGGCGGCCCGCACCCGGGCAACCAGTTCGGCGACCAGCCGCCCCTTCCAGTCCGACCAGGCGGCCGGCCCGGTGGCCGCGGCGTCGGCCCGGACCAGGCCGTGCAGCAGGTCCAGGGTGGTGGTGTCGCCGACCCGCTCGGCGACCCCGGCGACGGTCTTCGGGTCGGAGAGGTCCCGCCGGGTGGCCACGTCGGGCAGCAGCAGGTGCAGCCGGACCAGCTTGGCGATCAGCGCCGCCTCGGCCGTGGGCAGCCCGATCCGGGCGGCCACCGCCTCGGCGAGGGGCGCGCCCACCGTGCTGTGGTCACCGGGGAGGCCCTTGCCGATGTCGTGCAGGAACGCGCCGAGCAGCAGCAGGTCGGGCCGGTCCACGTCGCGGGCGTGCCGGCTCGCCTCGTACGCGGCCTGCACCAGGTGCCGGTCGAGGGTGAACCGGTGCACCGGGTTGTGCTGGGGCAGGCTGCGCAGCCGGGTCCACTCGGGCAGCCAGCCGTCGACGAGGCCGTACCGGTCGCAGGTCTCCCAGGCGGGCACCAGGCCGGGGCCCGCCCCGAGCAGAGTGATCAGCGCGGCCCGGGCGGCCGGCGGCCAGGGCGCGGGCAGCGGCGGGCAGTACGCGGCCAGCCACTCGCAGGTGGCCCGGGCGATGGGCAGCCGCGTGGTGGCCGCCGCGGCGGCGACCCGCAGCGACAGGCTCGGGTCGGGGCGGGCGCCGATCGCCGTGCGGGCGAGGACCAGCTCGCCGTCCTGCTCGACCACGTCCCGGGCGACGGGGCGGCGCAGCGGCCGGCCGGCGGCGCTGCGGTGCCGGCCGGCGCGGAGCCGGTCGGCGGCCCGCCAGGCGTCGTCGAGGGCGTGGCTGACGGTCCGGGCGTCCCCGGCCACCCGGCGCAGCAGGGCGTCGCCGTCGACGGCTTCCGGTCGGGGCGCGGCGTCAGACGCGTCGAGCTGAGGTTGTCGCAAGCCCAGCAGGGCGGCGACGCCGTCGCGTTCCTGGGCGACCAGCCGGTCGATCCGGCGGCCGACCTGCTGGTGCAGGGCGTCGCGGGTGTCGAGCAGCCGCCGGTGGGCGGCGTGCACGGCGGGGCGGAGGGCGTCGGTGACGCCGGCGGTGGCGATGGCCCGGAGGATGCCGACGTCGCGCAGCCCGCCGGCGGCCTCCTTGAGGTCGCCTTCGAGCAGGAAGGCCAGCTCGCCGTGGGTCTCCCAGCGGGCGGTGGTGATCTCCCGCAGCCGCGGGAGCTGCCGGACGGCGGTGCGCCGCCAGTGGTCGGCGGCGGTGCGGACGAGCTGGTCGGCCAGCACCGGGTCGCCGGCCACGTGGCGGGCGTCGAGCAGGCCGAGGGCGACCTTGACGTCGTCCTGGGCCACCGAGAGCGCCTCGGCGACGGTGCGCACCGAGTGGTCCAGCCGCAGGCCGGCGTCCCAGATCGGATACCAGAGCGAGGCGGCGAGCTCGTCGGTGCCGGGCACCCCGGCGTGCAGCAGCACCAGGTCGAGGTCGCCGTGGGGCGCGCACTGGCGGCGGCCCAGCCCGCCGACCGCGACCAGCGCGATGCCCTCCCGGCGGGGGAAGATGCCGCGCAGCCAGGCGTCCAGGGCGTCGGCCCGGGCCGCGCGCGCCTCGGCGCCGATCCCCCCGGGTACGCCGGCGACCTCGTTGACCACGGGTGGGCCGTCCCCGGTGGGGCCGGTCGTCGTGGTCAACGAGGTCACGTCGGTCGGATCCGGCGTCAGAGGGCGTCGAGCCCGCGCTCGCCGGTGCGCACCCGGACGACCTCCTCGACGCCGGTCACCCAGACCTTGCCGTCGCCGATCTTGCCGGTCCGGGCGGCGCCCACGATGGCGTCGACGATCTTTTCGACGTCCATCTCGTCGGTGAGCACCTCGACCCGGATCTTGGGCAGGAACTCGACCGTGTACTCGGCACCCCGGTAGACCTCGGTGTGCCCCTTCTGCCGGCCGTAGCCCTGGACCTCGCTGACGGTCAGGCCGGCCACGCCGAGGGCGTGCAGGGCCTCCTTCACCGCGTCCAGCTGGTACGGCTTGATGACCGCGGTCACCAGCTTCATGTCCAACCCCTCCATCCCAGGAACGTTAACCGGCGACCTTCTCGCTGACCGGCTCGGCGGGCTCCTCCGCCGGGTCGGTGGGTTCCGGGGTCGGCCTGGCGGCGCCGATCCCGGCCATCGCGAACGCGCCCCCGCCGCTGCCGCCCGTGGTGGGCGACAGGTCGTACGCGCTCTCCGCGTGCTCGGCGACGTCGATGCCGTCGACCTCCGCCTCGGCGGAGATCCGGAACCCGATCGTCTTGTCGATCACGAAGCCGAGGGCGTACGCGATGACGAAGGAGTAGACCGTGACGATCAGCGCGCCCAGCGCCTGCTTGCCCAGCAGGGTGGCGTCACCGCCGACCAGCAGGCCGTCGCTGGCGACCAGCGAGCTGACCGAGGCGGTGCCGAACAGGCCGATCCACAGGCAGCCGATCCACCCGCCGACGAAGTGCACGCCGACCACGTCGAGGGAGTCGTCGTAGCCGAGCCGGTACTTCAGGCCCACGGCTAGGGCGCAGACCGCACCGGCGACCAGACCCAGCAGCACCGCCGCGGCCGGGGTGATGAAGGCGCACGCCGGGGTGATGGCGACCAGACCGGCCACCGCACCCGAGGAAGCGCCCACCAGGGTCGGCTTGCCGTCGCGCACCCACTCCACCACGATCCAGCCGAGCAGCGCGGCGGCGGTGGCGACCTGGGTGTTCATGAAGGCCAGCGCGGTGACCCCGTCGGCGGTCAGCTCGGAACCGGCGTTGAAGCCGAACCAGCCGAACCAGAGCAGACCGGCGCCGAGCGCGACCAGCGGGATGTTGTGCGGCTTGGCGCTCTCCCGGGGCCAGCCGACCCGCTTCCCGAGGACCAGCACGAGGGCGAGCGCCGCGGCGCCGGCGTTGATGTGCACCGCCGTGCCACCGGCGAAGTCGAGGGCGCCGATGTCGCCGCCGATCAGGCCGCCGCCCCAGACCATGTGAGCGACCGGGAAGTAGACCAGGGTGGCCCAGCCGGCCGCGAACACCAGCCAGCCGGCGAACTTCGTCCGGTCGGACAGCGCCCCGCTGATCAGCGCGACGGTGATGACGGCGAACATCATCTGGAAGGCGATGAAGACGTAGAGCGGGATACCGGTCTCGCCCCACAGGTCGCTCTCACCGACGAAGGTCTTGGTGCCCAGGTACTGGCCCAGGTCACCGATGAACTTGCCGCCCTCCCCGAAGGCGACGGTGAAGCCGTAGAAAAGCCACAGGATGCTGACGAGCCCGATGGACGAGAAGCTCATCATCATCATGTTCAGCATGCCCTTGGAACGGTTCAGCCCGCCGTAGAACAGGGCCAGACCGGGCGTCATGAGCAGCACGAGCGCAGTCGAAACAAGCAGCCAGGCAGTGTTCCCGGTATCGATCTCCACGCTGCCTCCTCTCGGTGTCGTATTCCTCCCTCCGACTAGACCTGGCAGCATCGCCCGTCAGCCGGTTGCGCGGAAGCTTGGTCGGCGGCTGTTTCCTTCACCGACACCGCTCGATTTCCGACGCGTGACGGGTTGTTTCCGGCGTGTGAAGAACGACGATCATGCCTGGGGAAAACGGAAAGATCGGCCGGTCCGACGCGGAACCGGCCACTCTTCCTCGACACGCGGTCAGCGCAGCGCGTACTCCAGGGCGTGCCGCTCGTAGTCGAGCAGCCGCAGGTCGCGCATGGGCCGGCGCAGGTGGCCCTTGTGCACGATCCGGACGAACGCCGGCTCGCCGGCGGCGGCCATCCGCCGGATGCCCTCGACGTGGTCGACGATCCGCTTGCGGATGGTCCGGATCAGCCGGTGCCGGTCCCGGGGGATAAGCCCGTACGCGTCGGCGAAGAGGCGCAGCCGGCGCGGCCGGTCCGGGTGCTTCCAGCCGAGGGTGATCGAGTCCCGGTCGGAGAAGATCGGCACCCAGGTCCAGGCCGCGTACGCCACGTCGTAGATCCGGGCGCCGGGCGAGGCCAGGTCGAAGTCGATCAGCCCGAGGGTGCCGTCCGGCCGCCAGATCACGTTGTGCGGGGCGGCGTCGTGGTGGCAGATCACCTCGGTGTCCGGCGGGGGCGGGCCGAAGGAGCGCCAGACCGCCGCCGGCGGCGGGGTGAAGCCGTACTGGGCGTCGTGGAACATCCGCAGCATGGTCGCCACGGTGACCAGGGCCTCGTCGGTGACCCAGTGCGGGGCCAGCGGGTACTCCCCGCACTCCCCCTCCAGGTACGACAGGACCTCCCGGTTGCGCTCGTCCATGCCGAGGGCGCGGGGCGCGCCGGTGAAGCCGACGTACTCCAGATGCCGCAGCAGCGCGTGGACCGAGGGGGTCCACGGGCCGGCGTTGCGCCGGACGGTGTCGCCCACCCGGACCACGGTGCTCACGTTCCCGCCGTGGAGCGGAATCTCCTGCGAAGTCACGTACGGTCTCCCGAGGCGTGGCGACGGGTTGCTGGGGTCGCGCCACCCCGCGTAGGCGCGATCGTCAGTCGTCACGTCGAGGCTACGCGTCCCGGGCGAGCGGCTCAGTGCCGAGCAGCGCGTCGACGAACTGCGCCGGGTCGAACGGGGCCAGGTCGTCCGGGCCCTCGCCGAGGCCGACCAGCTTGACCGGGATGCCCAGCTTGCGCTGCACGGCGATCACGATGCCCCCCTTGGCGGTCCCGTCGAGCTTAGTCAGCACCACGCCGGTCACGTTGACCACCTCGGTGAAGACCCGGGCCTGCTCCAGGCCGTTCTGGCCGGTGGTGGCGTCGAGCACCAGCAGGGTCTCGTCGATCGGGCCGTGCTTCTCCACCACCCGCTTGACCTTGCCCAGCTCGTCCATCAGGCCGACCTTGTTCTGCAGCCGGCCGGCGGTGTCCACCAGCACCGTGTCGACCCTCGTGTCGATGCCCCGCTTGACCGCGTCGAAGGCGACGCTGGCCGGGTCGGCGGCCTCGGGGCCGCGGACGGTCTCCGCGCCCACCCGGCCGCCCCAGGTCTCCAGCTGGTCGGCGGCGGCCGCCCGGAAGGTGTCGGCCGCGCCGAGCAGCACGGTCCGGCCGTCCGCGATGAGCACCCGGGCGATCTTGCCGCAGGTGGTGGTCTTGCCGGCGCCGTTGACCCCGACGACCAGCAGCACCGCCGGCACGCCTTCCTTGGGGGCGGTCTTCAGCGACCGGTCGAGCGTCGGGTCGAGGGCGTTGACCAGCTCGGCGGCGAGCAGGGTGCGCAGCTCGGCGACCGACCGGGTGCCGAGCACCCGGGTCTGCTCGCGCAGCCGGTCGACGATCTCGCGGGTGGAGTCGACGCCGACGTCGGCGGCGATCAGGCTGTCCTCGATCTCCTCCCAGGTGTCCTCGTCGAGGCGGTCCCGGCTGAGCAGGCCGAGCAGGCCCTTGCCGAAGACGTTCTGCGAGCGGGACAGCCGGGAGCGCAGCCGGACCAGCCGGCCGGCGGTGGGCTCGGGGACCTCGATGGTGGGCAGCGGCGGCGCTTCGACCACCGGCGGCGGCTCGACCAGCACGCCGGTGCGCAGGTCCGACTCCGCCGCTTCGACCGGCGGCCCGGCCAGGTCCTCCTCGGCCCGGGTGTCGACCTCCGTCTCCGGCAGCGGCGGCTCGGGGCGCCGGCGCAGCCGGGGCACCACGAGGCTGAGGCCGCCGAGGATCAGCACGCCGAGCAGGGCGAGTGCGACGAGGAGGTATTCCGTCATGCCCGAAATCCTGTCAGATGCCGGCGACGGCGTCCCACTCACCGCCTCGGCACGTGAACAAGCTGCGGGTACGCTCGCGGCTGGAAGGCGTGCCGCAACCGCCGGCCGGGTAGGAAGGGTTTGATGATCTTCGTCGGAGGTGCGCCGTGACCGGTTCCCGTCTGCTCATCGGCCCGCTGTTGCGACGGGTCGTCGGCACGCGGGCCACCGTCTGGGTGGAGACCAGCGCTCCCGCCGTGGTCACCGTCCGCACGGCCGACGGGGCCACCGGCACCGCACCCACCTTCTCGGCGTACGACCACCACTACGCGATCGTGGTGGTGTCGGGGCTCACGCCGGACAGCGGCACGACCTACGAGGTGCTGGTCGACGACGAGGTGGCCTGGCCGGTGCCGGACAGCGGCTTCCCGGCCAGCGTGATCCGGACCCGGGCGGCGGACGACCGGGACCAGCCGGTGACCCTGCTCTTCGGCTCCTGCCGGGAGACCACCCAGCACGCGACCGCCCGCAAGCTGCCCCCGGACGCGCTGGACGCGTACGCCCGGCGGATGATCGCCGCCCCCGACCCGGACGCCCTGCCCGACCTGCTGGTGCTCCTCGGCGACCAGGTCTACGCGGACGAGACCTCGCCGACCGTGCGCCGGCTGCTCAAGCGGCGGCGCCGCCGCCCGAAGGGCGCCCCGGCCACCCAGGTGGTCAGCTTCGACGAGTACACCAAGCTCTACCTGGAGTCCTGGCGCGACCCAGAGATCCGCTGGCTGCTCTCCACCGTGCCGAGCGTGATGATCTTCGACGACCACGAGATCATCGACGACTGGAACACCTCGGCGTCCTGGCGGGCGGACATGCGGGCGCAGCCCTGGTGGGCGGAGCGCATCCGCAGCGGCCTGGCCTCCTACTGGGTCTACCAGCACCTGGGCAACCTGGCCCCGGACGAGATCGCCGCCGACCCGGTGTTCGCCAAGGTGGCCGCCGCCGAGGACGCCACGAGCGTGCTGCACGAGTTCGGCGAGCGAGTCGACCAGGAGGCCGACGTGGCGCACGACACCGAGCGCTGGCGGGCCGTGCAGTACCAGTGGAGCTACGCGCTGGACCTGGGGCGGACCCGCCTGGTCATGCTGGACAACCGCTCCAGCCGGGTGCTGGACGCCGGCAACCGGGCGATGCTGCCGCCGGGCGAGTGGTCCTGGTTCCTGGACCGGGCGCACGGCGTCTACGACCACCTGGTGGTCGGCGCCTCGCTGCCCTGGCTGCTCCCGCCCGGCATCCACCACGTCGAGGCGTGGAACGAGAGGCTCGCCGACTCCCGCCGGCCCTGGGTGGCGAACGTCGCCGAGCGGATGCGGCGGGCCTGGGACCTGGAGCACTGGGCCTCGTTCCGGCGCTCCTTCGAGGCGCTCGGCGAGTTGTTCGCCCGGCTGGGCAGCGGCACGGCGCCGCGCGAGGGGGCGCGGGTCGGCGCCGGCCCGGCGTACTCGCGGCCGGCCTCGATCAGCGTGCTCTCCGGGGACGTGCACCACTCGTACGTGGCCCGGGCCCGGTTCGCCGACGGGAGCGTGCGCACTCCGGTGCACCAGCTCACCTGCTCGCCGATCCACAACCAGGTGCCGGCCGGGATGCGCCCGCTGATGCGGCTCGGCTGGAACCCGGGGCCGGCCGGGGCGGCCCGGACGCTGGCCCGCTCGGCCGGGGTACGCCGCCCGCCGGTCGGGTGGAAGAAGCTGGCCGGGCCCTACTTCGGCAACGCGGTGGCCACGCTGACCCACCGGGGCCGGGCGGCCGAGGTCGTGATCGAAGGCACCACCAGCGACGGGCACCTGCGCACGGTGGCGCGCCAGCGGCTCAGCGACGAGGTGTGAGTACCCTCTCAGCGTGGACGAGAGCCTGCGCGCCGTAGAACACGAACTGACCGCGTTGCTCCGGCGCGGGCGCGCGCTGTCCTGGGAGATCGCCCGGGAGGTCCATCCCAACCTGGAGCCGAACGCCTACGGGCTGCTGCTCTGGCTGCGCCGGTCCGGCTCGATCCGGCTCACCGATCTGGCCGTCAAGCTGGGCATCGGCAAGGGCACGCTGAGCCGGCAGATCGGCGGCCTGGAGGCGTTGGGGCTGGTCCGCCGCGACCCGGACCCGACCGACCGGCGGGCCGCCCAGCTCAGCCTGACCGAGGAGGGCACCCGCCGGTTCGACGCGGCGCGGGCGGCGCGACTCGGACAGATCCGGCGGTCGCTGGAATCCTGGCCGAAACAGGACGTCGACGACTTCGCCCGGCTCATGCACCGGTTCAACGAGACCTTCTGACCGGATCCGCCCTGGAATAAGACCTGCGCCACGTGAGGTTGTTGCTTGAGGCAACCAAGCCATACGGTTGCCCGAAGCACCCTTTCCCCCGTCTTTTCCGGAGGCATTCCACGATGACGCAGGCGACAGCGCCCACCCGGGCGACCGCCGTCGACATGTCCCACCGGCAGATCCTGGAGGCTCTCTCCGGCCTGCTGCTGGGCATGTTCGTCGCGATCCTCTCCTCCACGGTCGTCTCGAACGCGCTGCCGCGGATCATCACCGAGCTGCACGGCGGCCAGTCCGCGTACACCTGGGTGGTCACCTCGACGCTGCTGGCCACCACGGCGACCACCCCGATCTGGGGCAAGCTCGCCGACCTGACCAGCAAGAAGCTCCTGGTCCAACTGGCCCTCACGATCTTCGTGCTGGGCTCGGTGCTGGCCGGTCTCTCCCAGTCCACCGGCCAGCTCATCTCCTGCCGGGTGCTCCAGGGCGTCGGCGCGGGCGGTCTCACCGCCCTGGCCCAGGTGATCATGGCGACGATGATCACCCCGCGCGAGCGCGGCCGGTACAGCGGCTACCTCGGCGCGGTGATGGCCGTCGGCACCATCGGCGGCCCGCTGATCGGTGGCGTCATCGTCGACACCGACTGGCTCGGCTGGCGCTGGTGCTTCTACGTGGGCGTGCCGTTCGCCGCCCTCGCCCTGGTCGTGCTCCAGAAGACCCTGCACCTGCCGGTGGTCAAGCGCGAGGCGAAGATCGACTGGTGGGGCGCCACCCTGATCACCGCGGCCGTCTCGCTGCTGCTGATCTGGGTCACCCTGGCCGGCGACAAGTACGACTGGATCTCCTGGCAGAGCGCCGTCATGGTGGCCGTTGCCGTGCTGCTCGGCGCGCTAGCCCTCCGGGTGGAGAACCGCGCCGCCGAGCCGATGATCCCGCCGCGCCTGTTCCGCAACCGCACCATCACCCTCGCCGTGGTCGCCAGCATCGCTGTCGGCGTGGGCATGTTCGGCGCCTCCGTCTTCCTCGGCCAGTACTTCCAGATCAGCCGCGGCGAGAGCCCGACCATGTCCGGCCTCATGACGCTGCCGATGATCCTCGGCCTGCTGGTCGCCTCCACCGTGGTCGGCCGCATCATCACCAACACCGGCCGCTGGAAGCGCTACCTGGTCCTCGGCTCGACGCTGCTCACCGCCGGCTTCGCGCTGATGGGCACCATGCGGGCGGACACCCCGTACTGGCGGCTCGCCGTCTTCATGGCGCTGATCGGCCTCGGCCTGGGCATGACCATGCAGAACCTGGTCCTCGCCGTGCAGAACACCGTCGGCCCGCACGAGCTCGGCGCGGCCAGCTCCGTGGTCGCCTTCTTCCGCAGCCTGGGCGGCGCCATCGGGGTGAGCGCGCTCGGCGCGATCCTCGGCCACAAGGTCAAGGACTACCTCGCCGACGGGCTCGCCGGACTCGGCATCCCGGCGTCCAGCTCCGGCAGCGGCGGTACCCTGCCGAATGTGCACACCCTGCCCGCCCCGATCCGCGCGGTCGTCGAGGCCGCGTACGGGCACGGCGCCGGGGACATCTTCCTGGCCGCCGCCCCGTTCGGGCTGATCGCGCTGATCGCGGTGGTGTTCATCAAGGAGGTGCCGCTGCGCCGCACCAACAGCGACCCGATCTCCACCGAGGTCGAGCGGGAGTCGACCGTCGCGGCCGGCGGTGGCGCCGCGGTGGTGCGCACGGGCGGACGGGACTGACCCGATGGACGCCCCCGAACGTGAGAAGTACGGCCCGGAGGCCCGGCCGCTGCCGTTCGAACGCGGCACGGACGGGCCCCGGGTGGTGCTGGTCGGCGTCGACGGCAGCCGCACCTCACTGCGCGCCGCCTCGTACGCGGCCGGGCTGGCCCGCCGGCAGGGCGCCGGGCTCGTGGTGGTCTTCGTCAGCTCACCGCCGCCCTACACCGCGATCATGTCCGGTGTGGTGGCCGGGGCCGTCCAGCAGACCCAGGACGAGCTGGCCGCCGAGCTGCGCGAGGAGTGCCGGCGCGGCGCGGAGGAGCTGGGCCTCCCGGTGACCTTCCTGTGCCGGCGCGGCGACGCGTACGCCGAGCTGTCCAAGGCGGCCGACGAGCACCGCGCCGACCTGGTCGTGGTCGGGTCGTCCGAGCAGGCCGGCCACAAGCTGGTCGGCTCGGTCGCCACCCGGCTCGTCCGCACCGGCCGCTGGCCGGTCGTGGTGGTGCCCTGAAATCCGGTCGCGGCCGTCGTACCCGGACCGCAGGATGACCGCATGACCTGGAGAGCACCCGAGATCGACCGCACGCACGAGCCCTACGTCGGTGACGAGCGCACCATGCTCGAAGGCTGGCTCGACTACCACCGCGACACCCTGCTGCACAAGTGCGCCGGCCTGACGGCTGAGCAGCTGCGCGCCGCGAGCGTCGAGCCGTCGACCCTCACCCTGCTGGGGCTGGTCCGGCACATGGCCGACGTGGAGCGCTGGTGGTTCCGGATCCGCGCCGCCGGGGAGGACATTCCCGGCCTCTACGACGGTGACGAGGACCCGGACGCGGATTTGAACGCCGTCGCCGACGCCGACCCGGAGCAGGCCTTCGCCACCTTCCGGGCCGAGGTCGAGGCGGCCCGGAAGGCGGCCGCCGGCCTGTCGCTGGACCACACCTTCCGGCGCCCCCGCCGCGACGGCAGCGCCGACGACATGAACCTCCGCTGGGTCTACGTGCACATGATCGAGGAGTACGCCCGGCACAACGGCCACGCCGACCTGATCCGCGAGCGCATCGACGGCGTCACCGGCGACTGACCGTCCCGCCGGTGCGGTGGCGGTGTCCCGGCCGACCGGAACCCGCCACCCCGGCGAGCCGGCCGGCTCAGAACGCCAGCGCCGCCCGGATGTAGCGCAGGTCGGCCGCGCTGCTCCAGCGGTGCGCGGAGAGCCCGGCCACCCGAGCGCCGGCCACTGCACGGTCCTCGTCGTCGACGAACAGGACCCGGGCCGGCGGCGTCCCCAGCGCCTGGCAGGCCGCCTGGAAGTATTCCTTCGCCGGCTTGTGCACCCCGATCACCGAGGAGTTGACCACGACGTCCAGTTCGTCGGTGAGGTCCAGCGCGGCCAGGTCGGCGTCGAGCACGTCGGTGGCGTTGGTGCCCAGCCCGACCCGGACGCCGGCCGCCCGGACCTCCCGGATGAAGGCGAGCACGTCGGGGTCGACCTCGCCCCGGTAGCGCTGCCACGCGTCCACCGCGGCCCGGGCCCGGCCCGGGTCGCCGACCGAGGGGGTGAGGGCGTCGGCCACGCTGGTCATCCACTCGGCGTGGCTGACGTTGCCGGTGAGCACCGGCTTGAGCAGCCCCCAGGACATGGCGATCTCGCCGAGGACGCCCTCGGTCAGCCCGTACTCCCGCTCGACCCGGGCGGCGACCGCCGGGTCCCAGCGGCGCAGCACGCCGTCGAAATCGACCAGGAGCGCCGTGGCGCGTTCCCGACTCACTCGCTGTTCCCCTGCCCCTCGTCGTCGGCCCGGTTGAGCCGCTGGCTGATCACCTGGGTGACGCCGCTGCGCATGGTCACGCCGTAGAGCGCGTCGGCGATCTCCATGGTGCGCTTCTGGTGGGTGATCACGATGAGCTGGCTCTTCTCGCGGAGCTGGGCCAGCAGCGTGATCAGGCGGCCCAGGTTGACGTCGTCGAGGGCCGCCTCCACCTCGTCCATGATGTAGAACGGGCTGGGCCGCGCGCGGAAGATCGCCACAAGCATGGCCACCGCGGTCAGCGAGCGCTCGCCGCCGGACAGCAGCGAGAGCCGCTTGATCTTCTTGCCGGGCGGCCGGGCCTCGACCTCGACGCCGGTGGTGAGCAGGTCCTCCGGGTCGGTGAGCACCAGCCGCCCCTCGCCGCCGGGGAAGAGCACGGTGAACACCTGCTCGAACTCCCGCGCGGTGTCCTCGAACGCGCTGGCGAAGACCTCCAGGATCCGCTCGTCGACGTCCTTGACCACGGTGAGCAGGTCCCGGCGGGTGGCCTTGAGGTCCTCCAGCTGCTCGGAGAGGAACTTGAAGCGCTCCTCCAGCGCGGCGAACTCCTCCAGCGCGAGGGGGTTGACCTTGCCGAGCAGGGCCAGTTCCCGTTCCGCCTTGGCGGCCCGCTTCTCCTGCACCGGCCGCTCGTAGCGGACCGGCTCGGGCACGGGCGTGCCGTCCTTCTCCGCCGCCGCGAGGTCCGCGTCGGTGGGCGGGACGAGCTGGTCGGGGCCGTACTCGGCGACCAGGGTGGCCACGTCGAGGCCGAAGTCCTCGGCCGCCTTCGCCTCCAGCTGCTCGATGCGCAGCCGCTGCTCGGCGCGGGCCACCTCGTCCCGGTGCACCTGGCTGGTCAGCCGCTCCAGCTCGGCGCCGAGCCGCTTGGCCGCGCCGCGTACCTCGGACAGCTCGGCCTCGCGGGCGGCGCGCTCGCGGGCCACCTCGTCGCGGTGCTCCTCGGCCCGGGCGATCGAGACGGTGAGCCGGGTGAGCGCCTCGCGGGCGCCGCCGACCACGGCCCGGGCGATCTCCGCGCCGCGGGTGCGGGCCGCGCGCCGGGCGGCCGCGCGCTCCCGCGCGGCCCGCTCGGCGGTCGCCTGCCGGGCCAGCGAGTCGGCCCGGCCGGCGATCGAGGAGACCCGCTCCTCGGCGGTACGCACGGCGAGCCGGACCTCCATCTCGTTCTGCCGGGCCTGCGGCACCATGGCGGCGAGCTGGTCGCGTTCCTCGGTGGACGGTTCGGCGTCGAGCGGGGTGACCTCGGCCAGCCGGAGCCGCTCCTCCAGCTCGGCGAGGGCCGCCAGGTCGCGTTCCCGGGCCGCCTCGGCGCGGGCCCGGGACTCGCCGAGCCGGTCGGTCTCGGCCCTGGCCGACCGGGCGGCCGCGCCCAGCTCGGCGAGGCGGCGGGCGGCGGCGTTGCGGTGGCTCTCCGCCTCCCGTTTGGCGGCGGCGGCGTGCTGCACGGCCTCCTTGGCGCTTGCGACCTCGGCGCGCGCCTCGACCAGCTGCTCGCGCAGCTCGGCGGTGGCCCGCTCGGCGGTGGCCCGGTTGGCGCGGGCCTCCTCGACGGCGGCCTGCACCTCGATGTAGCTGGGCGCCTTGGCCGACCCGCCGGCCGCTGCGTACGCCCCGACCACGTCACCGTCGGGGGTGACCGCGCGCAGCTCCGGGTTGCCGGCGACCAGCTCGGCCGCGGCGGCGAGGTCGTCGACCAGCACCACGTCGCGCAGCGCCCGGTGCACCGCCGGACGGATCTCGGCGGAGCACTCCACCAGGTCGGGGGCCCAGCGGGCGCCGTCGGGCAGCTTCGGGCGCAGCGCGTCGGCGGAGCCGGCCATGCCGGGGCCGGCGGGGCTGCCGACCAGCAGGCCGGCCCGGCCGGCGTCGGAGATCTTGAGCAGCCGCATCGCCTCGACGGCCTCGTCCACGCCGCTGACCGCGACCGCGTCGGCGAGCCCGCCGAGCGCGGCGGCGAGCGCCGCCTCATTGCCCGGGGCGACGGTGAGCAGCCCGGAGAGGCTGCCGAGCAGGCCGGGCACCTGATCGGCGCGGGCCAGCAGGGCGCCCGCGCCGTCCTTGCGGCGCAGGCCGAGGGCGAGCGCCTCCTCGCGGGCCTTCCAGGTCGCCGCGTCCTTCTCGGCGGCCCGCTCGGCGTCGGCGAGGCTGCGCACGGCGGCCTGGGCCTGCTCGTGCACGGCGACCGCCTCGGCGTGCCGGGCGTCCAGGTCGGCGTTGTCCCGGTCCGCCTCGGTGGACTGTTCGGCGACCGCGTCGAGCTCGCCCTGGGCCTTCTCGGCGCGGGTCAGGGCGTCGGTGTGCGCGGCGGCGAGCCGTTCGATCTCCTCGCCGGCGCTGGTGGTCCGGGCCCGGGCGGAGTTGACCTGGCCGGTCAGCCGGGCCAGCCCCTCGCGCCGGTCGGCGATGGCCTTGGCGGCGGCCACCAGTTCCCGCTCGGCGGCGGCGAGTTGCCGCTCCAGCTCCTGCCGGTGCTCGACCGCCTCGGCGAGCCGGATCTGGTCGTCGGTGAGCGCGGCCCGCAGTTCCTCCTCCTGCTCGCGGACCCGCCGGGACTCGGCCTCCAGCTGGTCCGGGTCGCGGCCGGGGCGCTCGTCGTCCCCGGTGGCGCTGAGGTGCCGCAGCCGTTCCCGGGCGAGCTGCTCGATCGAGCGGAACCGCTCCTGGAGCGCGGAGAGCTTGTACCAGGTGTCCTGGGCCGCGGCAAGCAGCGGGGCGTCCTCGGCCAGCGCCGCCTCCAGCTCGCCGAGGCGGCCCTGCACCTGACCGTGCTCGGCCTCGATCTGCTCGCGCCGCTCGCGCAGCGCGGTCTCGTCGGCGATCTCCCGGTCCAGTGTGGTGCGCAGGGTGTGCAGGTCGTCGGCGAGCAGCCGCAGCCGGGCGTCGCGCAGGTTGGCCTGGATGGCGGCGGCCCGGCGGGCCACCTCGGCCTGCCGGCCCAGCGGCTTGAGCTGGCGGCGCAGCTCGGCGGTGAGGTCGGTGAGCCGGTTGAGGTTGGTCTGCATCGCGTCGAGCTTCCGCAGCGCCTTCTCCTTGCGCTTGCGGTGCTTGAGGACGCCGGCCGCCTCCTCGATGAACGCCCGCCGGTCCTCCGGCTTGGCGTGCAGCATGCCGTCGAGCCGGCCCTGCCCGACGATGATGTGCATCTCCCGGCCGATGCCGGAGTCCGAGAGCAGCTCCTGGATGTCCAGCAGCCGGCAGGAGTCGCCGTTGATCTCGTATTCGCTCTCGCCTGAGCGGAACATCCGGCGGGTGATGGAGACCTCGGTGTACTCGATCGGCAGCGCGCCGTCGGTGTTGTCGATGGTGAGGGTGACCTCGGCCCGGCCCAGCGGCGCCCGCCCGGCGGTGCCGGCGAAGATGACGTCCTCCATCTTGCCGCCACGCAGCGCCTTGGCGCCCTGCTCGCCGAGGACCCAGGCGATGGCGTCGACGACGTTGGACTTGCCGGAGCCGTTCGGGCCGACCACGCAGGTGATCCCGGGCTCCAGCTTCAGCGTCGTCGCGGAGGCGAAGGACTTGAAGCCCTTCACCGTCAGGCTCTTGAGATGCACCTTCTCGATCCTCGTCCGGTGGCCGCCGTACCGTCGCCGGCTGCGCGGACCTGGCGAACCCGCAGACTAACCCGCGGGCGGGGAGAGCCTGGTACGCGACCCACCCGGGTGCCGGAGGTGTCCGGATTCCGGCGGTGTGGCGCACGCCACGGAAAAGTGCAAGATCAGAATTGTGGGACGCAATTCCGGGGACATCCCGCAAGATCGCGGAATGCGGTCCGAAAACAAAAAGCTGCGCGCCGGCACTAGGTGTCGGCGCGCGTTTTCTGTGTGGTGCGATTCAGTTTTCCGACGACCGGAGATCAGGTCAGCGCGGGCTCGGCCAGTCGGAGGAGGTCGTCTGCCTCCGCCGCAGCCGCCGCAAGCCGATCGTTGTCGGCGCGCAGACGCGTGATCTCGAACTCCAGTGCCTGAACCCTGGCACGCAGTCGGGTGACCTCGTCGAGCAGACGCCGGTCGGGCGCTGCACCTACGTGGCCGTAGAGGGCCTTCGCCATGCTGACTCCTTGATATGCGCTGCCGGAAAGGCCGGCCAACGCGCGCCCATGATGTTCGCGGCTGCCATCCCCGTGAAATCCGGGCATGGCTGGGCGCGACTGGCGACACCTATATATTGAGCCGAACCCCCCTCCTTCGTCAAGTTCCCGCAGGCCGTAGATCATCTCCACGTCCACCGGTCCACTTGTCGGGGGGTTGCCACAAGGCGCGGACACGCTCTGTCCGGACGCCTTTACTGTACGCCCGGGAATGTGTGAACGCCTCACCCTTGCTGTCGGGTTCCCCTTAACTCTTTCTTAGCCACGTTGCCGCAGCTCGCGCCGCGCCCGTAGCGTCACTGCGGCCCGCAACCGACCCGTGGAGGGGACAGGCGTGTACCGCTGGACCGACCCGATCGAACCGGATGGCGTCGCCCGACGCCCCGAGCCACCGACCGACGACGGGCCGGCCTGGCTCACCGACCGGCCCGAGCCGCGGTCGTCGTACCTCTTCGGGGACGAGCCGGGGCAGCCCGGCCCGGACCGGACCGAGGCTTCCACCGGCGCCTGGCGGGCCGACGCCCCGGCCATGCCGTGGCGGGACGACCCCACGCCCGAGCGCACCGGCCACCTCCCCGCGGCCGGCGCCGGGACGCACGGGTGGGCCGACGCCGGGCGGTACGCCGACGCCGACCGGACCGGGTACTCCCCGGCGGCCGAGCCACCGGCGTACGGCCCGGCGCCCCACCCGGGCGCACCGATGTCCCCCTACGAGCGGGCCGGCGGCTGGCACCCCGAGGAGCAGCCCGCCGCGGCGTGGCAGCCGGCCGGGTGGCAGCCGGCCGCCGACGAGCAGCCCACCGCCGCGTGGCAGCCCGCCGCCGACGAGCGGCCCACCGCCGCCTGGCAGCCGGTCACCGACACCGCCGACGAGGACACCGGGCGGCACCGGCAGCGACGCCGCCTGCCGCGTCCCCTCCTGATCGGTGGGGCCGCCGCCGCGGCGACCCTCGTGGTGAGCCTTGGCGTGGGCGCCCTGGTGCTGCCCGGTGATGACCAGCCGACCGAGCGGACCGCCGCCGACGCCCCGGTGGCCGCCGCCCCGCTCGCGTCCGACGGCACCGAGGCGGACCCGGGCGACGCGCTCGCGCCGGAGTCGACCAGCCCGAGCGCCGCGCCGACCAGCGCCCGGCCGACCCCGACGAAGAAGCCGACCCCGAAGCCGAGCCGGACCACCGCCGCGTCCCGGCAGCTACCGCGGAGCGCCGCGCCGAGCAGCACGGCCGCCACGACCGCCTCGGCCAAGGGGCTCACCGCCGAGCTGCGGGAGGTCGTCGACCTGGTCAACCAGGAGCGGGCGAAGGCCGGCTGCAAGGCGCTGACCGTCGACGACAAGCTGACGCTCGCCGCCCAGCGGCACAGCCAGGACCAGGCCGACCACAAGAACATGTCGCACGACGGCAGCGACGGCAGCGACGTGGGTGACCGGCTCGACCGGGTCGGCTACGCCTGGCGGTCGTACGGCGAGAACGTCGCCTGGAACCAGCAGAGCCCGGCCGCGGTGATGGACGCCTGGATGAACTCCCCGGGGCACCGGGCGAACATCCTGAACTGCTCGTTCACCGAGATCGGCGTGGGCGTGGCGCGGAGCAACGGGCCGTACTGGACGCAGGACTTCGGCACCCCGCGCTGACCGGCGCGTCGTGACCGGGCCCGCGCTCGTTGACCGGGTGAGGTACGCCGGGGTCCCCTGAGCCGTGCCGGCCCCGGTGGCCGGCGCACCGGGGCCGCCGGAGACGTACCGGCAGGGGGCGGGGTGCCCCCCGCGACCCGGGAGCTGTCGATGCGGATCCGCCCGGCGTGGGCCGCCGTGCCGCCCCGGCCGGTCCGCGTCCGCCGACGCGGGCCGCGCCGGGGCGTTGCGGTGGTGCTGACGGTGCTGCTGCTCGCCCCGGCGGCGGCCTGCCGGGAGCCGATCGTCCCGCCCGGTGCGCCTACCCCGTGGCCGGCCACGCAGGCCCGGCAGTGGCAGTGGCAGTGGCAGCTCACCGGCCCGGTGGACGTCACCGTCGAGGCCGACGTCTTCCTGCTCGACCCGGTGCGGACCACCTCCGCCGACACCGGCGCGCTGCGCGCCCGCCACCGCCGCCTGGTGTGCCAGGTCCGGGTCGGTACGTACGCGACGGGCGACCCGGACACCAGCCGCTTCCCGGCAGCGGTACGCGGTGCCGCGGTGCCCGGCCGGCCGGGCAGCCGGTGGCTGGACGTCCGCCGGTGGGACTCGCTGGAGCCGGTGCTGGCCGACCGGTTCCGGCTCTGCCGGGGCAAGGGCTTCGGCGCCGTCGCGCTCGACGACGCGGACGGCTACCTGCACCGCTCCGGTTTCCCGCTCACCTTCGACGACCAGTTGCTGTTCAACCGCCAGCTGGCCGCACTGGCCCGGCGGCTGGACCTCTCCCCCGGGCTGGTCGACGACCTGCCGCAGGTGGCGGCGCTCGCCCCCGACTTCGACTTCGCAGTCAACCAGGAGTGCGTCCGCCGCGGCGGGTGCGACAAGCTGCTCCCGTTCGTCGACGCGGACAAGCCGGTCTTCCACGTGGAATACACCGGCGACCCGGCGCAATTCTGCGTCACCACGGTCGGCTACGGCTTCGCCTCGATCCTCAAGGACCGCACCCTCGACGCGTGGCGCGCACCCTGCGCGCTGCCCTGAGGTGGCATCCCGGTCAGATCGAACGGCGTGCGAGGCGTGGCCGCCGCAGTGGTCGTAGGTGCCTCTCCTTGTGCTGCCGGACCATCTCGTCCCACACCTCCTGGGGGAAGTCGGGGTCCGGTGGTATCCACCTGTGCGAGTTGTCGGAGTAGTGGAACTTCTCGTCACCCGGCTTGAGCACGCTCACGGCAACCAGCCGAGGAAGCGACGATGGAGCGGGCCGGCCGGAGCCCAGCCCATGTCCTGAGTGGCGGACACCAGGTGCGAGGCCATGTAGAGGGAGAGGGACACCGGGGCGCCGTCGTACTCGGCGAGCAGTTGCCGGCGGCGCGTGGGACAGGGCCAGGGCAGGCTGCACCCCGCGCAGGTCCAGATCGGCTGAACGGGCCCGTGATCAGTCATGGACGATGCAGGTCTTTCGCGGCATACGACCACGATGCCGGTCAGCCGACCGGTTAGTCAACTGGCAATTCCCAATAGACTAGCAATCTCCTGCCTACGTTCAGGCCATGGACCGAGGGCCGGGGCAGCTCATGGGGCCCTACGAGATTGCCCACCGCCTAGGCGTGTCGCGGCAGCGGTTCCAGCAGCTCGCCAGGTATCCCACCTTCCCGAAGCCGTACCAGGAACTGCGCGGTATGAAGGTGTGGCTGGCCGACGACATCGAGCGCTGGATCAAGGAGTACCGCCAGCCCCGCCCCACCGAGGACGACACACCGGCCTGAAAAGCGCCGTCAGCCGTTTGGCGTGCTGCTCCCGCGCCGCCGTCAACCGCACTTGTCCGAGGGCCGAGTCGCTACGCTTCGCCGGTGACGAATGATCCCGGTGTCGCGATGGGTATCGAGGCCGCTCGCCAGTTAGCCCGCCTGGGCCTGGTGGACATTCAACCGGGGCTTACCGACGCCGAGTTCGGCGGCATCGAACGACGGTTCGGCTTCGAGTTCGCCGACGACCACCGCGCCTTCCTCGCGGCCGGGCTGCCAGTCTGGACACCTGGCCACGACGACCACCCTGACAAGGCAAGCTGGGGCTGGCCGAACTGGCGCCAGCTCGACCGCCCCAACATGCACGAGCAGGTCGACTGGCCGCTCGCCGCCGCCTTGGACGGCATCCAGCACGGCGAGTGGCCACCCGGGTGGAGCCGTCGCCCTCAGGACCTCGCACGACGCATGGCCAAGGCGAAGCGACTTCTCGCCGACGTTCCCCGGATGGTTCCCGTGTACGCCCACCGCTACCTGCCGGCCGGCCGCGGCTCTTTCGGGCATCCCGTGCTCTCCATCCACCGGCTGACCGACACCATCGTGTACGGCAAGGACCTCGCCCACTACATCGATCAGGAGTTTCGAGAGGCGAGGGTGACGGTGCCCTTTTGCCGTGACTACGTGTGAGGGTTGAGGTCGCGCCGCCACTCACCCTCACACCGGTGGAGGACCGCGGCCCTCACGGTCCCTTGCTTGCAGGTTCTCCGCGCAGCGTCCGGCGAGCCTCCGCCTCAGTAAGTGGTGTCGAATCCCGCCTGCTCGGTGTGGAGGATGGCTGCCCACCGGTCGGAAGTGAGCCTGTGAATGGTTCGGACGATCGCCCAGTCGACCAGGTAGCCAGACGTCGTGAGCTCCGCGAGCGCGTCACAGAGGGTCAAATCAACGGGGCCACCCTGGACAAGCCCGGTGTTGACGGCGCTCTTGACGATGTCGGACCGGGTTACCACGCGCAGGGCTATCGGAGTCATGTGCTCGCCGGTTGCCACGGCCGCCGGGTATTGAACGCGCGCTTCCACGGCAACATCCCGGTCGCTGGACAACTCGCACGATGCCCAACCGACGCCATCCCCGCGGGTTTGGCGACCAGCACCTGGTACCGCTCTCGGAGCTCCGCGATCATCTCATGAAGGAGGCGCTGGGCCACCGGCTCGCCCGACCGCATGAACAAGGTCATTACTTCCGCCACGCCGACATCCTTGCTCAGCCTGCACACCCTCGGCACCAGCCGGGCGTCCTCAGGTCCGGGGGGCCGAAGCGCGAACCTGGACGCACCCGCCGACCTGCTACGGCTTGTCGGCAGGACACCGGGAGCCGGCGGCAGCCGGTGTACCGCGCGGCGTGCGTACCCCTGGGAAGCGGCACCGCCCCCGGCCCGGACGGGCGGGGGCGGTGCCGGGGGGAGCGAAGGCGGTCAGCCGGGGGCGCCACCGGTGACGGGGGCGGGGGTGCCGGCGCCGCGCTGCGCCGGGACGCCGGCGTGCTCGGCGCTGAGCGGGGTGGCCAGTTCCTCCAGGGACTTCCCCTCGGCCTTCACGCCGAGGGTGAGCTCCACGAGGCCGCCGACGATCATCACGGCGGCGCCGACGACGAAGGCGACCACGGTGTCGCCGACCTTGCCAGTGCCGACCAGCTTGGCGAAGAGCAGCGGGCCGGTGATGCCGCCGGCGGCGGTGCCGAGCGCGTAGAAGAACGCGATGGCCATGGCCCGGGTCTCCATCGGGAAGATCTCGCTGACCGTCAGGTACGCGGCGCTGGCGCCGGCCGAGGCGAAGAAGAGCACCACGCACCAGCAGGCGGTCATGGTGATCGCGTTCAGCACGCCCGAGTGGAACAGCCAGGCGGTGCCGAGCAGCAGCACGCCGGAGCCGATGTACGAGCCGGCGATCATCGGCACCCGGCCGACGGTGTCGAAGAGCCGGCCCAGCAGCAGCGGGCCGAGCAGGTTGCCGACCGCGATCACGGCGAAGTAGTAGCCGCTGTTGCCCGGCGGGACGTCGAAGAACGTCTGCAGGATCTGGGCGAAGCCGAAGGTGATCGCGTTGTAGAGGAACGCCTGCCCGATGAAGAGCGAGAAGCCGAGGGTGGCGCGCTTCGGGTAGCGGGCGAACAGCGTCCTGGCGATCTCCAGGAAGTTGGTGCTCTTCCGCTGCTTGACCTCGATGTAGTTGTCCGCCTCGGTGAGCTCCTTGCCGGTCTCCCGCTTCACCTCGGCCTCGACCGAGTCGACGAGATGGTTCGCCTCGTCGGCCCGGCCGTGGATGAACAACCACCGCGGGCTCTCCGGGACGTGCCGGCGGACCAGCAGGATCACCACGCCGAGCACCGCGCCCAGGCCGAACGCCACCCGCCAGCCGAGGTTGGTCGGCAGGCCGTTGAGCAGCGGCACGGTCAGCAGCGCGCCGAGCGCCGCGCCGAGCCAGAAGGTGCCGTTGATGATGATGTCGATCCGGCCGCGGTGCCGCGCCGGGATCAGCTCGTCGATCGCCGAGTTGATGGCCGCGTACTCGCCGCCGATGCCCATGCCGGTGAGGAACCGGAACAGGAAGAACCACCAGGTGTCGAAGGAGAGCGCGGTCAGCGCGGTGGCGACCAGGTAGAGCCCGAGGGTCAGCAGGAACAGCTTCTTGCGCCCGAACCGGTCGGTGAGCCAGCCGAAGAAGAGCGCGCCGGTGCAGGCGCCGGCCACGTAGAGCGCGGCGGCCAGGCCGGTGACCTGGCTCTGGGTGATGCTCAGGCCGCTGCCCGGCTCGGCCAGCTTGCCGGACAGATTGCCGACGATGGTCACCTCGAGGCCGTCGAGGATCCACACCGTGCCGAGGCCGATCACGATCATCCAGTGCCAGCGGGACCACGGCAGCCGGTCCAGGCGGGCCGGGACGTTGGTCCGTACGGTGCCGGTCCGCACGTCGGTGCTCATGACGCGCTCCCGGGGGCTGCGGTGGCCGGGGCGCGACGACGGGCCACCGGCGTGAGCTGTTCGTCCATGGCCGCCCAGATGCCCCGCCGCCGCGGCCGTTAATCCTGCCGTGACACCTCGGTCACAGGGGCGAAGGGCGGACCGGACCGGCCCGCCCTCCCCCGTCCCCCGACTCAGCGCACGCCGACCAGCTCCGGGGCCGGCGCGGGCGGCTCGGCCGGCGGGGTCGCCGCCCGGCCGCGCAGGAACCGCGGCGCCCACCAGTTCGCGTCGCCCAGCAGGGTCATCAGCGCGGGCAGCACCACCGCCCGGATGATCGTGGCGTCCAGCAGGATCGCCGCGGCCAGCCCGATGCCGAGCTGCTTGAAGTCGATGGTGCTCAGCGTCGCGAAGATCGAGAAGACCCCGACCATGACGATCGCCGCGCTGGTCACCACCCCCGCCGAGGAGGTGATCCCGTACGCCACCGCGTCCTTGTTCGACATCCCCTGGCGGATGCCCTCGCGGATCCGGCTGACCACGAAGACGTGGTAGTCCATGGAGAGCCCGAACAGCACCACGAACAGGAACATCGGCAGCCAGGTCACGATCGCGTCCATCGAGGTGAAGCCGAGCAGCCCCTCCGCCCAGTCGCCCTGGAAGACCAGCACCAGCAGGCCGTACGCGGCCCCGGCGGAGAGCAGGTTCAGCAGGATCGAGGTGAGCGCCACCACCACCGACCGGAAGGTCCAGGCCATCACCAGGAAGGTCAGCGCCAGCACGAAGGCCGCCACCAGGGGCAGCTTCGCCCAGATGTGGTCCGCGTAGTCCTCGCTGGCCGCCACGCCGCCGCCGACCGCGTACTCGACGCCGGGGATGCCGCCCAGCGCGGCCGGGACGAGGTCCTGGCGCAGCTCGTGCAGGGACCGGGACGCCTCGTCGGTGCGGCTGGCGTACGGCGTGGCCACCTCCAGGACCGACACCCGCCGGTCGGCCGATACCTGGATCTTCGGGCCGTCCCCCTCGGCCGGCGCGAAGAGCGGGTCGGTGGCGGCCCGGTCGGCCAGCCCGGTGAGCGCAGCCTTCACCCGGTCGGCCTGCTCGGCCGGCGCCCGCACGGCCACGGTGTGGCTGGTGCCGTTGCTCGGGAAGGCCGCGGTGAGCCGGTCGTACGCCTGCATGGCCGCGGTGTTGCGGGGCACGTCCTCCATGCCGGGGAACTTCAGCTTCATGCCCAGCGCCGGGGCGGCCAGGGCGAGCAGCAGCCCGACCGAGACCACCAGGGTGGCCAGCGGCGCGCGCAGGGCGGGCTTCAGCACGGCCGGCCAGAACCGGGGCCGGGCCGGCTGGCCGTGCCGCCCGACGCGCGGGGCGGTGAGCCGCCACAGCAGCGGCACCCGGGGCCGGTCGACCCAGCGGCCCAGCCTGGCCAGGAGCGCCGGCAGCACGGTCAGCGAGCCGATCACCGCGACCGCGACCACCAGGATCGAGCCGACGGCGAGCGACGAGAAGATGGCGTCCTGGGCGAGCAGCAGCCCGGCCATCGAGATGATCACAGCGGTGCCGGAGACCACCACGGCGTGCCCGGAGGTCTCGGCCGCGATCTCCACGGCGTCGAGCCCGGAGCGGCCCCTGGCCCGTTCCTCGCGTTCCCGCCGGACGTAGAAGAGCGAGTAGTCCACGCCGACCGCCATGCCGATCAGCAGGATGACGCTGGCCGTGGTGTCGGTGGCCGGCACCAGGTGCGAGGCGAGGGTGGAGAGCCCCATGGCCGCGGCCACCGAGGAGAGGGCGAGCAGCACCGGCACGCCGGCCGCGATTAGCGCGCCGAACGCGATGATCAGGATGGCCAGGGTGACCGGCAGGCTGAGCAGCTCGGCCCGCTTGAAGTCCTTGCCGAGGGTGTCGTCGAGCGCCTTGCCGATCGACGGGCCGCCGACCTGCTCGACCCGCAGCGCCGGGTGGGACTCCTGAACCTTCGCGGTGGTGTCGCGCAGCGGCTGCACCCGGTCGGAGGCGGTCTCCGGGTCGCCCGACATGGTGATCGGCACCAGCACCGCGTTGCCGTCGCGGGACGGCATCGGCGCGCCCACCGAGGTCACGCCGTCGACCTGCCGCAGCCGGGCGGTCGCGTCGTCGGCGGCGGCCTTCGCGGCGGCCTGGTCGAGCGTGCCCGCGCGGGGCGTGATCAGCACGTTCTCGGTGGCCGGCTCGTGGAAGCCGCCACTGTCGACGATCAGCTGGGCCCGCCCGAACTCGCCGATCGCCTGGTCGTCGTCGGTCGCCTCGTTCAAGCCGGCGGCGTTGCCGCCGACGAAGCACACCGCCACGAACACCACCCAGAGCGCGATGGCCCGCCACGGGTGCTCCGCACTCCACCGTGCCAGCCGCACAGTCACCGGTCGCCTGCCCATACCTGGGACCCCCTCCAGACGTCGGCCCCATGCCGACCTCTGCTGACGCTAGGGAGCGGGCCGGCCCCGGACATCCGGGAACGGCCCCCGCTCGTCCCCCATCCGGCAGGCTCCGGCCAGGCGACCGGAACCGGGTCGGCCAACCGGACAGAACGGGATTTTCAGGGTACGACCGGGGGACCCGCCGGGCAGCGGCCGGCGAGGCACACCGGCGCAACCCCGAGCCGGCTCGGGGTCATCCCCGGAGGGTGCCCCGGGGGCGGGGCTGGCAACGCGGGCAACTGTAGGACGACCGGTTCATGAACGCCTCGCGCCGGATCGGCGCCCCGCACCGCGGGCAGGGCTCCCCCTCCCGGCCGTACGCGTTCAGCGACCGGTCGAAGTAGCCGCTCTGGCCGTTGACGTCGACGTACAGCTCGTCGAAGCTGGTGCCGCCCTGCTGGATCGCCTCATCGAGCACGTCCCGGACGTGGCCGAGCAGCCGGATGGCCGCCGGGCCGGTCAGCGCGTCGGTCGGCCGGGCGCCGTGCAGCCCGGCCCGCCAGAGCGCCTCGTCGGCGTAGATGTTGCCGACGCCGGAGATCAGCGTCTGGTCGAGCAGCGCCCGCTTCACCTCGGTGCGCCGCTTCCGCAGCGCCGTGACGAAGCCGGCGTCGGAGAACTCCGGGTCCATGGGGTCCCGCGCGATGTGCGCGATCTCGGCCGGCAGCTCCGCCCCACCCTCCGAGACGGACAGCCCGCCGAACGTGCGCTGGTCGACGAAGCGCAGCTCCGGGCCGTCGTCGGCGAACCGGAACCGGACCCGCAGGTGCAGCTCGTCGGCCGCACCGACCGGCTGGAGCAGCAGCTGGCCGGACATGCCGAGGTGCCCGATGAGGGCGTCCCCGCTGTCCAGCGGCAGCCACAGGTACTTGCCCCGCCGCCGGACGTCGGTGATCGTCCGGCCGGTCAGCACGTCGGCGAAGTGCGCGCCGCCCGGCTCGTGCCGGCGGACCGCCCGGGGGTGGCGCACCTCGACGGCGCTGATCCGCCGGCCCACGACCCACTGGGCCAGCCCCTGCCGGACGGTCTCGACCTCGGGCAGCTCAGGCACGGCCCGCGCCCGACTCGGCGGGGTCGCCCGCCGCCTCGACCCCGTCGACGGCGGCCTTCGCGGCGGCCTCCGCCTCGGCCTGCTCGGTCAGCATCCGCCAGGCCGACTCGGCGGCCCGTTGCTCGGCCTCCTTCTTGCTGCGCCCATCCGCGCCGCCGTAGCGGTTGCCGGCCACCACCACCCAGGCCGTGAAGGTCTTGAGGTGGTCCGGGCCGGTGCCCTCGATCCGGTACTCGGGGACGCCCAGCCCCAGCGCGGCGGTCAGCTCCTGGAGGCTGGTCTTCCAGTCCAGCGCCGCGCCCCGGCCGGCCGACTCGGCCATCAGCGGGTCGAACAGGCGGTGGATCACGAGGGCCGCGGTGTCCAGGCCGTACTGGAGGTAGATCGCGCCGAGCAGCGCCTCCAGGGTGTCGGCCAGGATGCTGGCCTTGTCCCGGCCGCCGGTGGCCTCCTCGCCCTTGCCGAGCAGCAGGTACGCGCCCAGCCCGTCCGGGCCGAGGCCGCGCGCCACGTCGGCGAGGGCGCGCATGTTGACCACGCTGGCCCGCAGCTTGGCGAGCTGCCCCTCGGGCAGGTCCGGGTGGTTGTGGAAGAGCGCCGTGGTGATCACCACGCCGAGGACGGAGTCCCCGAGGAACTCCAGCCGCTCGTTGGTGGGCAGGCCACCGTTCTCGTACGCGTACGAGCGGTGGGTCAGCGCGCGCTCCAGCAGCTCCGGGTCGAGCGACACCCCGAAGGCCGCCTCCAGGTGGCCGACGGGAGCACGCCGCCGCTTGTCGTTGGTCATGGTGCTACCTCGGTGTCGTTGCGGTCAGGTGCGGGATCGTGCGGGACTGCGTCGAGCAGGGTCGAGACGGTGTCGGTGGCGCTCCGGCGCCAGAGGTGGGCGGCGAGGGCGATGCCGGAGGCGACGTCCTCGGGCCGGGCCGCGCCGTGGCAGACCACCACGGTGCCGGCCACCCCGAGCAGGGCCGCCGCGCGCGGCGCGCCGCCGCTCGCCGGGGGGCCGCCGGCCATCGCGTACGCGCCCTCGATGGCCTTGAGCAGCACGTTGCCGGTGAAGCCGTCGGTCACCACCACGTCGGCGCGGGTGCCCAGGGAGACGTCGTACCCCTCGACTAGGCCGACGTAGCGGGCGCCGCAGGGCAGCGGCACGGCGGCGAGGGCGGGGTCGGCGGAGCGGCGCAGCCGGTCGCCCTTGCCCGCCTCGGTGCCGATGGAGAGCAGCCCGACCCGGGGCGCGGCGACGGCGTGCGCCACGGCCGCATAGGCGGCGCCGAGCACGGCGTGCCGGGCCAGGGTGGCGGGTCCGGGTTCCAGGGTGCCGCCGACGTCCAGCAGGACCACCGGTCCCTCGACGGCGGGCAGGGTGGCGACCAGGGCGGGCCGGCGTACCCCGGTCCAGCGACCGAGGCCGAGCGCGGCGGCGGTGACGGTGGCGCCGGTCGAGCCGGCGGAGACGAGCGCGTCGGCGAACCCGTCGCGGACGGCGTGCACGGCCGCGCGGACGGTGCTCTCCCCGCGCGCGGCGGTGGGATGGTCGGCCATGCCGACGACGGTCCGCACCGGGCGGACGGTGACCCGGGAACGCTGCTCCGGGTCGAGCGCGCCGATCAGCCCGTCGGCGACCTCGGTCGGTCCGACGAGCAGCAGATGCAGGTCAGGGTCGGTACGCACCGCCCGCAGAGCGCCGTCAACCACGACGGCGGGAGCATCGTCCCCGCCGAGGAGGTCGACGGCGATCCGCGCGGTGCCCGGCTCCGTCGTCGCGCCGGCCGGGGAACGGCCGGCGGCGGAGGGAGCCGGGGCACCGGGCGAGAGCCTTGGTGCGTGCGCCACCCGACCGGTGGTCGGGGACGTCACTCGGCGGTCAGACCTCCAGGACCTGACGGCCGTTGTAGGTGCCGCAGACGGAGCAGGCGGCGTGCGGCAGCTTCGCCGACTTGCACTGCGGGCAGGCCACGGTCGCCACCGCCACGGCCTTCCAGTTCGCCCGGCGGGCGCGGGTGTTGCTGCGCGACATCTTGCGCTTGGGGACGGCCACGGTTCTTACTCCTCTTTACGGGTCAGTTGCGACAGGCCCGCCCAACGCGGGTCGATCTGCTGGTGACTGTGGTCGGCCGGCAGATCGTCCCAGTGCACCCCGCACTCGGGGCACAAGCCTGGGCAGTCCTCCCGGCAGAGCGGGTTGGTCGGCAGTGCGAGCACCACCGCATCCCGCAGCGCCGGCTCCAGGTCGATCAGATCGCCCTGCATCCGGCCCACCTCGTCCTCGTCGGTCGTGTCGTCCGTGGTGCTGTTCTCGTACGCGTACAGCTCCTGGATCGTCACGGCCACCGAGTCGTCGATCTCGCGCAGGCAGCGCCCGCACTCGCCCTTGACGGGACCGGTGACGGTCCCGGAGACGAGCACGCCCTCGGACACCGACTCCAACCTCAGATCGAGGTCGAGGTCCGCACCCTCCGGAACGGTGATCAACTCCACGCCGAGGTCCGCCGGTGCCGGCACGACCCGCCGATGCGTACGCAACGCGCCAGGCCGACGCGGCAGGTCCCTCGTGTCGAGGACCAGCGGCGACCTGGGGTCGAGTGGGTTCGGCGAGTGTTTGGGCATAGTTAGACTCCGGCCGGTGAGAGGCCGACAAAAAAGGTTACCTGGGCGACCCGCGAACCGTCGAACCGGGGGCGTCGCCGCCCGGCCCGCCGGTTGCCGGCTGTCGGCCGCCGGCCCGCGTGCCGCTCAGAAGGGTAGCGGGCGATCCGCCTCGTCCCCAGCGAACGTGCCGATCTCCCGCAGCGCGTGCATCTTGTCCCGGCCGCGCTCTATCGAGGCGAGCGCGCGGGTCAGGAACTGCTCGAAGTTGGCCAGGGCGGTGTCGACGTAGTCGTCGACCTCGTCGCGCAGGCGCTGCGCCTCGGCCCGGGCCTCGGCGATGATCCGGGCGCCCTCGTGCTCGGCGGAGACGGTGATCTCGTTCACCGAGACCAGGCGGGCGTGTTCCGCCTCACCCTCGCTGATGATCCGGTCGGCCTCGCGCTTGCCGGCCTCCATGATCTTGTCCCGCTCCTCCAGCAGCGCGGCGGCCCGGCGCAGGTCGGCGGGAAGCTCCACGCGCAGCTCGTCCAGGGCGGCGATCATCTCACCCCGGTCGAGCATGCAGTTGTTGCGCGACATCGGCACGGAGCGCGCCTGCTCCACCATGGCGATCAGTTCGTCGATGCGATCGAGCGGGTCCACCGGTACCTCACTCCTGTCGTTCGTCGGCCGACCTTCATGATGCGGCCTGCGCCCGCGTTCGGCGCTGCACACATCATGTCGCGCGTCGGCCACCGCCGCGCCACCCGCCCCCGCCCGGCGCGTCGCCCGCCGGGCCCGCCGGACCGCTTATCGGCGCAGCCGGGCCACGAGCTCCTCGCGGACCACGTCCGGGACGTGCGCGGAGATGTCGCCGCCCCACTTGGCGACGTCCTTGACCAGGCTGGAGGAGAGGAACGAGTAGAGCGGGTTGGTCGGCATGAAGAGGGTCTCCACACCGGCCAGGCCGATGTTCATCTGGGCCATCTGGAGCTCGTAGTCGAAGTCGCTGACCGCGCGCAGGCCCTTGATCAGCACGCTCGCGTGCTGGGCGCGGCAGAAGTCGACCAGCAGGCCGCGGAACGACTCGACCCGCACGTTGTCGTACGAGGCGGTCACCTGGCGGAGCATGTCGATCCGCTCCTCGACCGTGAACAGCCCCTGCTTCGACTGGTTGACCAGCACTCCGACGATCACCTCGTCGAAGAGCCGGCTCGCCCGGCCGATGATGTCGAGGTGTCCGTTGGTGACCGGGTCGAACGAGCCGGGACAGACCGCACGTCTCATGATCGGCGACCGTACCAAAGGGTGGTCTCGCCGTAGCGGCGGCTGCGCTCGCCAGTGACGCCTTCCACCCACTCGACCGGGCCGGTGCGGCTGGACCGCTCGACGACCACCAGGGCGTCCGGGGCCAGCCAGCCGCCGCCGACCAGCGCGCCCAGCATCGCGGTGATCTCACTGTCGGGTACGGCGTAGGGCGGGTCGGCGAAGACCAGGTCGTACGGCCCGCCGTCCGGGCCGGCGGCGAGCACGGTCGCCACCTTGCCGGTGACCAGGCGGGCGGCCGGAGCGGCCCGGAGCGCGGCGACGTTCTCCCGGATCACCCGGGCGGCCCGGGCGTCGGACTCGACCAGCAGCACGTGCGCGGCGCCCCGGGACAGCGCCTCCAGCCCGATCGCGCCGGAACCGGCGTAGAGGTCGGCGACGCGGGCCCCGTCGAGATCGAGCTCGGCCTGCACCGCGCTGAACAGCGCCTCCCGGACCCGGTCCGAGGTGGGCCGGGTGCCGGCGCCGGGGGGCGCGGCGATCCGCCGGCCGCCGAGCGTCCCGCCCACGATCCGGGTCACCGTCTGCTCCCGCACATGCCCCTGACGCTACGCGACGGTCGGTTCGGACCGGGTGGACCACCCGGCGCGACGGACGGTCACCTGCCGTACATCAATGATCTCAAGTCTATAACAGTCCCTTTACGAGCCATCGGTAGCGGTAACGCCGGACGTGTCTTTTTCGCTAGCGTCTGCCCGGTTGTCGGGCCCGAGGCTCCGGTCCGCCCGGCACACCCCTCCGATTCCCCTCACCAGGAGTAGACGTGAACCGTCTGAACCTCCGGCGTGCCGTGGCGGTTGTCGCCGGCACGCTGCTCGGCCTCACCGGCGTCGCCACGCTGGCCGCCCCCGCCAGCGCCCACCACAGCGAGATCAAGGTCACCGCGGAGTGCGACACCGCCGCCGGCGAGTGGGTGACCACCTGGACCGTGCGCACCTACGCGCCGGAGGGAGTGGACACCTACCGGCTCACCAAGGTCGAGGGCAGCAGCCGGACCGCCACGGCCGCCGCCCCGTTCACCCTGGACGGCATCCGGGCCACGACCGACGACTCCTACCCGTACCAGGTCGCGCAACCCGTGGTGGGCACCGCCCGTCTCGGCGGCGACGTCGCCGAGGCGTCGCTGACCGTCCGGGCGCAGTGGGACAACGAGTACCAGGAGGACAGCGACAAGAGCGCGTCCATCAAGTTCAGTGAGAGCTGCGACAAGGTGGTCACCCCGCCGCCGGCCCGCCCGAACCCCAAGGCCACGGTGACCTCCGACTGCACCGGCGACGTCGCCGTGAAGCTGGCGAACGGAGCGGAGGCCACCAGAGACGCCGACTTCACCGTCACCGGCACGGACGGCTTCACGAAGGCCGCGACCGTCGGGCCGGGCAAGGACAAGACGATCACCGTGCCCGCCAAGAACGCCGGGAAGATCAAGGTGACCGAGGCGGGCCAGCAGAAGCCGCTCTTCGACGACGAGCCGGCCGCGGCCAAGGACTGCGTCAAGCCGGGCGAGCCGACCGGCAGCTACCGGTCGACCTGCGACGAACTGATCTTCCAGGTGGAGAACCCGAAGGACGGCGTGACCGTCAAGCTGACCCTCACCCCCGACAAGGGCGAGGCGCAGACCCTCGTCGTGAAGCCGGGCGACACCGGGACCGCGAAGTTCACGGCGCACGAGGGCCTGAAGGTCACCCCGAAGGCCGAGGGCCTGGACGACAGCTCGCCGATCGTCTGGAAGAAGCCGGCCGACTGCGCGCCCGGTGGCGGCGGCGGTGACCAGGACGGGCCGGCCCTGCCGGTGACCGGTGCGGCGGCCGGCGTCATGGCAGCCGTGGCGGGCGTCCTGCTGGCCGCGGGCGCGGCGCTCTTCGTGGTGACCCGCCGGCGGCGGATCCGCTTCACCGCCTGATCCGCCCGGATCGCCCGAGGGCGCGCCGACCACCCGGTCGGCGCGCCCTCGCCTCATTCCACCGCCGCCTGCAGCAGCGCGGGGTCGATCTCCGCCTGGTTGGTCAGCACCACCAGACGCCGGTCGGAGTCGGGGAACCAGGCCGCGAACGCCTTGTAGCCACCGTTGTCCCCGGAGTGGTGAATCGCCCGCTCCCCGGCCAGCGTGCCGACGAACCAGCCGTAGCCGTACGACTCGCCGGGGCGGCCGGTGGGCGCGTGCGGGGCGGTCATCGCGGCCACCGCGGCGGGCCCGAGCAGCCGGCCCCGGCGTGGCACGTCCAGCCAGGTGAGCAGGTCCGCTCCGGTGCACCAGACGTCCCCGGCGCCCATGCTCACCGTGTCCAGGTCCCAGGAGGGCACCGGCCGGCCGCCCTCGTGCCCCGTCGCCACGTCGTCCCGCCCGGCGGCGGCACCGGCGAAGCTGCCCGTCATGCCGAGCGGCGCGAAGACCTCGTCGGCGAGGAACGCGGCGTACGGCCGGTCGGCAGCGCGCTCGACGGCCCGGGCCAGCAGGACGTAGCCGGGGCTGCTGTAGTGCCAGGCTGCGCCCGGGGCGGACAGCGGCGGCAGGCCGGCGAAGACGCCCAGCAACTCGTCCGGCTCGGCGGGTGCGGCCAGGTCGATCATCGGGTAGTCCTCCCAGTGGCCCAGCCCGGAGGTGTGGGTGAGCAGGTGGTGCAGGGTGATCCCGGACCAGGCCGGCGGCGGGTGCGGCAGCCAGCGGTTGACCGGATCGGTCAGGCGAAGCGCGCCCCGCCCGGCGAGGAGCAGCACGGCGGCGGCCGCCATCTGCTTGCTGATGGACGCGATCTGGAAGCGGGTCGCGGACGTGCAGGGTGACGCGGTGGCCGCGTCGGCCGCGCCGGTGACCGAGGACATCAGGATGTCATCGCCCTGCGCCAGCAGGAGCACGCCACGGTCGAGTGAGGGTTTCGGCATCGGACGAGCCTAGGCCGGGAGGGCCGTCCGGTGGGGTCAGCCCTTTTCCAGGTATTCGGCGCGTTCCTCGTCGACCAGGGCGGCGACCGAGGCGGCCAGCGCCGGGTGCCGGGCCAGCTCCGGGTCCTCCTCGACCAGCGTGATCGCCTCGGCCCGGGCGTCCCGGATCAGGTCGGTGTCGCGCAGCAGCGACAGCAGCCGCAGGTGGGAGCGGCGGCCGGACTGGGTGGCGCCCAGCACGTCGCCCTCCCGGCGCTGCTCCAGGTCCAGCTCGGCGAGCTTGAACCCGTCGGTGGTGGAGGCCACCGCGTCGAGCCGTTCCCGGGCGGAGGAGCCCTCCATCGCCTCGGTGACCAGCAGGCAGAGGCCGGCGGCCGAGCCCCGGCCCACCCGGCCGCGCAGCTGGTGCAGCTGGGAGACGCCGAACCGGTCGGCGTCCAGCACGATCATCACGGTGGCGTTGGGCACGTTGACGCCCACCTCGACCACCGTGGTCGCCACCAGCACGTCCAGGTCGCCGTCGGCGAAGGAGCGCATCACCGAGTCCTTCTCGTCGGCCGGCAGCCGCCCGTGCAGCACCCCGATGCGCAGCCCGTGCAGCGGCCCCTCGGCGAGCAGCGGGGCCACCTCGGTCACCGCAACCGGGGGCCGGCGGCCGTTGTCGTCCTCGCGGGGCGCCTCCTCGTCCGAGGCGGGCCCCTCGCCGATCCGTGGGCAGACCACGTACGCCTGGTGTCCCTTGGCGACCTCCTCGCGCAACCGGCGCCAGGCCCGGTCGAGGAAGGCGGGCTTCTCGGCGGCCGGCACCACGTGCGAGGCGATCGGTGAGCGGCCCTGCGGCAGCTGGGACAGGGTGGAGGTCTCCAGGTCGCCGTAGACGGTCATGGCGACCGTGCGCGGGATCGGGGTGGCGGTCATGACGAGCACGTGCGGCGGCTGGTCGGCCTTGGCCCGCAGGGCGTCCCGCTGCTCCACACCGAACCGGTGCTGCTCGTCGACCACCACCAGCCCCAGATCCTGGAAGTCGACCCCCTCGTAGAGCAGGGCGTGGGTGCCGAGCACGATGCCGGCGCGCCCCTCGGCCACCTCGGTGAGCGCCCGCCGCCGGGCGGCCGCGCCCAGCGAGCCGGTGACCAGCTCCACCCTGGTGGCGTCGTCGGCGGCGCCCAGCTCGCCGGCCCGGGCGAGGGGGCCGAGCAGGTCGAGCATGCCCCGGTGGTGCTGGGCGGCGAGCACCTCGGTCGGGGCGAGCAGCGCGGCCTGCCCGCCGGCGTCGACCACCTGGAGCATGGCCCGCAGCGCCACCACGGTCTTGCCGCTGCCCACCTCGCCCTGGAGCAGCCGGTGCATCGGGTGCGCGGTGGCCAGGTCGGCGGCGATCTCCCGGCCGACGGCCTGCTGGCCGGAGGTCAGCTCGTACGGCAGCCGGGCGTCGAACGCGTCGAGCAGCCCGCCCGACTTCGCCGGCCGGGCCTTCGCGGGCCACGCCGCGGCCCGGTGCTTGCGCTGCACCAGGGTGAGCTGCACGGCGAACGCCTCGTCCCACTTGAGCCGGCGGCGTGCTTTGTACAGCTCCTCCTTGCTGGTGGGCCGGTGGATCTCGCGCAGGGCGGCGCCGATGCCGACCAGGTTGCGGCTGGCCCGCACGGTGGCCGGCAGCGGGTCGTCCGGCGGGGTGAAGGTGTCCAGCACCACCCGTACGCAGCGCGCGATCACCCAGGTCGGCACGGCCGCCGCGGCCGGGTAGACCGGGATGAGCGCCCCGGCGAACTCCTCGACCTCCTCGTTGGCCGCCGCTTCGCCGTCGCCGCCCTCGCCGAGCAGCACGTATTCGGGGCCGTTGAGCTGCCGCTTGCCCCGGAACTCGGTGACCTTGCCGGCGAACAGCCCCCAGCGGCCGGGGCGCAGCTCCCGCTCCCGCCATGCCTGGTTGCCGAAGAAGGTGAGGGTGAGCACCCCGCCGGAGCCGTCGCCGACGGTGACCTCCAGCAGGTTGCCCCGGCGCTGCCGCATCGGCCGGACCGCGGTGCGCTGCACCTGGGCGAGCACGGTGACCTGCTCCCCCACGTCCAGCGAGCGGATGTCGGTGTGCTCGCCGCGCTCGTCGTAGCGGCGGGGGAAGTGGTAGATCAGGTCGCCGGCGGTGTGCAGGTCGAGGTGGCTCGCCAGGGCCTTGGCGGTGCGCTCCCCGACCAGCTTCTTGAGCGGCGTGTCCACCGTGGCCGGTTCGCTCGTCATTCGACCCCCAGCAGGAGCGGATAGTGCGGCTGCCCGCCCTCGTACGCCTGCACCTCGACGAACGGCCAGGACCGCTCGACGTGCTCGCGTACGCGGTCGGCCAGCCCGGCCGGGGCGTCCGCCCCGCAGAGCAGTGTCACCAGCTCGCCGCCGCCGCCGAGCATCCGGTCGACGACGGCCGTGCAGGTGCCGAGGAGGTCGGTGCCGATGAGGTGCACCTCGCCCTCGACCAGCGCCAGCACGTCGCCCGGCCGGCACGGCCCGGCCACGGTGAGCGCCTCCCGGCTCGCGTGGCAGACCTCGGCGTAGCGGCAGGCGCCGGCGGCCTCGGCCATGGCGATGACGTCGTCCTCGAAGCGCCGCTTCGGGTCCCGCACGGCGAGGGCGGCGAGGGCCTGCACCGGGGACCGGGTGGGCACCACGCTCACCTTCACCCCGAGCCCGTGCGCCTCCCGCGCGGCGGCGCTCGCCACGGACTGGGTGTTGGGGTCGTTGGGCAGCACCACCACCCGGGCGGCGCGCGTGGCCCGGATCGCGTCGAGCAGCTCGCCGGTGGACGGGTTGGCCGGCACCACGGTGGCGCCCTCGGCGCCGAACAGCTCGGCGATGCCGGCGCCGGTGGCGACCACCACGGCGGCCCGGCCGTCGGGCAGCGCCGCCGGGGGCGACGGCGCCGGGGCCGCCTGGTCGGCGAACCGGGTCACCGTGATCCGGTGCGGCCGGCCGGCCACCACGCCGGCCTCGACGGCCGCCCCGACGTCGTTGACGTGCACGTGCACGTTCCAGGTGCCGCTGTCGCCGACGACGACCAGGGAGTCGCCGAGGGCGTCCAGCTCGCCGCGCAGCCGGGCCACCGCCTCGTCGGTGGCGTCGAGCAGGTACTGCACCTCGTAGGCGTACGCCGGGGAGCCGGTTTCCCGGACGGCGGTGGCGGGCGTGCGGGCCGCGGGCGGCGCGGGCGCCGGCTGCCGCGGGCTCTCCCCGGTGACCACCTCGACCAGCGCGTCGAGCAGCAGGCAGAGGCCGCGCCCGCCGGCGTCGACCACGCCGGCCCGGGCGAGCGCGGGCAACTGCTCGGGGGTACGCGCCAGCGCCCGGGTCGCCTCGCCGGCCGCCGCCCGGGCCACCGCGCGCAGGTCGTCGGTGTCCGCCCGCTCGGCCGCGCCGGCGGCGGCGGCGACCACGCTGAGCAGGGTGCCCTCGACGGGGTGGGCGACCGCGGCGTAGGCGGCGGTGGTGGCGTCGGCCAGCGCGGCGGCGAGCTGCCGGCCGCGGACCGCCGGTGCGGCGGCCAGCGCGTCGGCGAAGCCGCGCAGGATCTGCGAGAGGATCACCCCGGAGTTGCCCCGCGCCCCGAGCAGCGCGCCCCGGGCCATCAGCCGCAGCGCGTGACCGTGCGGGGTGTGCCCGTCGTCGGGGAGGGTCTCCAGGTCCATGGCGAGGGCCTGCTGGGCCGAGGTGAGGGTGAGCACCAGATTGGTGCCGGTGTCGCCGTCGGGGACCGGGTAGACGTTGAGCTCGTCGATCTCACCCTGGTGCCGCTGGAGGGCGGCCAGCCCGCTCGCGCACCAGCGGCGCACCGCGGCGGCGTCGAGGGTGTCCAGCACGTCGGGAAGCCTACTGGCGCTCACCGACACCCGCCGGGGCCGGCCGCTCCCCGGCCGGCGTGTCCTGGACGGCCCGGGGACCGGCCCGTCGCCCGCCGGCCGTCCCCGCAGGTACGCTGGGCCGGTCCCGACCGGGCCGGTTGGGCGTACCGGCCTGTCATCGGGTAACCTGGCCAGGTTGCCCGGGCAGCGCCTGGCGGCGACCTCATGAACGTTTCAATCCCAGGAGTATCCCGTGGCTAGCGTGTGCGACGTCTGTGGCAAGGGGCCGGGCTTCGGCCACAACGTGCCCTGGTCCAAGAAGAAGACCAACCGCCGCTGGAACCCGAACATCCAGTCGGTGCGTACCCCGGCCGGTGGCGGCAACACCAAGAAGCTGCAGGTCTGCACCTCGTGCATCAAGGCCGGCAAGGTCGCCCGCGCCTGACGCGGTAGCACCGCCTTCACAGATTCGTCGGATGCCGGCGGACCCATTGGGTCCGCCGGCTTCTGTCGTGTCCACACGCCTCCGCTGACGGGTCGCCGACCGTCCGGCGGCCGACCGCGCCGGCCCGGTTAGGGTGCTGCTGCGCCGGCCGTCCGTTCCGGCGCCAGGCGTGGGGAGGAACGACCGGTGGAGCTGGACCTGGGGCGGGAGCAGCTGGTGGTGATCGGCGGGTCGTTCGGCTCGCTGCGCTGGTTCGACCAGGAACTGCCGCCCGGCAGCGTGGTCCTGGTCGAGGAGCCGGATGTGATCCGCCGCCGCGGCCTGGACCGCTTCGTCGCCGGGTTGTCGATGGTCGCCCGGCTGGTGCCGGCCGAGTACCAGACCGGTTTCGACGCCGACGCCCTGCTCGCCCGGGAGCCCGCTCTCGCCGGCGCGCGGCTGGTCCTGCCCGGCCTGGAGTACGCCGTCGGCGCCGCCGCCCGGCTGGCCGACCGGCTCAACCTGCCCGGCGCCGGGGTGGCCGCCGCCGACGTCTTCTCCGACAAGCACCGGATGCGGCGGCTCGCCGACGCCAGCGGCCTGGCCAACCCGGCGTACGAGCTGGTCGACGACCCGGCGCGGGCGGCGGAGTTCGCCCGGGCGCACGGCGGCCGGTGCGTGCTCAAGCCCACCCGCCGCTCCGGCAGCCTGGGCGTGCAGCTGGTCACCGAGCCGGCGGAGATCGCCGGGCGCTGGGCGGCAAGCGCCGCCCCGCCGGAGCCGGCCGAGACCACCGAGCGCGGCGTGCCCACCGGGGTGCTGGTGGAGGAGCTGCTGGTCGGCTCGGAGCACAGCGTCGAGCTGCTGGTCGCCGAGGGCGAGACGATCTTCGCCAACGTCACGGACAAGCGGATCGCCGGCGGCCGGTACCCGGTGGAGACCGGGCACACCGTGCCGTCCGCCCTTGCGGGGGCGGAGCAGCGGGCGCTGCGGGACGCCGCGGTCCGGCTCGCCGAGGCGGCCGGCTTCCGCAGCGGCATGCTGCACAGCGAATGGATCATGGCCGACGGCGTGCCGACGCTGGTCGAGTGCGCCGCCCGGATGCCCGGCGACATGATCACCGCGCTGGTCTCGATCGCCTACGAGGCCGACTTCATCGAGGCGTACCTGCGGGTGCTGCGCGGGGAACGGCCGGCGCTGCGGTCCCGGCCGACCGGCGCGGCGGCCGTCGAGTTCCTGGTCGCCCCGCCCGGCCGGGTCACCGCGGTGGACGGCCGGCGGGCCGCCCTGCGGGTGCCGGGCGTGCTCGACGTGCAGCTCGAGGCGAAGGTCGGGGACCACGTGCCAGAGCTGCTCTCCTCGGCGCACCGCAGCGGGCACCTGCTGGCCTGGGGCGCCACCCCCGCCGAGGCGGAGGGCGCCGCGCGCAAGGCCGCCGGCGAGATCCGGATCACCGTCGGCTGACGGCCGGGAGTCAGAGGGTGCGGCCGTAGGAGAGGCAGCCCGGGGCGTCCTGGTAGAAGCCGAAGTTCGGGATCCGCTCGTAGCCGGCCGAGGTGTACATGGCCAGCGCCTCGGGCTGCTTGTCGCCGCACTCCAGGATGATCCGCTTGCGGCCCTGGTCGCGGGCGGACCGTTCGACCGCCGCGAGCACCGCGCGGGCCACGCCTCGGCCCCGGGCGGCCGGTGCCGTGTACATCCGCTTCAGCTCGGCCGTCTCGCCGTCGTCGCCGTGGCTGCGCCAGCCGCCGCAGCCCACCGGCTCCCCGTCGAGGTAGGCGACGAGAAAGGTGCCGGCCGGCGGCTCGAACTCGGCCGCGTCGACCGGCGTGTCGTCGCCGCTTCCGCCGTACCGCTGGCCGAGGTCGGCCAGGGCCGCCCGGATCAACGCCTGCGACTCGGGCGCGTCGAAGCGCCGCACCCGGATCTCGATGTCGCTCACGGAATGCAGGGTACGACCGGGATCGGGCCCGCCCGGAGCCCGACGGCCCGCATCGGACGCAGATCACTCCGTCCGGCGGAAGTGGTCCCAGCCGGCGGGGCCCGCGTAGGGAGCGCCGTCCACGGTCACCCCGGCACCCTCGGCCACCCGCCCGACCGGCCGCCAGCCCGCCGGCAGCGTCGCGGCCGCCGGGAAGGTCGCGGCCAGGGCGTGGTCGTCGCCCCCGCCGAGGATCCAGGAGTACGGGTCGACGCCGAGCGCCTGCGCCGCGTCGCGCATCTGCCGGGGCACCTCGAACGCCTCCCGGGTCAGGTCCACGGCCACCCCGCTGGCCTTCGCCACGTGCCCCAGGTCGGCCAGCAGCCCGTCCGACACGTCGATCATGGCGGTGGCGCCGTGCGCGGCGGCGTCCGGGCCGGCCGCGTACGGCACCTCGGGGCGGCGGAACGCCTCGACCAGCAGCCGGGGCGTGCGGAAGCCCCGGGACAGCACCGTGTAGCCGGCCGCGGCCCAGCCGGTGCGCCCCGCGAGGGCCACCACGTCGCCCGGGCGGGCACCGGAGCGGACCACCGGGGCCCGGCCGCCCAGGTCGCCGAGGGCGGTCACTGCGACGGTCAGCGTCGGGCTGGCGGACATGTCCCCGCCGACCACGCTCGCGCCCACCAGGGCCGCCTCGGCGCCCAGGCCGTCGGCCAGCTCCTCGGCCCAGGTCGGGTCGAGGTCGGCCGGCATGCAGAGGGCGACCAGCAGCGCGGTCGGGGTGGCCCCCATGGCCGCGATGTCGGCCAGGTTGGCCGCCGCCGCCCGGTGGCCCACGTCGCGGGCTCCCGACCAGTCCCGGCGGAAGTGCCGCCCCTCGACCAGCACGTCGGTGGAGGCGACCACCCGCCGGTCCGGCGCCGCCACCACCGCCGCGTCGTCGCCGGGGCCGAGCAGGCAGCTCTCCCCGTACGACAGCCGGGCGGTCACCCGGTCAATCAGCCCGAACTCCCCGACACCCGCGACCGTCATTCCGTCCCCTCGCCGCGCCTGCACGATTCCGCCCTCCCACCGCCGGTCACCCGGCGTGCGCTCGCTCACCGCGTCCAGCCGGCCACCGATAGGGATCAGGCCTGCTCCGTAAGGTAGTTTCACCCTTCGGGTCGCCCCACGCGGCGACGGACGGAGGTCGAGTCGTGGTACAGGCGTACATCCTCATCCAGACGGAGGTCGGTCGGGCGCGTGACGTGGCCGGTCTGATCGCGGACCTTGCCGGCGTGGTACGCGTCGACGCCGTCACCGGGCCCTACGACGTGGTCGTCCTCACCGAGGCGAATACCGTCGATGAGCTCGGCAAACTCATTGTCAGCAAGGTGCAGATGGTGCCTGGCATCACCCGCACCCTCACGTGCTCGGTGGTGCGGCTGTAAGTGGAAGAGATCACGTCCTCCCCCGCTACCGACGAGTCCCGCCCGGCGCGTCGCGACCGGTCGACCCGCAGTGCGGCGCTCTGGGCGACGCTCGTCGCGGTGCCGGTCACCCTGGCGGTGGCCGGGTTCACCTTCGCCAAGCTGGCCCCGGACTCCCCGGCCGCCGCGCCGAGCCCGTCGGCGACCGCCGCCCGGCCGCAGTCGACCACGCCGGTCGAGCTGCCCGCCCCGGCCCTGGCCGAGCGCCCGGCCACGGTGTGCCGCGCCCTGGTGTCGCAGCTCCCGGCGACCGTCCGCGACCTGGCGCAGCGACCGGTCACCGCCGGCGCCGAGCAGAACGCCGCGTACGGCGACCCGGCGCTCACCGTGGCCTGCGGCGGCACGCCGCCGCTGGTGCAGCCCACCGACGAGGTCTGGTCGGTGAACAAGGTCTGCTGGCACGCCGTGCAGGAGGCGGACGCCACCGTGCTGACCACCGTCGACCGGGAGACCCCGGTGCGGGTGCGGGTCCCGAAGCAGTACGAGCAGCCGCTCCAGTGGGTCACGCCGGTCTCCGACGCGGTGGTCGCCTCGGTGCCCGCCGCGAAGACGGCCCCGTCCGGCTGCTCCGCCTGACCGTCGCCGGCCGGTCCCGACGCCGGGGCGTCAGCGGCCGGCGCGGCGCAGGGCGGTGCGGATGAGCCGGTTGACCAGCTTCGGATACTCCAGCCCGCTGGCCGCCCACATCCGGGGGAACATCGAGGTCGGGGTGAAGCCCGGCATGGTGTTGATCTCGTTGAGGTAGACGTCCAGCTCCGGGGTGACGAAGAAGTCGGCCCGGGCCAGGCCGGAGCAGTCCAGCGCGGTGAACGCGCGGGTCGCGTACTCGCGCACCTGCCGGGTCACCGGCTCGGGCAGGTTCGCCGGGATGTCGTACTCGCAGGCGTCGTCGATGTACTTGGCCTCGAAGTCGTACCAGTCGTGGCCGGAGACCACCCGCACCTCGGCCAGCACCGACGCCTCCGGGGCCCCGCCGGCCTCGCCCTCCAGCACACCGCACTCGATCTCGCGACCCACGATCGCGCCCTCGACCAGCACCTTCGTGTCGATCTCCCGGGCGGTGGCGACCGCCGCGTCGAGCTGCGCCCAGTCGTCGACCTTCGTGATGCCGAACGAGGAACCGGCGCGGGACGGCTTCACGAAGACCGGCAGCCCGAGGCGCTCCTTGTCCTCCTCGGTCAGCGTCATCCCGGCGCGCAGCACCACGTACGGGCCGACCGGGATGCCCTCGGCGGCGCAGAGCTTCTTGGTGAACTCCTTGTCCATGGCGGCCGCGGAGGCGAACACGTTCGCCCCGACGTAGGGGATGTCGGCCATCTCCAGCATCCCCTGGATGGTGCCGTCCTCGCCGTAGGCGCCGTGCAGCACCGGGAAGACCACGTCCACGTCGGCGAGCGCCACGGGGCCCTGGGCCGGGTCGAGCACCATGAGGCCACCCACGGCCGGGTCGGCGCGCAGCACCAGCTCGGCGCCGGAGCCGGCGGTGATCTCGGGCAGCTTGCGGTCGGCGATGGCGAGCTGGCCGGGGTCGCCGCTGGCCAGCACCCACTGCCCCTGCCGGGTGATGCCGACCGGCACGACCTCGAACTCGTCCGGGTCGAGGGCGGCCAGCACGCTGCCGGCGCTCACGCAGGAGATGCCGTGCTCCGGGCTGCGACCGCCGAAGACGATCGCCACACGGATCTTGCCTGGGGTGGTCACTCCGGGTCACCTCTTCGTCCACGACTGCGGCTGCCGTGCTCGCCGGGGGCGCTCACCCGCTTGACCTTACTGTGCGTGGCGAGCGTCGGTGGTGGATACCCGGGGAGACGACGCAGCGGGCAACATCCGGTCAGCGAGTCATATACGAGGAGTAACCGGATGTGTGCGGAGGTCGAGGCGTACCGGAAGCGGCGCGACCGGGTGGTGAGCCCGGGCGGCCGGTGGCGGGACCTGCCACCGGCCGCCCGGCTCCCCGCCCCCGTCACCGCGTCCCGGGGGCGGGCCCGGTTCAGTTCAGATGCTCCGCGGCGCGCGGCCGGCGGCCGACCGCGATGACCTTGACCCGTTGCCGGCCGGCGCGGACCATGCCCAGCGCCATGAAGGCGCCGGCGATCCGGTCCGCCGCCTCGCGGCTGCTCGCGCCGACCACCTGCCGGCGCCGCTCGGGGCTGGTCCGCTCGTTGCGCCAGATCCCGTCGAGGGGGCGCACGTCGGTGAGAACCACGAGGAAGCGGGTCATCCCCGCCCGCCCTCGTCGGCGGGGTGGCAGGCCGTCACCGTCATCGCGATTCCTCCCCGTCTGGCGTGCCGGTACGGGCACGCGGCGATCGGGTCGTGGGGGAGTAAAACCCGATCGCCGCGCGCCCCATCCCCTCCGGTCACTCACCACCACCGTCGCCACGACAACCGGCGGTGAGGACGCCGTCACAGATTGACAGGTGGACACGCGTGAATGCAACTCTCATCGGATTTCTCTCATGCCCAAGCTCCCGTTGATGTGCGACCATCGATGCATGGCGCCGAAGACCGCCCGGGCCCGACGGCTCGGCATCGCCCTGCGGACCCACCGGGAGGCCGCCGGCCTCACCCTGGAGGCCGCGGCCGACGAGATCAACAGCACCCGCAGCACACTGTCCCGCTACGAGAACGCGCAGACGCTGGTCAACCCGGCCACCGTGCGGGCGCTGCTCACCCTCTACGGGGTGGGGCCCGACGAGATCGCCGGGGCAGTGCAGCTCGCCAAGGACGCCCGCAAGCCCGGCTGGTGGGTCTCCTACTCGTACCTGCTGGACCGGCGGACCATCGACTTCATCGCGCTGGAGGCCGAGGCCACCGGGATCGCCAACTTCGAGCCGTCGGTGGTGCCGGGCCTGCTCCAGACCGCCGACTACATCCGCGGGGTGATGCGCGGCGGCCCGCACACCCTCAGCGACGAGCAGGTGGAGCAGCGGGTCAAGCTGCGACTCGACCGCCAGCAACGGCTCACGAGTGACGATCCGCCGATCCTCGACGCCATCATCGACGAGGGCGCGCTGCTGCGGCCGGTCGGGGATCGCACGGTGATGGGGGGTCAGCTCCAGCACCTGCTGAAGATGGCCGAACTGCCCAACATCACCGTGCAGGTGATCCCCCTGGCCGCCGGATACCACCGGGGGACCCGGGGGTCGCTGCACATCCTGGAGTTCGCCGATCCGGAGGACCCGATCATCGCCTCGGTGGAGACGGTCGCCGGGCAGATGGTGCTGGACCGGCCGGGCGACCTGCGCACCTGCACCAAGATCATGGAGCACCTGCGGACCGTGGCGCTGAGCCCGGCGGCCAGCCGGGACGAGCTGCTCCGCCTGCTGAACGAGAGGTAGAACCCATGAACGGCACGAACAGCCCGCACCCGCCGGCGACCGGCTGGCGCAAGAGCAGCCACAGCGGCGACGAGGGCGCCTGCGTCGAGATGGCACCGCTGCCCGAGGCGGTCGCGGTCCGCGACTCCAAGGACCCGACCGGCCCGGTGCTGGTCTTCCCCCCGGCCGCGTGGGCCGCCTTCACCGACGCACCACCGCGCCCCTGATCCGCGGGCCGGCGACGGCGCGGCTCAGCCGGCCACCAGCGGACCGGCGGCGGCCCCGCCGCGGACCGCCTCCAGCGCCGCGATGGCCACCCCGCGCGCCCCGGCCATGTCCCGGTCGGGCACCAGCGCGAAGGTGGCCACCGCGCGCTGCTCGGCGCGGAGCACGGTGTGCTCCCGCACGGTCGCCAGGAACCAGTCGCGGAACTCCGGCGCCGCCTCCACGACCCCGCCGCCCAGGAAGTACGCGTGCGGGTCGGTGAAGTTGGCCGCGATGGTGAACAGCCGGCCCAGCGCCATGGCCTGCTGGGTGAAGACCTCGCGGGCCAGCGGGTCCCCCCGCTCGCCGTGGCCGCGGACCAGCTTCGCCGCTCCGCCCGGCTCCGCACCCGCCAGCGGGTGCCCCGGGAACCGGCCCAGCCAGTACGGCAGCAGGTTGTGCGCGATGGCGGTGAGCGAGGCGACGCTCTCCGCGTCCCCGACGAAACCGCAGGCGCAGACCGGCGCCGGCTGACCCGGCCCGAGCAGCCCGTCGAGCGGGATGTGCACGTGCCCGAACTCGCCGGCCATGCCGGCCGCCCCGCCGACCACCCGGCCGCTCTCCACCACGCCGCCACCGAGCCCGGTGCCGACGATCGCGGCGACCGAGGAACGGGCCATCGCGTCGGCGCCGAAGTGCACGTGGTGCGCGTAGAGGGCCGCCGCGTTGCCGTCGTTGGCGTAGACCACCGGCAGGCCGAGCCGGTGCTCCAGCGCGCCGCGCACGTCGTAGCCGCGCCACGCCGGCTGGGAGAAGTTGGTCGAGCCGCGCGAGGAGATCACCCCGGTGGCGCTCGCCGGGCCGGGGGTGTCCAACCCGACCGCGCGGACCAGGTCGCGGGGGACCCCGGTCAGGGCCAGCACGCCGTCGAGCGCCCGGGCCAGGGCCTCGATCGCCGCGTCCGGGCCGGCTTGGACCTCGCTCGGGATCTCCACCAGCCCGTCCACCAGGAACCGGCCGTCGACCGTCAGCACGGTGGCGTTGTTGCTCGTGCCGCCGTTGTCCAGACCCACCACCACCGGCACACCCGCGCTGCCCACCGCCACCGCCTCCCGCCGAGCCTGACCTGAGGCTAGTGCCGTGACCACAAACGTTCGCCGGGTCGGTTGCCGGGGAGTTTGTCGTACTGGTGGTGTTGGGTGGGGTTGTGCCTCGTCGTCGGGATCCTGCCGCGCCTCGGGTGGTGCATCGCACCGCGCGTGTGGCGTTGGGGGTGACGTCAGGGCAGCGGCGGCGGTGTTTCGGGTTGCTGCGTTCGGCCGGTGACGTGTGGGCGTGTGTGTTGGAGGTCAATGGGTGGCGACGTCGCCGCCGCGACGCGCCGCTGGTGGGCTATCAGGAGTTGTGTCGGGAGCTGTCCGTGTCGGGGCCGGGCACGTTCGGGGAGTTGGATTCGACGGGTGCCCGGTCGGTGTTGCGCCGGTTCTCCGACGCGTGGTTCGCGGCGACGAAACGCCGCAAGGACGGTGACGTGTCGGCGCGTTTCCCGCGCCGGCGGCGGGGGTTGATGCCGGTGCGCTGGTATCACAGCACGTTCACCCTCGACGGCGACCGGGTGCGGATCCCGACCGCGAGAGGCACCGCGCCGTTGTGGGTGCGGCTGGCGCGCACTCCTCCCTATCCGGTCGAGCAGGTCCGGTCGATCACGCTGTTGTGTGAGGGCGGCCGGCTGTTCCTGGACGTCACTGCTGAAGTGCCGGTGGCGACGTACCCGCCCGGTGAGGAACCGGACCCGGCAAGGGTGGCCGGGGTGGACCTGGGGATCATCCACCCGTACGCGGTGGCCGGCCCTGACGGTGCGGGGCTGTTGGTGTCGGGGCGGGCGATCCGCGCCGAGCACCGCATGCATCTGGCGGATACGAAGGCCCGCCGCCGTGCGGTCGCCCGGCGGGCCCCGAAGCCGGGGCAGAAGGGGTCACGGCGGTGGCGCCAGTACCGCCGTCGGGCGCGGCTGGTGGAGGGCCGGCACCGGCGTCGGGTGCGTCAGGCCCAACACGAGGCCGCCCGCCAGGTGGTGTCCTGGGCGGTACGCGAGCGGGTCGGTGTGCTGCACGTGGGTGACCCGCGTGGGGTGCTCGACCTACCGGCGGGGCGGCGGCACAACCTGCGGCTGCGGCAGTGGCAGATCGGCCGGCTCCTGCAGGTCCTCACCGACAAAGCTGTCCTGGCCGGCATCACCGTCCCCCTCGTCGACGAACGCGGCACCTCCTCGACCTGCCCGGCCTGCCGGCGGCGGGTGCCGAAACCCCGCGGCCGGACCCTGTCCTGCCCGCACTGCACATTTTCTGGGCACCGTGACCTGGTCGCGGCCGCCACCATCGCCACCCGCACCCCGGGCGGCGGAACCACCACCCCCACACCCGCTCGGGTGCCCGGGGTGGTCACGCACCGTCGAGCCGGACGACACCTCCCCGGTGCCGGCCAGTCCCGACGTGACCCCCGCCGCCCACACCAGGCGGCGCGAGGATCAGTTGGCCCGCGGAGGCCCGCCCCACCACCCGGTGGGGAGTCGCTCGCCCAAAAGGCGAGGATCCACAACCCCCACCGGACACCCGGTGAACGTTAGTGGACACCGCACTAGTTCGAGCCGCAGCGCCCGCGCGGTCTCCGCGGGAGGGGCTGCGCGTCTCACCCGGGCAGGCGGGCGGTGACGGCGGTGGCCTCCAGGTCGTCGTCGTGCACCACGAACGGGTCCAGGCCGGCGTCGGCCATGATCCCGCAGAGCGCCCCGGCCTGGCCGGCGCTCACCTCCACCGCCAGGTGCCCGCCCGGGGCCAGCCACTGGGCCGCGCCCGCGGCCACCCGGCGCAGCACGGCCAGCCCGTCCGCGCCGCCGTCCAGCGCCACCGGGGCCTCGTGCAGCCGCGCCTCGGCCGGCAACATCGCCACGGCGCCGCTCGGCACGTACGGGGCATTCGCCACCACCAGGTCCAGCCGCCCCCGCCACCGCACCGGCAGCGGCGCGAACAGGTCACCCTGGTAGACCGGCACGCCCAGCGGGGCCAGGTTGCGCCGGGCGCAGGCCACCGCGGCCGGGTCGACGTCGGCGGCGGCCAGCCAGCGAGGCGCCAGCCGGCCGTGCAGCACCAGCGCGGCGGCGCCCGAGCCGCAGCAGAGGTCGAGCACGGCGGGCGCCGGACCGGCCACCGCCGCGGCGGCGGCGACCAGCAGGGCGGTCCGCCCGCGGGGCACGAACACCCCGGGATCGACGGCGACCCGCAGGCCGCAGAACTCGGCCCAGCCGAGCAGGTGCTCCAGCGGCAGGCCGGCGACCCGGCGGTCGACCAGGTCGGTCAGCGCCTCGGTCGAGTCGGTGGCGGCGGCGATCAGCAGGTCCGCCTCGTCCTCGGCGAAGACGCAGCCGGCGGCGCGCAGCCGCCGGACGAGGGCGGGACGGTCGGGGGAGAACACGGTGGGTGGCATGGCAGGCCTTTCGGGAACGCTCGTCGGCGCTCCCGGCGTCGCCTAACCCTGGGGCGACGCGGACTCGGAGGGAGCGCCGGTCCTCTGCTGGTGGATCGGTCTCACCTCCTCCGGTCGAGGCCCGTGCGGGCCGTGGCTGCCGCCGTCACCTTAGCGGAGCGGGCCAGCCCCCGTCAGGCCGCGTCCAGCGCGGCGGTCACGTCGGCGACCAGGTCGGCGCCGTCCTCGATGCCGCAGGAGAGCCGGACGAAGCCGGGCGGGGTGTCGTCCCCCCACTGGGCCCGCCGGTCGGCGGTGGTGTGCAGCCCGCCGAACGAGGTGGCGGCGGACACCAGGCGGGCCGCGTCGAGGAAGCGGGCCACCCGGTCGGCGTCACCCAGGTCGAAGGAGAGCACGCCGGGCATCCGTCGCATCTGGACCGAGGCCACCGGATACGCCGGGTCGGTCGGCAGCCCCGGCCACCGCAGGCCGGTGACGTCGCCACGGCCCGCGAGCAGCCCGGCCAGCGCCTCGGCGTTGGCGCTCTGCCGGGCCAGGCGCAGGTCCACGGTCGCCAGCGAGCGGTGGGCCAGCCAGCAGTCGAACGCCCCGGGCACCCCGCCGGTGGTGGTCCGCCAGGCGGTCACCGCGTCGAGCAGCTCGGCGGAGCGGGTCGCCACGTAGCCGAGCAGCAGGTCGGAGTGGCCGGTGAGGGCCTTGGTGCCGGAGGCGACCACCACGTCGGCGCCGAGCTCCAGCGGGCGCTGCCCGAGCGGGGTGGCGGTGGTGTTGTCGACCGCGACCAGGGCCCCGGCGGCGTGCGCCGCGGCGGCCAGCGCCGGCACGTCGGCCACGTCGAGGCCGGGGTTCGCCGGGGTCTCCAGCAGCACCAGCCGGACACCCTCGAACGACGGGTACGGCCCGGCGGTCGGCACGAAGACGACGCGTACCCCGATGCCCTCCAGGGTGGCGGTGGCAAAGGCGCGCACCGGGAAGTAGCCGTCGGCGGGGAGCAGCACGGTGTCCCCGGGGCGCAGCAGGGCCAGCAGCAGCCCGGTGATGGCCGCCTGGCCGCTGGCGAAGACCCGGCAGTCGCCGCCCTCCAGCTCGCCGACGGCCGCCTCCAGCAGCCGCCGGGTGGGGTTGTCCGGCCGCCCGTACCCGTTGGGGGTCGCCTCCGGCCCCCGCCACGGGTCCAGGTGGTACGGCGCGGCGAACACCGGCCCCGGCAGGAACGGCCGGCCCGGTTCCGGCGCGGGCAGGCCCGCGTGCACGCTGCGCGTGCCGTCACCCCACTCGGTCATCGCCGCCTCACTCGTACGACTCGGGCTTCGCGGTCCGGCTCATGAGGGCGTCCACGGCGAGCCGCGGGTCCATCCCCTCGTGGCAGATCCGCTCGATCTGCTCGGTGATCGGCATCTCCACCCCGTGCGCCCGGGCCAGGTCCCGGATGGCCAGGCAGCTCTTCACGCCCTCGGCGGTCTGCCGGGTGGCCGCCTGGGCCTGCTCCAGGGTCTCCCCCCGGCCCAGGTGCTCGCCGAAGGTGCGGTTGCGGGCCAGTGGTGACGAGCAGGAGGCGACCAGGTCGCCCATGCCGGCCAGCCCGGCGAACGTGATCGGGTCGGCGCCCAGCGCCACGCCCAGCCGGGCGGTCTCGGCCAGGCCGCGGGTCATCAGCATGGCCCGGGTGTTGTCGCCGAAGCCCATCGCGGTGGCGATGCCGTACGACAGGGCGATCACGTTCTTGACGGCCCCGCCCAGCTCGCAGCCGATCACGTCGTCGTTGGTGTACGGGCGGAAGTACGGCGTGCGGATCGACGACTGCACCAGGGCGGTCCGGCGGCTGTCGGTGCCGGCGACCACGGTCGCGGCCGGCTGCTCGGCGGCGATCTCCGGGGCCAGGTTCGGCCCGGAGACGACCACCACCCGGTCGGCCGGCACCCCGGCGGTCTCCATGATCACCTGGCTCATCCGCTTGGTGGTGCCCAGCTCGATGCCCTTCATGAGGGAGACCAGCGTGGCGTCCGCGTCCAGGTACGGGGTCCAGTCGGCGAGGTTGCCGCGCAGCGTCTGCGACGGCACGGAGAGCACCACCACCTCGGCGCCGGCGATCGCCTCCTCGGCGTCCCCGGTCGCGGTGACCCGGTCGGGCAGCCGCACGTCCGGGAGGTACTCCGGGTTGTGGCGCCCGGTCCGGATCGCCTCGGCCACCGAGGCCCGCCGGGCCAGGATGGTCACGTCCCGGCCGGCGTCGGCGAGGATCTTGGCGAAGGCGGTGCCCCACGAGCCCGCCCCCAGCACCGCGACGTGCCCGCTCCGCCCGCTCATTCGGTCACCTCGGGGGTGCGCGTCCGGGCCGGCCGCTCCCACAGCGGTGGTGGTGTGCCGCCACGGATCTCGGCGACCAGGTCCCGGATCCGCAGCATGATCGTGTCCGTCATCTCCTCCAGGATCGCCCGGGTCGGCGTGGCGCCCGCCCACCGGCTCAGGTCGATCGGCGGCCCGGCGACCACCGTCACCGGGGTACGCGGGCGCAGCCCGACGCGGGCGGTCCGCGGGTCGAACATCTTCTCCGGGCCGACCATGGCGAGCGGGATCACCGGGGCTCCGGTGGCCAGCGCCAGCCGGGCCGCGCCGGTCTTGCCCTTCATCGGCCACAGGTCGGGCTCGCGGGTGGTGGTCCCCTCCGGGTAGATCACCACGGCGCCGCCCGCGCTCACCGCGGCGACCAGCTTGTCCAGCGACCGGGCCGCCTCGATGCTGCCGCGCTCGACCGGGATCTGCCGGCACCGGTGCAGGATCCAGCCGATCACCGGCACCCGGAACACGCTCGCCTTGCCGAGGAACTGCGGCCAACGCCCGGCGTCGTGGATGAAGTGCGCGCACACCAGCGGGTCCGCGTGCGAGATGTGGTTGGGCACGATGATGATGCCGCCGTCCCCGCCCAGGTGCTCCATGCCCCGCCAGGTGCGGCGCGTCCACACGGTCAACACCGGCTTCACCAGCACCACGGCGAACCGTGGCCAGAATCCCAGCCTCCGCCGTGCCACCCTGCCTCCTCGTTCCGCCCCACGCGCGCACGCCCCGGGACGAAATCATGCCTGCTCGCTCCGGGTCCGGCCAGTGAGGGTACCGCCGCCCGGCTGGCAGGATTGTCACGTGCCTGAGCCGACCTGGACCGTGGTGGTGCCGGTGAAGCGCCTCGGAGTGGCGAAGAGCCGCCTGCGGGGCGCGCTGCCCGGCGTACCCCACGAGGAGCTGGCGCTGGCCCTGGCGGCCGACACGGTCCGCGCGGTGGTGGCCTGTCCGGCGGTCGCCGGGGTGCTGGTGGTGACCGACGACCCACAGGTGGCGGCGGAGGCGACCGCGGCCGGCGCGGCGGTCGTGCCGGACCCGGCGGCCGGGCTGAACGCGGCCTTCCGGCACGGGGCGGCGGTGGCCGGTCCGCGCGCCGCGGTGGCCGGTCTCACCGCCGACCTGCCGGCGCTGCGCCCGGCCGACCTGGCCGGGGCGCTGCGGGCCGCCCCCACCGACGGGGTACGCGGGTTCGTGGCCGACGCCCCGGGCAGCGGCACCGTGCTGCTCGCCGCGCCGCCCGGGGTGCCCCTGGCGCCCCACTTCGGGCCCGGCTCGGCGGCGGCGCACGCGGCGAGCGGGGCGCTGCCGCTGCCCGGCGGCTGGCCCACCCTCCGCCGGGACGTGGACACCCCGGCCGACCTGGCCGCCGCCGCCCGGCTCGGCGCCGGCCCGCGCACCGCCGCGCTGCTGGCCCGGGCCGGCACGGACGTCGGGTACGGTGCTGGCATGCAGGGCACGGTGGCCACCTACGACGCGTCGACCCGCAGCGGCGTGCTGCTCCTCGACGACGGCACCGAGCTGGCCTTCCCGGCGCGCGCGTTCGACGCCTCCGGGCTGCGGCTGCTCCGGCTCGGGCAGCGCGTCCGCATCGAGCGGGACGGCTCCGGCGAGGTCGTCCGGGTGACGTTGCCGACGATGGCGTGACCAACCTGCCCCGAGTTCATTTTCCGTTCACCCTTGTCGGGGAATCATGAGGTGGTGAGCACCCCTCGCGAGCACCCCGACGGTCCCCGTAACCTCGTCGATCCCGACACGCCCCGCAACGGCGCGTCGACCCGCGGCGCCGACGGCCGGTTCCGCCGCGTCCGCCCGCCGGAGGAGAGCGTCAGCCCCGAGCCCGCGGCGGCGGCCTCCGCCGGTCTGGAGGAGTCCCTCGACCCGGTCGAGGGGCCGGGCCCGCAGGAGGAGCGGCCGGCGGCCCGGCCGCTGCCGGAGGACCGGTTCTTCAACCGGGAGCTCTCCTGGCTCGACTTCAACGCCCGGGTGCTGGCGCTCGCCGAGGACCCCCGCACGCCGCTGCTGGAGCGGGCCAAGTTCCTGGCCATCTTCGGCAGCAACCTGGACGAGTTCTACATGGTGCGGGTGGCCGGGCTGAAGCGGCGGCTCTCCGCCGGCCTGCCGGTGCGCGGCGGCGACCGGCTGCCGCTGCGGACCCAGCTGGAGCTGATCGCCGAGAAGGCCGCCGACCTGGTCTCCCGGCACGCCGCCTGCTTCGTCGACGACGTGCTGCCGAAGCTGGCCGCCGAGGACATCCGGATCCTGCGCTGGAGCGACCTCGACGACGCCGAGCGGGAGCGGCTGCGCACCTGGTTCCGGGAGCACATCTTCCCGGTGCTCACCCCGCTCGCGGTGGACCCGGCGCACCCGTTCCCCTACATCTCCGGCCGGTCCCTGAACCTGGCCGTCTCGGTCCGCGACCCGGACGGCGGCTCCGAGCTGTTCGCCCGGGTGAAGGTGCCCAACAACGTGCCCCGGTTCGTCCGGGTAAGGCGCGACGAGCCGGGAGTGCGTTTCCTGCCGGTCGAGGACCTCATCTCGGTGCACCTCGGGCAGCTCTTCTCCGGCATGCAGGTGGTCGAGTGCCACCTGTTCCGGGTGACCCGCAACGCCGAGGTGGAGGTGGACGAGGACCGCGACGAGGACCTGCTCCAGGCCCTGGAACGGGAGCTGGCGCGGCGCCGGTTCGGCCCGCCGGTGCGGCTGGAGGTGGCCGCCTCCATCTCGGACCACATGCTGGAGCTGCTCGTCCGCGAGCTGGACATGGACGGCCAGGACGTGCTCCGGGTCCGCGGCCTGCTCGACCTCTCCGCGCTCTGGCAGGTCTACGGCGAGGCCGACCGCCCGGACCTCAAGGACCCGCCGTTCGTGCCGGCCACCCACCCCCGGCTCGCCGAGGGCGAGGTGCCGCGCAGCGTCTTCGCCACCCTGCGCGACGGGGACGTGCTGGTGCACCACCCGTACCACTCGTTCGCGACCAGCGTGCAGCGCTTCGTCGAGCAGGCCGCCGCCGACCCGAACGTGCTGGCCATCAAGCAGACCCTGTACCGCACCAGCGGCGACTCCCCCATCGTCGACGCGCTGGTCGACGCGGCCGCCGCCGGCAAGCAGGTGGTCGTGCTCGTCGAGCTGAAGGCGCGCTTCGACGAGGTGGCCAACATCGGCTGGGCGCGTACCCTGGAGCGGGCCGGCTGCCACGTGGTCTACGGGCTGGTCGGCCTGAAGACGCACTGCAAGACCGCGCTGGTCGTCCGCCAGGAGGGCAACCAGATCCGCCGCTACTGCCACATCGGCACCGGCAACTACCACCCGAAGACCGCCCGGCTGTACGAGGACTTCGGCATGCTCACCGCCGACCCGGAGATCGGTGCCGACCTCACCGACCTGTTCAACGTGCTCACCGGCTACAGCCGGCAGACCGCGTACCGGCGGCTGCTGGTGGCCCCGCAGGGCATCCGCAGCGGCCTCGTCGAGCGGATCGAGCGGGAGATCGAGCACGTGCGGCTGGGCATGCCGGGGCTCGTGCAGTTCAAGGTGAACGCGCTGGTCGACGAGGAGATCACCGACGCGCTCTACCGGGCGTCCCGGGCCGGGGTGCACGTGGACCTGCTGATCCGGGGCATGTGCACGCTGCGGCCGGGCGTGCCCGGGCTGTCGGAGAACATCCGGGTCCGCTCGATCCTCGGCCGGTTCCTGGAGCACTCGCGCATCTTCCGGTTCGGCAACAACGGCGACGCGGAGTTCTGGATGGGCTCGGCCGACCTCATGCACCGCAACCTGGACCGCCGGGTCGAGGCGCTGGTGCAGGTGAGCGACCCGGTGGCCCGGGCCGAGCTGGACCACGTGCTGACCGCCGCGTTCAGCCCGGAGGTGGACGCCTTCGAGCTGGCCCCGGACGGCGCCTGGCAGCGGCGTACCGGCACCGGCGACACGCCGCTGACCCACCTGCAGGACCTGCTCCTGCACCGGGTCGGCGGGAGGGCGGGCTGACCGGACCACGACCCGCTCGGAGCGGGCATACGGTGAGCGGATGACGGACGACGAGCCGGTGCGGATCCGGGCGGCGGGCGGGGTCGTCTGGCGCCCGTCCACCGGCGGCGTCGAGATCTGCCTGGTGCACCGCCCCCGGTACGGCGACTGGTCGCTGCCCAAGGGCAAGCTGGACGCCGGCGAGCATCCGCTGCGGGCCGCCGTCCGCGAGGTCGCCGAGGAGACCGACGTCCGGGCCGTGCCGCAGGTACGCCTGCCGACCGTCCGCTACCGCAGCGAGGGCCGGCCGAAGGCCGTCGACTACTGGTCGATGCGGGCCGCCGCGCAGGGCGGTTTCCAGCCGGACACCGAGGTGGACGAGGTGGCCTGGTTCGCCACCGACGAGGCGGCACGCCGGGTCAGCTACCCGCACGACGCCGAGGTGATCGCCGCGTTCGCGGCGCTGCCGCCGGTCACCGCCACCGTGCTGCTGGTCCGGCACGCGCACGCCGGTAAGCGGGGCACCTGGACCGGCCCGGACACCGGCCGGCCGCTGGACGCCGAGGGCTGGGCCCAGGCCCGGGCGCTCGCGCCCCTGGTGGCCCTCATCCGCCCGGCCCGCCTGGTCTCCGCCTCGGCCCGGCGCTGCGTGCAGACCCTCGACCCGGCGGCCGCCCTGCTGGACCTGCCCGTCGAGGTGGTCGGCGACCTGGACGAGCCGCGCCCCGGCCAGCAGCCGGACGAATGCGCCCTGGCCGCCGCCGCCCGGCTCACCGCTCTGGCTCAGGACGCGGAACCGGTCGCGGTGTGCAGCCAGGGCAAGGTGATCCCGGGCGCGCTGGAACGGCTGACCGGCCGCTCCGCCGACTACACCACCCCGAAGGGCGGCGGCTGGCTGCTCGCCTTCGCCGGCGACCGCCTGGTCGCCGCCGACCGCCTGTAAGGAAGGGCCCCCTGTTAACGCCTCCGGTAGAGCAGGGGCCCCCTCCTAACACCACGGGCGCGGGCGGGGCGAGCGCAACCGGCAACGGGGTGCTCAGGGCAGGGCGATCGTCACGGCGACCGGGAGGTGGTCGCTGGCGGTGCTGCGCGGCGCCGTCGCACCCGACGCAGTGAGACCGGGTGAGACGAAGACGTGGTCGATCTGGGTGCGCGGGTCGTCGGCCGGGCTGGTCCGCAGCGGGCGGGCCGCGCCCAGCGCGTCGACCAGCCCGGCGCGGGTGAACTCGGCGAACGCGGCATCGCCGGGCTCGGTGTTCAGGTCGCCGCCGAGCACCAGCGGCCGGCCGGCCGCGTACCGGGTGGCGAAGGCGGCCACCTCGCCGGCCTGGGCCACCGGACCCTCCCCCGGCGGCGGTTGCAGGTGCGTGGCGACCACGGCGAGTTCCCGGCCGCCGAGGTCGAGCGTGACGCCGAGCGCCTGCGCCCCGGTCGGTGCCCCGTGCGCCGCGAGCGGCCGGGTCCGGCCGGACCGCACCGGGAAGCGGCTCAGCACCGCGTCACCCCACACGGGGTCGGCGGCGGGCGCGAAGACGTACGGCATCCGCAGCCGCCCGGCCAGCAGGGCGAGGGTGTCGTGGCCGCCGTTGAGCAGCCAACCCCGGTCCACCTCGCTGAGCAGCACCACGTCCGGCCGGCCGCCCTCCACCGCCCGGGTCAGCGCGTCCAGGTCGAGCCGCCCGTCCAGCCCGAACCCCATCCGGATGTTGTACGCCACCACCCGTAGCGCCGCCGGTGGCGTCGCGGGCGGGTTCGGCGCCGACGCCGGACGGTGGATCCCGCCGGCCACGGAGGTCAGCAGCATCGCCCCGAGGACCGTCCACACCGGCACGGGCGGGCGCAGCGGGGGCGCGGCGAACGGCGGGGCGACCACGGCCGCGGCGGCGACGCCCAGCGCCGCCAGCACCGGCACCCAGCCGTTCGGGTATCCGAGGTCGTAGGCGGCGTAGTAGGCCACGGCGCCGACCGCGAACCCCAGCATCCCGCCGACGACGGCGAAGTCCCGCCGGCCGCCGTCCGAGGCGCTCGGGTCCGGCGCGGCAGACGGACCGGCAGCGGAATCCTCGCCCGGCCTGGCTGGCGCGGCACCAGCCCCTGCACCTGCGCCGAGGCCACGGACCGCTACCGAACCGGTGCCCCCGCCCGGGCCTGTCGTGGCGGGAACGGGCTCAGCGGGCACCCGCTCAGCCGGCACGGTCGCGCGCTCGCCGACGGTGTCGACGAGGGCGAGGCAGCCACCGAGCCCGGCGGCGCTGAGCAGGACCGCCGCCGCCAGCCAGCCCGCCCGGTCGGTGGCGAACAGTCCGGCCCCGACGACCAGCGCGCCCGGCCAGAGCAGCCGCGCCACCGGCCGGGGCGGCCGGAGCAGCACCGCTGCCAGGAAAAGGGCGATCGCCACCTCGGGCACCGCCGCGAGGCGCGCCGGGGGAAGCGCCAGGCCCGGCAGGTACGCCGACCCGTGCCAGTACGACGCGGCCGCGTCCCACACCGCCGGCGTGAGCGCCAACTGGCCGGCCAGCAACAGCACCGGCCCCACCAGCAGCCAGGCGGCACGGCCGGCTCCCCCGCCCGGCCCCGGCACGGCATCACCGGACGAGGCGGCGGGACGGGCCGAGGGCCGGAGCCCGGCCGGCGACGACGTGGTCGCCTGCGCGGCGAGGAAGGCGCCGACCAGCAGGACGGACAGGACCCAGCCGAGCGGGCCGCCCCGCCAGACCAGGTCCTCGGTGCCGAGCAGGGCGTGCCCGACGGCGGCCCCGGCCAGGCCGAACGCCAGCCCCGGCACCGGCCGGGCGACCGTGGCGGCGGTCGCGGCGAGCCACACCAGGCCGGCGAGCAGGCCGGCGCAGGCCAGCCAGAGCTGGGCCCGGCCGCCGGGCGCGGCGGTCAGGGCGAACCGGGCGGCGGCCAGCACCCCCGCCGCGACCAGGCCCACCGGGCGTGGACCGGGCCGGCTGAGCAGGACGGGCGCGGCGAGGGCGAGCACGAACCAGCCGAGGGCGAAGGCGCCGAGGAGTTCGGCCGGCGTCTCGGCCGCCCGGCCGAAGATGGTGATGATCGACGGCAGCCACACCCGCAGCACGTCGAGCAGGACGACGACGCCGAGGGCGAGCGCGGCGGTGGGAAGGTGACGGTGGCGCACGGGCGCCCCTCTTCTCGTGACCGACGGGGGTTTTCGGCACGAGGATTCTCCGGGCTGGCGCGACGGCGGGTCAACGCGTACCCACGAGAAAGGGCGCCCACCACGAACGGTGGGCGCCCTTCCGGGTCGTGCGGTCAGCGCCGGCTGGCGGCCTTCTTGGCCGGAGCCTTCTTCGCCGGCGCCTTCTTGGCAGCGGTGCTCTTGGCGGCCGTCGTCTTCTTGGCGGCGGCGGTCTTCTTGGCGGCGGTCTTCTTGGCCGCGGTCGACTTCGCCGCGGTGGTCTTCTTCGCCGTGGTCGTCTTGGTCGCGGCCTTCTTCGCAGGTGCGGCCTTCTTGGTCGCGGCGGCGGTCTTGGTCGCCTTCGCCGCCGTGGTCTTCTTGGCGGCGGCGGCCGCCGTGGTCTTCTTCGCAGCGGTCGCCTTGGCCCCGGTCGCCTTCGCGCCGGTGGTCTTCGCGGCGGCGGCCGAGGTGGTCTTCTTGGCGGCGGCGGTGGACTTCGGCACCTTGCCGCTGGCCACCATCTCCTTGAAGCCCGCGCCCGCCCGGAAGGTCGGGACGGAGGTCTTCTTGACCTTCACCGCCTCGCCGGTCCGCGGGTTGCGCGCTGTTCGGGCTCCCCGGACACGCTTTTCGAACGCTCCGAAACCGGTGATCGCCACTTTCTCGCCCTTGGTGACCGCCGCCTGAACCTCAGTGAGGACCGCCTCGAGCGCGGCCGTCGCCGTCTTCCGGTCCCCCAGGCGAACGGCGAGCGCCTCGATGAGCTCGGCCTTGTTCACGACTTCCTCCCGATTGTGCAACTGACTCGTCGCGAGCCATTCTGCGCGCACGGTATGCCCTGTGCTGCCTGGACACAAACATTCGGTGGAAAAAAGCCCTTGTGTCGTAACGGATTCGCCCCCACCGGCCGGGCCGGTGGGGGCGAAAAGCTATCTGTGGTCAGGCGACCGAGGGCAGGAACGACGGCCGGGACGCCTCGTAGGCGCTGATCTCGGCCTCGTGCCGGAGGGTGAGTCCAATGTCGTCCAAGCCCTCCATGAGCCGCCAACGGCTGTGGTCGTCCAGCGGGAACGCCCAGGTGGCGTCGCCGGCGTGGACCTGGCGGGCGGCGAGGTCGACCGTGATCGGGGTGGTCGGCTCGGATTCCACGAGATCCCACAGTTCTTCCACGGCTTTCAATTCCAACTCGACCGGAAGGAGTCCTTCCTTGAGCGCGTTGCCGCGGAAGATGTCGCCGAAGCGAGGCGCGATCACGGCCCGGAAGCCCCAGTCCCGCAGCGCCCAGACGGCGTGCTCCCGGGAAGATCCGGTGCCGAACTCCGGGCCGGCGATCAGAATCGACGCACCCGAATGGACGGGATCGTTGAGGACGAATGACGGATCCTCCCGCCACGCGTTGAACAGACCGTCCGCGAATCCGGTCCGGGTCACCCGCTTGAGGTACACGGCGGGGATGATCTGATCTGTGTCCACGTTGGACCGCCGCAGCGGCACGGCCGTGCCGGTGTGGGTGGTGAACTTGTCCATCTCTCGGCTGCCCTTCTACAGGTCGGCGGGGGCGGCCAGCCGGCCGACCACGGCGGTGGCGGCGGCGACCGGCGGGGACACCAGGTGCGTACGCCCGCCCCGGCCCTGGCGGCCCTCGAAGTTGCGGTTGGAGGTCGAGGCGGAGCGCTCGCCCGGCTTGAGCGTGTCGGGGTTCATGCCCAGGCACATGGAGCAGCCGGCGAAGCGCCACTCGGCGCCGGCGTCGGCGAAGACCTTGTCCAGGCCCTCCGCCTCGGCCGCCTCGCGCACCGCGGCCGAACCGGGTACCACCAGCATGCGTACGCCGTCGGCGACCTTGTGCCCGCGCAGCACGTCGGCGGCGGCGCGCAGGTCCTCCAGCCGGCCGTTGGTGCAGGAGCCGACGAAGACCACGTCCACGGCCAGGTCACGCAGCGCGGTGCCGGGTGTGAGGTCCATGTACTCCAGGGCCCGGCGGGCCGCGACCCGCTCGGCCTCGGTGACGAAGTCCTCCGGGTCCGGCACGGCCGCGGCGAGCGGCAGGCCCTGGCCGGGGTTCGTCCCCCAGGTGACGAACGGCGTGATCCGGCCGGCGTCGAGGGTGACCTCGGTGTCGAAGGTCGCGCCCTCGTCGGTGGGCAGCGTCCGCCAGTGGGCGACCGCCGCGTCCCAGTCGGCCCCCTGCGGCGCGTGGGGCCGCCCCTTGAGGTACGCGAAGGTGGTCTCGTCCGGCGCGATCATGCCGGCCTTGGCGCCCCACTCGATGGACATGTTGGCGATGGTCATCCGGCCCTCCATCGAGAGGTTCCGGATGGCCTCGCCCCGGTACTCCACGATGTGCCCGCGCCCGCCGCCGGTGCCCACCTGGGCGATCAGTGCGAGCACCAGGTCCTTGGCGGTGACCCCCGGGGCGAGCTGGCCGGTGACGTTCACGGCCATGGTCTTCGGGCGGGCCTGCGGCAGCGTCTGGGTGGCCAGCACGTGCTCGACCTCACTGGTGCCGATGCCGAAGGCGAGCGCGCCGAACGCGCCGTGGGTGGCGGTGTGCGAGTCGCCGCAGACGATCGTCATGCCCGGCTGCGTGAGGCCGAGCTGGGGGCCGATGACGTGCACGATGCCCTGGTTCTCGTCGCCCAGCGGGTGCAGCCGCACGCCGAACTCGGCGCAGTTGCGGCGCAGCGTCTCGATCTGGGTGCGGGAGGTGGGGTCCGCGATCGTGAGCAGGTCGCCGCGCCGGGAGCGGAACGCCGGGTCGTCGTACCCGGTCGGGGTGTTGTGGTCCTCGGTCGCGATCGTCAGGTCCGTGCGGCGGACCGGGCGGCCGGCCAGGCGCAGCCCGTCGAACGCCTGCGGGCTGGTGACCTCGTGGAGCAGGTGCAGGTCGATGAAGAGCAGGTCCGGCTCGCCGGCGGCGGAGCGGACCACGTGCGCGTCCCAGACCTTCTCGGCCAGGGTCCTCGGTTGAGTGACTCCCACCATCTGGACATCCTAAATTTTGGGAGGTAAATTTCGGCTTGTGGGACACAGTATGAGCGGTGTCGGCGTTCTCGACAAGGCGGTGGTCATCCTGGCCGCCTGCGTCGACGGCGCCAGCCTGGCCGAACTCGTTGAACGCACCAAGCTGCCCCGGGCCACCGCGCACCGGCTGGCACAGGCGCTGGAGATCCACCGGATGCTGGTCCGGGACACCCAGGGCCGCTGGCGCCCCGGCCCCCGGCTCGGCGAGCTGGCCAACGCCGCGCCGGACGTGCTGCTGACCGCGGCCGAGCCGCTGCTCGCCGCGCTGCGCGACGCCACCGGGGAGAGCGCCCAGCTCTACCTGCGCCGCGCCGACGAGCGGATCTGCGTGGCCGCGGCCGAGCGGGCCAGCGGCCTGCGGGACACCGTGCCGGTCGGCTCGGTGCTGCCCATGACGGCCGGCTCGGCGGCGCAGATCCTGCTCGCCTGGGAGCCGCCCGAGGCGGTCATGCCGCTGCTGCCCCGGTCGAAGTTCACCGGCCGCACCCTCGCCGAGGTGCGCCGCCGCGGCTGGGCGCAGAGCGTCGCCGAGCGGGAGGCCGGCGTGGCGAGCGTCTCGGCCCCGATCCGCGACCGCACCGGCCGGGTCATCGCCGCGATCAGCATCTCCGGGCCCATCGAGCGCCTGGGCCGCCGCCCCGGCGAACGCCACGCCATGGCCGTGGTCCGCGCCGGCCAACGCCTCTCCGGCCTCTGAGGCCCCCACCCCCACCCCACTCGGTTGATCATGAGGTTGGCGGCAGTCACGGAGATCAAGAACGCCGCTAACTTCATGATCAGCGAGGTCAGGGTGGGGCCGCGGGCGGGACGGGCGAACGGCCCGTCTCGCGGGTGCGAGACGGGCCGTTCCTGTGTGGTAGCCCCGACCGGATTCGAACCGGCGCTACCGCCTTGAGAGGGCGGCGTCCTGGGCCGCTAGACGACGGGGCCAGGCACTTTTCCTGCTTCACCGCCCTGACGAGCGGTGCCGCAGTAGTCTAGCGGCACCACGTCCACCCCCGGCGAGGGGGTCTGTGGCCGGCCGTTGACCAGGAGACACGAAACAGCCCGCCCCACGAGGTGGGACGGGCTGTCGATGCTTGTAGCCCCGACCGGATTCGAACCGGCGCTACCGCCTTGAGAGGGCGGCGTCCTGGGCCACTAGACGACGGGGCCAGAACTTCATGCTTCCGCGCCCTCACGGGCGGGGAAGCTGACTCTATCAGAGATCATCTGCCGCCCCTCTCGCGAGGAGCGGAGCGGAACTCCGCCAGAATCCAGCGTCCGGGATTCTCGCGAATCCGCGGCTGCGCTGGGGTACCAGGACTCGAACCTAGACTAACTGAACCAGAATCAGTCGGGCTGCCAATTACCCCATACCCCATTGGCCCCTTGCGGCGCCAGGAACGAACTTTACCCTCCCGGTGCCGACAGGCCAAATCCAACCCCTCGAACCCGCCCTCAACTGCGGAAACGAGGCGTCGGACGCGTCAGGCCACCGGCACCACCGGGTTGGTGAGCTCGCCGATCCCCTCGATCCGCACGGTGACCGTATCCCCGTCGGTGAGCGGGCTAACCCCGGCCGGCGTGCCGGTCAGGACCACGTCACCGGGGAGCAACGTCATGACGTGGGAGATGTACGACACGAGAGCCGGGACGTCGAAGACCATGTCCTTCGTGCGGCCGAGCTGGCGTACCTCCATCTCCTCCGGGTTGCGGCCCACCTCGCAGCGGACCTCCAGGTCGGTGACGTCCAGCCCGGTGGTGATCCACGGCCCGATGGGGCAGAACGAGTCGAAGCCCTTGGCCCGGGTCCACTGCCCGTCGGAGCGCTGGAGGTCCCGCGCCGTGACGTCGTTGGCGCAGGTGTAGCCGAAGATGGCCCGCTCGGCGGCGGCCCGGTCGGCCCGGCGCGCGCCCGGGGCGCCGATCACGACGGCCAGTTCGGCCTCGTGCTCGACCTGCTTCGAGAAGATCGGCAGCCGGATGGCGTCCCGGGGGCCGATCACCGAGGTGGACGGCTTGAGGAACAGCAGCGGCTCCTTGGGCACCTCGCTGCCGTGCTCGGCGGCGTGTTCGGCGTAGTTGCGGCCGACGCAGACCACCTTGCTGGGCAGGATCGGTGAGAGCAGCCGGACGTCGGAGAGCGCCCAGCGGGCGCCGGAGAACTGGATCTGCCCGAACGGGTGGCCCTCGATCTCGGCGATGGTCAGGCCCTGCGGCCCGGCCTCCGACTCGCCCTCGACGACCCCGAACGACATTCCCTTGGCATGAGCGAAACGAGCGATACGCACCCGGCCAATCTATCCCCGCCGACCGGCCGGGCCACGCCGGACGCGGCCACGGGCTCCGTCGCGGGGGTGCGGAAGGGTACGCCGGCCCGCGCCGGTCGGGGCGGGATTGCGCACTTCGTACCCGCCCGGCGGGCCCGGGCCCATAGCTTCGGGGCCGGAGGTGCGTTCGTATGCCTGCATCGAGACGACACCACAGGACCCTGGCTGTGCTCGTGAACTGCCTCGGCGTCATCGCCGCCGTGCCGGCGCTGCCCGGGGCGGCGCCCCGGGCGGAGGCCGCGCCGCCGCAACCGGCGGCCCCGCCCGCCGCAGCGGCCCGGGCCACGCCCATCCCGACCGGGATGCCGGCGGCGCCACCGGCGATGCCGACCACCAAGCCGGCGCCGATCCAGCTGAGCAAGCCACCGGTCACCGTGGCGGTGGCGGCGGCCGGCACCCCGGCGCCGGGCTACCGGATCCAGGTCCGCAACGGCGGCCCCACGCCCGTCGAGACGACCGTCCGGCAGGAGCTGCCGACCGGCTCCCGGGCGACCGCGGTCACCGGCGGGGGCCGGGCCAACCGCCCGGTCGGGTCGGCCGCCGCCAACGAGGTCACCTGGCGGCTGCGGCTGCCGGCGCGGAGCACCACCACGCTGAACACCGCGCTGAGCATTGCCGGTCCGGGCCGGTCGGTCACCGCGCCGACCTGCGCCTACGGCACCGACGGCACCCGGCCGTACGACTGCGCCACGGCGACCTGGACGGGCGCCGCCACGGTTCCGGCGGCGCAGGTGACCGCGGCGCCGGCCTGGCGCCGCCCGCCGGTGCTGCTGGCCGCGCTGGCCGCCCTCCTCGTCCTGACCGGGGGTGTGCTGTGGTGGGCGTTGCGGCGGCGCGGGAGGCCCGGCCCCGCCTCGGCGGCCACCGGCGCCCCGCCGGTCGCCGGCGGCGTGGGCGGCCCGGCGGACCGGGGCACGGTCTACCCGCGCCCGGCCATGCCCGCGCCCGCGGGGCGGCGCCGCCGGCCGCCGATCTGGATGGTGGTCGGGGTCGCGGCCGCGGTGCTGGCCGGCGTGGTCGGCGCGGCCGCGTGGACGGCCACCCAGCGGGTCGCCGCCATGGACACCACCAAGCAGCCGACCAGCGGCGCGTGGGTGGGCACCAGCGCCACGGGGGTGCTCGGCGTCCCGCTGCGGGAGACCGCGTTCGAGTTCACCGTCTACCGGATGACGTGCGGCGCCGGGACGCTGCCGGCGGCGTCGGCGGGCGGCCAGCAGTGCCTGGCCACGGTCGGGGTGCGCAATCTCACGCCCGGCGAGCAGACCTGGCACGGGCAGTTGCAGCGGGCGTACCTGCCCGGAGGCAACTGGGTGGCCGCCGACGAGAACGCCACCCGGGTGGCGAACCTCGGCCGGGACGTCTTCGCCCAGCCGGTCGCGGCCGGCTCCCGGGTGCTGCTGCCGCTGGTGTTCACGGTGCACGGCGACGACCCGCCGAAGCAGTTGGAGCTGCGCAGCGGGGTGTTCTCCGCCGGGGTGCGGGTCGACGTGCGGTGACCGGGGGCGGGCGGCGGTCGTACCCTGGGGTCCGTGACCGCCGCCCTCGCCCCCGCCACCGCGCTCCCGGCGCAGCCGCGCCGCCGGCACCTTGCCACGCAGGGGACACGCGGGCGGCACGTTGTGGGCACCAGGGGCCGGAACCGGTGACCCGCCTGGCCGGACCGACGTGGCTCGCCCTCGCGCAGGCTCACGAGGAACGCGCCGACTCCCTCACCGCGGGCCACCGTGCCCGCAGGGCAGCGAGGGAACGTCACGCGATCGACGACTTCCTCTACGACTACTACGGCACCAGGCCGTCCGTGCTGCGACGGTGGCACCCCGGCGTCGGGATCACCCTGGAACCCGGTCCGGACGGGCCCGCCCCACACCGGACGTGGCGTTGGTACGCCACGGACGCGGACGGGGGCGTGAGCGTCGACATCGCGGCGTTCCTGGCCGACCGGGCGGAGTCGGTGCGCTTCATCCACCGGCTGTTGTCCTCGATCGCGTCGCGGCCGGCCTTCACCGGCTGCTTCGGCCTGCACGAGTGGGCGATGGTGTACCGCCAACGTGAGCATCGGCACCCGCTGCCCCTGCGACTCGGCCAGGCCGGCACCGACGCGGTGGTCGAGTCGCACCAGATCCGCTGCACCCACTTCGACGCGTTCCGGTTCTTCACCCCGGACGCGGTCGGCCTCAACCGGCTCCAACCCACGAGGGAGAGCCAGGTGGACCTGGACCAGCCGGGCTGCCTGCACGCCTCGATGGACTGCCACAAGTGGGCCACCAAGCTGGGCCCCGCCGTTCGGGGCGACCTGGCGCTCGACTGCTTCGAGCTGGCGCGGGACATCCGGCTGCTCGACATGCAGGCGTCCCCGTACGACTTCTCCTCGTACGGGGAGCCGCCCGTGGCCATCGAGACGCCGGAGGGCAAGGCGGAGTACGTCGCCCGTCAACGCGAGTTCGCCCAGCGTGCCGGCCACCTGCGGGCCCGCCTGATCGGTGTCTGCGAGACCCTGCTGGACCGGGCGGAGCCACCGGCACGGGTGGGGGCGGGAGCCTACGGCGTGTTTCATAAGTGAGCGGCTGGTGCTGGGCGTTGTGAGCCATTGTTGTCGGTCGGCCCGTGGGGTTTCTGGGTCTGTGCAAGTGGTGGGCTGTTTGTCGGTGGTGTGTGGCATGGTGTGCTGCCGTGGCCCGTTTCACCACGTTCCGGTTCTGTCTGAACCCGACCGCCGAGCAGGAGTTTGTGCTGCGTCGGCATGCGGGTGCGGCCCGGTTCGGCTACAACCAGTGCCTGCGGCTGGTCAAGGACGCTTTGGATGGCAAGCGCGGTGGGACGGTCGGCAAGGTGCCGTGGTCGGGCTTCGACCTGATCAACGCGTTCAACGGGTGGAAACGGTCGGGTGACGCGGGCCGGGTGATGGTCGCCGCCGGTGACGGGACCGTCACGGTGCAGGTAACCGGTCTGGCATGGCGGGGCGAGGTATGTCAGCAGGTCTTTGAAGAAGCCGCGGTCGATCTCGGCCGCGGCCTGTGCGCGTACACGGCATCGCGCACCGGCCACCGGCGGGGTCGACGGGTCGGTTTTCCGAGGTTCAAGTCCAAGAAACGCGCCCCGCTGTCGTTTCGCATCCGTAGCAGGACCTCTGCCGCAGGCCGGGCGGGTATCCGGGTCGGTGACCAAGCGCCGCGTACCGTGACCTTGCCCGGCATCGGCACCCTGGCGCTACGGCAGGACACCCGCCGGCTGCGGCGCATGCTGGCCAAGGGGCGGGCGAAGGTCGTGTCCGCGACGGTCAGCCACCGGGCCGGCCGGTGGGCGGTGTCACTGACCTGCGAAGCCGCCGACCTGCACGATGCCCGCCGCCACCAGCCGAACATCAGCGCCGCAGGGTGGGTGGGTGTCGACCGGGGCCTGTCGACGTTCGTCGCCGCAGCGCTCGCCGACGGCACGCAGGTCCTGCGGGTCGACGGCTGGCCACGGCCCGCCCGGGCCGCGGTGACGCGCCAGCGCCGCCTGTCGCGCGAGGTCACCCGCAAACAGCGCGGCTCCAACAACCGTGCCAAGGCTGCGGCCCGGCTGGGCCGCCACCACGCCCGGGTGGCCGCGATCCGGCGCCGTTTCCTGCACCAGGTCTCCAACCAGTTGGTCAATACCCACGACCGGCTCGCCATCGAGACCCTCGCCATCACCGGCATGCTCGGCAACCGGCGCCTGGCGTCGGCGGTCGCCGACGCGGCATGGGGCGAACTGGCCCGCCAACTGGCCTACAAGCAGCAGTGGCGCGGCGGCCAACTGGCCCTGGTCGACCGCTGGTACCCGTCGACCAAGACCTGTTCCGCATGCCGGACCGTGGCCCCCGCGATGCCTCTGCACCAGCGCACGTTCACCTGCCAGGTGTGCGGGTATCAGGCCGATCGGGACCACAATGCCGCCGTCAACCTCGCGGTCTGGGCCGAGCAGCACCACGCCCAGGTCCGGGACCTCCCCGCAGGGGGCCCGGTCACCAACGCCGGCCGAGGGGAAGGCTCTGGCCCGCGCACACGCGCGGGCGAAACCGGCCCCGATGACGCAGGAACCGTACCCACCCCACCCGGGGCGAGGCGCGGACGCCCGAGAAGGGCGCTGTCTCACAACTCCACCGAGTTATGAAACAGGCCGTAGTCCTCCCGCGCCCACGGCCGCAGCTTCTCCGGGTTGCGGACCACCCAGATCCGGGTGACGCGCCCGTCCTCGGAGACGTCGAACGAGGCCACGGTCACGACGACGCCGGCACGCCGGGCCACCAGGCCCGGCACACCGTTGACCGACCGCTCCAGGAGTTCGAGTCCCGGAGCCAGGTCGGCGATGGCGACCATGTACCGGGCGATGTGTGCGCCGCCCTCGACCGGGTGCAGGACGGTGCCGGCCATGCCGCCGCCGTCGGCGGTCATCACGGCGGCCGGGTTGAGCAGACCGACGAGGGCCGCGATGTCCTTGGCCTCCCACGCCTTCCGGACGTGCCGCACCACGTCGGCCTGGCCGCTCGCCGGCACCGGAGCGCGCGCCACGCTCACCCGCCGCCGGGCGGACGCCGCCAGCTGCTTGCAGGCCGCAGGGGTCCGGCCCAGCACGTCGGCGATCTCGGCGAACGGATACCGGAAGACCTCGTGCAGGACGAACGCCACCCGCTCGGCGGGCGTCGTCGACTCCAGGACGACGAGGAAGGCCATGGCCACCGACTCGTCCAGGACGATCTGGTCGGCGGGGTCGGCAGGGCGGGTGGAGTCCGCGCCGCCCGGGTGGTTCCACTCGGCGCGGTCGGGCAGCGGCTCGGGCAGCCACGCGCCGACATAGCGTTCACGGCGGGCCCGCGCCGAGCCGAGCAGGTCCAGGCAGATGCGGCTGGTCACCGTCATCAGCCAGGCGCCGGGCGACCGGATCTCCTCCTGCTGGCTCGCTGGCAGCCCGTACCAGCGCGTGTAGGCGTCCTGTACGGCGTCCTCGGCCTCGGTCACCGAGCCGAGCAACCGGTAGGCGACATTGATCAGTTGGCGTCGCTCGCCGGCTATCTCGTCGGTGCGGGTCCCCACACTTCCCATGCTTCCGGCCGCCCCCGCCTTACCTTTCGCCGGCCCGCGTCGTCGGGCTGGTGAGACCTTAACGATCTACTGCCCGAGGGCGGAAAAGGGGACCGTGACATGGCCACCCAGCTGACGGCGACGGCGAACGCACGGCGCAGCTCCTCGTTCCTGCAGACCGCGATCGCCCTGCAGACCCTGACCATCTTCCTCCAGGCGGTCTCCGCCGGGCTGCTGCTCACCTCGTCCTACGGAGAGACCCTGCACAGTGTCGGAGCCCGGGTGATGTACGGGGCGTCCATGCTGTACGTGCTCGCGGCGGTGCTGGCGTGGAAGCCGGGCGGCGGCTCGCCCCGGCCGGTCTGGCACGCGTCGGGATTCCTCGTCCTCGCCTCGGTGCAGGTCGTGCTCGGCATCGCCCACGTACCGTCGGTCCACCTCCCCCTGGGTGTCCTGATGTTCGGCCTGAGCGTGCTGGCGCTGGCCCGGCGCTGAGGTCCGACCCTGCCTGGCGCGGACGGCCGGCCCGAGCGGGGCCGGCCGGCACACGCCGACGGGCCCGCCCAGCGGTTCGACGCGCGCGGCTCAACCCGGTCCCGCGTGGCGGACTCAGCCAGCCGGGTGGCCCCGGTGCGCGGCCCACTCCGGGGCGAGGATCGACATCACCGTGGCGTCCACCCGGCCGTCGCCGTCGCGGAGGACCTGCCGCAGCGTGCCCTCGGTCACGAACCCGACCTTCTCGTAGACCCGGCGGGCGCGGGGGTTGAAGGCGAACACCTCCAGCCCGATCCGGTGCAGGCCGAGCTGCTGGAAGCCGTAGCCGACGATGAGCCGGACCGCCTCGGTGCCCAGCCCCCGGTCCCGCCCGGCGGGGCCGATCAGGGTGCGGAAGTTGCAGCTGCCGTTGTGCCGGTCCCACTCGTTCAGGACGACCTCGCCCACGCAGGCCCCGGTCGCCCGGTCCGCCACGGCCAGGTCGAGCCGGTCCGGCTGGCTGTTGCGGGTGCCGTACCAGGCCCGCAGCCGGGCCGGTTCGAACCCCTCGCCGGGCGGGCTGCCGGTGAGCCGGGCCACCTCGGGGTCGGCCAGGATCGCCTCGAAGGCCGCGAGGTCGTCGTCGACGAAGGGGCGCAGCAGGGCGCGGTCGCCGGTGAGGGTGGGCTTGACGGAGAAATCGGTCGGCACCCGGCGGATTCTGGGCGACGGCGCGGCCGGTCCTCAAACCGTTTTCCGGATCGCGGCCGGTGGGTCATTGGGACGGATCCCCCGTCCGGGCCCGGCCCGGTTGGCACAGTGAGGTGGTGGGCGGCGTCGGTCGGATCCAGCTGGCCGGCGACGCGGGCGGCGTCAGCCGGCTGGAGCTCTTCCTTGACCTGATCTTCGTCTTCGCGTTCCTCAACGTCACCGGGGTGACCGCCGAGCAGCTCAACCCGGCCGGGTTGCCGCGCGGCCTGCTGCTGCTCGTGCTGCTGTGGTGGTGCTGGGCGCCGTTCGCCTGGCTGGGCAGCACCGTCCGGCTGGACCGCGGGGTCATGCCGGTGCTGATGTTCGGGCTCAGCGCCACCCTGTTCGTGATGGGCCTGACGGTGCGGGAGGCGTTCCACGATCGGCCCGGCGGGCTCTCCGGTCCGGTGGTCTTCGCCCTCGGCTACCTGGTCGTGCGCGGCACCACGCTGGCCGCCGCCGCACTGGCCGCCGCCGCCGGGGAGGCGGCACCCCGCCGGCTGGCGCTGCGGGCGTGGCCGCCGCCGCTGGCCGGCGCGCTGTTCCTGCTGGCCGCCGCGCTGGTCCCGGGACACGTGCCGGGCGAGGTGGACCGGGAGTGGCTCCGCTTCGGACTGGTGGGCTGCGCGATCGTCGCGGAGTACGGCGGGGCGCTCCTGCTCGGGGCGAACCTGTGGCGGATCGGCTCGATCCCGTACTGGGCGGAGGGGCACGCGCTGATCATCCTGATCGGGTTCGGGGAGACGATCATCTCGGTGGGGCTGAGCCAGGGGGTGGCGGCGACCCAGCCGCTGACCCTGGAGGTGCTGGTCGGGGCGCTGCTCGGGGTGACGCTGGCCGGCGCGCTGTGGTGGACGTACTTCGACGTGGCCCGGTTCGCGGCCGAGCAGGCGATGGAGCGGGCCGCCGGCAAACGGCGCGCGCTGCTCGGCCGGGACGCGTACAGCTTCCTGCACCTGCCGATGATGGCCGGGCTGATCCTGGTGGCGCTCGGCCTGAAGAAGGTGCTCGGCGAGCTGCGCGCGGACAGCCACGAGGCGACCCCGATCCTCACGCTGCTGGTGCTCCACGGCGGGGTGGTGCTCTACCTGCTGGGGCTGGTGCTGTTCGAGGTGCGGACGCTGCGCATCCTGGGCCGGTCCCCGGTGCTCGGCATCCTGCTGGTGGCCGGGCTGGCGCCCGTCGCCCCGCACCTGCCGGCGCTGGCCGAGCTGGCCCTGCTGGCCGCGGCGGTGGGCGCGACCGCGCTGGCCGACGTGACCGTGTTCCGGCGCCGGCACCGCCGGCTGCACGCGATGATCGGCCCGACCCAGGAGCACGCCGGGGTCACCCCGAAGGAGCTCTTCTTCGATCTGGTCTTCGTCTACGCCTTCCTCCAGGTGGCCGCGCTGATGGCCGACGACCCGACGTGGTCCGGCCTGGCGCGCGGGCTGCTGGTGCTCGCCGTGCTCTGGCAGGCCTGGTGCGCGTACGCCTGGCTGTCGGCCGAGGTCCGCTCGGAGAGCCCGGTGGTCCGCCTCGTCATGGTGCTCGTGGTGGCGCTCACCGCGCTGATCACGCTGGCCAGCCCGCAGGCGATCGACGACTCGCGGGGTGGCCTGCCCGGGCCGCTGGTCTTCGTCGCCTGCTACGCGGCCATCCGGCTGCTGCACCTGGCCTCGTTCGGGCTGGTGGCGCGGCAGGACCCGGCGTGGCCGACGCCGTCGCTGCGGGCCGCCGCGCCGACCCTCGTCTCGCTCGGGCTCATGCTGGTCGCCGCGCTGCTGCCGCTGCCGGTCGGCGACGTCCGCCAGTTCTCCCCGCCGCGGGTCGGGCTGTGGCTGCTCGCCATCGCGGTCGACCTGGCCGGGAACGCCCGGGTGGGCCTGCGCCACCTCAGCGTGCGCTCGGCGGAGCACTGGGCCGACCGGCACAGCCTGATCATCATCATCGGGCTCGGTGAGGCGGTGATCTCGATGGGCAGCGCCGTGGTGTACACGCCGGTCTCGGCCCGGATCGTGGTGGCGGTGTTCCTCGGCACCGCCCTGCTGGCCGCCCTGTGGTGGGCCTACTTCGGCTGGGACAGCACCGAGGGGGAACGGGCGCTGGCCGCCGCCGACCTGCGCACCCGGACCCGGCTGGCCCGCGACGCGTACACGTGGCTGCACCTGCCGATGGTGGCGGGGATCGTGCTGGTCTCGCTGGGCCTGCGCAAGACCATGTCGGTGCTGGGCAGCCGGGGGTTCTTCGAGCTCGGTCCGCCGCCGTATCCACTGGCGCACGCCGCGCTCTTCGGCGGGGTGCTGCTCTACCTGTCGGGCGTCCAGGCGTTCCGGTGGCGGACGACCGGGCGCTGGCGTCCGGCCCGGCTGGTGCAGGCCCTGGTGGTGGCGGCGCTGCTGCCGCTGACGGCCGGGCTGTCGGCGCTGCTCGCGCTGGCCCTGCTGGCCGCGGTCTGCCTGGCCCTCACCGCGTTCGAGGTGCTCGGCGACCACGAGCGGGCCGCCACCGGGCCGGTGCGGTCGCGCTGACCCGCGGGTCCGTCAGTCGCCGTCCACCCGGCGGTCGCGCTTGCGCTGGGACTGCCGCTTCTTGTCGGCGAGCCGGCGCTCCTTGGCCCCCCGCGAGGGGCGGGTGGGGCGGCGCGGCTTCGGCGGCGGCGCCACCGCCTCGCGCAGCAGGGCGGCCATCCGTTCGCGGGCCGCCTCCCGGTTGGCCAGCTGCGCCCGGTGCTCGCTGGCCGCCACCGTCAGCACCCCGTCGACCAGCCGGCCGGCGAGCCGGTCCAGGGCGCGGGCGCGCAGCGACTCGGGCACGCTCGGCGAGCCGGCCAGGTCGAAGCTCAGCTCCACCCGCGAGTCGGTCGTGTTGACGCCCTGACCACCCGGGCCGGACGAGCGGGAGAAGCGTTCCCGCAGCTCGGCGTCGGGCACCACGAGCCGGTCGGTCACCCGCAGTCCGTCGTCCACGCCCCGAGGTTAGCGCCCGGCGCGGTGGCCCGGGGTGGCGGTCACGGTCGGGGTCGGCGCCGGGCCGGCCCGTTCGTGGTCCGACCCGGCCGCCGCGTACGCCGCCGCCCCGACCAGCAGCAGCGCGATCACGCCGATCTTGGTGATCACCGCACGGGTCGCCATCCACGCGGTGCGCCGGGCGCCCGGAACGGTGGTCCGGATGGTCTTGTAGTCCTTCCAACCCCGCTGCGCACGGGCGTACGACGCGCCGACACCGGCGCCGATGACCAGGCCCACCAGGAGGAGGGCCGCGATGACAGCTTGCTCCACCCACGCCAGTATCCATACTCAGCGTAATATTTCCATGGCCCGATGGTCCCACGCCGGATATCCGACAGTTCCCGGTCCGGCACGACGGCGCAGGTCAGGGGCCGCCGGGCCGGTCAGCCGCCGCGGCCGATGATGGTGTCGGCGGTCTGCTGGACCTGATCGATCGGGATGGCGAACCCGATGCCGATCGAGCCGTTGCCGTCGATGGTGGCGATCGCCGTGTTCACCCCGACCACCTCGCCGCGCGCGTTGACCAGCGGCCCACCGGAGTTGCCCGGGTTGATGGAGGCGTCGGTCTGCACGGCGGTGTGCCGGCCGTTGCCGATGCGGACCTGCCGGTTGAGCGCGCTGACGATACCGGCGGTGACGGTGCCGGCCAGGCCCAGCGGGGAGCCCACGGCGAGCACCGGCTCCCCCACCCGGGTGGAGTTCGGCTTGGCCAGCGGCAGCGCCGGCAGCCGGGCCGACGCCGGGACCCTCAGCACCGCCAGGTCGCTGCCCGGCTCCCGTCCGACCACCTCCGCGGTGAACCGGCGCCCGTCGGAGGTCTCCACCGTCACCGGCCCGGACCCGCCCCGGGACAGGATGTGGTCGTTGGTCACGATGTGCTGCTCGTTGTCGATGGCGAAGCCGGAGCCGCTGGCCGACGCGCCGGACGACCCGCCGACCATCACCGAGACCACCCCGGGGACCGTCTTCTCCGCGGCGGTCACCAGCTCCGCCGGCACCGGCGCGGCCGAGGCCGCCGACGGGCCGGGCGCGTCCCGGTCGGCGGCCCAGGTGCCGGCCGCCGCCCCGGAGACGGTGGAGAGGGCCACCACCGCCGCCGCGCTCAGCAACCGGCGACGCCAGCCGCGCCGCGCGGCCTCCCGCTCGGAACCGGGTACGTCCCAGCGCCCGCGGCCGTCCGGGTCCAGCTCCGGCGAGACGAACCACGGGCCCCGCGGTTCGCCGAGTCCGGTCTGCACTGCCATACCTGGGCTCCTCACGTGTGTGCGTCGTCCGGTCCGTGCGCGGTCAGGGCAGTCGGGAGAACCACCGCAGCGATCCGGCGGCGGCCCCCATGGCGAAGACCAGCCCGAGGCCGATGAAGCGGGCCGAGATGTCCTGCCGTTCGTTGCGGTAACCCACCGACGTGCCGATGTCCTCGTAGACGGCGCGCAGCTCGGCGCTGGTGGACGCCTCGTGGAAACCGCCCCCGGTCTCCTCGGCGACCGCCTTGAGGGTCTGCCCGTCGACCGGCACCTGGATCGCCCGCCCACCCCGGTCGACCGAGCCGGTCGGCGTGCCGAACGAGATGGTGTGCACCGGCACCTTGGCCGCCACGGCCTGCCCGGCCGCCTCCAGCGGATCCATGCCGGACGTGTTCGCCCCGTCGGAGAGGATGATGATCCGCGCCGGCGGCGGGTCCTTGGCGGCCTTGGCGTCCAGGCTCTTGACCGCGCCCAGCGAGGTGCTGATGGCCTCACCGATGGCGGTGCCCTGCACCCCGGTGATCCCCTCGGCGAGCCGCTCGACCCCCTCGTCCAGGGCGTCCCGGTCGGTGCTCGGCGGCACCACCACCGCCGCGCTGCCGGCGAACGCGACGAGTCCCACGTTGAACTCGTCCGGCAGCCCGTCGACGAACCGGCGGGCGGCCTCCTTGGCGGCGGTCAGCCGGTCCGGATCGACGTCGCCGGCCAGCATCGAGGTGGAGACGTCCACCGCCACCATCACGGTGGCCCGTTCCCGGGGCACCCGCACCTCGGCGTTGGGCCGGGCGAAGCCGACCACCAGCAGCGCGAGCATGGCGAGGAAGAGCCCCGCCGGGACGTGCCGGCGCCAGGCCGGCCGCTGCGGGGCGACCCGGTCCAGCAGCCGCAGGTTGGTGAACCGCACCGCGTACCGGCTCTGCCGGCGCTGCATGGCCAGGTAGCCGACGACCAGCGCGGCGACGCCCAGCAGGAGCCAGAGGCGGGCGGGCGACTGCCAGGTCACGCCACACCTCCCCGGGGCGCGGCCGGCCTGGCCGCGAGCCGGCGCTGGGCGTGTACGTGCCGGACGATGTCCGCGCTCCAGTCCCGGTCGGTGCGCAACGCCAGGTGCGTCGCGCCGGACCGGCGCAGCGCGTCCCGCACCTGGTCGCGCTGGGCGGCGGCGGCCCGGGCGTACCGCTCGCGCAGGCCCCGGTCACCGGTCCACACCTCGCGGCGGCGGCCGGTCTCCGGGTCGACCAGGGTGACCAGCCCGACGTCGGGCAGCTCCAGCTCGCGCGGGTCGGTCACCTCGACCGCCAGCACCTGGTGCCGGACGGCCAGCCGGCGCAGCACGGCCTCCCAGGCCGGGGCGGCGTCCGGGTCGTCGGGCAGCCCGTCGAGGAAGTCGGAGACGACCACCACGAGGCCGCGCCGGGTGGCCATCCGCTGGAGCCCGTCCAGCCCGTCGTGCAGGCCCGGCGTCTCCGGATGCCCGTCCGTGCGTGGCGCGCCGAGCAGGGCGCGGAGCAGCCCGAGCAGATGGGTACGCCCGCCGCGGGCCGGGAACCGGCGGATGCCGTCCGGCGCGAGCACCTGGCCGCCGAGGCGGTTGCCGACGCCGGCGGTGAGGAAGCCGACCGCGGCCACGGCGGCCACCGCCAGCTCCCGCTTGTCCAGTGTGGCCGTGCCGTACTCCATGCTGGGGCTGGCGTCGACCAGCAGCCAGGTGGTCAGCTCGCGGTCGGCGTCGACCACGCGTACGTGCGGGACGGTGGTCCGCGCGGTCACCGCCCAGTCCATCCGGCGGACCTCGTCCTCGCCGGGGCGGTACTCCCGGCTGCCGGCCGCCTCGCTGCCGGGCCCGGGCAGCAGGCCGCGGTACTGGCCGTGCAGCAGCCCGTCGAGCCGCCGGGTGACGGTCAGTTCCAGCCGGCGCAGCCGCTGGTCGGGAGCCAGGTCGGCCAGTCCGGGGTCGGGCATGGTGGGTGCGTCCCGGCGTCTCATGCCGCCGCCAGATCGGCCGCCGCCTCCGGGTGCCCGGTGACCACCCGGGGTGGCGGCACCGCCTCGACCAGCCGGCGGACCAGCGACTCGGCGGACACCCCGTCGGCCACCGCGTCGAAGGAGAGCACCAGCCGGTGGGACAGCACGTCCACCGCGAGGTCCCGGACGTCCTCCGGGAGCACGTGGTCGCGGCCGTGGATCAGCGCCTGCGCCCTCGCCGCGGCAACCAGGCCGAGGGTGGCCCGCGGGCTCGCCCCGTACGCCAGCAGCGGCGCGATCTCGGGCAGCCCGAACCGCCCCGGGTCGCGGGTGGCGAGGATGAGCCGGACCACGTACTCGGCGAGGGCGTGGTGGACGAAGATGTCGGCGGCCCGGCGCTGGAGTGCGCGCAGCCGGACGGGGTCGAGGACCGGGCGGGCGGTCGGCCGCTCGGTGCTCATCCGGTAGAGGATGGCCAGCTCGTCGGCGTCGCTCGGGTAGTCGACGACGACCTTCATGAGGAAGCGGTCGCGCTGTGCCTCGGGGAGCTGGTAGACCCCCTCCGACTCGATCGGGTTCTGGGTGGCCAGCACCAGGAACGGGTCGGGGACCGGCCAGCTCCGGCCGCCGATGGAGACCTGCCGCTCGGCCATGGCCTCGAGCAGCGCCGACTGCACCTTGGCCGGGGCGCGGTTGATTTCGTCGGCGAGCACCAGGTTCCCCATGATCGGGCCCAGCTCCACGTCGAACGACTCGGTGGAGGCCCGGTAGATGCGGGTGCCGACGATGTCGGAGGGGACCAGGTCGGGGGTGAACTGGATGCGGGAGAAGGTGCCGCCGACCACGGTGGCGAGGGTCTGCGCCGCGAGGGTCTTGGCCACCCCCGGCACGCCCTCCAGCAGGCAGTGACCGTCGGCGATCAGGGCGGTGAGCAGTCGATCGACGAGCCGATCCTGCCCGACGATCACGCGTTTGACCTCGAAGAGGGTCTGTTCCAGCTCGACGCCGCTCGCGTCGGCATCGACCGGGCTGGGCACGCTGGCCAGGGTGTCCGAGATGTCCGTCACGGTGCTTGCTTCCCGTGCCGGCGTGCGGACAAACGTCGGATTATCGGCCCCTGGACGGCCCTTCCGGGCCCGGACCGGGACGACTCCCCCGGGCGGTCGGCAACGGCGCGAGCGGGGGTGGGAAGGGGCAGACGGGTCAGGCGGCCACGACAGGCGGCCCCCGCCCGGGGGCGAGGGCCGGCTGCCGGCGGGGTCAGTTGGCGATGAGCAGGTGGAACGGCCGATCCGCGTACCCGCCGCTGGAGCTGCGGGTCTGGACGAAGACCGCGTTCGCGATCAGGTAGCGGGGCGCCACCGAGACCTCGCCCGCGGGCGGGACGTTCGCCGCGTCGTTGGTGCCGATCGTGGCGTGCAGCCCCTTGAGGTTGACGGCGTAGTCGAGCGTCACCTGGTACTGGCCGGCGAACTGTCCCGGCAGCGACGGGGCGAACCTGCTGGCGCTCACGACGTTGGCCGAGTGCTGGAGCAGCGTCCCGTTGCTGCTGACGACCGCCCAGGCGACCAGCCCGGGTGCCGGCGCGGCGAGGGTGGCCCGCATCGCGGCCTTCGCGGACCGGGTCTCGGCGGCGGTCACCGGCGGCTGCTGGCCGGCCTGGCGCGCGCCGGGCTGCCCGACCTCGGCCGGAGCCTTCGCCGCCGGGTGGGCGGCGGCCGCGATACCGCCGCCGGCCAGGGTGAGGGACAGCGCGGCGAGGGCCACCACCGTCGCCTTGCGCTTGAGGAATGTGGCCATGACAGATCTCCCTTTTGTGACCGTGGTGATACGGCCGGCCCGCACGCTGTGCGGGACGGATGGATGCGGCACAAAAGCCAGGCGCAGAACAATTGCGAACCATCGAGGGTCCACGTTGAGGCGCACCGTGTGTCGAGCTACACCTGGCCTTGAACTGGGCTAACTACGGAGAGTCGCGACGTCTCGACCAGGTGGAAACTAGCATCGGAAAATGCAGCCGGTCAATAGCTCACATTTACTCGGTCGCGCCTGAGAAATGCTTTCAATAATTGCGAGAAGTGAGCGTCGGCCCATTCATGAAAACGCGACGCCCCGCCGGACGGTAGCGTGACGGCCATGATCGCGAAGGGACGGCTCGCCACGATCGCCTGCTGGCTGGCGGTCGCGCCCGTGGTTGCCTGGGCGGCGCTCCGGCTGGCCGGGCTGGAACGGGGGCCGCTGGTGCAGGCCGTCGCCTTCACGCCGTACGTCGCCGCCGCCGCGCTCGCCCCGGTGGTGCTGGCGCTCGCCCTGCGGCGCCGCGTGCCCGCGGTGGTGGCGGCCCTCGCCGCGCTGGCGCTGGTCGCCGCGGTGGCGCCGCGGGTCGTCCGCGACGACCGGCCCGCGGCGGACGGTCCGGTGCTCCGGCTGCTGACCGCCAACCTGCTCAAGGGGGGCGCCGACCCGGCGCGGCTGGTCGAGCTGGTCCGGGCGCACCGGGTGGACGTGCTGACCGTGCAGGAGTTCACCCCGGAGGCGGCCGCCGAGCTGGACCGGCTCGGGCTGGCCACCCTGCTGCCCTACCGGGTGCTGAACCCGGAGGTCGGCACCACCGGATCCGGGCTGTACGCGCGCCACCCGCTCAGCGGGACGGGCTGGCGGCGCAACGAGGGCTTCCACTTCACCCAGGCGTACGGGACGGTGGCCGTGCCGGGTGCGCCACCGCTGCGGGTGGAGTCGGCGCACCCGGCCGCCCCGTACGCCGTCGACGTGGTGCCGGACTGGTGGACCGACCTGCGGGCCCAACCGCGAGCCACCCCGCGGGGCGGGTTGAGCATCCTGGCCGGCGACTTCAACGCCACCCTCGACCACGCGCCGCTGCGCGACCTGATCGACACGGGCTACGTGGACGCCGCCGACGCGGCCGGCGCCGGACTCTCCGGCACCTGGGGCCCCTACGACGGTGACCCGATCCCGCCGGTCACCATCGACCACGTGCTGGTCGACCGGCGCATCGAGGTACGCGCGGTCAGCGTGCACGGCGTGCCGGGCAGCGACCACCGGGCCGTGCTGGCCGAGCTGCGGCTGCCTGCCGGGTGAGCGTCAGACCCGGGCCCGGTCCAGGCCGTAGGTGAGGGCGTCGACCAGGGCGTGCCAGCTCGCCTCGACCACGTTGGGGTGCACGCCGACCGTGGTCCAGTCGCGGCCGGCCCCGGCGGTCTCCACGAGCACCCGGGTCACCGCGCCGGTGCCGTGGCTGCCCTCCAGGATGCGGACCTTGTAGTCGGCCAGCTCGAACTCGCGCAGCTCCGGGTAGTGCCGGGCGAGCGCCACCCGCAGCGCCTCGTCCAGGGCGTTGACCGGGCCGTTCCCCTCGGCGGTGGCGATGACGCGCTCGCCGCGTACCCGGATCTTGACGGTGGCCTCGGAGACCACCGCGCCGTCCTCGCGGTGCTCGACCAGCACCCGGTAGGACTCCAGGGCGAAGGGCCGGGCCGGCGCGGCGTCCGGCAGCTCGGAGCGGACCAGCAGCTCGAACGAGGCGTCCGCGGCCTCGAACGACCAGCCGCCGGCCTCCAGCTCCTTGACCCGGTTGGTGACCCGGGACAGGGTGTCCGGATGGCCGGCCAGGTCCAGGCCCAGCTCGCGGCTCTTGAGCTCGACGCTGGCCCGGCCGGCCATCTCGGTCACCAGGATCCGCATGTCGTTGCCCACCACCGAGGGATCCACGTGGTTGTAGAGCAACGGGTCGACCTTGATCGCGCTCGCGTGCAGCCCCGCCTTGTGGGCGAAGGCGGCGGCCCCGACGTAGGCCTGGTGGGTGTCGGGGGCGATGTTGGCGATCTCGGCGATGGCGTGCGAGACCCGCACCATCTGTTCCAGGCAGCCCTCCGGTAGGACGGGCATGCCTAGCTTGAGTTGGAGGTTGGCCACGATCGCGAAGAGGTCGGCGTTGCCGGGGCGCTCGCCGTACCCGTTCGCCGTGCCCTGGACGTGCCGGACGCCGGCCTCGACCGCCGCGATCGTGTTGGCCACGGCGCAGGCGGTGTCGTTCTGGGCGTGCATGCCGAGCAGCTCCGGGGCGATCCCGGTCCGCGCGGTCAGGTCGGTGATCGCGGCGGTGACCTGGGAGGGCAGCATTCCGCCGTTGGTGTCGCAGAGGACGAACCGCTCGGCACCGGCGGCGAGCGCGGTCTCCGCCACCGCGGCCGTGTACGCCGGGTCCTGCCGGTAGCCGTCGTAGAAGTGCTCCCCGTCGACGAAGACCCGCCGGCCCTGCGCCACCAGGTACGCGACCGTGTCCCGGATCATCGCCAGGTTCTCCTCGGCGGTGGTGCGCAGGGCCCGCTCGACGTGCCGCAGGTCCGCCTTGGCCACCAGCGCCACGGCCGGGGTCGCCGCGTCGAGCAGCCCGCGCACCTGCGGGTCGTCCTCGACCGCGACGCCCGCCTTCCGGGTGGCCCCGAACGCGACCAGGATCGCGTGCCGCAGCTTCAGCTCGGTGCGGGCCCGGCGGAAGAACTCGGTGTCCTTCGGCACGGCGCCCGGCCAGCCGCCCTCGATGAAGCCGACCCCGAGGTCGTCGAGCAGGCGGGCCACTGCCAGCTTGTCGACCACCGAGTAGGTGAGCCCCTCGCGCTGGGCGCCGTCGCGCAGCGTCGTGTCGTACACCTGGAAGGTCATGGGAGTCCTCTTCTCGAACCTGCGGGGAGCAACAAAAAGACCCCCCGCGGATGCGGGAGGTCTGCGCGCTCGGCGAGGGGGAAGGCCGGCGCGCTAGCTGCCAATAATCAGGACGGAGCTGGTCACGGTCCGTACTCTGCCACTCCGATCCGGCTTGTGGGAGGAGAAACCCACATCGCGGGACGGGCCCGTGATCGACTTAACAAGGCGCCCTGCCCAGGCTCCGGCGGTGACCGGGCTGCGGAAGTATCTGGAACAGATCCAGTTACCGGCCTGGCGTCGTCGCCAGGCCGCCGTCAAGGAGGACCCGTGCTCACTGTCGGTGACCACTTCCCCGAGTACGAACTCACCGCGTGCGTCTCGCTCGACGCCGACAAGGCGTTCGAGACGATCAACCACAAGACCTACGAGGGCAAGTGGCGCGTCGTCTTCTTCTGGCCGAAGGACTTCACCTTCATCTGCCCGACGGAGATCGCCGAATTCGGCCGCCTCAACGGCGAGTTCGCCGACCGGGACGCCCAGGTTCTCGGCGTCTCGGTGGACAACGAGTTCGTGCACTACGCCTGGCGCAAGGACCACCCGGACCTGCGCGACCTGCCCTTCCCGATGCTCAGCGACATCAAGCGTGAGCTGACCGCCGACTGCGGCGTGCTCGGCGAGGACGGCGTCGCCCAGCGGGCCACCTTCATCGTCGACCCGGACAACGAGATCCAGTTCGCCATGGTGACCGCCGGCTCGGTCGGCCGGAACGTCTCCGAGGTGCTGCGGGTGCTCGACGCCCTGCAGACCGACGAGCTCTGCCCGTGCAACTGGAACAAGGGCGGCGCCACCCTGGACGCCAACGCGCTGCTCGCCGGGGCCGGGGCCTGAGCATGGGTCTGGACGCGGTCAAGGCGGCCCTGCCCGAGTACGCCAGGGACATCAAGCTCAACCTCGGCTCCACCATCGCCACCTCGACGCTGAAGCCGGAGCAGGCCTGGGGCACCGCCCTGGCCTGCGCGGTGGCGGCCCGCAACCCCGTGGTGCTGCGGGAGATCGCCGCCGAGGCGGCCGGGCACCTCACGCCCGAGGCGGTCGAGGCGGCCAAGGGCGCGGCCACCATCATGGCGATGAACAACGTCTACTACCGGGCCAAGCACCTCATCGGCGACGAGCAGTACGCCTCGCTGCCGGCCCGGCTGCGGATGCAGATCATCGCCCGGCCCGGGGTGGAGAAGGCCGACTTCGAGCTCTGGTGCCTCGCCGTCTCGGCGATCACCGGCTGCGGCGTCTGCCTGGAGTCGCACGAGAAGACCCTGCGGGCCGCCGGGTTCAGCCGCGACCAGGTGCACGAGGGGCTGCGGATCGCGGCGGTCGTGCACGCCGCGGCGGTGGCCCTGGACGCGGAGGCCGCCCTGGCCTGAGCCGGTCGGTGTATCGATCTCCGCAACCGGGTAGGCAGGGATTCGACAGGCAAATCCCCCGAGAAAGTCGAGAAAGGGAGTGTTGACGCCATGGAGCGGCTCGACCCTCGAACGACCCACGGGACGCCGGATCCGCTGACCCAGGGTGGTCAGGGCGCCTTCGCGGGCGGCACGCCCGCCGGGCGTTTCGATCCGTGGAGCTACCGGGACGACGCCGGGGTGACCGGCGTGGACCTGGTGGGCTACAAGGTGGAGGCGACGGACGGCGGTATCGGCAAGGTGGACCGGGCCAGCCACGAGGTGAACTCCAGTTTCCTCGTGGTGGACACCGGTCCGTGGATCTTCGGCAAGAAGGTCATGCTGCCGGCCGGCACCGTCAACCACGTCAACCACGACGAGCGGAAGGTCTACGTCGACCGGAGCAAGGACCAGATCAAGGCCGCGCCCGAGTACGACGAGACCACCGACACGGACCCGGCGTACCGGGACAAGCTCGGCGGCTACTACGACGACACCTACTCGTCGATCCCGCCGGGCACGGCCCGGTAACGGAGACACCTGCAACCAGCGGCCGGCGGGGCACATCGTGGCCCCGCCGGCCGTTACCGTGTCAGGGGTGGATGCTCCGGAGACCCCCTTCCCCGCGCTCTTCAACTTCCGCGACGTCGGCGGCTACCGCACCCCCGAGGGGCGCACCGTCCGGCACCGCCGGCTCTACCGCTCCGACTCCCTGCACCGGATCGACGAGACCGACCGGGCGGCGTTCACCGCGCTCGGCATCCGCACCGTCATCGACCTGCGCCGCCCCACCGAGGTGGCCCGCGACGGCCGGGTGCCCGCCTACGACGGGCTGGCCTACCGGCACATCCACCCGGAGCACCAGGACTGGGCCGAGCGGACGTACGAGCCCGGCAGCGACCTGGCCCGCTACCTCGCCGACCGGTACGCCGACCTGGCCCGCACCGGCACCGCCGGGCTGGCCGAGGCGGTCGGCCTGATCGCCGACAGCGCCAACGCGCCGGTGGTGGTGCACTGCGTCGCCGGCAAGGACCGCACCGGCATCGTGTGCGGGCTCACCCTGGCCGTGCTCGGCGTCCCCGACGACGACGTCGCCGCCGACTACGCGCTCAGCACCGCCGCGTCCGAGCGGTTCAGCGCCTGGGTCCGGACCACCCTGCCGGGCGCCGTGGAGCCCCCGCCGCCGTTCCTGGCCTCCCCCGCCGAGGCGATGATGCTCTTCCTCACCGAGCTGCGCGAGGGCTACGGCTCCGTCGAGGGCTACCTCCGCCACGCCGGCGTGACCGACGAGCAGGTCAAGGCCCTCCGCGCCCACCTCCTGGACTGACCGGGGGCGGGAAGCGCGCACGGCCGGCGCCGTCGAGGACGGGCCGGCCGTGCGGGACGCGCTGGTGGAGGGTCAGAGGACGCGGGAGACCCAGCCGTGCCGGTCCTCGGCGCGGCCCCGCTGGATGTCGACCAGCTTCTGCCGCAGCGCCATGGTGGAGCGGCCCGGCTCGCCGCCGCCGATCAGGAACTCCCCGTCGGGGAAGCGCACCCCGCCGATCGGGGTGATCACCGCGGCGGTGCCGCAGGCGAACACCTCGCGCAGCCGCCCGCTGGCCGCGTCGGCCTGCCAGTCGGCGAAGCTGACCGGCCGCTCCTGTACCCGGTGCCCCGACTCGGCGGCCAGGGTGAGGATCGCGTCGCGGGTGATGCCCGGCAGGATGGTGCCGGTCAGCGGCGGCGTGACCAGGGTGTCGTCGTCGTAGACGAAGAAGACGTTCATGCCGCCCAGCTCGTCGACGAACCGCCGCTCCACGGCGTCCAGGAAGACCACCTGGTCGCAGCCGGCCTCGATGGCCTCGGCCTGCGCGGCCAGCGAGGCGGCGTAGTTGCCGCCGCACTTGGCCGCGCCGGTGCCGCCGGGCGCCGCCCGGGTGTAGTCCGGCGAGACCCAGACCGTCACGGGCTTGACCCCACCGGCGAAGTACGCACCGGCCGGCGAGGCGATCACGCAGTAGAGGTACTCGTTGGCCGGGCGGACGCCGAGGAAGACCTCACTGGCGAACATGAACGGGCGCAGGTAGAGGCTGGAGTCCTCGTGCTCCGGGATCCAGTCCTGGTCGATCTCCACCAGTTGGCGCAGCGACTCGACGAACGTCTCCGCCGGCAACTCCGGCATGGCGAGCCGGTGAGCGGAGGCGGCGAAGCGGGCCGCGTTGGCCTCCGGGCGGAACATGGTCACCGACCCGTCCCCGGTCCGGTACGCCTTCAGCCCCTCGAAGATCTCCTGCGCGTAGTGCAGGACGGCGGCGGCCGGGTCCATCGGGATCGGCGCCCGCGCCTCCACCCGCGCGTCGTACCAGCCCTTGCCCTCGGCGTACCGGATGATCACCATGTGGTCGGTGAACACCCGGCCGAAGCCCGGGTTCGCCAGCAGGGCGGCCCGGTCGGCGGCGGATACCGGCGCGGGATTCGGACGGATCTCGAAGTCGAGCTTGTCACCACCGCTCATCGCGCTGACCTCCCTGCGGGTCCACGGCATGCCGGATCGCACGCCGACGTCACTGGTGCCAGAAACTTACCCCGAACGGTCGTTCAGCGGATAGCTCCGCCCCGGCACATCGGGCGCACCCGGACGGGCGGCCCGGCCGGGGCTGGAAGGAGCGGGCCCGGGTGCGGGTCTGGCGGCCCGTATCCGGGCCGATGTGACGGCCCGGTCAGGCTACGGCGTAGCCGGCGAGGCGGTCGCCGACCTCCTCGGTGCGCAGCGGCGCGCCCGGCGTACGCCCGGCCAGCTCGGTGGCGACGGCGGCGGTGACCCGCGCGGCGGCGTCGGCATGGCCGAGCTGGTCGAGCAGAAGCGCGGCGGAGAGCACGGCGGCCACCGGGTCGGCGACCCCCCGGCCGGCGATGTCCGGCGCGGAGCCGTGCACCGGCTCGAACATCGACGGGTACTGCCCCTCTGGGTTGATGCAGCCGCTGGCCGCCAGCCCGATGCCGCCGGTCACGGCCGCGGCGATGTCGGTGAGGATGTCGCCGAAGAGGTTGTCGGTGACCACCACGTCGTAGCGCGACGGGTTGGTCACCAGGAACATCGCGGCGGCGTCGACGTGCTGGTACTCGGTGGTCACGTCGGGGTGCTCGGCGGCGACGGCCGCGAAGGCGCGTGCCCAGAGCGAGCCGGCGTGGGTGAGCACGTTGGTCTTGTGCACCAGGGTGACCTTGCGCCGCTCCCGGCGGCCGGCCCGGGCGAACGCGTCGCGGATCACCCGCTCGACGCCGTGCCGGGTGTTCAGGCTCTCCTCGGTGGCCACCTCGGCCGGGGTGTCCCGGTGCAGCGAGCCGCCGGCCCCCGCGTAGAGGCCCTCGGTGCCCTCGCGGACCACCACCAGGTCGACCTCGCCGGGCTTCACGGCGGCCAGCGGGCCGGCGACGCCGGGCCAGAGCCGGGACGGGCGGAGGTTGACGTACTGGTCGAAGGCGAAGCGGAGCTTGAGCAGCAGGCCCCGCTCCAGGACGCCCGGCGGCACGGTCGGGTCGCCGACCGCGCCGAGCAGGATGGCGTCGTGCCCGGCCAGCTCGTCGAGGACCGAGTCGGGCAGCACCTCGCCGGTGCGGTGGTAGCGGGCCGCGCCGAGGTCGTACCCGGTGGCCTCGACCCCGGGGAGCACCGCGTCGATGACCTTGCGGGCCTGCGCGACCACCTCGGGTCCGATGCCGTCCCCGGCCACCACCGCAATGCGTGCCACCTGGCGCTCCTCACCTCGTCGTCCTGCGCCACCGTACGTCGCCGTCCCGGCTCCCGGTACGCGTCTTCCAGTATTCGGGATACGCCGATGCACAGGAGTCTCCCAGGTGGCATTCATGGTCCGGTCATGTCCACTGCCTAGGGTCGGTGGGGACAGGGTCGACGGGGGCCCGGGACCGGCTTTCGCCGCGGCGCTGCGGCGTGGTCAGCGAGGGAGCAGTGTCATGCGGATCGAGGGGCAGCGGCGGGCCCGCTGGACGGACGAGCAGCCCCGCACCCGGTGGATCGACCAGTCCGCCTTCCGCCACCGCCGCCCCGACCTGCGCCTCGGCACCCGCAGCCACCGCCTGGAGCGGTCCGGCGGCACCGCCGGGGACCGGATCAGCGTCCGGCACACCGTCCGCACCTCCACCGCGGAATACTCGCTGCTGCTCAACGCACCCGAGTGGCTGGGCCGCCGGGGCGTCGGGGAGGCGCTCCGGGACGCGGTCGCCGAGCTGCGCGCCATCGACCTCACCTACGGGCCGAACCAGCCCGACAGCCTCGTGTCGAAGCTGCGCCGGGGCGAGATCGGCCCCGAGTCGTACCCGCCGCTGGCCGACCTGGTGGACCGCTGCGCCGCGATGCGGGCGGCCACCGACGGGTGGTTCGACGCGTGGGCGGTGCCGGGCGGCTTCGACCCGGGCGGCCTGCTGGGTGGCTGGGCGGTGGAGCGTGCCGCCGCCCGGCTGCGCGCCGCGGGCGTCCACGACTACGCCGTGCTCGCCGGCGCGGACCTGACCGTCCGGGGCCACGCCGCGCACGGCGGCCCGTGGCGGGTCGCGGTGCACCACCCGACCGACGGGCAGCAGGCGCCGCTGGTGCTGGAGATGACCGCCGGCGCCGTGGGCACCTCCGGGGTGACGGGGCGGCGGGGGCACGTGGTGGACCCGCACACCGGCGAGCCGGCCGACCAGCTGGTCGCCGCGACGGTGGTGGGCCCGGACCTCGCGGTGGCCGACGCCTACGCCACCGCCCTGTACGCCGCCGGCCCGGCCGGGCTGGCCTGGTTCCGCAACGGCTCGGACTACCGGGCGCTCTTCGCCCACCGCCGGCGCTGACCGGGGAGCGTCGCCCCGCCTTCGCATCCGGGACGCGAACCGCGATCGGCCCCCACGGTCTCGGCAACGACCGTGAGGGCCGGTCAGCGACGAGTGCGCGTGGCTCGCGCAATCGAGGGGTGCGGGCCGGTGGGCCGGACGGCCGACCACGCCACCCGAAGACGGGCCGGAGTATCGACTCAGCCAGTGACCGCACGGGTACGCTAGCGAATCGATTCAACTCGACGCAAGAGTCTCCACAGCGGACCGTCCGGTGCCCTGTCGGTAAGCAGCGAGTTAACCTGCGGCGGGGCAGGGGTGACGTCGCGCAGCCGGGATGGCACGCTGTCCGCCGTGAGTTTCGACTTGAGCGTGTGGGCCCTGCCGGCCGGGGCCACACCGGACGAGGTGCGGGCGGCGGTGCAGCGGTGCCGCGAGGGACGGCACGGCGAGCGCTACCCCGACCCGCGGGTGGTCGCCTTCTACCGGGCCATCACGGCCAACTATCCCGACCGCCCGGCCGGCCCGGGCACGCCGTGGGAGGTCACCCCGCTGCATGCGGCCGGCGACCACGTGGAGATGAACCTCTTCCCCACCTGCGCGGACGAGGTGCTGCTGGACATCGAGCGGCTGGCCGGAGAGCACGACCTGATGCTCTTCGACGCCCAGGACGGCTCGGTCTACCCGCCGCCGGCCCGCGTCGAGCCCTGACCCCCGGGGTACGACGAGGGGCCCGGCCGTCCGGCCGGGCCCCCGATCCGTCGTGGCCGGACTACTCGTCGCGCAGGTCGGCGGCGCTGGCCGCGACCGCGCCGATCGAGTCGGCCGCCGAGGTGAGCAGGTCCGCGCCGAGGGCCTGGTCGACGGTGAGCGTCATGAGCGTCTCGCCACCGGCCTCGCGGCGGGCCACCTGCATGGCGGCGATGTTCACGCCGGCCTCGCCGAGCAGCGTGCCGACGGTGCCGACCACACCGGGCCGGTCGACGTAGCGCAGGAAGACCAGGATGCCCTCCGCGCCGATCTCCACGTCGAAACCGTCCACCTCGGTCAGCTTGAGGACGTCCCGGGTGCCGGTGTGGGTGACCGTGCCGGAGACGCTGACCGTCCGGCCGTCCGGCAGCGCGCCGCGGACGGTGACCAGGTTGGGGTGGTCCACGGTCTCGGTCTGCGTGGCGAGGGTGACCTCGACGCCCCGCTCGGCGGCCAGGTGCGGCGCGTTGACGTAGGTGACCTGCTCCTCCACCACCGAGCTGAACAGCCCCTTGGTGGCGGCGAGCTTGAGCACCGACACGTCGTTGGCGACGATCTCGCCGCGCACGTCGACGGTGACGCTGGCGGCCACCCCGCCGGCCAGGGCGGTGAAGGCCCGGCCCAGCTTCTCGGCCAGCGGCAGCAGCGGCCGGACGTCCTCGGCGACCACGCCGCCGGCCTGCACGTTCACGGCGTCCGGCACGAACTCGCCCTGGAGCGCGAGCTTGACGCTCTTCGCCACGGCCAGGCCGGCCTTGTCCTGCGCCTCGTGGGTGGAGGCGCCCAGGTGCGGGGTGGCCACCACGTTGTCGAAGGCGAACAGCGGTGAGGAGGTGCAGGGCTCCTTGGCGTAGACGTCGACGCCGGCGCCGGCGACACGGCCCTCGGCGATCGCGTTCGCGAGCGCCTGCTCGTCGACCAGGCCGCCGCGGGCGGCGTTGACGATCCGCACACCCGGCTTGACGATCGCCAGTTCCTTCTCGCCGATGAGGCCCACCGTCTCCGGCGTCTTCGGCAGGTGGATCGAGATGAAGTCGCTCTCCCGGAGCAGCTCCTCCAGGCCGACCAGCCGGACGCCGAGCTGCGCGGCGCGGGCCGGCTGGATGTACGGGTCGTACGCGATCAGGCGGGTGCCGAAGGCGGCGATGCGCTGCGCGAAGAGCACGCCGATGCGACCGAGGCCGACCACGCCGACGGTCTTGCCCTGGATCTCCACGCCGGTGTACTTCGACCGCTTCCACTCCCCGGCCTTCAGGGCGGCGCTGGCGCTGGCGGTGTTGCGGGCCACGGCGAGCAGCAGCGCCACCGCCTGCTCGGCGGCGGAGACGATGTTGGAGGTGGGTGCGTTGACGACCATGACGCCCCGCGCGGTGGCGGCCGGGACCTCGACGTTGTCCAGCCCGACGCCGGCCCGGGCGACCACCTTCAGTCGCGGCGCCGCCGCGATCGCCTCGGCGTCGATCTGGGTGGCGCTGCGTACGATCACCGCGTCGGCCTCGGAGAGCGCGGAGAGCAGGGCCGGGCGGTCGGTGCCGTCCACGTGACGCACGTCGAAGTCGTGCGCGAGCACCTCGATGGCGGCGGGAGCGAGTTCTTCGGCGATCAGTACGACAGGATTCATCGGTCCTCGTAGACGCTCGGTTTGGTGGTCGGCCTGGGGCGTCGGGACGCCGCTCTGCGCCCTGCGCCGACCCGTGCCATGGCCGTCGGGTGCCGGCTGGAGCACCTCACCAAGGATGGTAGGGGGCGGTCCGTGCTCCGGGTCCCGGACTGCGGGGTGAGCGCCCTCACACAGGTTCGTCGCACGTCGGTCACCCCCCGTTCACCCGCTGCCGGGTCGGGCCGCGGCCGGCCGAGGCGTTGCTCACCCGGTCCCACCAGGTGAACGACCACCGGCGTGCCTCGCGGTGGCGCGCGAATGACGGCGGCCCGCCGCCCGACGCCGGGGAGAGCGTCGGGCCGCGGGCCGCGTCGGAGCTGCGCGAGGCGGGGTCAGGCGGTCTCGGTGATGGGCCGGTCGACCCAGCTCATCATGGCGCGCAGCTTCTGCCCGGTCTCCTCGATCGGGTGCGCCGCGCCCTCGGCCCGCCACTTGGCGAAGTTCGGCCGGCCGGCCTCGTCCTCGGCCACCCACTCGCGGGCGAACTCGCCGGACTGGATCTCGCCGAGGATCTTGCGCATCTCCTCCTTGACCCGGGAGTCGATGACCCGCGGGCCGCGGGAGAGGTCGCCGTACTCGGCGGTGTCGGAGATGCTGTACCGCATCCGGGCGATGCCGCCCTCGTACATGAGGTCGACGATGAGCTTCAGCTCGTGCAGGCACTCGAAGTAGGCCACCTCGGGGGCGTAGCCGGCCTCGGTGAGCACCTCGAAGCCGGTCTGCACCAGCGCCGCCGCGCCACCGCAGAGCACCGCCTGCTCGCCGAAGAGGTCGGTCTCGGTCTCCTCGGTGAAGGTGGTCCGGATCGCGCCGGCCCGGGTGCCGCCGATCGCCTTCGCGTAGGCCAGGGCCAGGCCGAAGGCGGTGCCGCTGGCGTCCTGCTCGACGGCGACCAGGCAGGGCACGCCCTTGCCGTCGACGTACTGGCGGCGGACCAGGTGACCGGGCCCCTTCGGGGCGACCATCGCCACGTCCACATCGGCCGGGGGCTTGATCAGGCCGTACCGGATGTTGAAGCCGTGGCCGAAGAAGAGCGCCTTGCCGGGGGCGAGGTTGGGGGCGATCGCCTCGGCGTACAGGCCGCGCTGGGCGGTGTCCGGCGCCAGGATCATGATCACGTCGGCCTCGGCCGCCGCCTCGGCCGGCGTGAGCACGCGCAGGCCCTGCTCCTCGGCCTTCGGCCGGCTCTTCGAACCGGCGGGCAGGCCGATCACCACGTCGACGCCGGAGTCACGCAGCGACAGCGCGTGGGCGTGGCCCTGGCTGCCGTAGCCGATCACGGCGACCGTGCGGCCCTGGATCAGGCCCAGGTCGGCGTCGTCGTCGTAGAACACCTCAACGCTCATTGACTTCCCTTTCGTACGGCGGTGCCCGTCGGCCCGTCGAAAATCTGGTGGGTGCGAATCAGGCGGCGCGCAGCGCCGGGCCGGCGGTGATCGAGCGGGAGCCCCGCCCGATGGCCACCGTGCCGGACTGGACCATCTCCTTGATGCCGAACGGCTCCAGGTCACGCAGCAGCGCGTCGAGCTTGTCGGGGGTGCCGGTGGCCTCGATGGTCAGCGTGTCCGGCGCGACGTCGACCACCCGGGCGCGGAAGAGGGTGACCGTCTCCAGCACCTGCGCCCGGGCGCTGCGGTCCGCGCGGACCTTGACCAGCAGCAGCTCCCGGGCCACCGAGACCTGCGGGTCCAGCTCGACGATCTTGAGTACGTTGACCAGCTTGTTGAGCTGCTTGGTGACCTGCTCCAGCGGGGACGACTCGGCGTTGACCACAATGGTGATCCGGGAGACGTCGGGGTTCTCGGTCTCTCCCACCGCGAGGCTGTCGATGTTGAACCCGCGCCGGGAGAACAGCCCGGACACCCGGGCCAGCACACCGGGCTTGTTCTCCACCAGCACGGACAGCGTGTGCATCGTCATTACAGCTCGTCCTCGTCGAAGGCGGGGCGGACACCCCGGGCGAACATGATCTCGTCGTTGCTGGTGCCGGCGGCGACCATCGGCCACACCATGGCGTCCTTGCCGACCACGAAGTCGATGACCACCGGGGCGTCGTCGATCGCCATGGCCGCCTCGATGGTCTTGTCCACGTCGGCGGCGTTCTCGCAGCGCAGGCCCACGCAGCCGAGCGCCTCGGCGAGCTTCACGAAATCCGGGATGCGGTGCTTGTGGGTGCCCAGCTCGGTGTTGGAGTAGCGCTCCCCGTAGAACAGGGTCTGCCACTGGCGGACCATGCCCAGGTTGCCGTTGTTGATGACGGCGACCTTGATCGGGATGCCCTCCAGGGCGCAGGTGGCCAGCTCCTGGTTGGTCATCTGGAAGCAGCCGTCGCCGTCGACCGCCCAGACCGTGGTGTCCGGCTTGCCGACCTTGGCGCCCATCGCCGCCGGGACGGCGTAGCCCATGGTGCCGAGGCCGCCGGAGTTGAGCCAGGTGTACGGCTTCTCGTACGAGATGAACTGGCTGGCCCACATCTGGTGCTGGCCGACGCCCGCCACGTAGACGGTGTCCGGGCCGGCGATCTCGCCCAGCCGCTTGATGACGTACTGCGGGGAGAGCGTGCCGTCGGCCGACTCCTCGTAGCCCAGCGGGTAGCGCCCGCGCAGGTCGTCGAGCTGGTTCCACCAGTCGGCGAGGTCGGCGGCCGGCCGGGCCGCCTGCTCGGCGGTGACGGCCGCGATCAGCTCGTCGATGACGTGCCGGGCGTCGCCCACGATCGGGACGTCGGCGTGCCGGTTCTTCCCGATCTCGGCCGGGTCGATGTCGGCGTGCACCACGGTGGCGTCCGGCGCGAACGAGTCCAGCTTGCCGGTGACCCGGTCGTCGAAGCGGGCGCCCAGCGCCACGATGAGGTCGGACTTCTGCAGGCCGTAGACCGCGGCGACGGTGCCGTGCATGCCGGGCATGCCCAGGTGCTGCCGGTGCGAGTCGGGGAACGCGCCGAGCGCCATCAGGGTGGTGACCACCGGGATGCCGGTCAGCTCGGCGAGCCGGCGCAGCCCCTCGGTGGCGCCGGCCTTGAGCACACCGCCGCCGACGTAGAGCACCGGGCGGCGGGCGCTGGTCATCAGCCGGGCCGCCTCGCGGATCTGCTTGCCGTGCGGGTGCAGGGTCGGCCGGTAGCCGGGCAGGTCCAGGGTGGGCGGCCAGGTGAAGGTGGTCGGCGCCTGGAGGACGTCCTTGGGGATGTCGACTAGGACCGGGCCGGGACGGCCGGTCGAGGCCAGGTGGAACGCCTCGGCGAGCACCTGCGGGATCTCGTCGGCCGTCTGCACCAGGAAGTTGTGCTTGGTGATCGGCAGGGTGATGCCCTGGATGTCCGCCTCCTGGAAGGCGTCCGTGCCGATCGACGGGCGGGCGACCTGGCCGGTGATCGCCACCATCGGCACCGAGTCCATGTAGGCGTCGGCGATCGGCGTGACGAGGTTGGTCGCGCCCGGGCCGGAGGTGGCCATGCAGACGCCGACCTTGCCGGTGGCCTGGGCGTAGCCGGTGGCGGCGTGCCCGGCGCCCTGCTCGTGCCGGACCAGGATGTGCCGGACGGTCGAGTCGTAGAGCGGGTCGTACGCGGGCAGGATCGCGCCGCCCGGGATGCCGAAGACGACGTCGACGCCGAGCGCCTCGAGCGACCGCACCAGCGAGCCGGCGCCGGAGACCTGCGCCGTGGCCGGCTGCGGTACGGCCGGGGCGGCGCCGGTGCGGGGGGCGGGGGCGTGGTCGGCGTCACCGGCCGGCTCGGTGGCCGGGCGGGCTCGCCGGACGGAGTGGGCGAGGGTCTCTGGCGTGGGTTTCGTCATGGCGGTTCAGGCCTTCGGCTGGAGTGGGTGGTGCGCTTCTCAGGGTGGGACGCGGGCGTCCCGGCGATGTTCCGACGGCAACAAAAACGGCCCACGTGCAGATGCACGGGGCCAGCGCACTCTCGGTGGGAGAGTGCGCTCAGGTAAGTACTCGCAGCGACCGGTTCGACGACATGCGGCTAAGCCTGACGCATCTCACGCGATGAGTCAACTGATCCCACATTTTGGTTCACGGACGTGGGCGTGTCGCCTCCCGGAGCGCCCTCCACGGCCGGCACGACCTGCGAAGATCCCTCGTTCGAGGTACGCGGCGCGGGCACCTGGGCGGGCGGGTTCGACCGGAGCCGGGGCAGCAGCGGCGACGGCCCGGTCCGGGCCGGCGGGACCGGTGGGGCGGGCGGCACCGAGGTCGGGCGGTTGCCGGGCGAGGTGGCCGCCTCCAGCATCGCCTCCAGGTGTTCGGCGGGCACCCCCCAGCCGAAGGCCGCGCCCTGCCCGAAGCGGCAGCCGGCGGCCACCACGGCGGCCAGCTCGGTGGGGGTGGTGACGCCCTCGGCGATCACCTCCAGCCCGAGCTGGTGGCCGAGGCGCATGACGATGTCGACCATGGGGGCGAACGCCGGGCCGTCCCGGCCGACCGGCCGCACCGGCTCGTGCTCGGCCACCAGGCTGTGATCGATCTTGAGGATGTCGATCGGGAGCCGGCGGAGCTGCCCCAGCGAGGAGTAACCGGCGCCGAAGTCGTCCAGCGCGATGCGCACGCCGGTGAGGCGCAGCGCGGTGAGCCGCCGGATCAGCTCGTCCAGGTCGGTGGCGACGGCGTGCTCGGTGACCTCCAGCACCAGCCGCTGCGGCGGCACGTGGTGGGCGCGCAGCGCGTCGGCGACCTGGACCACGTACTCCGGGGCGTGCAGCTCCCGGGGCGAGACGTTCACCGACACCCAGACGTCGTGCCCGTCGGCCAGCCAGCGGGAGAGCTGGTAGCAGGCCTGGTGCAGCACCCAGGCGCCGAGCTTGGAGATCATCCCGCACTCCTCGGCGAGCGGGATGAACTCGTCGGGCCGGACGTTGCCCAGCTCCGGGTGGTGCCAGCGGAGCAGCGCCTCGGCGCCGACCGGGCGGACCGAGGGCAGCGAGGCCACCGGCTGGAAGGCCAGCCGCAGCTCGTCGCGCTCGATCGCGCCGCGCAGCTCGTGCTCCAGCATGGTGCGCCGGCGCAGCAGCTGGTCGTAGGTGGCGTCGTAGCGCTCGATCCGGTTCTTGCCGCGCTGCTTGGCGTAGCGCAGCGCCAGGTCGGCGTTGCGCAGCAGCAGCTCGACGTCGGTCTCCCCGCAGGCGCCGGCCACCCCGATGCTGACCGAGAGGAAGACCGGCCCGTCCGCCTCCTCGTAGGGGCGGCCGAGCACCCCGAGCAGCCGTTCGGCGACCGGCCCGGGCTCGGTCGTGCCGTGCATGAGCACCGCGAACTCGTCGCCGCCGAGCCGGGCGGCCAGGTCGCCGGGGCGCAGGTTGCCGCGCAGCCGCCGGCCCACCTCGGCCAGCACCGCGTCGCCGACGTCGTGCCCGCGCATGTCGTTGACGTTCTTGAAGCCGTCCAGGTCGAGCCCGAGCAGCACGCAGGGGACGCCGGCCTCGGCGCAGCGGTGCAGCGCGCGCAGCAGGCCCCGCCGGTTGGCCAGGCCGGTGAGCGGGTCGGTGTGCGCCAGCTCGCGGAAGTGCGCCTCCCGCTCGGCCAGCCGGCTGGCGTAGCCGCGGACGTCGTTGAGGGCGAGGTACTGCCGGGCCACCAGGGCGAAGCCCTCGACGCTGCCCGCCGCGATGCCGAACACGTCGAACCGGCCGCCCTGCACTAGGTGGTACATGGCGGAGGCGGCCATCGCGAACATCGGCACGAAGGCGTACTCGCCGTCGCGGCGGATCAGGTCGACGTCGACCTGCGGCAGGTCGACCCGGTGCGCGGCCAGGGCGGTGGCCAGCAGGCCGGCGGCGATCACCGCGGCGCCGGCGAACGCCAGGCCCGGGCCGGCCTGGCAGAGCCCGGCCGACAGGCCGAGGCCGCCGCAGGTCACCCCGGTGGCGCCGGCGCCGAGCAGGACCAGCCGGCCGCGCGGCGGGGCCGCCCGCAACACCATGATCAGGGTCAGCCCGGCGGTGAGCGCCGCGCTGACCGTGGCCAGCAGGATGGGTACGCAGGCGACCGGCGTCGCCTCGCCGAGCAGCCGGGTCGGCGGGCTGAACAGCGCCCAGCCGACGAACCACAGCGCGCCCGCCATGATCAGGCCGTCGAGCAGCAGCCGGGCGGTGGCCGCCCGGGCCGCGGCCGTGCCGGGCAGCCGGAGCAGGGTGACGCCGAGGCCGAGCCCGGCGAGCGTGGTGCCGACCGAGACGAGGGTGGCCCAGCCGGTGCGCTGCCCCTGCCGGTGCGCCCAGTGGTCGCCGGCGGCCAGCGTGCCGGCCAGCCCGAGGAGCAGGCTGAGCAGGGCGACCCCGGCGGCGGCCGCGAGCAGGACGTGGGCCTGCCGGTGCGGCCCGCCCCGGCGGCGCGCCGACACGGCGAGCAGGGCGGCGGCGCCGGCCGCGGCGAGCCCGCTCAGCACCGCGACGATGACCATGCCCGGGGACGACTGCACGACCTCAACTGTGCCGGATCGGTGCCCCCCGTGGGGCACCGGGTGTGCAACTGTTGGGACACGGCGCGTGTGCCCGGGGGGCACCGCGCCGGCGGTGTCAGACTGGTAGGCATGCCTGAGCTGCGGTCAAGGACCTCCACCCACGGTCGGACGATGGCCGGTGCCCGGGCCCTGTGGCGGGCCACCGGGATGACCGACGACGACTTCGGCAAGCCGATCGTCGCCATCGCGAACAGTTTCACCCAGTTCGTCCCCGGCCACGTACACCTCAAGGATCTCGGCGGCCTGGTCGCCGACGCGGTGGCCGAGGCCGGCGGGGTGGGCCGGGAGTTCAACACCATCGCGGTGGACGACGGCATCGCCATGGGCCACGGCGGCATGCTCTACTCGCTGCCCAGCCGGGAGCTGATCGCCGACGCGGTGGAATACATGGTCAACGCGCACTGCGCGGACGCCCTGGTCTGCATCTCCAACTGCGACAAGATCACCCCCGGCATGCTGCTGGCCGCGCTGCGGCTCAACATCCCGACTGTCTTCGTCTCCGGCGGGCCCATGGAGGCCGGCAAGACGATGGCGATCGAGGGCGTCGTCCACTCCAAGATCGACCTGATCGACGCCATGATCGCCTCTTCCAACGAGGCGGTCACCGACGACCAGCTCGGCGAGATCGAGCGCTCCGCCTGCCCCACCTGCGGCTCCTGCTCCGGCATGTTCACCGCCAACTCGATGAACTGCCTCACCGAGGCCATCGGCCTGGCGCTGCCGGGCAACGGCTCGACGCTGGCCACCCACGCCGCCCGCCGGTCGCTCTTCGTCGAGGCCGGCCGCACCGCCGTGGAGATCGCCAAGCGCTGGTACGACTCCGACGACGCCTCCGTGCTGCCCCGGACGATCGCCAACCGGGCCGCCTTCGAGAACGCGGTGGCGCTCGACGTGGCCATGGGCGGCTCGACCAACACGGTGCTGCACCTGCTGGCCGCCGCCCGCGAGGCGGAGCTGGACTTCGGGGTGGCCGACATCGACGCCATCTCCCGGCGGGTGCCCTGCCTGGCCAAGGTCGCGCCGAACTCGCCGCAGTACCACATGGAGGACGTGCACCGGGCCGGCGGCATCCCGGCCATCCTCGGCGAACTGGACCGCGCCGGCCTGCTCCACCGCGACGTCCACGCGGTGCACTCGCCGAGCCTGGCGCAGTGGCTCGCCGACTGGGACGTGCGCGGCGGCTCGGCCACCCCGGAGGCGGCCGAGCTGTTCCACGCCGCCCCGGGCGGGGTGCGCACCACCGAGCCGTTCTCCACCACCAACCGCTGGTCCTCGCTGGACACCGACGCGGCCGGCGGCTGCATCCGGGACCGGGAGCACGCCTACAGCGCCGACGGCGGGCTGGCCATCCTGCACGGCAACCTGGCGCCGGACGGCTGCGTGGTGAAGACCGCCGGCGTGCCCGAGGAGTGCCTGACCTTCCGCGGGCCGGCCAAGGTCTACGAGTCGCAGGACGACGCGGTCACGGCGATCCTGGCCAAGGAGGTCGTGGCCGGGGACGTGGTGGTGATCCGCTACGAGGGCCCGAAGGGCGGCCCCGGCATGCAGGAGATGCTCTACCCCACCTCGTTCCTCAAGGGCCGCGGGCTGGGCCGCTCCTGCGCGCTGCTCACCGACGGCCGGTTCTCCGGCGGCACCTCCGGCCTGTCCATCGGGCACGTCTCCCCCGAGGCGGCCTCGGGCGGGCTGATCGCGCTGGTCCGGGAGGGCGACGAGATCGTCATCGACATCCCGGGCCGGTCGATCCGGCTCGACGTGCCCGACGACGTGCTCCAGGCCCGCCGGGTGGCCGAGGAGAAGCGGGACCGCCCGTACACCCCGCTCGACCGGGTCCGGCCGGTGTCCGCGGCGCTGCGCGCGTACGCCTCGATGGCCACCTCGGCCAGCGACGGCGCGTACCGCCGAGTGCCCGAGTAGCCGCCCCCACGGGTCGCCACGCCGCCGGTAGGGTCCGGCGGCGTGGAGACGACCGTGAGCTACGCCCGCCTGATCCGACCGGCCATCGACCGGGTGTACGTGGGTGCCCGCTGGGCGGCCCGGGCCCGGATGGAGAAGTTCTACGCCGAGCGCGGCGCCGACCTCGGCTACGAGAACTCCTTCTTCTCCGGGGTGCTGGCCCGGCCGACGCCCGCCGAGGCGCTCGCCGACGGGCTGGCCTACACCGACGGCGACATGAGCCGGGAGCTGGCCCAGGGTGTGACCACGGTGGACGCCGAGGGCACCTGGCACCTCACCGAACTGGGCCGGGAGCTGGCGCTGTTCGCGCAGCGGGCCACCGCCGAGGCGGCCGAGGAGCTGTGGTCGGCCATGCCGGGAATGCTGCCCGGCCTGAGCATCGTGCCCCGGCTGGCCGACCTCGTGGGCCGGGTGCTGGCGCACGGTCAGGCCTCCGGCGGGCCGGCGTTCCGCGCCATGTCCCCGCCGTACGAGCCGGACGACGCCTCGCCGGCGCTGCTGCTGGTCACCCGGCTCGGGTCGCTGCGCCACCACCGCGCCGACGCGCATCGGGCGGCGTGGCGGGCCGCCGGGCTGACCGCCGACGGGATCCGGGCGCTGCCGGACGGGCCGGAACGCGCGGCCGTCGAGGCGGAGACCGACCGCCGCGACGAGCCCGCGTACGCGGTGCTCACCGACGCCGAGAAGTGGGAGTTGCTGGCCGGCCTGGCCGCCCTGCCGGGTTAGGCCCCGACGGAGAGATCTTGGAAAGTTGCCGTTCGCCGTGAACGACAACCCTCCAGGATCCGAGAGCGGCTACCGGGTGAGGTCGTTGACGCAGCGGAGGACCGGGCGGGCGGTGAGCGCCGCCGGGTCGAGCGGGGCGTCCGCGGTGACGGTGAAGGTGGCCGACTCCCCCGGTAGCAGGGTGACGAGAGCCTGGTCGACCTCACCTGACGGGTGCAGCCGGTCCGGGAAGAGGGTCAGGTCGCGCAGCACCGTCCGCGCGGTCACCCGGACCCGCTGGGCGTCGCCCGCCGGCTCGACCGTCGCGTCCAGCTCCGCCGCCGGCCACTCGACCTCCCGGTCGGTGGCGAAGAACCACAGCGCCCGCTCCGCGGTCTCGCCCGCCTCCGCGACCAGCAGCTCCCGCCGGGCCTCGTCCGGCCGCGCCACCTCCACGGGCAGCGCCAGCACCACCGAGGAGTACGCGGGGACGTCGAGGTCCACCGAGGTCTTCGCCCTCGGCTCCCCGGTGAGGGTGAGCCGGGTGACCGTGGTCGGCGTGTGCCACGCCTCGCCGGTCTCGTTCACCGCCACCAGCGCGAGCCCGCCGTCGCGCGGTTGCACGGTGAGCAGCCGGGGGGCGTAGGCGCGGCGGAGCGCGTGCCAAAGGGGCTTGCGCCGGCCGTCGCCGTCGACGGCCGCCCAGGAGGTGACCGGCCAGCAGTCGTTGAGCTGCCAGACGATCGTGCCCATGCAGATCGGCCGGTGCGAGCGGAAGTGCTCGACGCCGAGCTGGATGGCCCGGGCCTGGTTGAGCTGGGTGAGGTAGTGCCAGTCGTCGAAGTCGGCGGGTGCCGGCAGGTGGGCGTCGAGGCCGCGCTGGAGTTTCCGGTCCCCGTCGGCCGCCTTCTGGTGGTGCGCCATTCCGGGCGAGTCGTGGGCGAGCGGTTCGTCGGAGAGGGCCCGGCGCAGCGTCGCGTACGCGGGGGGCGCCTGGTAGCCGAACTCGGCGACGAAGCGGGGCACGTACTCCCGGTACTTCGTGTAGTCGTCGGTGTTCCACACGTCCCAGATGTGCGTGGTGCCGTGCGCCGGGTCGTTGGGGTGCACGTCCTCGCTGCCCGACCAGGGGCTGCCCGGCCAGTACGCCCGGGTCGGGTCCAGCTCGGCGACGATCGCGGGCAGCAGCTCCAGGTAGTAGCCGCGCCCCCAGGTGCGGCCGGCGAGCGGCTCCCGCCAGTCCCAGTCGTGCCAGCCCCAGATGTTCTCGTTGTTGCCGGTCCAGAGCACCAGCGACGGATGGCTCGCCAGCCGGGTGACCTGCTCCCGCGCCTCCGCCTCGACCTCGGTGCGGAACGGTTCCTCCTCGGGGTAGGCGGCGCAGGCGAAGAGGAAGTCCTGCTGCACCAGCAGGCCCAGTTCGTCGGCCAACTCGTAGAAGTCTTCCGACTCGTACCGGCCGCCGCCCCAGACCCGCAGCAGGTTGACGTTCGCGCCGACCGCCTGCCCGAAGCGCTCGGCGAGGCGGGCCCGGGTGACCCGGTTCGGGAAGGCGTCGTCGGGGATCCAGTTGACCCCCTTGACGAAGACCGGCACCTCGTTGACGTGCAGGGTGAACGCGGAGCCGTGCGCGTCGGGGGCGGTGTCCAGGCGCACCGAGCGGAAGCCGATCCGGCGGGACCAGGAGTCGAGCGCCCGGCCGTCCGCCGCGCGGAGCGTCACGTCGAGGTCGTGCAGGGGCTGGTCGCCGTACCCGACGGGCCACCAGAGCGCCGGGTCGCGGACGGTGAGGGTCGCGACGGCGTGGCGCTCCCCCGCCGGGACGGTGACCTCGACGGCGGCGCCCGCGACGGTGGCGTGCACGGTGAGTGGGTCGTCCTGCGCCCGCTCGACCTCGACGTGCAGCTCGACCCGGCCGGCGCCGCCCTCGACCGTGACCAGTGGCCGGACGGTCGCCAGCCGGGCGACCGACCAGGCGTGCAGCCCGATCTCCTGCCAGATGCCGGCGGTGACCACCGTCGGTCCCCAGTCCCAGCCGAAGTTGCAGGCGGTCTTGCGGATGAAGTGGAACGGCTCCGGGTACGCGTTCGGCCGGTCGCCGAGCCGGTCCCGCTGTGCCTCGGCGTAGCGGTACGGCGAGTCGAAGCGCACGGTGAGGGTGTTGGCGCCCGGTCGCAGCAGTGGACCGATCGGGAACCGGTAGCCGCGGTGCTGGTTCTCGGTGCGGCCGACCTCGGTGCCGTTGACGGTGACCGCGGCAACCGTGTCCAGGCCGGCGCAGACCAGGTCGACCCGCTCGTCGTCGCCGGGCCGCCGGTCGACGGTGGTCTCGTAGACCCAGTCGGTGCGGCCGATCCAGCCCAGGCGGTTCTCGTTGTCGTCGAGGTACGGGTCGGGGATGAGGCCGGCCGCCAGCAGGTCGGTGTGCACGCAACCGGGCACGGTCGCCGGCACCGCCCGCCCGGTGACCTCCGGCGGCACCTGCGGACCGGCCACGGCCCGCAGCACCCAGCCCTCGTGCAACGTCTGACGGCTCACGACTTCACCGCGCCTTCCATGATTCCGCGGACGATCTGACGTCCACCGATGACCAGCATGACCAGCAGGGGCACGGTGGCGATGAACGCCCCCGCCAGCACCCGCCGGTAGATCACGTAGTTGCCGCTGGCCAGGTCGGAGACCGCGACCATCGAGGTCGGGAAGTCGGTGCCGCTCAGCGTGATGAGCGGCCACTGGAAATCGTTCCAGGTGGCCACGAAGGTGAGCAGCCCGAGCACGGCCAGGGCCGGACGGATCGCCGGGAGCACGATGGCGGCGTACACCCGCATGGTGGTGGCGCCGTCCATCCGGGCCGACTCGACCAGCTCGTCGGGGACGGTGTTGACGATGAACTGCCGCATGTAGAACACCCCGAACGCGGTGACCAGCCCGGGAGCGATGACCGCGAGCAGGGTGCCGTTCCAGCCGAGCTTGCCCATCACGATGTAGAGCGCCACGATGCCGAGCTGGTTGGGCACGGTCAGGGTGAGCACCACGAAGAGCATCAGGGCGTTGCTGCCCGTGAAGCGCAGCTTGGCGAAGGCGAACCCGGCCAGCGAGCAGAAGAACAGCACCGAGGCGGTCACCACGGTGGCGACGATGACGCTGTTGACCAGCGAGGCGGCGAAGTAGACGTCCTGGAGGGAGAAGACCTCGTCGACGTTGGTCAGGAACCGGTCGCCGGGAACGATCGCCGGCGGCAGCTTCGCGAGCGCCTCGTCGTCGCTGGTCGCGATGACGAACATCCAGTAGAGCGGGAACGCGGCGAACAGCATGGTCAGCGCGAGGAACAGGTAGGTCCAGAGCCCGGCGGCGGTCTCCTGCGGGGCGCGGGCCACCAGCCGCGGCCGACGGCGCGGGGGTGCGGCGGTCGTCACTGTGCTCTCCTTCCGTTCGCGACTGCGGTACTCCGCTTCGCTGCGTTCCTCGCGCTCACCGACGCCCTCCGGACAGTCGGTTCGTCACCACGTAGTTGACGCCGGCGACGACCAGGATGATCAGGAAGAGGGCCCAGGACATGGCCGCGGCGTAGCCGAGGTTGAGGTCCTTCCAGCCGACCTTGTAGATGAGCTGGGCGATGGTCTGCCACTCGCCGTTCGGCCCGCCGGTGGCGGCCTGGGCGTTCGGGTCGAAGAGCATCGGCTCGGTGAAGAGCTGGAGGCCGCCGATGGTGGAGAGGATGACGGTGAAGAGCACCACCGGCTGGATCATCGGCGCGGTGATCCGCCAGAGCTGCTTCCACGGCCCGGCGCCGTCGATGGCCGCCGCCTCGTAGACGTCGCGCGGGATGGACTGCATCGCGGCCAGGTAGAGCAGCGCGTTGTAGCCGATCCACTTCCAGTTGACCATCGTGGCGATGGCGATCCAGGAGTGCAGCTTGTCGGCCCGCCAGTCGATCGGGTCGTCCGGGCCGCCGAGGCCGAACAGGCCGAGCACCCAGTTGGCCATGCCGAAGTCGCGGGAGAAGAAGACGCTGAACACCATGGTCGAGGCGACGATCGGGGTGACGTACGGCAGCAGCACCCCCACCCGCCACCAGGTCTGCGCCCGCAGCTTGCGGTTGAGCAGCGCGGCGACCACCAGCGCGAGCAGCAGCTGGGGCACCGAGGAGAGCAGGAAGATGCCGAAGGTGTTGTAGAGGGCGTTCCAGAAGTCCTCGTCGCCGAAGAGCCGGCTGAAGTTCTCGAAGCCCGCCCAGTAGGGCAGCGTCGGGTCGTCGAGCCGGTAGTTGCGCAGCGAGACCACCGCGTTGAAGAGCAGCGGGAAGAGCCCGAACACGATGAAGAGCAGGAAGAACGGCGCGATCATGAGGTACGGCATGTAGCGCATGTCGAAGCGGTACAGCCGGTTGCGCCAGGTCAGCCGCTGGTCGTCGCCCCCGGAGCGGTCGCGCTCCGGCGCGGCTCGGCGGCTCGACGGCGCGGCACGGGTGGTGGACATCGGATCACTCCAGGGCCGAGGTGGGTGACGGGTGAGGCGTCGACGGGGCGGGCCGCGGCCCGCCCCGTCACCGGTGTCCGGTCAGGACCTGGCGGCCTTGTCGGCCTCCTTGACCGCCTCGCCCCAGGCGGCGTCCGGCTTGAGGCTCTTGTTCTCAACCCGCCGGATCACGTTCTCCACGGCGACCCGGGTCGGGCCGTTCTTCTTGCCCAGGTACTGCGGGGTGAGGCCCTGCGCCATCTTCGGGAAGATCTGGCCGACCGGGGCGTCGTTGAAGAACGGGTTCTTGAAGTCGGCGATCGCCGGGTCGGCGTAGAGCGCCGGCTGCGAGGGCAGGTTGCCGACCTTCTTGAAGATCTCGATCTGCTGCTCGGGCGCGACCAGCCACTCCAGCAGCTTGTACGCCTCGTCGACGTGCTTGCCCTGCTTGGGGATGGTCAGGAACGAGCCGCCCCAGTTGCCGCCGCCGCCGGGCACCGCGGCGATGTCCCACTTGCCCTGGGTGCCGGGGGCGGTGTCCTTGATGTGGCCGAGCATCCACGCCGGGCAGGCGAGCACGGCGAAGGCGCCGCTCGTGAAGCCCTTGTCCCAGTCGGCCTGGAAGCTGACCAGGTTGGCCGACAGCCCGGCCTGAACGGCCTTGACGGTGTAGTCGAAGGCGACCTTCGGGCCGCCGTCCATCTGGAGCTGCTCCTGGTCGGTGTAGAAGCCGACCTGCTGCTGCCCGAGGATCGGGTTGAACAGGTTGGTGCCGGCGTCGATGAACTTCTTGTTGGTCTTCGCGGTGTACTGCTGGCCCACCTCGATGAACCGGTCCCAGTTGGGCCAGAGGGCGGAGACCCGGTCCCGCTCGGTCGGCAGCCCGGCGGCCTTGAACAGGTCGGTCCGGTAGCACATGGCCAGGCCGCCGACGTCGGTGCCGAGGCCGATCTGGGTCTTGCCGTCGGCGGAGAGCGACTGCTTCCACTTCCAGGGCAGGTACTTGCTCTCGTAGGAGCCGGCGCCCTTGTCCAGCAGGTTGACGAACTTGTCGGACTGGCTGCGGAACTGGACCATGAAGCCCTCATCGATCGCCGCGATGTCCGGCGCGCCGTTGCCGGCGACGAGCTTCTTCTGCAGGTCCTCGTGCTGCGCGTTGTACTCGCCGGAGTTCAGCTGGATCTTGACGTTGGGGTGCGCGGCCTCGTATCTGACCTTGAGGTCCTGGAGGCCGAAGTCGCCCCAGAAGTTGATCTTCAGGGTGACCTGGCCGTCGGCGGCGTCGGAACCGCCGGTGGTGCTCTTGCCGCTGCAGGCCGCGACCATGACCAGGCTGACGGCACCCACGGTGGCCGCCCGGGCCCAGTGCGTCCAGGACCGTTTCATGTCATCCTCCGCGCCGAACATGGGAACGCTCCCGAGATCGAGAGACGTTGACTGAACCGGATAAGTGAGGCCACCGTACGAGGGACCCCATGGACTGTCAACGGCCGGTTACGAGCGGGACGGTCCGGTAACCTGAATCGCCGCCCCGTGCGCGGGTTCGAGCGCTCCCGGCACCCGAAGGACCGACGGGCCGAGTCGTACGCTTAACCGCGCAAGTGACCGGCGGGCCGTGCCGCACCGACCGCGCCGCGGTGCAGTAGCGTGACAGCGCCGGTCACCCCGGCGGTGGAAACGGGCCCGCGAGGGCCGGACCAGTGGAGGAGCGCGCCGGTGAAGCGGCCGACCATCGCCGATGTCGCCCGGCGGGCCGGGGTCTCCAAGGGCGCGGTGTCGTACGCGCTGAACGGCCAGCCCGGTGTGTCCGAGGCGACCCGCCAGCGGATCCTGGCCATCGCCGCCGAGATCGGGTTCAGCCCGAGCAGCGCCGCCCGGGCGCTCTCCGGCGCCACCGCCAAGGCGGTCGGCCTGGCCCTGTGCCGGCCCGCCCGGATACTGGGCATCGAGCCGTTCTTCATGGAGCTGATCAGCGGCGTGGAGGCCGAACTGTCGGCCCGCTCCTACGCGCTCACCCTCCAGGTGGTCGCCGACCAGGAGGCCGAGATCGCGGTCTACCGCCGCTGGTGGGCCGAGCGCCGGGTGGACGGCGTGTTCGTCTGCGACCTGCGCACCGACGACCGGCGGGTGCCGGCGCTGGAGGAGCTGCAACTGCCGGCCGTGGTGATCGGCGGCCCCGGCCACACCGGCAGCCTGGCCAGCGTCTGGTCCGACGACGCGGCGGCCCTGGTCGAGACGGTGGAGTACCTGGTCGCGCTCGGGCACCGGCGGATCGCCCGGGTCGGCGGGCTGCCCGCACTGCTGCACACCGAGATCCGCACCGACGCCTTCACCGAGGTCTGCCGGCGGCTCGGGCTGGACGAGGCCACCACGGTCTGGTCCGACTACACCGGCGAGGAGGGGGCGCGGGCCACCCGCCGCCTGCTCAGCTCCGCCGCCCGGCCCACCGCGGTCATCTACGACAACGACGTGATGGCGATCGCCGGGCTCTCCGTGGCCCAGGAGATGGGGCTGGCCGTGCCCGGCGACCTGTCCATCGTGGCCTGGGACGACTCCCCGCTCTGCCGGCTCGTGCACCCGCCGCTGACCGCGCTGGGTCGGGACATCCCCGCGTACGGGGCGCACGCCGCGCGGCAGCTCCTGGCCGTGATCGCCGGCGAGCCGGTGACCGGCCTGCAGGACGAGACCGCGCACCTCACCCCGCGCGGCAGCACCGCACCGCCCCGCCTTCGGTGAACCGGTTCAGCGATCCGGCTGGACGACCAGGTCAGCGGGGCGTCGAGGGGAACTCCTCGAACCACGCCTCCACCCGCTCCGCCGGGGCCGGGCGGGCCAGCGCGAAGCCCTGCCCGTAGCGGCAGCCGGCCCGGCGTGCCCCCGCCACCTGGGCGTCGGACTCCAGCCCCTCGACCACCACCTCCAGGCCGAGCCGGTCACCCAGGTTGGCCACCACGTCGATCAGCGGCCGCTGCACGTCGGCGCCCGGCCCGACCAGGTGCGGGCCCACCTTGAGCAGGTCGATCGGGAGCCGGCGGAGCTGGGCGAGGGAGGCGTGTTCGGCGCGGAAATCATCCAGCGCGGTGCGGACACCGAGCGAGCGGAGGCCGGCGAGCCGGGCCACCACGGTCGACAGCTCGGGGGCCACCGCCGGCTCGGCCACCTCCACCACCAGGCGCTCCGGCGGCACGTCGTACGCGGCCAGTGCCGTCGCCGTGCGGGACACGAAGTCGGGCGCGGCCAGTTCCCGGGGCGTGACGTTGACCGCCATCCACAGCTCCCGGCCGCCCCCCGACCAGTCGGCGAGCTGCCGGCAGGCCCGGTCCAGCACCCACCGCCCGACCTCCCCGAGCAGGTCGAGGTCGGCCGCCACGGGCAGCAGCTCCGCCGGCAGCACCGTGCCCAGCACGGGACTGCGCCAGCGCAGCAACGCCTCGGTGCCCACCGGCTGCCGGTCGGCCAGCGCCAGCACCGGCTGGTAGACCAGGTCCAGCTCGCCCCGGGCGACCGCGCCCGGCAGCTCCCGTTCCAGGTCCAGCCGGCGGACCAGCTGCTCCTCCAGGTAGGCGTCGTACCACTCGACCCGGTCGCGGCCGAGCTGCACCGCGCGCCGCCGGGCCAGGTCGGCCTGGCGCAGCACGTCCCCCGGCTCGCCGCCGGTGGTCTCGGCCAGCCCGATGCTGGCCCGGATCCGGCTCGCCCCGCCGGGCCGCGGACACGGCTCGGCGAGCGCGGCCAGCAGGCGGATGCCCAGCGCGAATGCGGGCACCGGCCCGAGGTCGGTGAGCACGGCGAACTCGGAGTCGGTGAGCCGGGCCACCAGGTCGTGCGGGCCGGAGCCGGACCGGAGCCGGTGGACCACCTCCGCCAGCACCGGCTCGTCCAGCACCGCCGTCTCGTCGGCACCGTGCAGGTCGACCACGAGCAGCGCGCCACCGGCACGCCGGGCGAGGGCGCGGACCAGCTCGACCCGGTCGGCCGGCGGGGCGTCGGCGGGCCACTCCCCGCCGCCGGCCAGGAGCCGCAGCCGCGCCTCGCTGGCGGCCAGCCGCTCGGCCCGGCGCCGGTGGTCGGCGGCGGCGAGCACCTCCCGGACCACCATGGGCGGGATGACGGACAACCCCAGGGCGATCGCCGGGGCGGTGAACTGTCCCACCGTCCACAGGTGGTGACCGGCGGCCAGCGCCGCGATGCCGGCCGGCGCGGTCAGCCCGGGCCAGGCGGCCGGCGCCGCGCCCGTGCGGGGTCGCTCCCCGTCCGCGGTACGCCGGGCGCCGGCCGCCGTGAGCAGCACGCCGGCCAGCAGCGGCGGCGCGACGGTCAGCACGGCCCGGTCCGGGGCGGTGTAGGCGAGCAGCACCACGAGCAGGGCCAGCCCGCCCAGCGTGGTGCCCGCGCCGGCGTGGCAGCGGGCCGCACCCGGTCGCCGGCGCCGTTCGGCGAACGCGGCCACCAGCAGGACGGCCAGCGCCAGGGCGCCGCCGATGCTGGCGGCCCGCGCGGCCGGCGGCACCGGGCCGGTCGGCAGCAGTACCCAGCCGGCGAAGGCCAGGCTGACGCCGAGGCCGACCACGTCCACGCCGCGGCGCAGCCGTTCCGCGCCGGAGAGCCGGGAGCGGCCGGGCAGCCGGAACAGGGCGACGGCGTACAGCGGGGCGGTGATCGCCAGGCCGGCCAGGGCGACCGGCAGCCGGTGCGCGGGTTCGCTCAGCGGCAGCACCGCGACGGTGAGCCCGGCGGCCAGCACGGCGGCGTCGAGGATCCCGGCGACCCGGCGGGACAGCGCCACCCGGCGGGCCCGTCGCCCGGTCGGCCGGGCGGCGACCGGCTCGGGCGGGACGCCCGGGTCCGGCGGCGGGGTACCGCCGGGCCGCTGACCGGCCGGCGTGGCGGCGGGCGGCGCGGGCGGGGCGCCGGCCAGCCGGGCGAGCCGGACACAGGCCAGGGCGGAACCACCGGCCACGGCGAGCGCCACGGCGGCCGGGCCGGGGACCAGGCCGGCGGCGCCGGCGAGGACGAACAGCGCGCCGGCGAGCGACACGACGAGATCGGGCAGCGGTGGCCGGCGGCGGGGACCGGCGGAAGGGCGGGTGACAGGCACGGCGGTCGCCTTCGTGAGGGGGCACGGGGCGGTGCGGTTGCGGTACGACGTGCGGGGTCAGCGGGTCGGGCCGGGCGCGACCGACGCCGGACGGGGACCGGCGCGGCCACGCCCATAAACGATCCCGGACACCCAGGGTTACGCGACACATCACGTGACGCCCGTCACACCCGGACTCCGGCCCGCGCCGGCCGCCCGCCGGGAGCGCCGCCGGCCCGAGGTGGGATCATCGGGGGGTGAGCCGCGCCGACACCGTTCGTTTCCGCTACAACCAGGCGATCCTGGTCGCCGCGCTCGTCGCGCTCATCGGCGCCCTGCCGCTGGCCACCGCGCGCTGGTGGCTGCTCTGGGTGCTGCTGATCCCGCTGGCGATCGCCGCCTGGGCGTGGCGGGCCGGCACCGACGCGGACGCCCGCGAGCTGCGGCTGCGGGCCCTCGTCGGCCAGCGTCGGGTGCCCTGGACGCGGGTCGCCGAGCTGGCCGCCGACCCGCGCGGCCGGGCGGTCGCCCGGCTCGACGACGGCCAGACGCTGCTGCTCCCCGCGGTCCGCGCCGCCGACCTGCCCCGGCTGATCTCCGCCACCGGGCAGGAACTGCCCGAATCCGCCGGCTGACGGCGTCAGTAGCCGTCGACCACCCGGTTCGTCAGCGGTTCCCCGGCGGCGAACCGGCGCAACTGCTCCCCCACCAGCCGGTACGCCCGCGGCAGCAGACCGCGCACCGAGCCGGCGACGTGCGGGGTGAGCAGCACGTTCGGCAGCGCCCACAGGGGATGCTCGGCCGGCAGCGGCTCCGGGTCGGTCACGTCGAGCGCGGCCCGTAGCCGCCCGGACGCCAGCTCGGCGATCAGCGCCGAGGTGCGGGCCACCGGGCCGCGGGCGGCGTTGACCAGCAGCGCGCCGTCCGGCATCGCGGCGAGGAACTTCTCGTCGACCAGTCCCCGGGTCTGCTCGGTCAGCGGCACCAGCAACACCACCACGTCCGCCTCGGGCAGCAGGGCCGGCAGCTCGTCGACACCGTGCACCCCCTCGGCCGGACGCGGCGTCCGGGCGACCAGGGTGAAACTCACCTCGAAGGGGGCCAGCCGGGCCCGGACGGCCGCGCCGATCGAGCCCGCGCCGACGATCAGCACCCGCTTGCCGGCCAGCTCGTCGGTCGGGGCCACCTCGTCGTACGCCCACTCGCGGCGGCCCTGCGCGCGGGCCAGCGGACCGAAGCCGCGCAGCGCGGACAGGATCGCGGCGACCACCCACTCGGCGGTGGCCGAGTCGTGCACGCCCCGGGCGTCGCAGAGCGTCACACCCTCGGGAACCCGCCCCACCCAGGCGTCCGCTCCGGCGGAGAGGAGCTGCACCACCTTCAGGTCCGGCAGCTCGGCCAGGAGCGCGCCGGCGTCCGGGCCGGCGAGGAAGGGCGGCACCCAGAACCGCACACCGGTCGGGGACGACGGCGGCCGGGCCGGGTCCTCCAGCAGCTCCACGGTGACGCCCGGGGGCAGCTCGCCGAGGAGGCGCCGGCCGGCCGGGTGCGGAATCCATACCTTCACGACCGCCGACGATAGCCGTCCCGGACGGGGCACGTGGGCGGGGTCGTGACGACCACCGCTGAGACGATTGGCGGCCGACAGCGCGAGGTATTACGAGGCCGAGCGTCGGCTGGCGTTCCCGACTCCGGAGACAGGTGGCGATGAGCGAGGACACTCCCGGGCGCCCGGCCGTGCCGATTCCGGCGCTGCTCGACCCCGAGCGGCTCCGATCCCTCACGGAGACCCGGCTCGACGCGGCACCCGACGAGGCGTTCGACCGGTTCGCTCGACTGGTCAGCGACCTGCTCGACGTGCCGGTCGCGCTGGTCTCCCTGGTCACCGCCGACCGCCAGTTCTTTCCCGGCGCGGCCGGGCTGCCCCAGCCGTGGGCCGACCGGCGGGAGACCCCGCTGAGCCACTCGTTCTGCCAGCACGTGGTCGACGTCGAGGTGCCGATGGTGCTGCCCGACGCCCGCCTCCACCCGCGGGTGCGCGGGAACCTGGCCATCCAGGACCTCGGGGTGGTGGCGTACGCCGGGATGCCGCTGACCGACCTGGACGGCCGGGTGCTCGGCTCGCTCTGCGCCATCGACAGCAAGCCCCGGGCCTGGACGGCCGAGCAGCTGCGTACCCTCGCCGACCTGGCCGCCGCCTGCTCCTCCGAGCTGCGCCTGCGGATCGCCGTGCGGAGCGCCGAGCAGGCCCGCCGCCTCGCCGAGGAGGCGCACGACCGGCTCGCCGTGCTGGCCGACATGAGCGAGACGCTGGGCGGCACGCTCGACGTGGCCACGGCGGTCGACCGGCTCGGGCACGCCATGGTCCCGCTGCTGGCCGACTGGTGCCTCATCACCCTGGTCGATCCGGCGGGCCGGCCGCGTTCCCTCTCGGGCACGCACCGGGACCCGGACCGGTCGGGCGACCTGGCCCGGTTCGCCGCGCTGCTGGCCACCGGCCTCGGTCCGGACTCGTTCATCCGGTCGGTGCTGCGGACCGGGCGGCCGGTCATGCGCGAGGCGACCGTCCTGGCCGAGGTCGAGCGGGGGACCAGCCACCCGGAGCTGGCGCCGCTCGCCGGCCGGCTGGGCTTCGGCTCCCACCTCAGCGTGCCGATCACCGGCGCCGGGGTCCGGGTCATCGGCGCCGTCACGCTGGTCAACGGGCCGTCCCGGCGCGGGTTCGACGAGACCGACCTGCGGACCGCGCTGGACATCGGCCGCCGCGCCAGCCAGGCCCTGGGCAACAGCCGGCTCTACGGCGAGCAGCGGCACGTCGCCGAGGTGCTGCAGCACAGCATGCTGCCCACCCTGCCCGAGGTGCCCGGCGTGGAGTTGGCCGCCCGCTACCAGCCGGCGGCGGACCGGGTGGAGGTGGGCGGCGACTGGTACGACGCCTTCGTCCAGCCCGACGGCGACCTGGTCGCCGCGATCGGCGACGTCGCCGGGCACGACATCGAGGCCGCCGCGACCATGGGGCAGCTGCGCAACCTGGTTCGCGGCGACGCGTACGGGCGGGACGACCCGGTCGACGAGTTGATGACCCACCTCGACCGGGCGATCCGGGGGCTGCCCATCCCGACCGTGGCCTCCGCCGTGCTGGCCCGGGTCCGCCCGACCGCGCCCGGGCTCCGGGTCTCCTGGTGCAATGCGGGCCACCCGCCGCCGCTGCTGGTGCGCGCCGACGGGCCGGTGCGGGTGCTGGACGGGATCCGGGGCCCGCTGCTCGGCCTGACCCACCCGCCGCGGCGCGCGCGCCGCGAGCTGACCCTCGCCGCCGGCGACACCCTGCTGCTGTACACCGACGGGCTGATCGAGCGCCGGGACCGGCCGATCGACGAGGGGCAGGCAGAGCTGATCGCGCAGCTCGCCGACACCGCCACGCTCCCCCTCGCGGCCCTCTGCGACCGGCTGCTCGCCGCGACCCAGCGGCGGGAGGACGACGTCGCCCTGCTCGCCCTGCGCGCGCGTTGAGCCGCGACTCGGTTCGTCGGGCCCGCTTCGCCACCCGGCCCGGCTACGCTGGGCCGGGTGAGGCCGCGTCCCCCGTACCCCCGCATCGGCCGCCTCCGGGCGGCGCTGGCGGCGTCCTGCGCGACGCTGCTGCTGGGCACCGCCGGTTGCGCCTTCGGCGACCCGGACCCCGACCCGGCCGGCGAGCCGCCCAACCTCCCGTCGCCGTCCACCTCGGCCAGCCCCGGCGGGGCCGGCCAGCAGGTGGTCGCCACGGTGCTGGCGAAGGGGTTGGCGGTGCCCTGGGCCATCGCCTTCCTGCCCGACGGCGCCGCGCTGGTCACCGAACGGGACAGCGGGCGGATCCTCCAGGTCGGCCCGGAGTCGGGACCGGAGGGGATGAACGTCCGGGTGGTGCAGACCGTGCCGGACGTGGCGGCCGCCGGCGAGGGCGGCCTGCTCGGCATCGCGGTCTCCCCCGCGTACGCCCGGGACCGCACGGTCTTCGTCTACTACACCAGCGCCGAGGACAACCGGATCGCGAAGCTGGAGCTGGGCCGGCCGCCGACCCCGATCGTCACCGGCATCCCCAAGGCCGGCAACCACAACGGCGGCGGGCTGGGCTTCGGCCCGGACGGCTTCCTCTACGCCAGCACCGGCGACGCCGGGCGCACCGCGAACGCGCAGGACCCGAAGAGCCTCGGCGGCAAGGTCCTGCGGATCACCCGGGAGGGCAAGCCCGCCCCCGGCAACCCCGCCGCCGGCTCCCCGGTCTGGTCCACGGGGCACCGCAACGTGCAGGGGTTCGCCTGGACGCCGGACAAGCGGATGTACGCCGTGGAGTTCGGCCAGAACACCTGGGACGAGATCAACCAGATCAACAAGGGCGGCAACTACGGCTGGCCGCAGGTCGAGGGGCGCGGCGACGACAAGCGCTACGTCAACCCGATCGTGCAGTGGCGCACCGGCGACGCCTCCTGCTCCGGCCTGGCGGCCGTGGAGCGGCTGCTGATCACCGCCTGCCTGCGCGGGCAGCGACTCTGGCTGGTCGAGCTGGCCGGCAACGGCACGGTCCTCGGCCAACCGCGCGAGCTGCTCACCGGCAGGTACGGCCGGCTGCGGGCCGCCGCCGTGGCGCCGGACGGTTCGGTGTGGGTGAGCACGTCCAACCGGGACGGGCGGGGCAAGCCGGCGGGCGACGACGACCGGATCCTGCGGCTGGTCTTCGCCGACGGCGGCGCCGGGCGCAGTTGATCCCGCTTCCCCCGGGTTTGCCAAGATCCTTCAACGGGCAGGTCAGAATCTCAGCATGGACGGCCACGAGAACGAGCAGCACAGCACCGGGGACGGGACGGGCCCGGAGGAGGGGCGCGCCCGCCGCCGGTGGCGCCCCGGCACCGGCCTGCGCCGACTCGGCGTCGTGCTGGCCGTGCTCGTGGTCACCTTCACGGGGGTGGTGGCCGGCACGTACGCGGGCGGGCACGTGGGCACCGACATCGGGCCGTTCCGCGCGCAGCTCAACCTCAGCCCGTCGCTGAGCGGCGGCACCACCGTCGACATCCCGCCGCTGGGCGCGTTGCTGCTGGACAGCCACGACGGGCCGGCCTATTTGACCGTCGAGCTGGGCGCGCTCGACCAGCGGCGGACCGAGGCGCTCATCGACGACCCGGCGAGCATCAGCCGGGCCAGCCAGTCGGCGGTGGAGGACGTCCGGGCCGGCGTCATGCGGCTCGGCCTGAAGACCCTGGCCTCGGCGGTGCTGGCCACCCTGCTGCTGGCCGGGCTGGTCTTCCGCGACGCTCGCCGCACCGCGTGGGCCGGCGGGCTGGCCCTGGCGGTCACCGCCGGCAGCCTCGGCCTGGCCGCCGCCACCATCCGGCCCCAGGCCATCGAGGAGCCGCGCTACGAGGGGCTGCTGGTCAACGCACCGGCGATCGTCGGTGACGCGCGGCGGATCGCCAACGACTACACCAAGTACGCCGAGCAGCTGCAACGGCTGGTCGGCAACGTCAGCAAGCTCTACACCACGGTCTCCGCCCTGCCGGTGGTCCAGCCGTCGCCCGGCACCACGCGGGTGCTGCACGTCTCCGACATGCACCTCAACCCCACCGGCTGGCAGCTCATCCGCACGGTGGTGGAGCAGTTCAACATCGACGTGGTGATCGACACCGGCGACATCACCGACTGGGGCAGCGAGCCCGAGGCGTCCTTCGTCGGCTCGATCGGCCTGCTCAAGAAGCCGTACGTCTACATCCGCGGCAACCACGACTCGGCGCGGACCGCCGCTGCCGTGGCCGCCCAGCCGAACGCCGTCGTGCTGAACAACTCCACGACCACGGTCGCCGGGCTGACCATCGCCGGCATCGGCGACCCCCGGTTCACCCCGGACAAGGAGACCTCGCCGGCCGGCAGCGGGCTCACCAAGGTGGTCGCCGACCAGGTGATCGGGGCCGGCGAGCAGCTCGCCGCGACGGTGAACAGCTCGCCGAAGCCGGTGAACATCGCGCTGGTGCACGACCCTGCCTCGGCCGGGTCGCTCTCCGGCACCTGCCCGCTGGTGCTGGCCGGGCACACCCACGCCCGCCAGGTGTCGAAGCTGCCGCAGGTGCCGGGCAAGCAGCCGACCCAGCTCTTCGTCGAGGGCTCCACCGGCGGCGCCGGGCTGCGCGGCCTGGAGGGCGAGAAGCCCACCCCGCTGTCGATGTCGGTGCTCTACTTCGACCAGCAGAAGCTGCTCCAGGCCTACGACGACATCACCGTGGGGGGGACCGGGCAGTCGCAGGTCAACCTGGAACGGCACGTGATCCAGGACCCGAAGAAGGGCGACCAGGTGCCGGTCACCCCGACCCCGACCCGGGGCGGGCCTGTCTCGCCCGCCCCGAACGGCAGCCCGACCGCGACGCCCAGCCCCACGGGCTGAGGCTCAGCGCAGCGACAGGGCGGCCAGCGCGGCGTTGACGATGCTGCCGGGCAGCAGGTCGTGCAGCTCGTACAGCTCCCCCACGCTGCCGGACTGGCCGAACTCGTCCACCCCGAGCGGCACGGCCGGGGCGCCGAGCGCCGAGCCGAGCCAGGCCATCGCGTGCGAGGCGGCGTCGTGCACGGTCACCACCGGGACCCGGTCGGCGAAGGCGGACCGCAGCGCGCCGGGCACGCTCGGCACGGTCGCCGTCCGCACGCCCTGGCGCAGGGTCCGCTGCCAGGCCCGGTAGAGCCGGTCCAGGCTCGTCACGTCGACCACGTGCGCCGCGACGCCCTCCTCCGCCAGCTCCGCGGCGGCCGCGAGGACCTCCGGCAGCACCGCGCCGGAGGCGGCGAGCTGCACGACCGGGGCGTCCGCCAGGTGGGGGTACGCCTCGTGCGCGTCGACGAGCCGGTACGCGCCCGCCACCACCTGCCGGCGCAGCACCGCGTCGCCGATCCGCGCCCGGGCCGCCTCGAACGGCGCCTGGTCGATCGGGCGGGTGCTGAGGCGGAAGTAGTAGGCCCCGTCCTCGGCCGGCGCGGCCGTGGTGGCCGGGGCCGCTCCCCCGGCGATCTGGCCGAGCGCGTCGCAGAGCAGCCAGTCGAGGCTGCCGGCGTACGCGGGTTCGCAGAAGGTGACCCCGGGCAGCTCCAGGCCGACGGAGGCCGTGATGGTCGACTGGTGGGCGCCGCCCTCGGGGGCGAGGGTGATGCCGGACGGGGTGCCGGCCACCACGAACCGGGAGCCGGAGTAGGTGCCGTAGAGGAATGCGTCCAGGCCGCGCAGCACGAACGGGTCGTAGACCGTGCCCACCGGCAGCAGCGGCTGCCCGGACAGGTCCCACGACAGGCCGAGCTGGCCGAGCAGCAGGAACAGGTTCATCTCGGAGATGCCCAGCTCGATGTGCTGCCCGGTCGGGGTCTCCGTCCAGCGCAGCATCCGGTCCTCGGTCCAGGAACGCTGTTCGGTGGGGGCGAACACGCCGGTCTTGTTGATGAACCCGGCCAGGTTGGTGGAGGTGGCCACGTCCGGCGCGGTGGTGACCAGGTAGGGCGCGACCTTCGGGTCGCGGGCCAGGTCGACCAGCACCCGGCCGAAGACCTCCTGGGTGGAGACGGGCTTGTTCACCCGTACCTTCGTGGTCTCCGGGACGGTGACCCCCAGCGCCCGCTCGCGCGGCGCGCGGGACAGCGCCTCCCGGCGCTCGCCGGCCCGGATGCCCGCCGGGGACGCCGGGTCGAGGCGGTCCCACTCGGTGTCGGGGGTCAGGCCGTGCGCGGCACGCAGCGCGTCGACCTGCTCGGTGGTGAGCAGCGCCGAGTGGTTGCGCGGGTTGCCGGCGATCGGCAGGCCCCACCCCTTGACCGTGTAGGCGAAGACCACGCTGGGCCGGTCGGTGACCGCGTCGCACTGGGCGTACGCGTCGAGCATCGCCGCAAGGTCGTGCCCGCCCAGGTCGGTGACGAGCGGACCAAGCTCGTCGTCGGGGATGTCGGCCACGAAGGCCGCCACCTCGGCCGGGGCGCCGTCCAGGAACTGCTTGCGCAGGGCCGGGCCGGCCAGCCCGAACAGCGACTGGTACTGCTCGTTGGGCATCAGGTCGATCCAGTCGCGCAGCACCGCGCCACCCGGCCGCTCGTACGCCTCGGCGAGCCTGCGGCCGTACTTGACCTCGACCACGTGCCAGCCGGCGGCCTCGAACTGCCCCCGCCACTGGTTGATCCGCACCCCGGGGACGACCCGGTCCAGCGACTGGCGGTTGAAGTCGACCAGCCACATCACGTTGCCCAGCCCGGTGGTGGCCGGGTCGGCCACGGCCTCCCAGATGTTGCCCTCGTCCAGCTCGGCGTCGCCGATGAGGGCGATGAACCGGGAGTGCGGCCGCTCGCCGAAGTGCGCGTCGACGTAGCGGCGGGTGACCGCGGCGAACAGCGGCGCGGCCGCGCCCAAGCCGACGGAGCCGGTGGAGAAGTCCACCCCGTCCGGGTCCTTGGTCCGGGACGGGTACGACTGCAGCCCGCCGCGCGCCCGCAGCTTCGGCAGGTAGGACCGGTCCAGGTTGCCGAGGAGGTACTGGACGGCGTGGAAGACCGGCGAGGCGTGCGGCTTGACGGCCACCCGGTCCTCGGCGTCCAGGTGGGCGAACCAGAGCGCGGTCATCGCGGTGACCAGCGAGGCGCTGGACGCCTGGTGACCGCCGACCTTCACCCCGTCGCCGGTGTCCCGGTCGTGGTTGGCCGCGTCCACGATGCGGGTGGCGAGCCAGAGCACCCGCCGCTGGATCTCGTCGAGGACGTCGAGGTCGTGCTGGTTCACGGTGACTCCATCCGGGCGTCGCCGATGACGCCCACGCGCGGGGGGTGCGGGGTGGCCGCGTACTCGGAACAGACCGGGGGCCGCCGCCGGGTCACGACGGCGGCCCTCGGGACGGAACTCAGCCCTGGACGCCGAGGCGGGCCAGGATCAGCTCGCGGACGGTCTTGGCGTCGGCCTGGCCGCGGGTGGTCTTCATGACCGCGCCGACCAGCGCGCCGGCCGCCGCCACCTTGCCGCTGCGGATCTTGTCGGCGACGCCGGGGTTGGCGGCGATCGCCTCGTCCACGGCGGCGGTGAGCGCGCCGGTGTCGGAGACCACCTCAAGGTTGCGGTTGGTCATGATCTCGGTCGGCGAGCCCTCGCCGCCCACCACGCCCTCCAGCACGGTGCGGGCCAGCTTGTCGTTGAGCTTGCCGGCGTCGACCAGGCCCTGCAGCTCGGCGACCTGCGCCGGGGTGGCCCCGATGTCGGCCAGCTCCACGCCGCTCTCGTTGGCCCGGCGGGACAGCTCGCCCAGCCACCACTTGCGGGCGCCGGCCGGGGTGGCGCCGGCGGCCACGGTCGCTTCGATCAGCTCGACCGCGCCGGCGTTGACCACCGACTGCATGTCCAGGTCGGACAGGCCCCAGTCCTGCTGGATCCGCTTGCGGCGCAGCCGCGGCAGCTCCGGCAGGGCGGCCTTCAGCTCGGCCACCCAGGCGGTGTCCGGCGCGAGCGGGACCAGGTCCGGCTCCGGGAAGTACCGGTAGTCGGTGGCGGTCTCCTTGGACCGGCCGGGGGTGGTGTCCCCGGTGTCCTCGTGGAAGTGCCGGGTCTCCTGCGTAATGCTGCCACCGGCGTCGAGCACCGACGCCTGGCGCAGCATCTCCGAGCGGACCGCCCGCTCGACCGAGCGCAGCGAGTTGACGTTCTTGGTCTCGGTGCGGGTGCCCCACTCCTCGCCCGGCTTGTTCAGCGACGTGTTGACGTCGCAGCGCAGCGAGCCCTCCTCCATCCGGACGTCGGAGACGCCCAGCGAGCGGATCACGTCACGCAGTTCGGTGACGTATGCCCGGGCCACCTCGGGAGCGAGCGCGCCGGTGCCGGGGATCGGCTTCGTGACGATCTCGACGAGCGGGATGCCGGCCCGGTTGTAGTCGACCAGCGACTCGGTGGCGCCGTGGATCCGGCCGGTGGCGCCGCCGACGTGCAGCGTCTTGCCGGTGTCCTCCTCCAGGTGCACCCGCTCGATGCCGATCCGCACGGTCTCGCCGTTGACGTCGACGTCCAGGTAGCCCTCGACGCAGAGCGGCTCGTCGTACTGGCTGATCTGGAAGTTCTTCGGCATGTCCGGGTAGAAGTAGTTCTTCCGGGCGAACCGGCACCACTCGGCGATCGAGCAGTTGAGCGCGAGGCCGATCCGGATGGTCGCCTCGATGGCCGCCTTGTTGGCCACCGGCAGCGAGCCGGGCAGGCCCAGGCAGACCGGGCAGACCCGGGTGTTCGGCTCGCCGCCGAAGTCGGTCGGGCAACCGCACCACATCTTGGTGTTCGTGCCCAGCTCGACGTGGGTCTCCAGGCCGATCACCGGTTCCCAGCGCGCCACGACCTCGTCGTACGCCGGCAGTGTCGTCGTCATCGGTGCTCCTGCCTCACAGTGCCGGTGGGGTGAACGTGCCGACCGTGGACTCCAGCGCGGCGGCGACCCGGTACATCCGGTCGTCGGCCATGGTCGGAGCCATGATCTGGAAACCGACCGGGAGCCCCTCGGAGAGGCCGCACGGGACCGAGATGGCCGGTCCGCCGTACAGGTTGGTCGGGATGGTGAACAGGTCGGCCAGGTACATCTGGTAGGGATCGGCGGTGCGCGCCCCGATCGGGAAGGCCACGAACGGGGTGGTCGGCGAGATCAGCGCGTCCACCCGCTCGAAGGCGGCGGTGAAGTCCCGGGTGATCAGGGTGCGGACCTTCTGCGCCTGCCCGTAGTAGGCGTCGTAGTAGCCGGACGAGAGCGCGTAGGTGCCGATCATGATCCGCCGCTTGACCTCCGGGCCGAAGCCGGCCTCCCGGGTCAGCGACATGACCTCCTCCAGCGACCGGTTGCCGTCGTCGCCGACCCGCAGGCCGAACCGGACGCCGTCGAACCGGGCCAGGTTGGAGGAACACTCGCTCGGCGCGATCAGGTAGTAGGCCGGCAGCGCGTACTTGAAGTGCGGGCAGGAGATGTCGACGATCTCGGCGCCCAGCTTCGCGAGGGCCTCCACCGACTCGCGGAACGCGGCCATCACGCCCGGCTCGGCGCCCTCGCCGGTGAACTCGGTGACCACACCGAGCCTCACCCCGGTCAGGTCGCCGGACGCGCCGAGCTTCGCCGCGCCGACCACGTCCGGCACCGGGGCCGGGATCGAGGTGGAGTCGCGCGGGTCGTGACCGCCGACCACCTGGTGCAGCAGCGCGGCGTCCAGCACGTTGCGCGCGCACGGGCCGGGGGTGTCCAGCGAGGAGGAGAACGCCACCAGGCCGTAGCGGGACGTGCCGCCGTAGGTGGGCTTCGCCCCGACGGTGCCGGTGACCGCGCCGGGCTGGCGGATCGAGCCGCCGGTGTCCGAGCCGATCGACAGCGGCGCCTCGTACGCGGCCAGCGCCGCGGCGCTGCCACCACCGGAACCGCCCGGGATCCGCTCCAGGTCCCACGGGTTGCGGGTCGGGCCGTACGCCGAGTATTCCGTGGAGGAGCCCATGGCGAACTCGTCCATGTTGGTCTTGCCGAGCATCACCGTGCCGGCGGCGCGCAGCCGCTCGACGATCGTCGAGTCGTACGGCGGGCGCCAGCCCTCAAGGATCTTCGAGCCGACGGTCGTCGGCACGCCCTTCGTGGTGAGCACGTCCTTCACGGCGACCGGCACGCCCGCCAGCGGCCCCAGCTCCTCGCCGGCGGCCCGGCGCTCGTCCACGCTCCGGGCGGCGGCCAGCGCGCCCTCGGTGTCGACGTGCAGGAAGGCGTGGACCTGGTCGTCGACGGCGGTGATCCGGTCCAGGTGGGCCCGCGTGACCTCCACGGCGGAGGTCTCGCCCGTCGCCACCAGGCCGGCGATCTCGGCGGCGGTGAGCCGGGTCAGGTCAGTCATGAAGCCACATCCTCGTCCAGGATCCGCGGGACGCGGAACCGCTGCTCCTCGGCGTCGGGCGCACCCGACAGCGCCTCCTGGGGGGTCAGGCACGGCGTCACCACGTCCTCGCGGAGGACGTTGGTCAGCGGCACCGAGTGGGACGTCGGCGGGATGTCCGCCGCGGCGACCTCGCCCACCTGGGCGACCGACTGGAGGATCACGTCCAGCTGGCCGGCGAAGGTGTCCAACTCCTCCTCGGTGACGGCGAGCCGCGACAGTCGCGCGAGATGCGCGACCTCCTCGCGGGAGATGGCGGCCATCGGGTGCCCCCTTCGTGGCTGTCCTGCTGCGTCTGCGGTGTGCCGGCCGCGCGCTCGCCGGGGACGATGACGCGCGGTGACCGGAGCGAGTCTATTGCCCTCCGGTCGGGTCGACGCCTCCGACTCCCGGTGCCGGCCCGCCGGGACGCCGGTCAGCGGGGCGGGCGGCGTGGCCCCTCGCCGTCCGCCGACACGGCGGGGTGGACCGGCCGGTACCGGGACAGCCAGGTGACCAGCTCCTCGGCCGGCATCGGTCGGGCGTAGAACCAGCCCTGCGCCACGTCGCAGCCGGCCGCGTGCAGCAGCCGCCAGGTGCGCTCGTCCTCGACGCCCTCGGCGACCACCCGCAGCCCGAGCGCACCGGCCAGCTCGATCATCGAGCGGACGATCGCCGCGTCGTCCGGGTCGTCGGCCATCCCGAGCACGAACGACCGGTCCACCTTCACCTCCGACAGCGGCAGCCGGCGCAGGTGCTGCAACGACGAGTAGCCGGTGCCGAAGTCGTCCAGCGCGATGCCGACGCCGATCCGGTGCAGCTGGGTGATGCTGGCCAGCACCCGCCGCGGGTCGGCCATCAGCGCACCCTCGGTGATCTCCACCTGGAGCCGGTCCGGGGGGACGCCGTACCGGGCCAGCCGGTCGGCGATCTGCTCGGCGATCTCGCCGGTGTGCAGGTCCCGGACGCTGACGTTGAGCGCGGCGCGCAGCGTGACACCGGCCGCGGACCACTTGGCGACCTGCTCCACCACGTCGTCCACCACCCGGCGGGTGAGCAGCCGCATCACCGCGCTCTGCTCGGCGACCTGGATCAGCTCCCCGGGGTCGACCATGCCCCGGCGCGGGTGCCGCCAGCGCAGCAGCGCCTCGACCCCGACCACCTCGCCGGTCGCGATGGCGATCTGCGGCTGGTAGTACATGGTGATCTCGCCCGGGTCCCCGGCCGGGTCGTCGAGGCCGGCGGAACCGGTGCCGCCGCGCTGCTCCGCCGTCCGGATCGGGGCGGGCGCGGCGGCGCCGGCACCGCCCGCCCGGCCGTCCGGGAGGTCGGAACCGCCGCGCTCCGGGCGGCCGGCGGACACCGTTCCGGTCCGGCCACCGAGCACCGCGCCGGGCTGATCGGGCATCACCTCGGGCCGGCCGTCGGGGACCGCCCCGGGCTCGCCGCCGAAGGCCGGGGTCAGCCGGTCGCCGTCGCCGGGCGCGGGGTTCTCCGGTGGGGCCGTGTGGGTGGCCCGCCGCCGGATCGGGTCGGCGCCGGTCACGATCCGGTTGATCAGCTCGTCGTCGTGCCGCGCCTCGACCCGCTCGCGCCGCCGCAGCCGCCACCGCGCCGGCGGCTCCGCATCCCGACGCGGCATCAGGCGCGCCCCGCTGGCCCGGCCGCCGTTGCGGCGCGGGCCGTCGCCGTGGGCCGGCCGCGCCGCCGGGGCGGGCAGACCGGGCGCCGGGGCGAGGGCCGCGCCGTCGCCGCCGCGTACGCCGGTCGGCTCCTCGGTCCGGGCGGGCGGCCCGGACTCCAGCACCCGGCGCAGGTCGGCGAGGAGGCTCAGCCGCTCGGCGGAGTTGTGGTCGGACTCGGGCGCGTAGACGGCGACGGTGTCGTTGCGGTGCTTCGCGTCGTACATGGCCACGTCGGCGTGGCGCATCAGGGTGGCGAAGTCCTCGCCGTGCTCGGGGAAGAGGGCGATGCCGATGGAGCCGCCCACGTCCAGCGGCAGGCCGTCCAGCGGCACCGGCTCGGCGAGCGCCGCCACCACCCGGTCGGCCCGCTCGCGGGCCTGGTCGGTGCCGGTGAGCCAGGGTACGACGATCGCGAACTCGTCGCCGCCGAGCCGCGCCACCAGATCCTCCCCGCCGACCACCTCGATCAGCCGGGCGCTCACCTCGACCAGCAGCCGGTCCCCCACCGCGTGCCCGAGCGCGTCGTTGACGTGCTTGAACCGGTCGAGGTCGAGCAGCAGCAGGGCCAGGTGGGCGTCCGGCTCACCGCGGGCGGCCCGCTCGGCGTGCAGGTGCACCTGCTCGGCCACCTCGGTGAGCAGGGCCTTGCGGTTGGGCAGCCCGGTGAGCGGGTCGAGGTCGGCGAGCTGCTCGCGCTCGTCGGAGAGCCGGGCCATCCGGTAGACCGCGAACAGCGGCACCAGCACCAACGGGATCAGCGCGGCGCTGGCCCGGGCGGCGGCCACCAGCACCGGGGCGAGCAGCAGCAGCGAGCCGGTGGAGAGCAGCTCGTAGGCCAGACCCTGCCGGACGCTGGGCCACCAGCGGTCACCGAAGCGCAGCCGGATCGCGCAGCTGACCAGGCCGTAGTTGACGACGAACCAGGTCGCTGTGGCGCCACCCACCGCCGCCACGTCGGTCCAGTGCAGCCGGCCGCCGCCGAAGAGCTCACCCGGGCCGAGCCGGGTGACCGCGTACGCGGCGGCCAGCGCGCACGCGTACTGGGCCCCGTTGAAGGCGGTGCGCCAGCCGGCGTAGCCGAGCCGCCAGCCGGAGACGGCCACCGCCACGGCCTGCACCGCGACGGCCGGGCCGAGCCCCCAGCCGAGCAGGATGGCGAAGGTGAAGCAGGTCGACGGGAAGACCGCCGAGGTCTGGCGTCGACCGGGCGGGACGAACGGGCGGGCGTCGCAGGCGACGGCGAGCGCCGCCATGGTCCAGAAGGCGGCCGGCAGGTGGGGCAGCTCGTCGGGGAGCGCGGCCAGCGGCCCGGCCGAGACGAGCAGGGCCAGGACGCCGACCACGGTGACGAAGCCGAAGAACGGCCCGGTCCGCCCGGGCGGGACGGAGTTTCGCGGGTCGCCGGTCTCCATCGCACCTCCCGGGGTCGGCCCTGGCGCGCCGTCACGCGCCGTACGCCAATGAAACGCCCTCGGTGCCGGTTTCCCCGACACGACAGTCACGAATCGGTCGTAGTCGTAATTAAGTTGGAATACGCGGCGGGGGTCGCCGCGGGGTCGGGTCAGCCCTCGGTGCGGGCCACCTCGCGGGCCGCGTCCGGGCCGGACTCCAGCAGCACCCGGAAGCCCTCCTCGTCGAGGATCGGCAGCTTGAGGTCGGCCGCCTTGTCGGCCTTGGACCCGGGGTTGTCGCCGACCACCACGAAGCCGGTCTTCTTGGAGACCGAGCCGGTGACCTTGCCGCCGCGACTCTGGATCGCCTCGGACGCCTGGTCGCGGCTGAACCCGGCCAGCGTGCCGGTGACCACGACGGTCACCCCTTCGAGCGGGCGCGGGCCCTCCTCGCCGGCCTCCTCGGCCATCCGCACGCCGGCCTCGGCCCACTTGCGCACCACCTCGCGGTGCCAGTCGACGGCGAACCACTCCTTGATGCTGGCCGCGATGGTCGGGCCGACCCCGTCCACCGAGGACAGCTCCTCCTCGCTCGCCGCGTCGATCGCCTCGACCGAGCGGAAGTGCCGGGCGAGCGCCTGCGCCGCGGTCGGGCCGACGTGCCGGACGGAGAGCGCGACCAGCACCCGCCACAGCTCCCGCTCCTTGGCCACGGCCAGGTTGTCGAGCAGCTTGGTGGCGTTGCTGCCGAGGGTGCCGTCCTTGTTGACGAAGAACGGCGAGCGGGAGAGCTGCTCGGCGTCGAGCGCGAACAGGTCGCCCTCGTCGTGGATGATCCCGGCGTCGAGCAGCGCGGCGGCGCCCTTGTAGCCGAGCACCTCGATGTCGAAGGCGCCCCGGCCGGCCAGGTGGAAGACCCGCTCCCGCAGCTGCGCCGGGCAGCTGCGCGAGTTGGGGCAGCGGATGTCGACGTCGCCCTCCTTGGCCGGAGCGAGCGGGGTGCCGCAGGCGGGGCAGGTGGTGGGCATGACGAACGGGCGGGCGTCGGCGGGGCGCAGGTCGACCACCGGGCCGAGCACCTCGGGGATGACGTCGCCGGCCTTGCGCAGCACCACCGTGTCGCCGATGAGCACGCCCTTGCGCTCCACCTCGCGGGCGTTGTGCAGGGTGGCCAGGGCGACCGTGGACCCGGCCACCCGGACCGGTTCGAGGACGGCGAACGGGGTGACCCGGCCGGTGCGCCCGACGTTGACGTCGATGTCGAGCAGCTTGGTGGTGACCTCTTCCGGCGGGTACTTGAAGGCGATGGCCCAGCGTGGCGCGCGGCTGGTCGAGCCGAGCCGCCCCTGGATGGAGACCGGGTCGACCTTGACCACCACGCCGTCGATCTCGTGCTCGACGTCGTGCCGGTGCTCGGCGTAGTAGGAGATGTATTCCGCCACCCCGGCCAGGTCGGGCACCACCCGCCAGCGGTCGCTGGTCGGCAGCCCCCACGCCCTGAGCGCCGCGTAGGACTCGGACTGCGCGGCCGGCTGGAAGCCCCTGCGGGCGCCGATGCCGTGCACCACCAGGCGCAGCGGCCGGGAGGCCGTGATCCGCGGGTCCTTCTGCCGCAGGCTGCCGGCGGCCGCGTTGCGCGGGTTGGCGAACGGCGCCTTGCCCTGCTCGACCAGCCCTGCGTTGAGGTCGGCGAAGCCGGCCACCGGGAAGTAGATCTCGCCGCGCACCTCGAGGAACTCCGGCACGTCGGGGAAGTCGTCGGAGGGGGTAAGCCGGGCCGGCACGTCCCGGATGCTGCGGACGTTGGCGGTGACGTCCTCACCGGTGCGCCCGTCGCCCCGGGTGGCGGCCCGGACCAGCCGCCCCTTCTCGTAGGTCAGGTTGATGGCCAGGCCGTCGACCTTCAGCTCGCAGAGGTAGGGCACCGGGCCGCCGGCGTCCCGCTCGACCCGCTCGGCCCAGGCGGCCAGCTCCTCGTCGGCGAAGGCGTTGTCGAGCGAGAGCATCCGCTCGGCGTGCGTGACCGGGGTGAAGTCGGTGGAGAAGGTGCCGCCGACGCGCTGGGTCGGCGAGTCGGGGGTGCGCAGCGCCGGGTATTCCTCCTCCAGCGCCTCCAGCTCGCGGAGCTGCTTGTCGAACTCGGCGTCGGAGATGGTCGGCGCGTCCAGCACGTAGTAGCGGTACTGGTGCTCGGTGAGCTCCTGGCTCAGCGTGGCGTGCCGCTCCCGCGCCTCCGGGGTCGGCTCGGCGCCGGCCGCCGCCTCCTGCGCGGGGCTGACCGCCTGGGGAACCTCGTCCTCGGACCCGCTGCCGCTCTCGGACACCGCTGTCGACCTCCCGTGATCGTGCTACCCCCGCACGGTAGCGGGCGGGGGTGACAACCGCCGCCGGCAGACCGATCCGTTCTCCGCCGATCATGAGGTTGGCGGCGCCGAAGCGGACATCCCACCCCGTCACCCTCATGATCGCCGGACGGTCCGTGGGCCGCGGTCGGGGTCGTGGTGCGGGGCGATGAGGTGGTCGCCGTGCGACGATCGCCGGGCGGTTCTGGGCCGGCACGGGCGAGAGGCGGGGGTACGGATGCGCGACGGGCTGCTCTGGGCGGCGGTGATCGTGGCGTGTGTCGCGGCCGGCTGGCTGTGGGGCGAGTGGCGTCGCCGGGCCGCGCAGCGGTCCACGGCGGCGGCTCCGAGCGAGGGTCGCCGGGGCAGGCGGACCGACGCGGCGGACGACCGCTCCGGGACGGCGGCCCGTCAGGGCAGCGGCGCACAGGCCGGGCGCCGCGGTTCCCGGCCCGGCGGTCGCCCTGACGGCGCTCGGCCTAGCGGCGACCCGGCGCGCGGACGAATGGGCGGTGAGCCGACGCGCGGACGAACGGGCGGTGAGCCGGCGCGCGGGCGGACCGGCGCGGCGCCGCGGCCCCGGGACGCCGGGCGGGGGCCGGCGACCACGCCGCGCCCCGGGGAGGTCTGGTGGGCCGACGTGCCCTTCGCCGACGGGACCGGCTCGAAGGTGCGCCCCTGCCTGGTGCTGCGGATCGACGGCCGGGACGCCGACGTCCTGAAGATCACCAGCCAGGACAAGTCGGGCCGGGACGACCACCTGCCGATCCCCACCCGGAGCTGGGACCCGGACGCCGACCACGACAGCTTCCTGGACATCAGCGAGCCCATCCCGGTGCCCCTCACCGCCTTCGAGGACCGCGCCGGCGCCTGCGACCCCGACCTCTGGCACGGGATCCGCCGCCTCCCCCACCTGACGGCCTGACCCGGCACTGACCACCACCGCCCACGCCCGACCCGGTCGATCATGAAGTTGTTGCCCCGGCCACCGGGGCGGGGTCAAGGGGTCAGTGCAATCGCTAGGGCGCGATGAGTTGTGCGAGGCGTTGGGCCGGGGTGGCCCAGCCCAGCGTTTCGCGGGGTCGGG
>NZ_JBIAKG010000005.1:0-306071 GCF_042872345.1 Micromonospora sp. NPDC005299
ATCGCCCGCGAGCTCTACCGCAGCCTCAACATGGCTGCCGCTTGACAAACATAGAAGCGTCAGAAGGTTAGGGGTTCGAGTCCCTTCGGGCGCACCACGAGGTCGAGGCCGTGACCAGCGGAAACGCCGGTCACGGCCTCGACTTCTTTACCTTGGGCCGGAGCTTCCCAGTCTTGGAAGTCGGGTGCTCCGATGGCGCTTCGTTGTCACTGTGCTGTGGTGGCGGGGCTCGTGCCGGTGGGTGCTGACCAGTGCGTTTGTGTCGCGTAGTCCAGATCACGGCCGACCCGGACGATCCGAGGCGTCGTGTGGACGCCGGTCAGGACCGGCCGAGAACGTGGACTCGTTCGGCACCCAATACACCCCGGGTGAACGGCCCTCGGAACACGCCCAAAGCGTCGGAGACCTGCTGCGGAACGTCGCTGGCCCATCGGCGACCGCCGCCGTGCATCGGGCGCCGGTCAGCACCGCCGCGACCGCGTTGGCCAGGACCACGGGCGGCGCATGGGCGGCACCTCGGGGTCTCGCCGGTCCGTCACCTGCGTTGGCGCCGTAACCGAACTCGCCCGGCAGCCTGCCAACGGCTCGTCCATGCGGTCCGCGTACACGGCCAACACGTCAAGAAGCGATGCTAATTCCGGCGATCGGCGGACGCGCTGCGCTGTTGACCGGAGGATCGTCGGGCCCGATCTGTTCGGGGAGTGGCTGATCGCAGAACGGAGAGGCCGAACCGGCGGGGCAGCTTGGATGTGAGATCTGATCTATCGTACGAGTAGGCACAATGGACACCGGGCGATTCGAACCGTGACATCCCTGAGGCGCAGACTATGCGCCTGGTCGCCGTGAGCAGAGGGAAAACCGGCACTCCGCGCCGGGATGTGCGTCGGGTCTCGAATAGAAACGAAGGATCCGCATGCTCTCAGCTGAGAAGAACCAGCTACTGACGCAGGTAGGCGCGGGCTCTCCCATGGGCGAACTCCTGCGGAGATACTGGCATCCGATCGCCCCCGCGAAGGAGCTCCGGGACCGCCGCGTGAAGCCCGTGCGGCTGCTGGGCGAGGACCTCGTCCTCTTCCGTAGGGCCGGTGGTGGCCACGGTCTCGTCTCGCGCTCCTGCCCGCATCGGGGGACCGACCTGAGCGTGGGGTGGGTGGAGGACGACGTGCTCGTGTGCCCCTACCACGGCTGGGCGTTCGACTCGGCCGGACGCTGCGCCCGGCAGCCGTTCGAGGAGGCGGGTCCGGCCGGGGGTTTCCGCGACAAGGTAGGCGTGGCGGCGTATCCGACCGCCACCCTCGGCGGGCTCGTCTGGGCCTACCTCGGCCCGGAACCGGCCCCGCTGCTGCCGAGATTCGAGCAGTTCGGGTGGTCGCACGGCTTCGTGGAAATTGTCATGACGGAGCTGCCCTGCAACTGGTTCCAGTGCCACGAGAACGCCGTGGACCCCGTCCACTTCGAGTGGCTGCACACGAACGGAAATGCCGTCCGGGTCAACCCCGACACCCCCGTGTACGCGCCACGCCACCAGAACATCGGATTCTCCGAGTTCGAGTTCGGCTTCATCAACCAGCGCGAGGTCCAGACGGAGTACGACCCGAGCGGTTCCTTCGCCCGGTCGAGCCGGCTGGCGGACGGCGGGATCCTGTGCCTGTGGCCGTACTCCTTGGCCTCCGGAAACACCTTCGAGTTCCGGGTGCCCGTCGACGACGAGGCCACCCTCAACATCACCTGGCAGTACTCGGTCCTCCCCGACGACGTTCAGGCCGCGATGCCGGAGTGCGACGACACGCCGTTCTGGTACGGCCCGCTGCGGGGCAGCGACGGGCGGATCATCGTGTCGCACACCGGAAACCAGGATTTCGCCGCCTGGATCGGCCAGGGTGTGATCGCCGACCGGACCAGGGAGCAGTTGGGCCGCAGCGACAAGGGCATCACCCTGCTTCGGCGGCGCTTTCTCGAAGCGATCGAGACGGTCGCCGACGGCGGGGATCCCCCGGGCATCGTGCGTGACCAGGAGCGGCACACCGTTGAGCTGCCGCTGCTGAACAAGTCGATCTACACGGAAGGCGTTCCGCGCCGGGCGTTCGAGGAGAAACTGGCGGCCCGGCGGAAGAGCCGCCTGTACGGGATCGGCGGCTACTTCGCGGTGCAGGCCGGCCGGCCCGCGGAGCTCACCGACGCCTACGAGCGGGCGGCCCGGATCACCCCCGGATCGGCGTCCGACCAGGAACCCGAGGCGTAGGAGTCGGACGAGGTCACACGACGCGTGGCCGCATCCGCCAGCACAGGGCGGCCGCCGCGAGGGCGATCACCGGGATGAGGGCGAAGGCGGTCCGGGTCGTGACCGCGACGGCGAGCCATGCCCCGAACGCGGATCCGGCCTGGAGAATGCTGCTCAGCCATGCCTGCGTCTCGGTGGCGGTCCCCTCCGGTGCGAGGTCACCACCCATGGTGAAGAGGGTGGCAAAGGTGGATCCGTACGCAAGGCCGGTGATCGGGCAGGCCAGGGTCATCGCCAGCGGGGAGATCTCGGCCGCCGCCCCGAGCACGGCCACGCCGACGGCGAACACCCCCAGGAGAACCGAGAGCTTGGGACCGCGGGCGAGGAATCCGGGCATCGCGCCGATCACCAGGCTGCCGACGATGCTGCCGATCGACAAAGCGCCGATCTGCACCCCGGCGTACGCCTGCGTGTGCCGGAGCCCGTTGATCAGGACGATCACCACGTCAACCCCCGTGATCAGCGCGCTGAAGGTCGCATGGACCAGGAGCAGGCGCCGGAGGGCGGCCGAGCGCAGTGGACCCACCCAGTGCAACCTCGGTCGGTCGGCGACGGCGGCGGGTGCTGGTGGTGATGTCGCGGACGCGACCCGCAGGGTGAGCACCAGGATCACGGCCACCACCGTCAGGACGATCGTGATCGCGATCGTGGAGACGCTGGTGATGGTGAGACACAGGAAGGCGGCCAGCATCGGGCCGCCGACGTGGGCGAGGTCGCTGGTGGTGGCGTCGAGTGCCATGGCCGTGACCAGACGCTGCTCCCCGGCCAGCGACCGCCACAGCGTCCGCATCATGATGCCGGTGGGCGGCACGCTCAGGCCGGTGAGCGCGGCGAGTGCGAGCACGGCCGGTTTCGGCCCTTCGATCGAGGCGACGGCGAGCAGGGCCGCCACGCCGGCGACGTTGACCAGGAGGCAGCCGAGCAGCACCGAGCGGTACGGCACCCGGTCCATGAGGCGTCCCCGAACCGGGGCGGACAGTCCCTGACCCACCGCCATGAAGCCCGTCGCCAGGCCGCCCACCACGTAGCCGTACCGCGGACTCAGGAACAACAGCAGGCTGAGGTTGAACATGGTGGGCGGCAGTTTGGCGGCCAGGCTGGCGAGCAGCATCCGGCCGACTTCCGGGACACGCAGCAGCTCCCGGTAGCTGGTCAGCGACAGGGACCGGCCCCGGCGCACCCGGGTCGCGGTCACCCGCGCTCCGTGCCGTCGTACGCGATCTCGAGCGACACCATGCGCCGCAACTCGCCCATGACCCGCAGCAGGGCGTCCTGGTCCGGCGCGGAGACCCACGCACCGACGGGGATGGTCTTGCTGTCCTGCGTCAGCGGGATCCGGTCGCCCGGAGCGTAGCCGACGAGCACCTTGGCGACGTTCGGATGAGCCTCGAGTTCCGCCAGCCCGTGGATGTCGGTCAGCGTGCCCGGTCCCACATCGTTCCGGATGGCGATGGCCCCGTACGCCGCGTAGGTCTCGACCACGCCGTCCATGATCGTGGGACGGCGCCCCAGATAGCACTCCAACGAGTCGTGGTAGGGCCGGAACGAGGTGTGCGCCGACCACAGGTCGGTGGCGGGCCCGCCGGCCAGACGGGCACCGATCTCGATCAGGAAGACCCCGTCGGCGTTGCACTTCACCTCGGTGTGGCTCGGGCCTCGGCTCACCCCGTACGCCCGGAGCACCTGCGCGACGAACGCCTCGACCCGCGACCAGTCCGGATCGTCGGGCGTCAGCTGGACCGTGTTCCACAGCGGGAAGTCGTAGTCGCGGCCGTCCGGTTGGCGGTACTCCCACATGTCGATGATCTGGTGGTCACCGTCGCTGCTGAGGCAGTTGACGGCCAACTCCCGGCCGCGGACGTACTGCTCGACGAGCCACTCCCGCACCGGCCAGCCGAACAGGTCGGTGGCGTCGGTGGGCCGGAGGTTCGCGGCGTCCGCCGCGGTGCTCAGCAGGGTGACGCCGTGTGAGCCGGCGCCCGTCGTCGGCTTCAGGATCACCGGGTAACCGATGGCGGCCGCCACGCGGGGCACCTCCGTCAGGTCCTCCACCCGCTGGAAGCTGGGAATGGCCAGGCCCACCTCGGCGGCCCTCGCCCGCATCGCCGCCTTGTTCCGGCGCGCTAGGGCCAGGGACACGTCGTTACCGGGCAGTCCGGACATGTCGGCGAGCACATCGGCCAGCTGCACGCCGGCCTCCATGGCTGGGACGACGGCCACCACCTGCAGGCCGGCCTCCGCGACGGCCGACACGATGTCGGCCGGCGTGGAGGCGTAGAGCGATATGTCGTCACCGTCGGCGTGCGTCGGCCACCGACCGTTCAGTTCGCCCTGCTCAACCGTGTAGAGCGAGACCACCCGAAGACCCAGGTCCCGTGCGGCCTGCTTGTAACCCTCGCCGGTCTTGACCGGGTCGAGCAGCAGCACCGCCTGCGCGTGGTCACTCAATGGGATCGGATCCTTTCTGGAAGGGGTGGGCGGCACCCGCTCCGGTGGGAGAGGTCGGGTGACCGGCCCGTGTCGAGCCGTGTCGCGCGGCGTGGCTGCTAGGCGGCGGCCCGATGCGCCCACAGTTCGTTTCGCAGCTCCGGGTCGTACTCGAACCGGCCGTGCAGTGAGGTCGAGGTCATCCGGGCGCTGGTCTTGATGCCGCGCATGGTCATACAGAGGTGCTCACCGGTCCCCACCACGGCGACATCGCTCGCGCCCGTGATCCGGATGACCTCGCTGCTGATGTCGGAGACGAGCCGCTCCTGGATCTGCAGCCGGTGGGCGAACTGGTGGGCGATCCGCGCGAACTTGGACAGGCCCAGCACCTGGCCCTCCGGCCGGTAGGCGATGGTGAGCGAGCAGTTGAACGGGAGGAGGTGGTGTTCGCAGAGCGACCACACGTCGATCCCCGAGACGATGACCAACTGCCCGGTGGTCGCCGACTCGAACGTCATCTCGGTCTTGCCCGGGTCGTAGTCGATGAACTCCCGCCACCACTTCGCGTACCGCGCCGGGGTGTCCTTGATCCCGTCCCGCGACGGGTCCTCCCCGATCTCCTCAAGGAGACGCAGCGCCAGACCCTCGATGGGATCTGTTCCCACGACCCGCTCCTCCAGGAAGCGGATCTCCTCGTCGATACTGTCGATACCCATCACACACCCCGTGTCTTTCCCCAGATCATTGTGTGCAGTCGGGTGGTTACGTTCCACCCTCGTCGGATCGCCGCCTCGGCGAGGTCCGGCAACCGACTGTCGATCTCCTCGCGGCTCTGCCCCTCCGGCATCACGTACACCGAACTGGCTCCCGCGACCTTCACCACCGCGGATACCTCCTCGAGGTCCGCCACGTCGCGACAGACGAACTTGAACGACGTGGCCGGGAGGGCCGCCAACCGCCGCAGCGCGGCCGGCACGATCCGTTTCTCCTCGGGGTCACCCGCGTGTGCCAGCTTCGGCGAGACGTTGAACCGCACGCCGAGAGCGACAAGTCCGGCGGCCGGTGCACGCGTGCCGTTGGTCTCGATCTCAACGTCGATCCCGCGCTCCACCAGCTCCGTGACCAGCGGCAACAGGCGGACCTGCTGGTTGAGGGGCTCACCGCCCGAGATGACCACCAGGTCAACCCCGCACGCCAGCAGTCGCTCGAGGACGGTCGCGACGGTCATCGGATGCAGTTCGGCCTTGGGATCGAAGGGCACGCCCGAGTCGCTGGTGCCCGTCCAGTCCCATGTGTAGGGCGTGTCGCACCATCGACAGGACAGATTGCACCCGCCCAATCTCAGAAACGCACATCGGCGGCCGAGTGAGCGGCCCTCGCCCTGTACGGCTAAGTAGGACCGAAAATTTCGTTGACAACGAGTTCCGGACCCATGCGGCATCACCTCCTTGGTGAGAAGTTGGATATTGAACAGTTCGTGTCAGGGCCGGTATTCGGCCCAGGTCTTCGGGGTCTCGGAGACGCGGACCGCGGAAAGCTCTGGATATTCGCGGATCCACTCCTCGAAAATCCACATGGCCAGGTTCTCGGCGGTCGGGTTCCCGGACATCAGGTCATTCAGATGGCGGTGGTCCAGTTTCTCGTCCAGCCAGTTCTTCAGCCGCGACAGCTCCCCGTAGTCCCGCACGAAGCCGGGCTTGGTCAGGGCCTCGCGCTGTGCGCTGAGTTCCACCTCCACCCGGTAGTTGTGGCCGTGCAGCCGGCCGCACTGATGCCCCTCGGGGAGTTCATCGAGCAGGTGGCTGGCCGAGAAGGAGAACTCCTTGGAAATGCGCAGAGTCATGCGACAGGCTCCTCATAACGGGTGGAATCGGTGACACCGGTGGCGGCGAACGCCTCTCGACGTTCTGTACAGGCGGCGCAGCGCGCGCAGTGGAGGTCGCCGCCCCGGAAACAGCTCCAGGTTTCGAGCCATGGCACGCCCAGCCGCTCACCGATCTCGACCACACCGGTCTTGCCCACCTGGGAAAGCGGCGCGAGCAGGTCGAGTTCGGGTGAGGCGTGGCCGGCGGTGGCGATCCGCTCCATGGCGATGAATGACTCAAGGAACTCCGGTGTGCTGTCCGGCACCGAGGCATGGTCGTTGGCGACGGTGCCGATGGCAACGGCCTCCGCCCGCTCGGCGACGGCCACGGCGAAGGCGACGGAGAGCAGGAGCGCGTTCCGGTTCGGCACGATGTTGGGGCTCTCCCCGAAGCTCGACCACGACCGCTCGGGGACGTCGACGTCGGGGTCGGTGAGCGACGAGCCCTTCAGAAACCGTGCCACCGGGCTCAGGTCGGCGACCTCGTGGCGTACACCCAGACGTTGCGCGGTGGCCGCCGCGAACCGGTGCTCCTTCAGGTGCCGTTGACCGTAGTTCACAGAAAGCAGAAAGAGGTCGTGGCCGTCGGAATGAAGCTGATGGGCCATCGTCACCGAGTCCATTCCCCCGGAGACGACAGCGATCACCTTGTGCACAGTTCGTTCATCTCCAAGCGTCGAGTTGTCGGCGCACCGGGGCGCGACGGGGGTTGACCCGGCCCATCGGGGGCGGGTGTGCGGTCGGGGACGCGACGCCGGCGACGCGGCGTCTGATCAGTTGAGTGGGCTGCCGTTGACGAGCACGGCCTCGGCCGCGTGAGTGAGCGCCGCATCGCACTCGCGCCTGGTAGTGGCCTCCGCCACGACCAGGGCATACCGACCGCGAACGTGATCGGTGGGCGGCAGCCGCAACCGGTCGCCCGGCTTCACGAGCACCCGGACGTCTCGGATCTCGGCCGGCAGCCGATGGCGGTGCACGTCGATCGACGTCACGGTCAGATCGGTTGGCGGGTAGAGGAAACGCACGGCGGCCACCCTGCTCCTCGTGGGCGCGAGCGAGGCAGTGGTGCCCACCGCCAGGTCGCCGGCAGCACGTCCGACGTCGATGCCGGTTGCCAGGCCGCCGAGGTACGGGATGAGGCCGCCACCGATCCGAGCGTTGAGTTCGACGACGCGGGGCCCGGAAGGAGTGAGCCTGAGCTCCAGGTGCGTGATCGAGTCTGTGAGACCGACAGCCGCATGCGCCTCCTCGACCACCGCGCGCAGGCGCGGATCGTCCAGGAGCGGATCACCGCCGTCGACGCAGTGGCCCACCTCCTCGAAGCTCGGCGGGTATCCCAGCTGCTTCCGGGCGATGAACAGCATGGTTACCTTGCCGTGCTGGCACACCGAGTCGACGCTGATTTCCGGCCCGTCCAGATACTCCTCGAGCAGAACAGGGCTGTCGTAGGTCGGCACCTCGTCGAACCAGATCCGGGTGGCCTCGTCGAACGCTTCGGGCAACTGGTCAGCGGCGGGAACCAGGGTCACCCCGCAGCTCGCGGCGAGTGCCCGCGGTTTGACCACCACCGGATAGCCGATCCGCTCCGCCGCTTCCTTCGCTGCCGTCAGGTCGCCCACGGCCTCGGACTCGGCCTGCGGCACGCCGGCGGCGCGCAGCGCCCGGCGAGTGGCGAACTTGTCCCGGCAGGCGTGGACCGCGGCGACGGGGCTCGACGGCAGGCCCAGCGCCGCCGCGACCGCCGCGGCGGACTCCACTCTCGTCTCCTCGTACGCGACCACCCCGACGACCGTCTCCGGTGAGGCGGCCACGATCCGCAGCATCGCCTCGGCGTCGAGCGTGTCAACCACAGTGCTGGCGACGAGGTACGGGCGTTGCCAGCTGGGTTCGGTGGGGGAGAGGAGGTGGATGCGGTAGTGCCCAGCCATTTCCCGCAGCAGGTATTCGCGCCAAACCTGCCCGCCGCTGCCGATGAGGAACAGGAGCGGTTTGTCGATGTCTCCGGCCCGTCCGGTGGGTGCCGGGGTGACGTCGATGACCAGCCGACCGACGGCCGCGCGGGCCCGTCGCACTGCGCCGGCCGCGTCGTCGGCGACCGCGATCGCGTGGCCGTACCGGTCCGCCGAACGTGTCGGCGGGCGGGCCGGGTCGCCGGGGCGGGCGGTCAGCACGGCGGCCTGCACGCCCGGGGCTGCGAGCGCCTCCTCAGAGCCACGGGCGGACACCACGCGCCCTTCGGGAAGGGTGACGAACCAGATGGCCGCAGCGCCGGCGACAGGATGCGGCGTCAGGTCCACGGTCTTCCCCGCAAGCCACGAGTAGGTCAACTCGTGCATGTCGTAACCGGCGGCGAGGCGGACGAGTTCCACGATGGCGTCACCGGCCGGCCGGGTGTGCGTCTCGATGACACGCGGCCCGAGGTCGGTCAGCTTCACCTCGGTGTGCGCGGGACCTTCGACCACGCCGAGCGCCGTCAGCAGCTCGCAGGCCTCCGCGCTGATGGCGGCGTGCTCCTCGCCGGACACCCGGGCCGGGATGACGTGACCGACCTCGACGAAGTTCGGGGTGACGAACTTCTCCGTCACGGCGAGGACGTGGTGTTGCCCGGCGAAGCTCAGGGTCTCGACACTGAACTCGCGCCCGGTCAGGTACTCCTCGGCCAGCCACAGCACCGGCTGGTCGGAGCCCGAAGGCTCGGGTAGCGGTAGCTGCTTGAGCTCCTCCGCACTGCGGACCAGGCGGACGCCCCGACTTCCGGTGCCGGCCGGCGGCTTGAGGATCATGGGCAGGCCGACCGTCGCGGGCAGATCGTCCAGGTCTGCGGTGGTACGAACGGCGGCGTGCGCGACGGCGCCCGCCGCGCCGGCCACCACCGTCGACCGCATCAGCCACTTGTCGGTGGCACCGAGCACCGCGCTCAACGGGTTTCCCGCCAGCCCGAGTTGCTCGTTGACCCGGGCCGTGGCGAGAAGGAACCGCTCGCTCGCGGTGACGGCCAGGCCGAACTGCTCGGACGCATGCAGGGCGACGGCCGCCTCGACGAGCAGTTCATCGGTCATGTCGTCGAGCAGGACCATCCGGTCCACACACTCGCGGTGACGGTCGGTCACGCTCGCGATGGCACCGAGGTAGAGCACCCTCAGGCCGGCGCGCCGTGCCGCCACCAGTGCCTCGGTGCGTCGTCCGCCAACAAATAGCACAGCCGTAATGGCCGGCTTCCTGATCACGTCGCTCCCCCGTGGATTGACTAATCGATAAAAACGTCGGGCGCGATCGGCCTCGACAACAACCTGCCGAACCAATCGGCGTGGCCAACAGCAATGCTGAGCAGAACCCAACCACCCGGACGAAAAATGGAAGTAAAAGTCGGGACCAGGCTGGTGCCCCTCCGATCGGCAGCCCCTACTTTAGAGTGTCGGTAGCGGTTAGATCAACATCATTGGAACCCGGGGGAGGAGCGCAATGCGCACTGCCGAGCATCCATCCATAGTGTCTAGCACAGATGAGCCGTCGAAGAGTGCCCCAAAGCGGCGACATTCGTCGATCGACGAACGGCGCGTCCTGCTGTGCAGCATCGCCTCCGATGCGCACAGCTGGAACCTCGTCTACGTCCAGTTGCTGCTCGAAGAGCTCGGTTACCAGGTGAACAACCTCGGCCCGTGCACACCCGAGGCGCTCATCGTCGACGAATGCGTCCGGACGCGACCCGGGGTGCTCGTGGTCAGCACCGTCAACGGCCACGGCATGATCGAAGGCCAACCGCTCGCCCGCGCGCTCCGTCGCCACCCGCGGCTGCACCACCTGCCCATGGTCATCGGTGGCAAACTCGGCGTCGACGGGGCGTCCGCCCCCATGCTCCAACGACTGATCGACGCCGGCTTCGACGCGGTCTTCGACGACTCCCGTACCGACCTGGTGGAGTTCACCGAACTGGTCAACCGCCTGACCCGGCCGGTCGCTGACGCACCACCCGGCAACCACCGGCTCACCCCCGGCACCACCAGCCGATAGGCACATCGACGGTCACGTCACCGGAACCGGTCCGTCTCCACCGGCCCTGACCTGGCCCCGCCCGCCGCGGGCGTCGAGCTGGTCGTAACGGCGCGCTGTCCACTCCAACGCCTGGAGCAGCCCGCTGGAGCTCAGCGTGCCCACGGTGCGGCCCGCCGCCGGTACGCGCATCGCACCCACGTCCGACCAGCGCAGCCGACCGTCGTCGCCGATGATGCCCCGCGCACGGTTGGCGTTGTCCGGATGTAGGCAGTAGGGCACGTCCAGCAGGCCGCGCGCGAACGCGAGGCGTAACGCCCGTCCGACCCGCTGGTCGAGGTCGAGCACCGAGTCGACGAGTGCACGGGCCTCGACGTAGGTCTCGGAATCGTCTTCCGTGACCGGCTCTGGCGGCGGCGTCTGGGCAGCCTCCTCGGCAGCCAGCTCCAGCGCGACGATGTTCTGCCACACCTGAGGGATCCGGTGCGCCTCGGCGGCGGTCTTCACGATCAACCGGGCGGAGCCGGTCGCGCGGGCAAGTCGTACCGAGTCGCGCAACACCGCCGCCGCACCCATCGCGGTACGCGGGAAGAGTCCCATGTACGTGTAGATGACCACGTGCCAGTCGTCGGGCCCGAGTAGCTCACCGGCGAGCCGCCGCAGCGCCCGGACTGCTTCGACATCCTGCGCACGGTTCGTCTGCTGCGCGTAACTCAACGACACACTCACGATGCCGTGCTGCCGGAAGAACAGTGCCTCGAGCACGCTGAGCGCGACCAGCAGGCTCGGTGGGCACAGCTGACCGAGCATGCAGCCGCCGAACGTCTCCAGATGCGCGAGGCGCCCACCCCCGGACGCCTCCGCGAACCGCTCCGTCGTCGTGGCCCACTCGGCGATCGAGTCCGCCAAGGGTCGGCGGCTGTAGGGCAGGCAGTAGGACACCGGCCCGCCCTCGCTCGCCCACAGACCCAGCTCGGCCAGCACGGCGAAGATGGCGGCGGGCGCCGCGGAGCCGTGGCGGACCTGGACCGGGAAGTCGACGTCGAGCACACCGTCGAGGAGGAACCGCCGGGTGGTCTCGAGCGGATGCGCAACGATCGGGTAGCCGTTCAGGGCCGAGCGGCTCACGATGGCACGCCGGGCCGCCGCGTCGTCACCGACCCTGGTGAAGCTGTCGAGGGTTATCGTGCCAACGGTGCTCGCCGCCGCCTGCTTGACAGCGAGGAGCGCCGCCCGCATCTCGGCCGGATCACTGAACCCGAGGCGGGGCTGCACGACGAGCCGCCCCGCCCGGTCCGCCCGGGCAACGGCCTCACCGAACGAGCCGCGAATCACCGGAAACACCGACCTGTACGCACCGCGTACCCACCGCCCTCCCCCGTGGATGGCATTGCCGCCGGCGGACGGGCTCGGCGGCGCCGACGGTCCAAGCTACCGGACAACCGACTCACGGACCGACCCTGCCGAGCAGGGCGCCCCGCTGGGGCGGGATCGTCGCCGCTCGTCACAAGCGCGACCTGCGACCTGCCATCGAAGCCGTCGCAACCGCGACAAACCCCGGCTCCGAGGTGTGTTGGAGCGTGCCGTAGATGTCCGTGGTCATGGGCCGAACCGCCCTGACCGCGACGGGCGGAGAGTCGATGCTCCCTCCGCCCGTCGTGGCGTGGCGTCAGGTGCAGCGCGTTGTCACGCCGCCGGTCTGGTCGCCCGTCAGATAGATGCCGGAGACGTAGCCGTACCCGCCGGCGACCAGCGGGAGTTTGACCCACTTGTCGTTGGTGATGCCCTCCGCGGTGACCGTCTCGCCGACTGTCCAGCAGACGGCGGGATAGGTCTGGTTGGCGTAAACCTGGCTCACGACGGCACAGGTGGTCGTGGCGCAACTGCGGACGTTGGCCTGCGCCCAGGCGGTCACCGTGACCGTGCCGCCGGACGAGCCGGGGTTGAAGGTGACGTCGACCCAGTCGTTGTTGGTCATGGCGAGCCCGTCCCAGAAGGTGCCGTCTGCCAGGTCGATGCCGGCCGGGTTCGCCACGGTCCGACCGAACTCGTCCTTGCCGTTGTTGTAACCGTTCTGATACGCAGCCTGAGCCTCCGGTCGGCCCTGCGGCAGATCGCGGAACGTCTCCCGGACACTCGACGGGTTCCAGTAGTCATCGCGGGTGTTCCAGGGCCCGACGTCCCAGACCGGAGCCGTCTCGCAACGTCCCTTGTAACAGACCTTCACCCGGTATTCATTGCCGCCGTTCGAGGCCAACATGCGACGTGACGGCAGGGCTACGAAGTGATCCCGGCTCTTGATGACGTGGCCGTTCGCCGTGGTCTGACCCACCAGTCCTTCGCGGGTGGCGAACAGCCGGACGGGGCCGTACGCGGTTGCGGCCGCCGTCGCGGACTCAGCCGGTGCGGCGGCGGACTGCAACTCCAAGCCGGACACCACCGGCGCGGTACCGTCGGCCGCGCCGGTCAACATGACGCGTGCTTGCAGTTTCGACACTGGTTCTGGCAGTGACAGGATGCTGTCTGGTTTGGTCGTACGCCACTCCGTCCAGCCACCGTCGACTCCGCGGCCACGTACGTCAACCTCCACGCGGGTGCCCGCAGGCACCGAGGCGTCCGGCTTGGCGACCACGGCGCTCACCCATCGGCCGGCATCCACCTCGGGTGCGGTGTAACTGCCCCGTGCGGTGTCCGGCTGGCCCGGCGCCAGGGTGGCGGCAGTCGGCGGATTGCGGTCACCCTGGGGCTGCGGGTCGGCGAGCGTGAGACCACGGCTCGTGCGTCGGGTGTTGTGCTGCATCGCTGTCAGCCTGCTCAGATCGACCCGCCAGGAGGCGGTCGCGGACGGCGACGATCTGCCGACCCCCGTGGGATCGGCCGCCTCGGCGGCGCCTGCTACCGATGTGGTGGATGCGCTGACCGCAAGCACTCCGACGATCAGAGCTCTGCAGGCGCGCGATGTTCGGATTGTCATGCGTGATCCCCCGTGTCCTGTCGATGCGAGCTGCGCGACCGCGCCGGGAGTCCAGATAGGAAGCCCCTCGCATTGATGATCGTAGTGTCCCTCTCGCGATCGTGGGGGCCCTCGATCACGGCGCTGGGGAAACGTAGTTGTATGACCGTTTCGGGTTGTTCCGAGTATTCGTATTGGCCGGCGGGGATTTCGGCAGTTGTGGCGCAGTGCTGTGGCGATGGCGGTGATACCGCCAGTCGTAGCAGGTCGATCGAGGTGTTGCGCGGGTGCGAGCCGGGGTTTCGGCGGTTCCATCCGCCCCGCGACGAGAGTCAGCCTCAAGCGCTTGCAAGAAGCGACTAGGCTCGATACGATGCGCGCGCCGCAAATACCCCGTGGTCAGCCGTTCCGGCTGCATACGAAGCCGTTGCGCCGGGCGAGTCGCATCAGAGGCCGCTGGCTTATGCATCCGGGAAGTTCCGCAGCCGTGTGGGTGAGTTGGTGCGGCGGAGATGTGGTCGAGGGTCGATCGTCCGGTGCCGCGGCCGTTCGATCCCGGCGACTCCTCGCGAGAATCGGCAAGGGGGTTGCCGCCACTAGCCACTCAGTGGATACTGCTCTACATGGCCGTGCCGGAGACCCTCCTAGCGCTGATGGAACCACGCCCTCTGCACGGCTATGAGCTGCAGCAATGTTATGGCGCCCTGCTCAGTCTCCGCCGACCGTTGCGGTCCGGGCAGATCTACAGCACGCTGCAGCGGTTGCAGCGCGACGGTCTGGTGACCGTCGTCGGCGTGGAGCGTTCCGGCGGTCCGGACCGCACGCTGTTCCAGGTGACCGAGGCCGGCACGAGTGGGATCGAGCGTTGGTTCTTCGAGCCGGAGGGGGCTCAGCAATACCTCCAACACGACCTTTATGCCAAGGTGATTCTTGCTCTGTTGACGCAGCGAGATGCCGCTCGGGTGCTGGACGTGCAACGAGTTTCGCATCGTGCACTCATGCGTCAGATGACCAAGGTCAAGTCATCGCCGGACTCCGGTCGGCTGGAAGTGGTTGCCGCCGATCTGGCGATCCTCCACCTGGATGCCGACCTTCGTTGGATCGATTCGACCGAACGTCGGCTGGCCAATATTCGGCATGATGTCGAGGCCTGCGCAGCGCTGATTCAAGACACCAGCAAATCGAAATGAACGCGTACACGGGGGATCGAAAAATGAATACCGCACTCAAGAGTGTCCTTTTGGTCGGCACGGTGCTTCTGGCCGCAGGCTGCTCCTCCTCGGAAAAGCCGGCGGCGCCGGAGCCGGCCGCGTCGGCAGTCGGCAAGGCGGCGGGCGGACAGGCCCCGAGTGGCTCGATGGAAGAAATCGTCAGCCTGACTGAAACGCTGAAAGATCGTCTTTCGGCCGACGTGCGGAAGTGTCTTGCCGATGAGGGTTTCCCGCAACAGCAGCAGGCGTTCGAGATGACGGCGCAGCGCACCCCGCAGGCACGCAGAGAGCCGCTGCGGATTGACCCGCTGGAGATGGGGCCGTACACGGCCGAGCAGGCGCGTCGTTACGGCATGGTCGGCTCCGTGTTGCTGTTTGTCCGCAGTGAGCCCGGCACAGTCGTGTCCAAGGACCCTTCGTTCGACGCGGCTCTCGAATCGTGCCGCAAGGAGTTCAGTCGGAAGGCAAACGGGGACGTGGGTGCTCTGCTGTCGCAGAGCGCCGAAGTGCAGGACGAGATCCGGCGGGGCTTCCTCGACGCCACCGCCGAGCCGATTCTCAAGCTGGTGACCGAACGGCTCGATTGCGTTCGCAAGGCGGGCTATCCGCAGCTCGACCCGAAGAACGCGGAGAAGGCCGACGACTTTGCCGTGTTGCTACGCGACGCCGGCGTGCAGACCGCATCGATCAGTCAGTCAAGTCACCCCGAACCCAAGATCAAAAAGGGTGAGATCGTCGTCGTCCCGCCATCGGATCCGGGTACCTACACGCCGCCGGCGCCCGAGGTCGGGTTCGCCTTGGCCTACGTCACGTGTGGTGAGCAACAGGACTTCACCAAGAAGCTGGAGCAGCTGCAGGAAGAACCGCGCAAGAAGCTCGTGGACCGCTACGCCGTGAAGCTCACGGGCATCTCCGCAACCTTGCGCGACGCCGCTCGCAACGCATCCTGATCACCACAACTGAGTCTTTCAGAGGTCTCTCGTGTCTCATCCGAGTTCCGACCCGCCGGGGGTCGATCCACAGCCGCGAAGTCGCCGGCGTTTTGGACTGCTGCTCGCGCTGACGGTCCTGATCAGCGCCAGCAGCTCCGGCGCCACCATCCTCGTCCTCGGTGACCGGGTCAACTCGCAAGCAGAAGTCGTCGCCAACGCCGAGTTCCACGCCTCGAGTCCCGTAGTCGTTCCGGTCGAACGGAAGGAGCTGAGTGAAGCGTTCACTTTCCGTGCCACCCTGGACACCTCCACTCAGAAGGACCTCCGCCTCACCCCCGGCATCGAGGGCGTCGTTACGAGCGTCCCACTAAAAGCCAACGACACGGTCCGGGCGGGCAGTGTTGTGCTGGAGGTGCAGGGCCGGCCGGTCATCGCCTTGCCCGGGCGGTTTCGTGCCTACCGCACGATCAAGGATGCCGACACGGGTCCAGACGTGGAGCAGCTCCAGGTTGCACTTCGCTCACTCGGTTATCGGAGCGCTGACCGCAAGGGCACGTACGGAACCAGCACCCAGGATGCGCTAGGTAGGTTGTACCGCTCTGTCGGCTGGGACCCGCCGTACCACGAGGAAACAACGGCCGTCGACGAAACGGAAGCGGGCGATGTCACGAAGGCACCGACCCGGCGGCGGACCATCGAGGCGCGTCCGGCTGAGCTGTTCGTCATTTCTGGTCTGCCGAGGCGGGTCGACACGGTGTCGGTGAAGATCGGCCAGATGGTCAACGGAAGTGAGACGGTCCTGTCCCGTTACACCGCATCCACCCGCCTCAAGGGTGACGTGCCAAGCGGTCGAGCGGACGTTGCCGTCGAGGGAACCGCGGTACGCGTTGACGTCGGCGGCAAGGCGGTGGCCGGTCGGCTCGTAGCCAATACGGCAGCGACAGCCGACTCTCCAGAGGAGGGCGCCTCCAACGGCACCGACGCGAGGTCGGGAAGTTCCGACACTGGCCTGGCCGTCACCGTGCTTCTGGACGATCGCCTTCCGATCGATGCCGGCCGGTCCTACAAGGTGACCGTTGAGGGTAAACACACCGACGGGCCCGTGCTGGCGGTGCCTCTCACCGCAGTCAACGAGCGGCCCGACGGGACCGCCTTCGTCAGCACGCAGGAAGAGCAAGGGAAACTCGTCGACATCGAGGTCACGCCGGGCATCCAGGCAGACGGCTGGGTGGAGATCACACCCCGGGACGCTGCTGCGCTGACTGCCGGTACGGCTGTGATCGTGGGCGGCAAGGACGTGGGCCAGTGACACTGCTGCAGCGCCTGGCGGGCATTGAGCACTCCGTCGAGACAACCGGGTACGGCGACGGGGAGGCCGCGGCCTTCGAGCTCACCGGAGTCAGCCGCACATACGTGACGGACGGTCCTGCCGTTCACGCCCTACTGCCGTGTGATCTGTTCATTCCCATGGGCTCATACTCGGCGATCGTCGGACCGTCCGGCTCCGGGAAGTCGACGCTGCTGAACCTGCTCGGTCTGCTCGACGAACCGTCTTCCGGGCTTCTCAAGGTCTGTGGAACCGAGACGACGACACTGCGCCATACCGACCGGAGCGCACTGCGGGCACAAGAGATCGGCGTTGTCTTCCAGGCGTTTCATCTGCTGACTGGCCGGTCCGTCGCGGAGAACGTGGAGCTGGGTCTGCTCTACACCGGGACGCCTCGACGGATCCGGCGGCGGCTCGTGGCCGAAGTACTCGAACGTGTCGGTCTCCAACATCGCAGTAACGCGAACGCGCAGACGCTTTCTGGTGGCGAGAAGCAGCGGGTCGCAATCGCCCGGGCCGTGATCACCAACGCACGCATCCTGCTCTGCGACGAGCCGACCGGAAGCCTGGACACCGCCAACGGAGTGGCCATCATGGCGTTGCTCAACGAGTTGAACGCGGCCGGTACCACCGTGATCGTGGTGACACACGACCCGGCCGTGGCCGCCGGCGCGGACCGGGCGTTGCGCGTTTCCGACGGAAAGGTCACGAACTCGTGGCCGTTCCCGCACCCGGAATGGGCATGAGCCGGACAGGGGCCGAGCTGCGGCTGGCGGCCCGGCGACGCGTGTTCGTCGGTGACGTACTGCGCGAGGCGGCCGCGTCGATGCGGGCGCAGGGTCTGAAGGCGGTGCTCGTGATCGCGGGCGTGGTGGTCGCGACCGCCACCCTCGTTACGATGTCCGGGTTGTCTTCGACGCTGTCACGACAGGTCACCGACGAGTTCGACAGCTTCCGGGCCACCGAGCTCGTGGCGACTCAGGCGGCCGGTGCCACCTCCATCGACTTCACCGAGCCAGGCGACCTGGAGCGGGTACGCACCATCAGCGGCGTGGTACACGCCGGTGTGATGGATCCTCCCGGAACGTTCCTCGTCGAGCGGCCGCCCTCGTCGGGCATGACCGAGGTGGCGATCCAACCCGTTGACGCGGACGCCCTGCGGGCGATCAGACCGCACCTGACGGTCGGTACGCCCTTCAACAGCCTGCACGTCCGTAGCCGAAGTCCGCTGATCATGCTGTCGGAGTCGGCCGCGCGCCGGCTCGGCGTCGCTCGTCCCGGCACGGGGGTCCGGATCGACGGCCTGATGCTCACCGTCACCGCCATCTACTCGGATGTCGACCGGCGCGACGAGGTGCTGGTGGGTGCGTTGGTCCCCCGGGGGGTGTTCACGACGAGTGACGGATCATCCGCCAACCGAGCGCGTGTGCTCATCGAGACCCAGTCGGGTGCGGCTGATGCGGTGCGGGAACGGGCCGCCATCGCGCTGGCTCCCGAGGACGCCCGCGTCGTGAGCGTGAGCCGGCCGCTCGACGCGAGCGGCTTCCGCCAAGGGATCGAGGGCAACGTGCGATCGCTGGCCCTCGGCGTGGTGCTCATCGCCCTCGTCATGGGCACCATCTCGATCGCGTCCTCCGCCGTATCGTCAGTCCACGCTCGGACGGCGGAGCTGGGTTTGCGCACGGTTGTCGGCGCTCTTCGACGGCACATCTTTTTCCAGATCATGGCTGAGACGCTCGCGCTCGGCCTGGCCGGTGCCGTGATCGGGGCATACACCGGCGTGGCCGTCGTCGTGGGGATCTCGACATGGAACGGATGGAGACCTGTCCTCACCCCCGTCGCAATCGCTTCCGCCTTACTGGCCGGGGCCGCCGCGGGCATCGTCGCCGGGCTCCCGCCGGCATGGCGTGCGGTACGGCTACAACCCGTGGATGCCTTACGACGTCAGTAACGAGCTCTGCCTTCATCTCCGTCTTGAAATCGAGAGCTGATCGTCAGCTATCGCTCATTTGTGAGGAGTTCTGTCCATGCGTCGTTCCATGCGCGTGCTCACTGTCCGCATCGCTCTTGCCACACTCCCTGTGCTGGCGGTCGTCTCATGCTCTGAGGGGCGTGACCCCGGACAGCGGCCGGGGGCCGAAGGCGTCCGCGAAGTCGTTCCGCTGTATGCCAGCGCCCTCGCCGACGGCAACGGGACACGGGCGTGCGCACTGATGAGCAAGGCAGCGCAGGACGCACTCGCAAAGCGCGCCGCCGGCGACAACTGTCCGCAGAGTGTGAAGACGGTTGCCGGCCGCCTGGATCAGGCATCGGCCGCAGCCCTACGCAAGGTGAAGATGAAGGATCCGCAGGTCGACGGCGGCACTGCCACGGTGGAACTACAGCTCGACGGTAGCCAGCAGGGTGTAACCGATGCGCTGGGTTCTACCAAGCTGACCCTCGTGCAAATCGACGATCGCTGGCACATCGACGCGGTGCCGGCAGGATGAGTCGAGCCGTCCAGCCTTCGCCGGGTGACAAGCAGAGCGGAATACCGCTCCTGCGGGCTGAAGGGCTGCGAGTCGCGTATGGGTTGACCTGTGCCTTGGACGGCGTTGACCTGAGCGTGGAGCGCGGCGACAGTATCGCGATCATCGGCTCCAGCGGATCTGGCAAGTCAACGCTGCTGCACTGCCTGTCCGGGCTGGTGATGCCCGGCGAGGGGCGCGTGTGGTTCAGCGGGCGGGACCTGAAGACGATGCCTGACGCCGAGCGCAGCGCACTCCGCCGCCAGCGGTTCGGCTTCGTCTTTCAGTTCGGCCATCTGGTGCCTGAATTGACGGCGTTGGAAAACGTCTCACTCAACCTGCGTCTCAGCGGTGTCGGCCGGCGCCCTGCGGAGGAAACGGCACGATCCTGGCTGCGCGACCTCGGTGTCGAGGAGTTGGCTCGCCGCCGGCCCGGTGAGATGTCGGGTGGTCAGCAGCAGCGGGTCGCCGTGGCCAGGGCACTGGCCCCGGACCCGGACGTCATTTTCGCCGACGAGCCGACCGGCGCGCTGGACACGGCAAACGGTGAGCTGGTGCTTGATCTGCTGATTCAACAGGTCAGAAATCGTCGATGCGCTCTGGTCATGGTGACGCATGACGACAAGATCGCTGCATACGCCGAGCGTGAGGTGGTGTTACGTGACGGCCGAGTGATTCCGTCGGTAACGGGAGCGCCGCGATGAGGCTGGCCGGCGTCGTCGGGCTCGCCGCGCAACTGGCCGTCGGCAGCCCGCAGTCGCGTAAGCGGTTCCTCCTGACGGCGGCCGGCATGGCGGTGGCCGCGGTGTTCCTGCTGGCCGGCTCGGTGGCGTTTCCACTGACCGAGGCCAAGCGCGACCGCGCGGCGAATCGGTCAGCGACGTTGGAGCGCGGTGCGGTGCGATCGGACGGCACGTTGTTGGTGCGCCGGTGGACCGACGTCTACCTGGATCGCACGCTGGTCGTCACCGAGGTGGCAGCCCTCCGATCGGATGCGCCGCCTCCGCCAGGGCTGGAACGCTTGCCGCTTCCCGGGGAGATCGTCGCCTCCCCGGACGTCGAGGCCGTGCTGCGAGCTGATCCGACGTTGCGCGAGCGGTATCCGCAGCGAATCGTGGGGACGGTGGCAGATGCCGGACTGACCGGGCCACACGAGTGGACAGTGTGGATGGGAGCGGCCCCAGGAGCCTTTCCCGCCGACTACGTCCCAGCGTCCGGATGGGGCGCCAAGCCCGAGGACGTGCCGCCGCTTCCGGGAGGATTGCGCATGGCCGTACCGATCGGCCTCGCGGCATTGCTGCTCCCGCTGCTGGCACTAGTCGTCAATGCGGTCCGCTGGGGGTCGCAGGAACGGGACCGTCGGCTTGCCGCGCTCCGGTTGTCTGGTATGTCAGCCAAGCAGGTTCGGCAGCTCACCGCGGTAGAGGTCGGGATGGCCGCAGCCGTCGGCGCGATCGGAGGCGGTCTGGCCTTCCAGGTGCTCGCCGCCGTGAGCGCGGCTCGGCTACCAGGTGGGGGTGCCTTCGTCTCCGACGTCCTGCCGCCGATTCCGGCTGCGGTGGCGATCGTCGTGGGTCTGCCGGTGTTCGCTACGGCGACTGCCGTGATCGCACTTCGGCGGGTGGTCGTCAACCCGATGGGTGTCGTGCGGCGTTCCACCGTTGTCCGACCGGGCCGATGGCGGCTGCTGCCGCTGGTCGTTGGTCTGCTTACGGCGGGCTGGCTGATCGTTACCGATCAGACCGGCAGCGCGGCCGCCGTACCGCTGTTTCTGGCCACTGTCCTGATCATGATTGGTCTTCTGGTCAGCGCGCCGACGCTGTGCCTTGGGGTCGCCGCTCTCATGTTGCGGGCGGACCGCAGTCCGGCCGTCCTCCTCGCAGCCCGGCGTGCTCAGGCATCGGCGGCCACAGCCGCGCGGGTGGTTGGCGTCGTCACCCTTCTGGTATTCGCTTCCGGCTGGTTCCTCGCGCTCCTGCCGCTCGCCGATGGGAGTACCCCCGCTTCGCTGGCTCAGTTGGAGCAACAGCTCAAGCCCCACACACTCCTCGCGAACGTTGAACGGGCACCGGAACCGGGCGAGCTGGACCTGCCCGGCGTGACCGGCGTGGCACATCTGGTCGGCGTGGAGTTGGGTCCTTCGGGTGCGGGCCAGGCGGGTGTCAACGCGGTGGCTGGTGACTGCTCCGCATTCTCATCGATACTGCGTCAGCCGCTGCCGGAGTGCGGACCAGAAAGCACGTACCTGGCTCCGTCCGACGGAGGGGAGAATCCGTTAACCACCGGGAAGCCGCTGGCGGCCTACCAGTATGCCTCCGAGAGTTCCGAAGGCGTCGAATACGTCGAGCTTGGACCCGTGCGTGTCGGTAGGACCATCGACCACGCACTCGACGGACTTGGTGAACTCGGAATCGGTTCGGGGATCGTTCCGGTGTCCCAGGTGCCGCGGCAGGCACTCCGCGTCGCGTCCGTGCGGCAGATTCTGGTCACCGTGTCGAGTAGCGATCCGGTCGTCGTCGAACGGGTACGGACAGCCGTCGAGCGGCTGCAGGAGGGCCGCAATCGAGAGGTCCGCGATATCGAGACGATGGTGCGGGAGTCGCAGTCAGTAAGTCATACCTACCGACAAGTGGCCTGGGCCGGACTTGTGCTGGCATTCGTCGTCTCGACACTGTCCCTCGCGGTGGCCCTGCTCGACCGGCTCCTTGAGGAGCGCCGCGGAATCGCTGCGTTGCGAGCCCAGGGGGTGACCGTTCGCACGCTACGACTGGTGTTACTGGGGCAGACGGCCGCGAACCTGCTGCCGGGTGCGCTGGTCGGCATGGTGTGCACGATTCCGATGGCAGAAGCCTTCTTTGTCGTCAGTGAGCATCCGGAGTTGACCATGCCTTGGGCTCAGCTGGCAGCGACGACGGCTGGCTGCGGAGTGGCGGTCATCGGTGTCGTTGTGCTGATGCTTCCAGCGCTACGCGAGGCCATCGACACGCGGTTGCTGGTCGTCGATTGATATAGGATGGAGGGCTGTCGGCAACTCCAGCGCCGACAGTTGAGGGCCCGGCGTGGGAGCCTTTCTCCTACGCCGGGCCCGGACGAGCTATCAGCAGCGCTCGTGACGGTCGTTCTGGTTCTTGATGTCGCTGTGGAGCACGTACCACGTGGAGTTGTTGGCGTACGAATGGTAGTCGTCCGGCAGGACGCCGTGGTCGTCGACAACCTTCACGTAGCATTGGGTGTCACGGTTACGGATCTGGTCGGCGCCATCACGGACATTGCCCTGGCCGCCATTACCGTTGCGGACATCGGTGAAGGTGTAGCTGGTGTGCCAGCCCGCGTCCCAGAAGTGCTTCTGGTAGTTGGTGTTGTCGCTGTCCCGGGCGTAGCAGATCTCGCCGCTGTTGCAGGCGAGGTTTCCGTCACCGACGTCAGCCGAAGCTGGCGCAGCGAAGGCTCCAACCATAAACAGCGCCCCCGCGCCACCTAAGATGATCTTGCGCATGTCTGAACCTCCCGTTTTCAGGCATGCCGAAAGAACGTCAGAATGACCGCTATTCCGGCGGGCCGCCGCGCGACCCGAATAGAAGAATGCCGAAGTTTTGGCGCGCGGTCAAGATCTCAAGGACGTCGATGCGTGTTGTTGATCTGACAGTGTCAAATTCGGTAGATGTCTGATTTTGTAGAATTGCCGGGTGGCGCGACGATGCACAGCTGAGGTAGGCATGCATCGATGCCTCCGGCCTCTTCGGTGGTTGATTCCCGTCCGGCCGGTCAGTTCGCCGATCCGAGTGAAGAGATCGGTTTCGGACAGGATGTCGATGCCTTGGCGAGATGTCGCTCGGCCAAGCTGAATCCCGCTTGACATTGGCGAGCCTTGTTACCCGGATGCGTTCAGGCCGGCGGTGCGGATCCGGCCGTGGCGGTGCAACAGTGGGAGAGCCGGCTGCTCGTACCCGAACGCAGGGCACGCGGTATGGGCGACCCCGCCGCCCGGGCCGGTGATCGCGAACAGCCGGCCGATCTGATCGGTGTGGTAGTTGCCCTAGCCGATTGCTTGCACCTGAACAGGCCCGACCTCCGGCAACAGTTCGATCTTGAGTTCCCGCTCCTGCTGAAGCGCCCGCAACATCCGGTTGCCGCTGCCGAGGTTCCTCGTCCGGGCAGCGGCCATAGTCCGGAGTCAGCGCCGGCCTGCTCTACCGCTATTTCGCGAGCAAGGACGACATCATCGCGGCCATCGTCTCCGACTGGCACGAGCAACGGTCGGCTGCTCTCGCCGACAACCCGGTCCAGGCGTACCTGACGCTGTTGCGCTCCATCGGCGACCCCGACGCCCGCGAACGCCTGCAGATCGGCGTGCAGACATGGGCCGAGGTTGTACGGTCGCCGCGAATCCGGGACCTCGTGCGCACTGGGGTCGACGAACCCCGCAGAGCCGCCGCCGCGTTCTCACCCTCCGGCTCCCACAGAACCGTGCGTAGCGATCTCTCGTTACACGGCTCCGGGGGAGGTTGCGTCCCGCCGGGTGGTGTAGAAGCTGACCTGCTTCGGCGTGCCTCGGGCATAGAGGTGGGTCATCGCGTGAGTCTCTGTGTGAACGACCAAGAACACGCAGAGGACGGAGTACGCGATGACCCTGGACCAGTCTGCCTTGTTGGAGGTGCTGGATGCACTCAAGGCGGCGGAGGTGAATGATCGTGTCCGGCAGGCGGCGGAGACGATCTATCAGGCGTTGATCGAGGCGGAGTTGACCGCGGTGATCGGCGCCGCCCCGCACCAGCGCAGCGAAGCCCGGGTGGCGCAGCGCAACGGCCACCGCCCCCGCACCCTGACCACCACCGCCGGTGATCTGGATTTGCGGATCCCGAAGCTGCGCACCGGTTCGTTTTTCCCGAGCCTGCTGGAGCGGCGCCGCCGGGTGGACCAAGCCCTGTTCGCGGTGGTGATGGAGGCCTACCTGCATGGCGTGTCCACCCGCAAGGTCGACGACCTGGTCAAGGCCCTCGGTGCGGACTCGGGGATCTCCAAGTCCGAGGTCTCGCGCATCTGCGCCGACCTCGACGAGGAAGTGGGCGCTTTCCGCGACCGGTCCTTGGCCTCGGCGGCGTTCCCGTATGTGTTCCTCGACGCGACCTACTGCAAGGCCCGGGTCAACCGGCGAGTCGTGTCCCAGGCCATCGTGGTCGCCACCGGAGTCCGCGCCGACGGCTGGCGGGAAGTACTCGGCTTCGCCGTCGGCGACAGCGAGGACGGCGCCTTCTGGACCGCGTTCCTGCGCTCGTTGAAAGCGCGTGGTCTGGGCGGGGTGCAGCTGGTCATCTCCGACGCCCACACCGGTTTGAAGCAGGCCATCAGCGCTGTGCTGCTCGGCGCCGCATGGCAACGCTGCCGGGTGCATTTCCTGCGTAACGTCCTGGCCCAAGTCCCGAAGGGCAACGCCGAGATGGTCGCCGCGGCGATCCGCACCATCTTCGCCCAACCCGACGCCGCCCACGTCCGCGAACAACTCGACGTCATCGCCGGCATGCTCGGCCGTCAACTACCCAAGGTCGAAACGATGCTCCGCGACGCCGCACACGACCTACTCGCCTTCACCGAATTCCCGCCCAGCCACTGGAAGAAGATCTGGTCGACCAACCCCCTCGAACGGCTAAACAAAGAGATCAAACGCCGCACCGACGTCGTCGGCGTGTTCCCCAACCCCGAAGCCCTGCTCCGCCTCGCCGGCGCCGTCCTCGTCGAAGCCCACGACGAATGGCAGACCGGCGACCGCCGCTACCTCGCAGAAGGCAGCATGGCCCAGATCAGCACCCCCGCGAAGACCCCCACCAGCGAACTCATCGCTGCCTGACCAGACCCGTTGTCAACCCGACAACGAACCGGAAAACTGAACAACGCACAGAGCCTCACCCAGGCGATCTACACCACGCCGCGGGACGTGACCTCCGGGGGATGAGGAACGAGGCTGGCGCGGTAGAGGGATGCCCGTTTGGCGTAGCGGGTGGCCAGGTCACGCCACTGTTTGAGGCGGTTGAAGCAGCGTTCCACGACGTTGCGCTTGCGATAGATCGCCTTGTCGAAGGCCGGTGGTCGTCCGCCGGCGCTGCCCTTGGCTGCCCGGCGGGCGACCTGGTCCGTGTGTTGAGGGATGACGTGCCGGATGCCGCGTTGGCGTAGCGCTCGTCGTGTGGAGTCATGGGCGTAGCCCTTGTCTGTGATCAGCACGTCCGGGCACTTGCGGGGCCGACCGGGTCCGGGTTCGTTGATCCGGATGGCGTCGAGAAGGGCCAGTAGCTGGGGATTGTCGCCGGCCTGGCCCGGGGTGAGCAGGATCGACAGCGGGCGTCCGCGTCCGTCGACAGCGAGGTGGATCTTTGTGCTCAACCCGCCGCGGGATCGGCCGATGGCCTCGCCATCTGTGCGCACCGGGCGTCGCCGGACTTGTCGGGGAGCCCCTCTTTGGGGGCGCCAGCGACATGCTGGTGTGCTCGCACGTTCGACGAGTCGATGCTGATCGTCCGCTGCACCTGTGTGCCGTCGTCATGAACCTGCGCCGCGGCGAGGAACCGATCCCAGGTGCCGTCAGCGGTCCATCGGCACAGGCGTTCGTGGCAGGTCTTCCACGGCCCGAAGCGTTCCGGCAGGTCACGCCACGGCGCACCCGTGCGCAGCTTCCACACGATCCCGTTGATGACCTGACGGTGATCCCGCCACCGCCCCCGCGACCTGCCATGCTCGGGCAGCAGCGGCGCGATCACCGCCCACGCCTCATCGGTCAGTTCACCACGACCACCACCGATACACCGTCAACGATCAACCACTACAAGATCGGCAGGACACGCCCTGTCCGCTCGGCTGCCGATCGATGCCGATTCGCTGGTCATGGTGCCGTCCAGCCGCCGCCCACGATCCAAGCCAGTACATGAAACGATTCAGGACGGGCTCGGATGAGCTCCGGCACACCGGGCGTCGGACGGGGCGGCCTGGCCGGCTGCCAAGGACCAGATAGGCGGCTGAGCATGCGTATCGCCCTGTTCGTCACCTGCCTCGCGGACACGCTCTTCCCCGAGGCGGCGAAGGCGACGGTACGGCTGTTGGAGCGCCTCGGCCACGAGGTGATCTTCCCGCCTGATCAGACGTGCTGCGGGCAGATGCACGTCAACACCGGCTATCCCGACGAGGCGTTGCGTCTCGTGCGCCGGCACGTGCGGGTGTTCGCTTCGTATGACGTGGTGGTGGCGCCCTCGGGTTCGTGTGTGGGGTCGGTGCGCCACCAGCATGCGATGGTGGCCCGCCGGGCGGGGGACGAGCGGCTGGCCAGCCGGGCGGAGGAGGTAGCCCGGCGCACCTACGAACTGTCCGAACTGCTCGTCGACGTGCTGGGGGTGACGGACGTGGGGGCGTACTTCCCGCACCGGGTGACGTACCACCCGACCTGCCATTCACTGCGGATGATCCGGGTCGGGGACCGGCCGTTGCGGCTGCTGCGCGAGGTGCGCGGTCTGGACCTTGTGGAGCTTCCGCAGGCCGAGCAGTGCTGCGCGTTCGGCGGCACCTTCGCGGTGAAGAACGCTGACACCTCCACGGCCATGCTGGCCGACAAAATGCGCAACGTCCTGGCCACCCGCGCCGATGTCTGCACCGCCGGGGACGCGTCGTGCCTGATGCATATCGGCGGCGGGCTGTCCCGGCTGAGAGCGGGGGTGCGGACGGTGCATCTGGCGGAGATCCTCGCCAGCACGGAACGGTCGGGGACAGCCGGTGAGCGGGACCGGTGGGAGGTGCGGTCGTGAGCAGGACGTTCCTGGGCATGCCGACGCCTGCGCCGCGCGGGGTGGGGCATTTGCGTGGCGACGAGCCGTTCCCGGCCGCGGCCCGGCGGGCGTTGGGTGACGCCCAGCTCCGCCGGAACCTGCGGCATGCCACCACGACGATCCGCGGCAAGTCGGGGGCGGTGATCGATGAGGTACCGGACTGGCCGGAGTTGCGGGCCGCCGGCCGGGCGATCAAGACCGACACCATGGCCCGCCTGCCCGAGCTGCTGGAACAGCTGGAGACGGCGGTCACCGCGGCCGGCGGCACGGTGCACTGGGCGCCTGACGCGGTCGAGGCCAACCGGATCGTCACCGACCTCGTCCGGGCCACCGGCGCCGACCGGGTGATGAAGGTCAAGTCGATGGCCACGCAGGAGATCGGCCTGAACGAGGCCCTGGAGGCGGCCGGGATCGAGCCGGTGGAGACCGACCTCGCCGAGCTGATCGTGCAGCTCGGACGGGACAAACCGAGTCATATCCTGGTGCCGGCGATCCACCGCAACCGCGCGGAGATCCGGGAGATCTTCCTGCGCGAGATGCCCGACGTCGACCCGGGGCTGACCGACGAGCCGCCGGCGCTGGCGGCGGCGGCGCGCCGGCATCTGCGGCAGACCTTCCTCAGCACGAAGGTGGCGATCTCCGGGGCGAACTTCGCCGTGGCCGAGACGGGCACCCTGGCCGTGGTGGAGTCGGAGGGCAACGGGCGGATGTGCCTCACCCTGCCCGACACTCTGATCACCGTGATGGGCATCGAGAAGGTCGTCCCCACCTGGCGGGACCTGGAGGTCTTCCTCCAGCTGCTGCCGCGGGCGTCGACGGGGGAGCGGATGAACCCCTACACCTCGATGTGGACCGGCGTCACGCCGGGCGACGGCCCGCAGACGTTCCACCTGGTGCTGCTGGACAACGGCCGCAGCGCGGTGCTCGCCGACGAGGTGGGCCGGCAGGCGCTGCACTGTATCCGCTGCTCGGCCTGCCTGAACGTCTGCCCGGTGTACGAACGCACCGGCGGGCACGCGTACGGGTCGGTCTATCCGGGGCCGATCGGGGCGGTGCTCTCCCCGCAACTGACCGGTGTGGGCGACAACGCCTCGCTGCCGTACGCCTCGTCGCTCTGCGGTGCCTGCTACGACGCCTGCCCGGTGATGATCGACATTCCGTCGATCCTGGTCCACCTGCGCGCCGAGGCCCCCCACCCGCGCGCCGAGGCGGTGGCGATGGCCGCGGCCGCGTACACCATGGACCACCCGGCGCTGTACGCGGCCGCGCAGCGCGCCGCGAAGCTGAGCCGGCTCGCCGGCCCGCGCGGACGCGGCCTGCCGCCACCGCTGTCCGGCTGGACGGCCAGCCGTGACCTGCCGCAGCCGCCGCCGCAGACCTTCCGCCAGTGGTGGGCCGAGCGGTGACCACACGGGACCTCATCCTCGATCGGCTCCGTGCCGCCCTCGGCGGGCCCCGGCCGCTGCCGGCGCAGGTGCCCCGGGACTACCGGCCCGCTGGCACCGTCGCCGCCGATCTCGACCTGCTCGTGGACCGCCTCACCGACTACCGGGCCACCGTGCACCGGTGCGCCGACGCCGACGTCGCCCGGGTCGTCGACGAGGTACTCGGCGGCCGGCAGATCGTCGTGCCACCCGGACTGCCCCGGCACTGGCTGCCCGACAGCGTCACCCCGGTGCCGGACGACAACCTCCCACCGGGGCGCATCGCCGCCGCCGACGGGGTGGTCACCGCCGCGGCGGTGGCCGTGGCCGAGACCGGCACCATCGTGCTCGACGGGGCCCCCGACCAGGGCCGCCGGATCATCACGCTGCTGCCCGATGTGCACGTGTGCGTGGTGCGGACCGAGCAGGTCGTCGCCACCGTGCCGGACGCCCTCCCCCGGATCACTCCGCACCGGCCCCTGACGTGGATCAGCGGACCGTCCGCCACCAGCGACATCGAACTCAACCGGGTCGAGGGCGTCCACGGACCCCGCAACCTCCACGTGATCATCACGACGTGAACCCTGGGCCACCGGCGCTCGGGGAGGAGGCCAGCCAGCAACTCGCCGACTGGTTGGCCGATACACGGCCACGCGGATGACTGTCTGGCTCGTCCCAGCCCGAACCATCGCGACCGGCGCCATCGGTCGGCGCGGTCGGTTGGGGACGGTGCGAGCACCAGCAAGTCGGCATACCCTTACGGTTCGAGCCGAGGCTCGTGTCGGTGATGCCTGAGCTGGAGGCGGCAATCGGGGTGGTTCATGCGGTGGTTGCTGCAGTGCAACCCGATCAAGTGGCGTTTCCATGACTCCCTAGCGGACGGCCAGCAGGTCAAAGCATGGACAGTGAACCGGCATCTCGGTGAGATCAGTGCTGATGACGATGTGGCTCTCTGGTTGACCAGAACCGCCGGTGGACTGGCAGCGGTGGGTCACACCGCCGGTCCGCCGGCGCGGGTGGCGACTGGCCGAGTCGATGACGCCTACTACGCGGAGCCGCCCGATCCCCACGCCGTCCGGTGGGCGATACCGATCCGGCTCACGCGAGTTTCCTGGACCAGCCAGTACCCCGCGCGGCACTCGCTGAGGACCGGACTTTGCCGACAGCGCGATCCTCAGACGGCCTTGGTCAAGCAATCCGTTCCCACTGACCGGCCGTCAATGGCCGGCCGTCGTACGACACTCGTTCGGCAGAGGCACCTCAGTCAACGGCCAGCTGCCCGCCGAGGCGCTGACGGGCGCCGCAGACCTCCTACGCCGCCTGATCACCACCTCGCGTTTCCCTGCTGTGCCCGACGAGTGAACCGCTCTGGGTCTTTGTTGAGCCTCTACCGAACCCAGGGCAGTTCAATCCTCAACCTCGGCGTCCTCGTCGGTCTGCCGGTTCCTTGGGTCGGCCCCGCGACGCCTGACTTGGGGGTGCTCGGGTCGTTCACGGGCCGGTTCGGGCGGGCGGAGCCGCGTCGGATGGCCGCCTCACTAGACGGTCAGTGGAGACGGGCCCGTAGGTCGGCGATCCGATCCGCCGCGGCGATGAAGCCGGCGGTGTCGAGCTTGCCCCCGGTCTGCGCGTTGACCAGGGCGGCGGTGGCGGCTTCGCCCTGGCTGACGTCACGGGCGGAGCACAGGATGAGGTCCATGCCGGCGGTCGCGGCGGCGACCGCGCGCTGATCGGTGCTGCCGTAGTGAGCCAGCGCACCGGCTTCCAGGGCGTCGGTGACGGTCACTCCGGTGAACCCGATGCGGCCGCGCAGTTCCTGCCTGACCACGGTCGGCGACAGGCCGGCCGGGCGGTTCGGGTCCAACGCCGGGTAGATGGCCCAGGACAGCATGACGAGGTCGACGCCGCTGGCGACGGCGGCTGAGTACGGGAACTCGTCGGTGCCGCGCACCGTGGCCAGCGACTGGGACAGGGTGATCGACCGGGTGTCGGTGTTCTGTGCCGCTGCCGCCCGTCCGAGTCCGGGGAAGTGCTTGGCGGTGGCGGCCACGCCGGTGCGCTGCTGGGCGGTGATGAACGCCCGCCCCAGGTGCGCGACGGTGCCAGGGTCAGCGCTGTAGGAGCGCTGATACTGGTCGATGAGGTTGCCCGCAGTGGAGTAGACGTCGAGAACCGGGGCGAGGTTGACGTTCATGCCCACTGCGGCGAGGGTGCGGCCGGCTCCGGTGCCTGCCGCGGTCGCCGCGGCCACCGGGTCGGCGGACTGGCCGATCCGCTTCGCCGACAGCGCGGGCGCCCCCGGCAGCCGCCGGATCAGGCCACCCTCCTGGTCGATCATCAGCAGCAGCGGCACGTGGACCGGGCTTTGCGCTTGGGCTCGTCGTAACTGGGCGATCACCGAGCTGATCTGGGCGGTGCTGGCGATGTTCTCCCCGAAGAAGATCACCCCGGCGGCCTCACCGGCGCGGATGATCCTCAACAGGCTCGCCGGTGGTGTCAACCCGGGATAGGAGTAGACGATCCGCTGCCCGGCCAGTTGCCGCCTGGTCAGGCCGGCCGACCTGGTCGGCGCCGGCACGGACGGTACCGGCGCGGGGGACGCGCCCGGGGCCCTCGTGGGCGGCGGCGCGGTCGACAGGGACGGCGATGCCACCCGTCCGCCACCCGACCCACCGGACGCGGACCAGATTGAGCGCGCCGCATCAGGGGCGGACGGCCCCGGCGTGGGGGCGTGCGAGGACTGGCAGGCGACCACGGCAAGGCCGAGCGCCCCGGCCGCCAGTACGACGCGAACCTTCGCCGCTGGGTACATGATCACCTCCGCGTAGCCCGCACCGATCCCCGGTGCGCCTGACGGGGCCCGACGATCGGTCGACGGTGACCGGTCTGCGTGTTCCGATCTCATCCGCCGGCGACGATGAACGGTGCGTCCGCTCCGGCGGCGATCGCCAGCGCTGCGCCCGCCGGTATGGGCGCCTCCTGTCACCGGACCCCGGGCGGCTCTATCAGCAGTATGTGCGAGACATTCGTCGGTGACTAGTCGCCCACATCCTCGCCCTACGCGGCCATTAGCTAAACCTTCCCCCGGCTCCGCACCTCTTTGCCGATGATGGCGCTCTGGCCTGCGGTGATGTGGGCGAGCGGGCCTGCATGACCTCCCAGAGAAGACCGAAGTGGTCAGGTTAGCTGCTCCCCGCCTGGCTGGTGCCGGCTGTCGTCCGGGGGCCTGCTCACACCCATTCACGAGGGCCATGCTGCATCGACGTACGGCTCTCGGGCCGGCCGTGGTGGCGTCGCTATCGATCCCGGCGGCTGAGACTCGAATCCCACCGGCGACCCTCTGACCAGGGCTTCCTATCCGGGAACCTCTGCGGCGGCCTGCACTGTCAAGCAGGATTGCTTTGCTGTCGGCCGCGCGCTCCTGTGGATCGCCTTGGTGGCTCGCGTTTCAGGGGGGTCCGTCGGCGTTACGCAGGGCAGCGGCGGCGTGACGGTCGTTGGTATTTTCTGCGGCATGAGTGGGGGCCGGGGCTCTGGAAGCCGCAATAAGCGGTGGCAGGTCGGCGACGGGGAACGGGCTGCGGCGGTGCAGGACTACCGGCAGTCGGTCGGCCGGTTGCAGCACACCGCCTACCGGAATCTGCGGCAGACGATCGCCTACGCCACCATCTTCGTCGCGGTCGTCGCCACCTGGATGCTGGTCATCGGGCAGGCCACACCGGCGAGCTTGCCGTGGTATGCCGTGTCGATCCTCGGCGGCGCGTTCGGCCTGGCCACCTACTTCGTCCGGGAATCGCGTCCGCGGCTCTACGTGCTCGCCGCCGCCGTCGTCCTGGCCGTGGTGGGCGTGTCCGGCATGTTCCTCACCGACTAGGGCGGCGCAGATGACGCTGTCGGTCGAGCCGGAGGCGCTGGTCGGCTTCGCCCGTCAGGTCGATCGCGCCGCCGCCGACGTGTGGGAGATCCGCGCCTACCTCAACCGTCACGCCGACGTGGCGACCGGGGGCGAGCAGATCGAGATCGCCAAAGAGGCGCACGAGCACGCGGTGCAGGTCATCAGCGGCACCCTGAACCGGCTTGCGTGCCTCCTGGAGAACTCCGCCCCCGAACTGCGGGCCGCCGCCGGCTACTACCGCAGCACCGACCTGGCCAATGCCGAGCGCCTCGACTGCGCCCTGCCGCCGGCGGTCGACCGTTGCATCACCGTCTTGGAACTGGAAGTGGCGAACAACCCCTGCGCTCCGGCGAACTTCGTCGACGTCCGAGACGTCCGCGGTCACCTCGACATCCCGGGCGACCCGGACAAGCCCGCGAACCCGCTGGGCGGCTTAACTGGGTGCACGACCGCCACGACGAGTTCGATACCGCTACATCTACTTCGCGTACTTGGCCGCTCGTGCTCCTGATCCGCGTGACGACGAGATCACCCTGACCGTTGAGCCCGACGGTGGTGTCGTGTTGCAAGCGGGCAACGACGACCGTGGACTGCGGCTGGCGAACGACGACGAGCGGACCCAGTTCGTCGATCACCTGCAGCGGCGGTACTGCCGGAACCGGTACCCGAGCATGCGGGAGTGGGAGGAAGCCCAGCATGCGGGCTTCCTCGAAGAAGCCCAGTGGCGGTTCGGACGGTAATCCGCACTCCCCGGCGCCGACGCCCGCACCGGCGAGGGTAGGCGGTTGGCATGTCGCCGCAGTTCCCTTGCCGTTACGGCGCACGCCTTAAGCATGACCCAGGCGAAATGGTCAGCGACCCGGCCGCGCAGGCCGAGCGGTGGGTTGTCGAAGCGGGAGTGCTGCCGGACATTTTCGGCGGTCAAACCGGCCATGCCCAGAGCGGACGCCATTGCCGGCAGGACCCGCCCTAACCGCCGTCGCTCGGCATGCTGTCCCCGCGGTCGTCGTGCTCGGCCGGGTGGAGAAGCTCGGCGCGGACGACGGGCCGTCGGCTCGGGCCGGCGGGCACGCCCGCGCGGCCAACAGATGTGCCAGATACGCGGTGTTCGCCGTCAGGGTCGTGGCGCTGCCGAACTCGTCCACCGATCATCAGGCGGGCTCGAAGACGGCGCGTACGCAGCCGTCGAGCTTGTTTTTGAACATGTTGTATCCCTGTGGCGCCTCGTCGAGTGGCATGGTGTGTGTCGCGAGGTGTTCGGTGACCAGCTCGCCGCGTGCCATCCGTTCGAGCAACATCGGAATGTAGCGGTGTCCGTGCTGTTGGGCGCCACGCAGGGTGAGGCCCTTGTTCATTACCGCCCCGAGCGGGAACTTGTCGACAAGGTTGGCGTAGACGCCGAGCAGGAACACGCTTCCGCCCTTGCGGCAGTGGTAGATGGCCTCGCGGGCGGCGATCGGACGGTCCGATTCCAGGCGTAGCTGCTGTTTGACCTGGTCGTACAGGTATTGCGGGCCGGTGCTGTGGGATTCCATCCCCACCGCCTCGATGCACACGTCAGGCCCGCGCCCGCCGCTGCGTTCCAGCAGTTCACCGCCGACGTCCTGGGTCTGGTAGTTGAGCGCTTCCACGCCCAGGTACTTCTCCGCCATCTGCAGCCGATTGGCGAAACGGTCGATGATGATCACCCGCTCCGCGCCGAGCAGGACGGCCGCGCGTGCGGCCATCTGGCCCACCCCGCCTGCGCCCCACACCGCGACCACGTCACCGGCCTTGACCCCACCGAGGTCCGCGCCCATCCAGCCGGTCGGGGCGGCATCGGAGGCGAAGAGAGCACGCTCGTCGCTCACCCCGTCTGGGACGGTGAAGGCCCCCTGGTCGGCGTAGGGAACGCGGATGTACTCGGCGTGGCTGCCCGCGAAGCCGCCGAGCGCGTGGGAGTAGCCGTAGCAGCCGCCGGGTGCGAAGCCCCAGACGTTCTCGGTGATCGCGGGGTTGGTGTTGCCGTTGTCGCACAAGGAGTACTGCTGCTGCTGGCAGTACCAGCAGCGGCCGCAGGAGACGAACGAGCAGACCACCACCCGGTCGCCCACCTTGTGCTTACGCACCTGCGGACCGACATCGACCACCTCGCCCAGGAACTCGTGCCCGAGGACGTCGCCCCGCTCCATGAACGGGATGTACCCACCCAGCAGGTGCAGGTCGGAGCCGCACGTCGTCGTCTTGCGCACCCGGATGATGGCGTCCTGCTCGTTGCGCATCGTCGGGTCCGGGACCTCGTCCACCGACAGTTCGTTGACGCCTTGCCACAACAGTGCCTTCACAGTCGCCCCTCCCGGCGCCCCTGCCGCGTCGCCATCTGCAGTGGTTTGTTGACCACCGTCGTCTGGGTGGTGGGTGGAGAGTCGGGGTGCAGCACCTCGCCGGTCTCCAGTAACTGCTTCGCCTCCCGCAGTGCGGCGCGGATCGCCTGGTTGGGATCGCGACCCGCGAGTCGTCTGGCTCCCGCGGTCACCGGCGACTGAGCGCCGTCACGCAGCCGCACCGCCAGCTCGATGCCGCGGTCACCCGCGGCGCGGCGGATCTGCACGTCCACGGCGTCACCGAGACCGGCCAGTGGCTCCGGAAGTGGCGAGTCTGGGGTCAGTTCGTCGCGGGCTGGGTTTACGGTCACCACGTGCCACCGCGGCTCGCGCCGCATCAACGGGGCCTGCTGCCAGGGCCCATGACGGCCCGACGGAAGCGGGAACCTGCGGAGGGCGAACCCTCCGATCGCGATGACCGCCGCCTTGACCAACGCCCTCATGTACGCCCCCGAGTCCACCCCACCCGTCGCCGCATCTGCCTGACCGACGGCTCCATCACCGACAAACCCTGTCATATCGGTGCACTCTCACGCTGGCGAATCCCGCACCCGGCAAGGGGCACCGGGACGGGCGCGACACCGCGCGGGCGAAGGACGTCACCGCTCGACGAGCAGCCGAGCCACGAACAACGCCATCCACCGACTGCGGGGCTCCTCGTAGCCGCCGTCGTGCATGGCCCCAGGCGACCCTCGGCGCGGGCGCCCTCGGCAGGGCAGCTGATCGACCACCTCGCCCGGCCAGTGTGCTCGCCTGGTCGCGCAGCGGGAGCGGTCCGGCGCCGGTAAGTGTGTGTTGAACCAGCGCAAGAGCCGACAGGTACCTCACCCAGCTCGCCGAAGCGGCGGTCCGGAGGTTCCAGACGACCGGACGCTGAACGGCCGTGCCGAAAAAAGTGACCGGTGGGCAGCGAGACGCCCGGGCAGAGAGCACCAGCTCGACGGTGCGAGACGGCATGGGTGACCCTGGTGGTGACCCCTTCCGCCCACTGATACGTCCGCGGCGCCCGTGCCGCCGCGAGTTTGGAGTTCCGGCAGTGCTTTTCGACATCACCCGCAGCGAACTCGTCGCCATCTTCGGCGAAGACCGGCTCTCGTCCCTGCCCGCCACCGCCTTCCCGGCCGCCGCCGCGGGCACCGGCGGCGCCCGCCTCCTGCAGACCGTCGGCGTCCCCACCGGGACCCTCTGGCTGCGCGGGTCCGGCGAGGATGCCGGCCGGCTACCCCTCGTCCAGGACGTCGTCGACGTCGAGGACTTCATGGACGCCCCGGCGGACGCGGCCGCCTGGCCCGTCATCGGCTGGCTGCTCAACGCCCACCTCGCCCTCGATCCGGGTACCGGCAGGGTGTACGCCGTCGACGCCGACGAGGAGACCGTGCAGGAACTCCACACGGACGTCTCCTCCCTCGTCCAGGTCACCGCGCGGTTCCAGCGCCTGCTCGACGAGTTCAGCTTCAGCGGCGGCGACGAGGAGGCCGGCTTCGAGCGACTGGAGCGCGAGGTCGAGCGGATCCGTCAGGAGACGAGCAGCCGTGACCCGCTCCCGTTCCGCGACGACGAGACCGTCTGGGCAGTGGTCGGCGACGAGATCGCCATGGGGCAACGCTTCACGGGCAACAGCCCGGGAGCCCGCTCCCTCTACGGGTGACGGCTCCGGAAACGGATCGGACGCCGGTCAACGGCCGGTACGGCCTGCCCGGGAGGAGTCGGCTTGACGGGTAGGCCCCAGACTGCGCCGATATGACGACAGCCGCCGAGGAGAGCATCCGGCCGTTCCGCGTCGCGATCCCGGACGGCGATCTGGGCGACCTGTGGCGCCGTCTCGACCACACGCGCTGGTCGGACGAGCTGCCGGACGTCGGCTGAGCGTACGGCGTTCCCCTGGACTGCTTGCGCCACCTCGCACACCACTGGCGGCACACGTACGACTGGCGGGCGTCGGAGGCCCGCCTGAACGAATGGCCGCAGTTCAAGACCACGATCAACGGGGCGAACATCCACTTGGCGCACATCCGCTCCCCGGAACCGGACGCCACGCCTCTGATCATCACGCACGGCTGGCCCGGGTCCATCGTCGAGTTCGAGCGGATCGCCGGCCCGCTCACCGACCCCCGGGCACACGCGCCGATCCGGCCGACGCCTTCCACCTGTGGTTCTGCCCAGCATCCCCGGCTTCGGCTTCTTCGGCCCCACCCGGGAGCGGGGCTGGGAGTACAAGCGTGTCGCGGCAGCTTTCGCCGAGCTGATGCGCCGCCTGGGCTACGAGCGCTAGGGGGTGCAGGGCGGCGAGTGGGGAGCTGTCATCTCTCGGGAACTCGGTCGCATCCGTCCCGATCATGTCATCGGCGCCCACCTGAACCTGATCCCCGGTGCGGGAGCCAGCCTTGCTGTCGGGTCCTGTGCGGCCGGTGGCAGCGCGGCGGTTAGGCTTTTCGGATGCAGGAGGCGGTGTCCTGGAGCGACTTCGATGGCTGACGCGGACGATATCCGTCACCTCGCGCTGGCGCTGCCTCACGTGGTCGAGATCGACAGTGACGGCTTCGACTTCCGGGTCGCCGACAAAGGGTTCGTCTGGTCCTACCCGGAGCGCAGACCCGGTACGGCACGCCGGATCCGGAGCGACATCGCGGTGCTGTACGTGGGCGACGAAGCGGAGAAGCAGGCGTTACTCCTCGGCGAGCCCGAGGTCTTCTTCACCACGCCCGCGTATGACGGCTTGCCCCTGGTCATGCTGCGCCTGACGCAGGTAAGCGTCGATCGGCTGAAGGAGCTCGTCATCGACGCGTGGCGCATGCGTGCCCCAGACTCGCTCGTCGGTGACCTCGATGACGGCGGTGGTGATCTGTCACCTTGAGCGCCGGTCGGGCCGTGTTGGGCCCACCACCCTGGCTCTGAGCCCTGCCGCATCGCCTGCTGACCGGGTCGCGGCCCCGCCGGATCAGTCGGAACCGGCGACGTCAGAGACGTGGCGGCCCGCGGATCGTGCACCCGGGTGCCAGCCATGCGAGACCAAACTGGATGTGCTCACGAGCACGCGACACGCTCGCCGGAGATCCGGCAGGGCTCAGAGCCAGGGTGGTGGGCCCTCGAAGGCGAGGGTGTGAACGTCGAACAGGACCGCCGCCTCCACACCCAGCGTCGGCCCGCCCTGGCGGGCCGCCCAGGTCAGGAACGGCCCAGGTTCAGGTCCGGCCACACCCAGGCCCTGGGTGTATTCAGCGTGCGCGGCCAGCGAGGCGATGCCGCGCCGCAACGGTTCACCGGTGACATCCACGCCGTGCGTGGGCCGCTCGGCGCCGCCGAAGCAGACGTAGCGCACACCGCCCCAGGGCGGCAGCCCCTCGTCCACCAGTTCCGGGAAGATCCACCGGTTGCCCGCGTCGCGGGCAGCGTCCAGCGTCGCCAGTCCCACTGCCCGGTGGTCGGCCTGGTTGGTCATACCGCCCACCATGCGGACGGTGAATGCGCCCGAGACGATCACGTCGGGCCGGTGGCGGCGGATCGCCCGCACGATGTCGCGGCGCAGGTCCGGACCGTACTCGACGACGCCGTCGCGGTGGTCGAGGAACTCCACGACGTGTACGCCGACCTCCCGGGCCCCGGCGCGCTCCTCCTGCTCGCGCAACGGCCCGGCCTGCTCCGGGTGCATCGCGTCGATCCCCGCCTCGCCCCGCGTGGCCAACAGGTAGGTGACCTGCTTGCCCTGAGCGGTCCAGCGGGCGATCGCCGACGCCGCACCGTACTCAAGGTCGTCGGGGTGTGCGGCCACCGCGAGACAGCGGCCCCAGTCCTCCGGCAGTGCCGGCAGAAGCTCGTCCACGCTCCAGACCGTAGCCGCCTCTTCGTCCGTCCAGCACCGCCGTGTCGGCAACACTGACATCCGCCGGGCCAGCGATACTGACCGGGTGGACCCCAGCCGGCTCCACCCGCAGGCGCGGGCGGCGATGCGAGTCCAGCAGCGTGTCCCGCTCACCCGGGCCAACCTGCCGGCGGCACGACTCAGCATGGTCCAGGCGACTCCCGCCGAGGTGGGCAGCGGCCCGGCGATCCGGTCCGTGGTGACCGTCGACGCCGGCGGCGTGCCCGCCCGCCTCTACCGCGACGGAGATGACGACGCGAAGCCCGTGGTCCTCTACGCGCACGGCGGAGGCTGGGTGATGGGCAGCGTGGACACCCACGACGGGCTGTGCCGGCACCTGGCGGCCACGTCCGGCTGGGCCGTTCTCTCCGTGGACTACCGGCTCGCCCCCGAGCATCCGTACCCGGCTCCGGTGGACGACATGGTGCGCGCGCTCACCTGGCTGCGCGGGCCCGAGGCGCCTCGGCGCGGCCTCGATCCGGACCGGACAGCGGTGGCCGGTGACTCCTCGGGAGGGCACCTGGCGGCGGTGACCGCCCGGCGTGCCCGGGACGCCGGGATCCGGCTTGCGGGACAGATCCTCGTCTGCCCGGTCATCGACCCCGCTGCCGACTATCCGGGGCTGGACGAGTACGGCCTGGACCGGGAGGAGATGCGGTTCTTCTGGGACGCGTTCGCCCCACCCGGCGTGGACCGTACGCAGCCGGATCTGGACCCCCTGCGGGCCGACCTCACCGGCCTGCCGCCCGCCGTGGTCGTCACCGCCGAACTCGACCTGTTGTCCGCCGAGGGGGAACGGTACGCCGCCGGGCTGCTGGCGGCGGGCGTTCCCGTTACCGCAGCCCGGTACCAGGGGCTCATCCACAACTTCCCGCGGAAGCTGGCCCTGTTCGACGCCGCCCATGTCGCCCTGGCCCAGTTGGCCGCTGTGCTGCACCGTTGGTCGGAGGAGGAAGCATGAGCACCACCGGACGGCGAGGCCCCGTGAAGGCCGGCATCACCGTGTCACTGGACGGCTACGTCACCGGTCTCGACGATCGCGAGGGCCAGGGGCTCGGCATCGGCGGCGAGCGGCTCCACTACTGGGTGATGGGGGGCCCGTGGACCTACGAGACGGAACGCGAACCCGGCGCCGGCATGACCGACGCTGACCGTGCGTACTTCGACGCGCTGCTCGGGGGGACGAACGCCGGCCTGTGCGGCCGGGGCATGTACGACAGCGCCGGCGCCTGGGGCGGCCGGAACCCGTTCGGCGGCACCATGGTCGTGCTCACCCACCGCACCGCGGACCAGCCCGACCCGAGCACCGGTTTCCTCATGGTCAACGGGTTCGAGGAGGCGCTGGCGGCGGCCCGGCGTGCGGCCGGGGACGGCGGAGTCGCCATCGGCGGGGGCGCCGACATCATCCGGCAGGCGCTCACGGCGGGGGTGGTCGACGAGCTCGGCATCACCACCGCCCCGGTCGTCCTCGGCCGCGGGAAGCGGCTCTTCGAGGGCTTCGACCGCGATATCGACCTCAAGATACTTTCAGTCCACCACTCGCCGTACGCCGTCCATGTGCGGTACGCCGTCGTGCGTTGAGCCGTCGAGCGGCGCTGCGAGCCCGGAGAGGTGCTGCGGGCGAGCGCCTCGAGATGGTGGACGGCAATGGCCCCCGACCCGACCGTTCGCCGTTCGCCAGGCACCGCTCGCCGCAGTGGACCGACCGTTCCCGGCCGCTGTGCCGTCGCTCAACTCGAGGCCATGATCAGCGAGAACTCCAGTCGGCTGGAGGAGCTCAGCTGGCATTGTCAATTCGATTGTCCACGGCGATCCAGTTCGTCTCCCACGTCTCCCCGCCGTCGTCTGAGAAGGCCTGCTCGAACCTCGCCTTGTCCGGGCCCTGCCGGAAGATGAGGAAGCGCACCTTGATCGCACGTCCCCCGACCTGGTCGTCGCCGAAGAACTCGCCGACACCGTCGTGGAACCCGCCGTACACGGACGGGGTGAGCAGTCCATCGCGGATGTTCACGAAGGTCAGGCTCCAGCGCCCCGCCTGGGGCTCATAGAGCCGCAGATTGAGGCCCTCGATCCGTCCGTTCGGCCCCGAGACCTTAAGTTCGACGACATTCGCACGCCGGTCCAGCAGTGGGCGCACGACGCTCGTACCCTCGAAGTGGAGCCATTCATCCTCGGACTCCGAGAGCGGATCGGCGAGCACCCGCACCTTGGTATGCCAGGCACCGATCTCCCAGTCGAAGTCACGTTGGCCGTCCTCGACAGCCGCCGAAGCCCTTCGGGGAGCCGCCGCCGCGTCGCCCGACGCCGCTATCACGGTCAGCATGAGAAGCGACAGGCACGGGACCAGGATCTGCTTGTACGGCACGGTGATTTTGGTGTGACGGTTCATGATCCGACTATCTGAGCGGAGCACGCCTATGAGCAAGAAGGCACCTGCAGGTAACCCCTCGCCGTCGCGTCCCAATCCTCTGCCCGGCTGCCCGATGGCCGCGGCGTTCGCCGCGATCGGTGGGAAGTGGAAGCTGACGCTTGTGTACTGGCTAGCCCATGGCGAGTGCCACTTCGCCGGCCTCCGCCGTCTGGGCGCGCCGATCACGCCCAAAGTGCTGGCCGAGCAGCTGCGCGAACTCGAGGCTGACGGGCTCGTCGAGCGCGTCGTGACCGGACCCATCCCGGCGCCAATCATCTACAGGCTCACCCCCTACGGCACCACGGTTTTGCCCGTCGTGGAAGGCGTCCGGGTCTGGGGCGAGGCGCATCTTCAGCGCACCCACGGCCAGGCCACACCCGACGAGCCGATGCGCTGCACGCACGCGATCGCGTAGGCCCGCGGCTGGCCGTGGACCGGCGACGTGGGGGACTGTGAGCTTCCCCCTGGGATGTGGACACCCTGAGACTGGACGCGATGCGGCACATGCCCCACATCTCGTCCAGGGTCCCGGGCGGGGTGGGAACGAGTCGCGCTGGCCACGAGCCGCCGGGAGGCCGCCGCCGTCAAGGACGCGCTGCGCCATTGGCAGTCCGACCAGGCCCGCGCCCGCGACGTCCGGGGGACACCAGCGGTGGCCCAGCGGTACGTCATCCACCTGCCGGTCGTCGCCGCCGACCTGCCCGCCGCGCAGCGCCTGGCCCGGGTGGTCGGCCGCTGGCTGCTCGTCCTACCGCAGACCGAACCGGGCAGGACCACCGTCTCCGCCGAGGACGAGCAGAATGCACGCCACTGGGTCTTCTGCGATGCGCTGATGCCCGGCGGCCGGCGCTGCCTGCTCCGCACCGACCACGACGGCCCTGCGCGCGCCGTCTGCGCCGCTGACCCGGGTCTCGCGATGCGGCCCGGCACTCGCGGCGCGCCGGCCCCTGCTCCCGCCGGCTCCGCTCCTGATCGGCCCGGCCAATAGGTTCGCAACGTGCAATCGCGATGGCCATTTACGGAGGTCTTGCGGAGCCCTTCGTATACAACATACGCTCCCCGAATCGCCCACTCGAGGAGCCCCCAATGACGAACCTCAGTGAACCGAGCCGGCAAAGGCTCCATCCGTTCCGGGCAGCTGTGGCGGCGGTCGCCGTCGCCTGCACCGTCGTAGCGTGCTCGCCGGTGTCGAACGACGAGGGCGGCGCCAAGTCCGGCGAGGACCAGGCGGCAGGACAGGACAACTTCGGTACGCCGGCGGACCCGGCCGCGGTGAAGAAGGGCGGCAAGCTGGTCATCGCCCTCTCCGCGGAGCCCGACGCGCTGGACCCGACGTTGTCGCGCAGCCTCTACTCGCGCTACGTCTTCCAGGCGATCTGCCAGAAGCTCTACGACGTGAACGAGCAGGCGCAGGTCGTGCCGCAGCTGGCCACCGCACTACCGACCTTCAGTGGTGACGGTAAGACGGTCACCATTCCGCTGCGCCAGGGCGCGCGCTTCGCGGACGGAACGCCGTTCGATTCCGCCGCGGTCAAGGCCACCCTGCAACGGCACCTGACCAACGCCCGGTCCGCGCGAAAGAGCGAGCTCGGTCCGATCGACACCGTCGACACGCCCGATGCCAACAGCGTCGTGATCCACCTGAAGCAGCCGTTCGCACCTCTGGTCGGGGCGTTGGCGGACCGGGCCGGCATGATCATGAGCCCGAAGGCGCTGCAGAGCCTGGGCGACAACTTCGCCAGCGCGCCGGTCTGCGTCGGGCCCTTCAAGTTCGCCAAGCGGGTGCCGCAGAACTCCATCGACGTGGTGCGAGACCAGAACTTCTACGACGCCACCAAGGTCAACCTCGACGCCATCTCGTGGCACATCCTCAGCGACGCGAGCATTCGGGCCGCCAACCTGCGTTCCGGTGACGCTCAGGTCGCCGACAGCATCTCCACGCAGGACTACGGGGCGTTGCGCGGAGACTCCTCGCTCAGCGTCCTGCAGTCCCAGTCGCTCGGGTACCAGGGTCTCACCTTCAACATCGGCAATGTCGACGGCGTCGGCACCACGCCGAAGCCGATCAACCGCCCGATCGCGCAGAACGCCAAGGTCCGGCAAGCCTTCGAGTACGCCCTCGACCGGAAGGCACTGGTCCAGGCCGTCTTCAACGGACTCTTCGCCCCCGCCTGCTCGCCGATATCGCCCGCGAGTCCGTTCTCGTCCGAGGAAGCGCAGGCGTGCCCCCAGCACGATCCCGCCAAGGCCAAGCAGTTGCTGTCCGAGGCCGGCGTTCAGACGCCCTACCCGGTGGCGATGCTCATCTCGAACACGCCCGACTCGCTGCGCCTCGCGCAGGCGCTGCAGGCCATGGTCAAGGACGGCGGATTCGACCTCAAGATCAACCCGGTGGAGTACTCCTCTCTCCTCGACGAGCAGGACCGCGGCAACTTCGAGCTGCTGCAGCTGGGCTGGAGCGGGCGGATCGACCCGGATGCCAACATCACAAACTTCGTCGGCACCGGCGGCAGCCAGAACGTCTCCGGCTACAGCAACCCGCAGCTCGACGCCGCGCTGACCCAGGCTCGGCAGACGAACGACCTCGACGAGCGCAAGAAGCTGTACGGGCAGGCGGTGACGATCCTCCAGCAGGACGACGCGCTCATCTACCTCTACCGGCAGCGGAACCTGACCGCCGTCTCCAAGAAGATCCAGGGCCTGCAGGTCTTCCCCGACGGCGTGATCCGCGCGGCCTTCGCCGGATTCACCAAGTAGGTCGCCCCGTGGCTCGGTATCTACTCACACGCGCCTGGCACTCAGCGTTGACGCTGCTGTTGTCGACGGTCGTGGTGTTCCTCGGGGTGCGGGCACTGCCCGGGGACCCGGCCCTCGCCCTCGCGGGCGAGGACCGGTCCCCGGAGGCACTGGAGGCCATCCGGCATCACTACGGGCTCGACCAGCCGCTGCCCATCCAGTTCGCGCAGTACGTGGGACGCGTCGCGCAGGGCGACTTCGGGGTGTCGATCCGAACCGGGATACCGGTCTCGTCGATGCTCACGACCGCCCTGCCCGTCACGGTCGAGCTGTCCCTCCTGGCGATCCTCCTCGCCGCCGCGCTCGGTGTCGGGGCCGGGGTGCTCGCGGCTGTCCGCCGCGGGCGTCCCGCCGAGTGGCTGGCCAACGGACTGGCCCTGGTGGGATTGTCCGTGCCGCACTTCTGGCTCGGACTGCTGGCGATCCTCTACCTCTCCGTGGCGGCGGGGCTCTTCCCGGCCTCCGGATTCGTGCCACTGCTGCAGGACCCCGCGGGCAACCTGCACCACATCGTCCTGCCGGCCGTCATTCTCGGCACCGGCCTCGCCGCCATCATCATGCGGCAGACGCGTTCGGCGATGCTGGAGGCGCTCTCCTCGGACCACGTCCGTACGGCGAAGGCGAAGGGTCTCCGGCCACGGGCCGTCATCACCCGGCATGCCCTCCGGAACAGCCTCATCGTGGTGGTGACGATCGTGGGCCTGCAGCTCGGTGGCCTGATCTCCGGAGCGGTCGTCACCGAGCAGATCTTCGGGCTGCCGGGCTTCGGCAAGATGACAATCGACGCGGTGTTCCAGCGGGACTATCCGGTGATCCAGGCGGTGGTCCTGCTCACCGCGACGGCGTACATCGTGATCAATTTCCTGGTGGACCTGCTCTACTCGGTCATCGACCCACGTATCCGGGTGACGGGGGAGCCGGCATGACCGTCCTCACCGTACCGATGGCGGAGGCCGGCCCCGCCGGCATCAGCCGGCGCACCCGGGTCCTCCGGCGACTGCGCCGGAACCCGCTCGCCGTCGTGAGCTTCGTCGTGCTCGCGCTCGCGGCCGTCGTCGCCCTGCTCTCGCCCTGGATCGCTCCCCACGACGTCCAGCAGACCGATTTCGCCCACACGTTCTCGCCGCCGGGCACCCCCGGTCACCTGCTGGGGACCGACGACCTGGGCCGGGACGTCCTGTCCCGCATCATGCTGGGGGCGCGGGCCTCCCTGCTGGTGGCACTCCTGGCGGTGGCCACCTCCTTGATCATCGGGGTGCCGCTCGGACTGGCCGCGGGCTATTTCCGGTCCTGGGACGCGGTGATCTCGCGCTTCACCGACCTGCTGCTCGCGTTCCCGTTCCTGATCATGGCGGTGGGGCTGGCGGCCATCCGGGGCGCCAGTCTCACCAACGCGGCCGTGGCCATCGGGATCGCGCAGATCCCGGGGGTGATCCGCGTGGTGCGCTCGGACACCCTGCGGCTCAAGTCGCTGGACTTCGTCGCCGCCGCTGTGGTGGACGGCGCGAGTGACCTGTGGGTGCTCGCCCGGCACATCCTGCCCAACGCGACGTCGGTGATCCTGGTGCAGGCCACCGTCGCGATCCCGGCCGCGATCCTGGGCGAGGCGGTGCTGTCGTTCCTGGGCCTCGGCATCCAGCCCCCGGCCCCCAGCCTGGGCACCATGCTGGCCTCCGCCCAGCAGTTCGCCGCCCGCGCACCCTGGGCAGCCGTCCTGCCCGGCGTCGTGATCATGGGTCTGGCGCTGGCGTTCAACGTCTTCGGCGACGCCCTTCGGGACGCCCTCGATCCGAAGGGAGACCGGCGATGACCTCGGTCGAACGGGCGGCCGCATCCTCCGCCGCGGTCGGGACGCCCGTCCTGGAAGTACGCGATCTCTCGGTCTCGTTCACCACCGAGGGCGGGACCGTCTCGGCGGTGGACCGGGTGAGCCTGGAGCTCGCGTCCGGAGAGATCGTCGGGATGGTGGGCGAGTCGGGCTGCGGCAAGAGCGTCACGGCGATGAGCATCGCCGGCCTGCTGCCCGACAGCGCCCGGGTCTCCGGCTCCGTCCGGCTGGAGGGCACCGAGCTGGTCGGCGTTCGGGAGTCGGTGCTGCGCCGCGTGCGTGGCAAGGAGATCGCCTACATCTTCCAGGAGCCGATGACCTCGCTGAACCCGGTGCTCACCGTGGGGCGGCAGATCGGGGAGGTCCTGCAGGTACACGAGCGGATGTCCAAGCGGGCCGCCCGGGCCCGCGCCGTCGAGCTGCTCTCACTCGTCGGAATCCCGTCCGCCGGGCAGCGCGTCGACAACTACCCGCACCAGCTCTCCGGCGGCATGCGCCAGCGCGTGATGATCGCGATGGCGGTGGCCTGCGGCCCGAAGGTGCTGGTGGCCGACGAACCCACCACCGCCCTGGACGTCACGGTGCAGGCCGGCATCCTGCAGGTGCTCCGGGACCTGCGGGACCGGCTCGGCACGACCATCCTCGTCATCACGCACGACCTCGGCGTGATCGCCGACATCGCGGACCGCGTCGTCGTCATGTATGCCGGGCGGGTGGTGGAGCGGGCACCGGTCACCGACCTGTTCGCGCATCCGTACCACCGGTACACGGCCGGGCTCCTGGCGGCTTCGCCGACGCCGGGCAAGCACGCCGGTACCGAGCGGCTGCAGGAGATTCCCGGCCTCGTGCCCGTCCTGTCCACCCAGCCCGACGCCTGCACCTTCGCGGATCGCTGCCCCGCCGCCGACTCGCGGTGCCGGGAGGCCGCGCCGCCTCTCGAAGCGGTCGGAACCGCGGTGACGGACCACCTCGCGGCCTGTTGGCATCCCTGCCCGGCGCCGCGGACGCAGCCCCAGGAGACAACCGCATGACGCCGCAACCGAACGCCCTCGAACTCGAGGACCTGGTGATGCACTTCGGGCCGGTACGGGCCGTGGACGGGATCACCCTCACCATTCCCAAGGGCCGGGTCACGGCGCTGGTGGGGGAGAGCGGCTCGGGAAAGTCGACCGTGGGCCGGTGCGTGGTGCGGCTCGAGAAGCCCACCGCGGGCGTGGTCCGGATCGCCGGGACCGATGTCACCCAGCTGACCCGGCGACAGCTACGCCAGCACCGCAATGACGTGTCGATCGTCTTCCAGGACCCCGCCGGCTCGCTGGACCCGCGCATGCTGGTCGGCGAGATCGTGGCCGAGCCGTTGCGGCTGTCCGGTAAGCGGATCACCCGACGCGACCGGGAGGCCCGCGCCGCCGAGGAACTCGGCAGGGTGGGCCTGCGGACGGAAGTCGCCCGCCGGTATCCGCACGAGCTCTCCGGGGGCCAACGTCAGCGGGTCAGCATCGCCCGGGCTCTGATCTCCGAGCCCAAGCTGCTCATCGCCGACGAACCCACGAGCGCACTCGACGTGTCGGTGCAGGCGTCGGTGCTCAACCTCCTCGCCGACCTGCAACGCGACATCGGGTTCGCCTGCCTCTTCATCACCCACGACCTGTCCGCGGTCGAGTACCTGGCCGACGACATCGCCGTCATGTACCTCGGTCAACTCGTGGAGAAGGGCACGCGCGAGCGGATCTTCACGCGCCCGGCCCACCCCTACACCCAGGCGCTGCTGGCGGCCGCGCCGGTGGCCGACCCGGTCCGTCAACGGCAGCGTCAACCGGTGCTGCTCGGCGACGACCTGCCGTCCGCGCTGGATCCGCCGTCCGGCTGCCGTTTTCGCACCCGGTGCCCGCTCGCGTTCGACCGCTGCGCCACGCAGGTACCCGCACAGGTGGCGTTCGGCGGCGGCATGGCCGCCTGCCACCTGGTCCAGCCCGACGGCACCCGGCCCGACGTCCGGGCCGCCGCCGACTCGAGTGAGGTGTTGTCATGACGTTCACCACCAGGCCGACCCTGCAGGGAACCTTCGGGATGGTGTCCTCGACGCACTGGCTCGCGAGCCAGTCCGCCATGGGGATCCTTGAGCGCGGTGGGAACGCCTTCGACGCCGCGGTCACCGCCGGATTCGTGCTGCACGTCGTCGAACCACACCTGAACGGGCCCGGCGGTGAGGTGCCGGCAATCGTCGCCACCGCGCACGACCCGACCCCGAGGGTGCTCTGCGGGCAGGGGCCGGCGCCGGCCGGCGCCACCATCGCGCATTTCCGCTCCCTCGGGATGGACCTCATCCCCGGGTCCGGCCCGCTCGCCGCGGCCGTCCCCGGCGCCGTGGACGCCTGGCTCCTGCTGCTGCGCGACCACGGCACGCTCTCCCTCGAGGAGGTGCTGGAGCCGGCGGTCGGCTACGCCGGCGCGGGTCACCCGCTGATCGGCCGGGTCGGCGACACCGTGGCCGCCGTGCGGTCGCTGTTCGAGGAGCACTGGCCCACCTCCGCCCAGCTCTGGCTCCGCGACGGCAGGCCACCGGCGGCGGGGGAGCTGTTCACCAACCGGGCGTACGCGCAGACCCTGCAACGACTGGTCGACGCCGGCCGCGCAGCGGGCTCGGACCGGGAGGCGCAGATCGAGGCCGCACGTCGCGCCTGGGGTGAAGGCTTCGTTGCCGAGGCGGTCGACCGGTTCAGCCGGGAACCCTTCCAGGACTCCAGCGGACGCGCGCACGCCGGTCTCGTCACCGGTGCGGACATGGCCGCCTACCGGGCCACCTGGGAGGAACCGACCACCCTCGACTGGCGCGGCTACACGGTGGCAAAGACCGGTTTCTGGGGCCAGGGGCCGGTGCTGTTGCAGACCCTGGCGGTTCTCGACGCGCTCGACGACCCCGGGGCGTACGACCCGTCGACCGCGGCCGGCATCCACGCCCAGGCCGAGGCCCTCAAGCTCGCCTTCGCCGACCGTGAGGCCTGGTACGGCGACGGTCCGGTGCCCGCAAAGGCGCTGCTCTCCGGCGAGTACGCGCGGGAGCGGGCCGGCCTCATCGGGGACCGCGCGTCAGCGGAGCTGCGACCGGGCCGCCCCGAAGGCGCCGAGCCACGCCTCGCGGCTCACGTGCGACGCGGTGCCGGACGCCGGGTCGACCTCGCGGACCCCACGACGGGCGAGCCGACGGTGCAGTCGGACGGGGTGACCCGGGGCGACACCTGCCACGTCGACGTGGTCGACCGCTGGGGCAACATGATCTCCGCCACGCCGAGCGGCGGCTGGCTGCAGAGCTCTCCCACCATTCCGGACCTCGGCTTCCCCCTCGGCAGCCGGCTCCAGATGTTCTGGCTGGAGGAAGGTCTCGCCTCGTCACTGGCGCCGGGACGCCGGCCGCGCACCACGCTGAGCCCGACCATGGTGTACCGCGACGGGAAACCCATCCTGGCGTTCGGCACTCCTGGTGGCGACCAGCAGGACCAGTGGCAGCTGCTGTTCCTGTTGCGCCATCTCGCCGGAGGTCGGTCCCTGCAGGAAGCCATCGACGCGCCGATGTGGCACACCATCAGCCTGCCGGCCTCGTTCTACCCGCGCGACCACGAGCCCGGCGTTCTCGTGGTGGAGGACCGGCTGGACGAGGATGTCCTGGCGGCGTTGCGCGCGCAGGGGCACGAGGTGCGGCTGTCCGGCGCGTGGAGCCTGGGTCGCCTCTGTGCGGTGACCCGCCATCCGGACACCGGCGTGCTTTCGGCCGGAGCGAACCCGCGTGGCATGCAGGGCTACGCCTGCGGCCGCTGACGCCTCAGCGGGCTCCGTATCCGGCCTCGGCGTTCTCGTACGCGGCAGCGGAAGCGGCATCGAGATGGGCCAGTGCGGCCCGCTCGGCCCGGTCACCGTCACCCGACTCGATGGCGTCGACCAGTTGGATGTGCTCGGCCCACGAGTGTGGTGCCCGTTCCGCGGCGCCCAGCCGGAAGACCCACTGCACATGGAGGTAGAGCGCCTTGGCGATGGACAACAGCCACGGGTTGCCGCTGATCTCGAGGATCCGCAGGTGCAGGGCGCTGTTGAGCTCGGCGACCCGGGCGAGGTCCTGCTCCTGCGTCGCCTCGCGGCCCTGCTCCAGCAGGCCCCGCAGGGCGGCCACGTCCGCCGCCGTCGCCCGCTCGGCCGCCAGCCGGGCGGCCAGCGACTCCAGGCGTTGGCGGACGGCGAACATGTCCGCGATGGTCGCACTGCTCGGGGAGGCGACCACCGCCCCGCGGCGGGGCAGGATCACGACGAAACCCTCCGCCTCCGCGACGCGCAGTGCCTCCCGGACCGGGTTGCGGGAGACGGCGAAGTCCTCGGCCAGCCGATCCTCGGTCAGCCGCTCGCCGGGAAGGTAGTCGCCGTTGATGATGGCGGTCCGTAGTGCGGCGAGGACCTGGTCGCGTAGCGGCAGGTGTTGAGCGCCGAGCTTGCCTCGCAGGTCATCAGCCAACCTGACCGCCTCTCCGTGAATCGTCCAGGCAGAGCGTATACGAAGAACAATTTGGGGAGGATAGCCGACCGTGCTGAAAACAGTGCCATCCGTCATGCGCTTGCGCGCCGCGGTGACGGGGAACCGGAACCTCGCGCGGCGGCGGCAGGCCCTCGTTGTCGTGCTCACCTTCCTGACCGGTAGCGCCGACGCCATCGGCTTCCTGGCCCTCGGCGGAGCCTTTTCGAGCGTCATGACGGGCAACATGGTCCTGCTCGGGCTCTCGGCGGGCAGCGGCGCTGGCGACCTTGCCCTGACCTCCGGCTGCGCCATTCTCAGTTTCATCACCGGCGTCCTCGCCGGCGCCCGCCTCGCTGGCTCGGCGCAGCCGGACGACCCTGTCTGGCCCCGCCGGGTCACCCACACGCTCGTCCTGGAACTCCTGGTGTTCGTCGTCTTTCTCGTCGTCTGGGTGGTCAACCTGCCCAGTCGTTCGGAGCAGGTCGATCTTGGACTCCTGATGCTGTCGGCAGCGGCGCTGGGCGTCCAGAGCAGTGCCATTCAGCGCTTCGGCGTACCGGGCCTTTCCTCCACGTACCTGACCGGCACGCTCACGAGCCTGATCGCCGGGGTCGCTGCCCGAAGCCCATGGCACAGCCTGCGGCCCAAGGCCCACGTCCTGCTGGCCCTGATCACCGGTGCCGTCGTCGGTGCGCTGATGGCCAGGCACCTGCCCGCATGGTCGCCGGTGCTGTTGATCGCGCCACTCGTGCTCGTCATCGCCGCGTCGGCGCGCATGGCGGAATAGCGGATTCACCTTCATGGGTTCAGGGTCAAGCCGGCGCTCGTGCCTCGGCCGTTTAGTGTGATCGGAAGTCAGTTGCCGGTGCTCCTTGCGGGCTCCCCCAGCGAGGACGGGCGTCGGCCGCGGTGCCGGCGAAGCGACCGTGAACAGTAACGCTGACAGCGACGACGTTGGGTGCGGCATGCTGACGGGCGGTGGCATGTGGGAAAACGTCGACCACGGGCGTCATGCCTTCGTCTCGCTTGTCGTCTCGTTTGTCGGCGTGCGGGGGCGACTGTAGCTGAACGGCCCGCCAAGGTGGCCGAGGTGGCGAACCGGCCCAATCAGGCGCGTATGGTGTCGTGCCGCGCCAGCACGGCCGACCATCATGCCCCGGCGATCACCAGCGGCGCGAGAGCCCCAGCGACAGCAATCGGGGTCGACATCCCGTACACCCCGCGCTCCGGCTCCTAGCAGGGCGGATGAGATTTCCGGCAGGGGCAGGGTGGCCTGCGGGTAAACGAGCCGGCCCCGGGTTTGCCACCACCGGCCGATCGAGGCGACCGCGAACGCCGAGGTGTCGTGGTCGACGCCGACGTTGACCCAACCGGTGTTAGCGGTCAGGTCGTAGACGCCGTACGGGATCGCCGCCTCACCGGTCAACCCGGAGAAGAAGTGTGTTCGTCAACCTTGACCGGGTCGCCCTTCGGACGCCACTGCCTGCCCATGTTGGGCAACTGCCCGAGCATCTCCTTCTTCCTGTCCACGCTGATCACCGGCTCACCCGCGGCCTGATGCTGCTTGACCTGCTTGTTGATATACCGGAACTGGTGTCGCGGTCCGGGTGCTGCTCCCCTTCCAGGGTCTTGGCCTGCGCTTGCACGCTGAACCCGTGGTCCTTCAGTAGATTGCCCACCGTCATCGCCGAGCGACACCCTACGCGGTACGACCCGTCAGGAGGGCAGTTCGATCAGAGCGAGGTTCCGATCCACCGCCGTCCACGCCTTGCGAGCCCCGAGGACGGGCTCGATCCGAGGAACCGTGTACCAGTTGGTGCCGATGCCGGTGTGCAGCGGCACCGCCGACTCCAGCCCGGGGCCAAGCTCGTAGATGTTGTCGCCGAAGTTCGCCCCGGCGTAGACGCGGCCGCGGTGGGCGACGATCTCCCCGTAGCCGCTGAGCTTGCCGGACCGCAGGACCGTGCGGGTGGTGAGGTCGTACGCGAGCCACGTGCCGCTCGTGCGCTTGTAGAGCGCGTAGAGCGCCCCGTTGAGGACCTCGACGTGTTGCATGCTGGGCTGGTCGGGCAGCGGCGCGAACCGGTCGACCACCTCGCGACGGCTGATGTCGAACACCGCCACCTGGGAGGTGGGTTCGGTAGGCGGGATCCCGTTGCCGCCCCAGGTGTCTCCGGCGATGTAGGCGAGGTCCCCGTCCAGCGCGATGGCGTTCAGCGCCTGGTTCGGCAGGATGTCGAGGCGTACGTCCATCTTCCCGGTCGCCGGGTCGAGGAGCGTGAGGGCGCCCTGTAGGCTGCCGTAGCGCGGGGCCGACGCGATCAGGACGAGGCCCGACGGCTTGTGGTGCACCACGTCCCAGGGCCGCTGCTGGTTGTTGCCGATCCTGCCGAAGCTGCGCACCCGGCCGGTCCGGGGGTCCAGGTCGATGACCTCGCCGCTCGGGTACAGGGCGCTGATCATCCGGTTCCGCCACGCGACGATGTCCTTCGCCTCGCCGGCGACGGGGTACCGGCGGCTGATGCCGCGAGCGGGTTCGTGCACGGTGATCGCGAAGTGCCCGCCGACGTAGACCGAGCCGTCGGGCGCGGCGCACATCGACTGGAGGAGTTCGGGTCCGGCCGCCCGTGCGTCGTCGGTCAGGTCGTCCTGCTCCACCGTGTCCCGGCCGGGCGCGAGGGCCGACACCCGGCCACTGCCGTTGGCGGCGAAGACGGTTCCGTCGGGGAGCAGCGCCACCCCGCGTCCCTCGTCGCCTTCCGGGCCCTGGGCGATCTTGACCAACCGGTCGGACTCCCGGCGGAGGATCGATCCGGTCAGCCGCCCGAGGGCGAGCAGCCCACCGTCGTCGGTGACGGTCAGGGAGTCGACCAGGTACTCCTCGTCGGCGGGCACCTCGACGTAGCCGGAGCCGTCGCGGGCGATGTCATGGACCCCGAAGGCGGACGCGGCGTAGACCCGGCCGCCGCCCGCGGCCAGTGCGCCGAGACCCGCGTCGAGTGGGGTGCCGGCGGGCATGATGTCGACCTTCACCCCGGTGCTGCGGTCGATCCGGACGATGTGGGAGGGGATCGTGCCCGCGTACACGTAGCTCTCGTCCGCGGCGAGCAGCCGGGCGTACTGGGATCCGGGGAAGGCGCGCCCGAGGTTCGTCAGCGCTCCGGTCGCCGGTTGCAGGGACCAGACCTCGCCACGGGGATAGGTGCCGAGGTAGACGACGCCGTCCGGTGCGGTGGTGGCGGCGAAGACGATCGTGCCGGACGGGCCGATGGCGCCGAGTCGCCGGGTGGTCTGGGTCGCCGGGTCGTACTCGACGATGTCGCCGAACGAGTACGTGCCGATGTAGACCTTGCCGCCGGAGACGGTGCAGGCCCAGCCGCCGTCGCCCCGTTCGAGCGAGACCACGTCGGTCACGGTGCGGGAAACGATGTCGTACGTGACCACCTTCGGCGGCGTCTGCCCCCGGGTGACGAAGTACCCGGTGGTGCCGTCGACGGCCATGCCGACGATGGCCGCGCTCAGTGACGCCGGCCCGAACTGCCCCGGCTCGCGCGGGTCGTCGGCCGAGGCCGGCAGTTCGCCGAGCACGCTGCCGCCTAGCGCGGACAGCGCCGCGAGTTGAATCACGTTACGTCGGTTGAGATGCGTCATGCGCCTGCTCCTCTTCCTTGAAGGACGTGTCGAAGCTGTCAGCGGCTGGCGATCGCGATGCGGACCAGGTTGCGGTTCTTGAGGCCGAACAGCGCGCGCCGGGACGGGTCCAGGGCGAGTTTGGGTTCGCCGCCGAACCACTGGCCGGCCAGTCCGTCGACGATGGTCGTGACCGTGAACGTCACCAGATCGATCTTGTAGACCGCGTTGCCGTCGGTGGTGTACGCGACCCGGCGCACGATGTGCAGGTTCGAACCGCGCGCGCCGACCTTCCTGGTCCGGGTGACGCGGCGCCGTAGCAGGTCGTACTCGAAGAGCACTCCGCTGTCGGTGATGCCGTAGACGGCGAGTGCGGTGTGCGCGAGGCCGGGGATGACCTTCGCCCCGGGCACCGGTTCGACCTGCCAGCGAAGCCGGCGGGTGCGCAGGTCGAAGGCGGCGAGCCGGGCGGTGGTGGTGACCGGCGGCAGGCCGAGCCCTTCCTGGATGTTCGTGCCGAGGTAGGCGACGCCGGCGCGGCACGTGAGGGCGTAGAGGCTCTGCCGCTCGACGACGGGCCGGTAGGTGTCGAACCGGCCGGTCCGCGGCGCGTAGAGAGCCAGCGTCCCGTTGAGGTGACCCGGCTCCGGCTGTGTGGTCATGGCGATCAGCCCGGTGGCGTCGTCGTATGCCAGATCGCGCGGGCGGTCCTGCTGGTTGCCGGTCCTGGCCAGCAGGGTGGCCTCGGGCTCGCCCGCACGGTGGCGGTAGAGCAGGGCCTGGGTGTAGACGCCGAGGTACGTGGCGTCGCGGATGGTCAGCGCCGTCTTGGGTTCACCGGGTATGCCCAGCCGGCTCCGCGTGCCGGTGGCGAGGTCGTGGATGTCCGCGCCGCCCTTGCCGCCGACGTAGACGCGCCTCCCGTCGCTGTGCACCGACATGGGCTCCTCGGGCGCGGCCCGGAAGCCGCGTTGCACGAGGTTGACGTAGCGCAGGGAGCGGTCGGCGGGGTCGAAGACGAATATCGCGCCGTCCTGCACGCCGTAGACGAGGCCGTCGCGGACGAGGAGCCGGTGGGTGGCCGCCTCGGGCTGGGCCACGCCCAGGGTCTCGACGGCTCCGCCGTCGATCGCGCAGCGGTAGAGCATGCCCGACGGCCGTCCGGCGAAGTAGACGTAGCCGTCGTGGATGAGCACCGAGGTGACGTACTTCTCGCCCGTGGTCAGCACCCGGTAGTCGGCTGGATCCGCCTTGTTTAGCACGAGCACCTCGCCGTTGGAGGAGATGCCGCCGGCCAGGTGGGTGTCGGACAGCGTCATGCTCGCCACGAAGTCCCGGCCCGCGAGCACGGCGGGAAGGATGTCGCGCTTGGCCCCGGTCGCCCGGTCGATCGCGATCAGGTGGGCGTGCGCGCCGATGCCCGCGTAGATGGTGGTCTCGTCTGCGGCGATGCTGCGCACGTAGGCCTCGCCGTCGACCGGCACGCCGAGGTCGCGGCTTTCTCCGGTCGCCGGGTCGTACTCGACGACCCGGCCGGGCTCGGAGATCGCGAGGTAGACCTTGCCGTCCGGCGAGGAGGCGAGGTTCCAGATGAAGTGGTACGGGTAGGCGCCCACCCTGTCGAGCGCACCCGTGACGGTGTCGAGCCGGTAGAGGTCGGAGCGGCTGTGGGTGCCGACGTAGACGTCGGTGCCCACGCGGCACATCGCCCAGACGCCGATGCCGGTGGGGATGTCGGTGTGGGAGGTGACGGCGTCGGCGGTGAGATCGTAGCCGCCCACGAGGTTGGGCGAGAGCCCGCGGGTGCCGGCGTAGAGCAGCGAGCCGACGAACTCCCCGTTGCCCAGCGGGGTGGTGACGCTGGCCGGGCCGAGATCGGTGAGGGTGCCCTCGGATTCGGCCGCGGCTTCGGCGTGGGCGGGGGCCGAGGGGAGGAGAGCTGCTCCGCCGGTGAGCGCGGCGGCCTGCAGAAGATGACGACGGGCGACCATGGGCGCTGCCTTTCGGTCGGGACCGGAATTGCGCAGAGTCTAGTACGGCGATTGGCCGCCGGAACATGGTCGAAGGGGATTTTGTCGATGGTTTTGGGGGGTCATCCCGAAGAGGTCCGCGGCCGCCGGCAGATGACCGCGGGGCGTTGACGTCGATGGAGGACGCGGCCTAGGGTCATTGCGGCCCTGCCCGATATGGGTCACCGAGGGCGCGCCAGCAACAAGCTCATCGACGCCCGGAATGGATCGCCCCCGGGGCGGGCCTCATCGAGATTCCGGTACTGACCGTCACGGCTCGGCCGCCGGCTCCCCGGCGGTCGCTGGAAGAGAAGCAGGCGCCCATGACGAACCGCCGCACGTTGCTCCGCTCCGCCGTCGCCCTCACCGCCGCGTCGGCCCTGCCCCTCGCCTGGACCGCGAACCCCGCGACCGCAGACGTCGCCACCGGCGATTTCGCCGCAGCCGGGGTGGCCGTCGACCCCTTCGGCATCCCGCTGCGCGACGTACTGCTCATCGGTGGCACCGTCGCCCCCGGCCCCACCGGAAAGCCGGTGCTCTGGTCCGCGGTGTCCGGGGAGCCGGCCCGGCTGGCCGCGATCGACCCCGCGACCGGCCGGACCGTCTCCGCCCAGGACCTCACCGGCGCCCCCGGCTCGTACGCGGTGGCCGCCGCGCCCGACGGCACCGTCTACGTCGGCGCCTACAACACCGGTGACCTGTATCGCCGCCGGCCCGGCCCGGACAGCCCGGTGGAGAACCTCGGCCGGCCGCTGACCTCCGAGACGTACATCTGGCGGATCGCCGTGGATGACGCGGGTGTCGTCCACGGCGGCACCTTCCCCGGCGCGCGGGTCTTCGCCTACGACCCGGCCACCGGGACGACCCGCGACTACGGCCAGGTGCTGCCCGGCGCCCAGTACGTGCGCAGCCTCGCCGTCACCGCCGACAAGATCTACGCCGGCACCCAACCGGACGCCCACCTGTTCGAGATCGACAAGGTCACCGGCGAGCGCCGCGAACTGCCGCTGCCCGAGGGCCTGGGCGACGGCGTCGGCCTGACGGTCTACGACCTCAACGTCCACGACGGCCGCGTGTACGCGCGGTTCGGCTCGGCGACCAATGGCCGGCTCGGCGTTTACGACATCGCCGGGCGGCGGTGGACCGACCTGATCGACGACGTCGCCGGCTTGGACGTCTCCGCGCCCGGCCCCGGCGGCCTGGTCTACTTCACCCGCGCCGGGCGGCTCACCGGCTACCACCCAGGCAAGCGGACGTTCACCGACACCCCGCTGGTCTTCCCCGGCCGGGTGGTGAACAACCGGGGCATCGGGTGGGTGACGCTCCGCGACCGGGACTGGCCAGGGCGAACGCTGGTCGGGCTGCTCTGGCGCGGCGACATGTTCCGCTGGAACCCGGTGACCGGGCGGGCCGACGTGGTGCAGACCGACGTGCCCGGCGGGCCGATCCCGATCGCGGCGCTGCACGTCGGCCCGACCGGCACCGTCTGGGTCGGTGGCTACCTCAACGGCGGCTTGGCCCGGGTGGACCCGGACACCGGCATGTCGACCTTCCAGCGGTTCGCTCAAGTGGAGAGCGTCCTGGAGTCCGGCGACCGGGTGTGGCTCGGCGCGTACCCGGACTCCCGGCTGTACCGGTACGACCCGGCCGCGCCGTGGCACAGCTCCGAGTACTCACCCGGCCTGCCCGGCAGCGCGGACAACCCGGCGAAGCTGCTCGACCTGAAGTCCGCCGACCAGGTGCGAGCCCGGGCGCTGACCGACGCCGGCGACAAGGTCGCATACGGCACCATGCCCAACACCACTCTCGGCGGCGTGCTGGCCATCGTGGACAAGGCAACGGGCGCGTCGCGGGTGCACCGTCCGGTGGTCACCGACCAGTCGATCGTCAGCCTGGCCCATGTCAACGGCCTGCTCGTCGGGGGCACCTCGATCTCCGGTGGGTACAGTGTGCCCCCGCCCACCCAGACCGAGGCGACGCTGTTCGGCTGGGACGTCGCCGGCGACATCAAGATGTTCGAGTTCGTGCCGGTGCCGGGCGCGACGGCGATCCCGGCGCTGACGCTGGACCGCACCGGGCTGCTCTGGGGCCTGGCCGGCGGCCAACTCTTCGCCGTGGACCTGGACACCCACTCGGTCGTCCAGCGCCTCCAACTCGCCCCGGGCGTCGCCGACAGCCGCGGCAAGCTCGGCTACGACGCCCCGCGCCACCTGCTGTACGTGTTGGTACGCGGCGAGCAGGTCGTGCAGGTGGACCTGGCCACCGGCGCCACCCGGCAACTGCTGAAGCAGCCGGCGGAGTTTCTCGCCGTACACCCGGACGGCCGGCTCTTCCTCGGCGACGGCGAGCACCTCTACCGGGTCACCGTGACCGGCTGACAGTCGCCGGCCCGGCGGCGAAGGCCGGCGCCGGCTGCGGGCGGACCAGCGCAGGCAACGGGCCGGCAATTCCCCCTCGGGATCGCCGGCCCGTCGTCACGGGTGCGAGCTCTACAGCCGGATGCGGACGAGGTTGCGGCCGCGCAGGGCGTACAGCGCCGTTCCGTCCGGAGCGGCGGTGAGCAACGCCCCACCGCCGTACCACTCGGCGTTCAGGCCGGTCACGAAGGGGGTCACCGACATCGTCGCCGGGTCCAGCTTCCAGACGTCCCGGCCGTTCGTGCCGTAGATCGTCGCGCCGACCTGCACCAGGGTGCTCTGCCCGGACGCGACCGTGGTGGTCGCCACGACCTGGCGGGTCCGCTGGTCGACGGCGAAGAGCACACCGGTCTCGGTGAGGCCGATGATCCGGTTGCCGGTGACGACCAGGTCGACGACCTGCTTCGCGCCGGGGACGGGAGTGATCTCCCAGGTCTTCGTCCTGGTCGCCAGGTCGACGCCCGCGAGCCGGGCCTCGGTGGCCCGGGGCGTGGTGCCGAAACCGCCGTTGACGCTGCTGCCCAGGAAGGCAGTGCCGTGCTTCACCGCCACTGACCGGATCGACTGGTCCGGGATGACGTCGCGGTGCACGTCCAGCGCCCCGGACCGCGGGTCGTAGAACGACACCGCGCCCCCGTAGCGGCCGTAGTCCGGTTCGGTGCCGACGACCAGCAGCTTGTCGGCGGGGGACCAGGCCGCATCGAGCGGCCGGGTCTGTTCCTCGCCGATCGCGGCCACCCGGCGCGGGTCGCCGCCGGGTGCCATCCGGAACAGGTACGCCAGCGTGTACACCGACATCCAGATCTCGCCGGCGACCGGGGTCATCGCCTTCGCCTCGCCGGGCAGGAACCGGCGGGTGGAGGTGCCGGCGGCCAGGTCGTGCACCTGCACGCCGGCCTTGCCGGAGACGTACACCCGGGGGCCGTCGGTGGCGATGGCCATGGCCAGTTCCGGCGCCGGCGGCATACCGGCCTGGGTCAGGTCGACGCCGGTCAGCTCGCCGGTGGTCAGGTCGTAGGTGACCACGCTGTTGGTGACCACGCCGCGCAGCTGGTCGCCGGTGACGAAGAGCCGGCCGAAGGAGGCGCCGTCGTAGGGCACGGCCAGGGTGCTGAGCTGCCCGGTGTCCCGGTCGTAGCGGCGCAGCGTGCCCGACGGTCGGGTGCCCACGTAGACGTCGTTGCGCTCGGGGTCGATGGCGATGGCGGTGATGAAGCTGTCCGGCGTCTGCACGACCTCGTAGTGCGACGGGTCCGCGGTGTCGATCAGCAGCATGGTGCCGGTGGGGGAGAGGGCGGCGGCGAGGAGGCCGTCCTTGAGGGCGAGGGTGCCGACGAAGGTGCGGTCGGCGAACTCGGGCGGCAGGATCTCCCGCTTCGCGCCGGTGGCCCGGTCGATGGCGATCAGGTGGGCGTGCGCCCCGACGCCGGCGTAGATGGTGGTCGCGTCGACGGCGATGCTGCGCACGTACTGCTCACCGGGGACAGCGATGCCGTAGTCGCGGGTGGCGCCGGTGGCCGGGTCGTAGGAGAAGACCCGCCCGTTCGGGTAGGTGCCGCCGTAGATCACGCCGTCGGGCGCGGTGTCCATGGCCCAGATGTACCGGTCGGGGGAGACATCGGCGACCTTGGTGACCCCGGTGCCGGTGGTGTCCACCCGGTACAGGTCCCCCGGCTCGTAGGTGCCGACGTACAGGTCGGTGCCGACCGCCGCGGTGGCCCAGGCGCCACCGCCGGTGGGCAGTTCGTAGCGTTGGTTCACCCGCTGTTCGGCCAGGTCGTAGCCGCCCACCACGATCGGCGACACACCGCCGGTGGCCGTGTAGATCGTGCCGTCGATCAGCTCGGAGCCGTTGACGGAGGTGACCTCGGAGGCGGGCCCGAGGTCGGTGACGGTGCCGGGTGGGGGTGTCTCGGCGTGGGCGGGTCCCGCCGGGACCGCCAGCATGGCGGCGGTCAGTGCCAGGGCCGCGGTCAGCGCGGTACGTCGCAACACGACCTCCAATTCTAGGTTTCGGTCAGGGCTGTAATCGATAGAAGGGCATCACGTCGAGCGCGTCGTGTCGAGCCCCGGAGTGCAAATTCGTCATCGACAGCGAGTATCGATCGGCGGCTCTGGAGTTCCGGACGCCACCGTAATAGGGTGCCGGCAATGTCGAGCGTGGAGGTCGCCCGTGTCGTCGTTCCCTCGTAGCCTCGTGCCCGCCGCCGTCCTGGTGCTCGCCGCCGCCCTGCTGCCGGCCGCCGCCCCCGCGTCCGCCGCCCCGGCCGCCCCGACGCCCGGCGCCGTCACCGACTTCGGTGTCCAGCAGACCGCCCTCACCGTCTTCGAGGCCCACTACGGCACCGGCGCCGGCGACCGGCCGGTCGTCTACGGAGTCCAGATGGGATCGCCCGGGGTGCTCAGCGTGACCGACCCGGTGACCCGGGAGCTGTTGGACACCGCCTACCTGCCCGACTCCTCCGGCGCCTGGGGGATCACCCAGACCGGTGACGGCACCGTGTACGCCGGCAGCTACCCCAACGCCCACCTCTACTCGTACGACCCGCAGACCCGGGCCACCGTCGACCTCGGCGCCCCGGTGCCCGGCCAGACCGTGCTCTACGGCCTGCGCCCCGGCCCGGACGGCCGGGTCTACGGCGGCACCTATCCGGGCGCGCACGTCTTCTCCTACGCCCCGGGCGAGGGGTTCCGCGATCACGGCCGGATGTACCCCGGCGAGCAGTACGTCGTCGACGTCGCGGTGGACCCCTCGCGCGACGTGCTCTGGGCGGCGGTCGGCACCGCCGGCCACCTGGTCCGCCTCGACCTGGGCACCGGGGAGAAGCGCGACATCTGGCCGGAGGCGCTGCGCGGCGACGCGAACTACCCGTACGACATCAACCTGGTCGGCGGCAAGCTCTTCGTCAAACGCAACAAGCTCCAGGCGCTGGTGCTCGACCCGGACACCGGCGCGGTCCTGGCCGACGGGTTCACCATGGGCTCGCGCGGCACCTCAGCGCTGGCCCCCGACGGTCGGTCGGTCTACTTCACCTCTGGCACCGAGCTCTGGCGCTACGACCTACCGACCGACACGGCCGGGCCGGTGCGCGACGCAACCGGGGCGCCGGTGCGCAGCGACGGCGCGGGCATCGGGTTCGGCTTCCTCGACGGCCGGCTGTACGCCGTGATCGGCAACTACGGCGGGCAGGCGCTGCGCTACGACCCGGCCACCGGGGCCAGCGAGCGGTACCGGCTGCCGTTCCCGCCGCAGGCCCTGGACATCAACACCATCACCGCCGGCCCGGACGGCCGGATCTGGACCAACCTCTTCATTAACGGGAACCTCGCCGTCCTCGACCCGGCCACCGGCACGGCGACGAACGTGGGCCGGCTCGGCCAGGCCGACGGCTTCGGCTGGCAGGGCGGCCTGATGTACCAGGGCGTGTACCCGTACGGCGGGGTGCTGGTGTACGACCCGGCCCAGCCGTACCGGCTCGGCACCAACCCGCGCGAGCTGTTCCGGTTGCAGCCCGACGGCCAGAACCGGCCGATCGCCTTCACCTCGGCCGGCAGCCGGGTCTACGTCGGCAGCACCCCCGACTACGGGCTGTGGGGCGGCGCGCTGACCGTCTACGACACCGCCACCGGCGCCCGTACCACCCGGCGGAACATCGTCGCCGACCAGGGCGTGATCAGCCTGGCCGTGGTCGGTGACCGGCTCTGGGCGGGCACCACGATCAGCGGCGGCGGGGGCACCGTGCCGCGCGCCACCGAGGCGAAGGTCTTCACCGCCGACCTGGCGACCGGTGAGAAGACCGCCGAGTACACCCCGGTGCCCGACGCCGACGCCATCACCTCGCTCGTCGCCGGGCCGGACGGGATGATCTGGGGTCTCGCCGACGGTGAGGTGTTCGTGCTCGACCCGGCGACCGGCGTGGTGACCCATCGCCTCGACGTACCGGGTCGCTCCTCGGGGGTGGCCGACGAACTCGTGGTCAGCGCCGCCGATGAGCACGTCTACGCCTCGCTCGACGGTTACCTGCACAAGATCGATCCACTGTCGAAGGACGTCCGGATCGTCCGAGACGCGCAGACCTACCGGCTGACTCAGGACGGCCAGGGCAACCTCTGGTTCCGCGACGGGGTCAAGGCCGCCAACGGTGCGGTCCAGTACGGCGCGCACCTGCTGCGGTACGTGCCGGAGCCGGACGACTGTCCCCGATCCGACCTGCGGGCCCAGGTGTACGCGGGCGTCGGGACCGGCGTGCCGAACCGGTACGCCGAGCGTGGCTGCACGGTGAACGACCTGATCCGGGACGAGGCGCACTGGGACAGCCATGGGGCGTTCGTCGCGCACGTCGCCGCGGTCACCGGCGGCCTGGTCGACGTCGGCTTGCTCAGCGGCGGCGAGCAGGACGCGATCGTGGCGGCGGCCGGACGCTCCGGCGCCGGCCGGTAGCCGGCCACCGACCCGGCCCCGCTTTTCCGTCACCAGGGGGAGAGCGGGGCCGCGTCGGTCCGGGCTCAGCCGACCGGTTCGGTGGCGAGTTCGACCCGGGCGCCGCCGGCGAGCCGGCTGTGTTCCGCCGCGAACGCCATCCGGTGACTGTCCAGCGACTCCCATGGCCCCGACCGCACCGCGGAGCGGTCGCCGGTCGCCACCGCCTCGACGAAGGCCGCCATCAGCCGCATGTCCCCGCCACCGTGGCCGGACCCGGCGTCCGCCCCGCCGCCCCGGGTGTCGGTGGTGACGGTGGCGCCGGTGACGAAGCCGGTGACGCTGACCTGCTCGCCGTCGCCCTCCAGGTAGCCCTGCGTGCCCATGATGCGGGTGCGCCGGTGACCGCCGGGGGTGAAGGCGCTCATGGTCAACGTCGCGGTCGCCCCGCCGGCGAAGGAGACCGTGACGCTCTGGTGGTCGGCGACGTCGTTGCCGCCGGCGTAGACACACCGCCCGTACGGGCCGTCGCGCAGTGCCGCGGTCGCCCCGTCGGGGGTCGGGTCACGGGTCACGACCGACAGGGGCCACTCGTGCCGGTCCGGGTCGGCGAGGCAGCTGCGGTAGAAGCGGGCGCCTGAGTACGGGCAGCCCGACTCGACGGGGCAGTCGAGGCAGCGGTCGGCAGCGGTCGGCGGCGCCGGCCGGCCGGTTGCCGCGGTGGAAGTGGTGCAGTCCGCCGCCCGGCGAGGTCGCCGGCGCACCCGCACACCGAACGCAACCGCGAACCGCTCGTCCACGAACACCTCACCCAGCTGGTCACGCATGCTCATCGGCAGGCTGCCCTTGGGAAACGCCGCCCTGGCCACCAGCATCGTCTGCTCTGGGACCTGCGCCAACGGGCGCGGTTGCAGCGACATCAATCATCCGTCCTACGGCCGCGAGACAGGGGTAGAACGACCGCAACACAGATCATTTAGACAGACCAGCACCAGCACGAACCCGCCACGGCGTGTCATGAATTCGGCAACAGGGTCGAGACGTACGTGAAGGTCAACGGTGTGGCGGTACGTGTACCGGGCAGTTGACCAGTACGGGCAGGTCATCGACGTGCTCGTCTCTGCCCGGCGGGACGGTGATGCGGCCCGACGGTTCTTCCGCCGTGCGCTATCGGCGTTGAAGGTGACACCCAGCGAGGTGGTCACCGACGCCGCTGCGGTTTACCCGGGGGTGCTGGAGGAGCTGATCCCGTCCGTGTGGCACCACGTCGAGCAGTTTGCCGATAATCCGATCGAGGCTGATCACAGCTGGCTCAAACAGCCTTTGAGACCGATGCGCGGGCTGCGGACCGATGAGACAGCACAGGTGATTATTGCCGGACGCGCCTTCATGCAGAACCTACGACGAGGCCACTACGAACTCGGAATCGACGCCCCGCCGGCTACGCGGCTCGCTACGGCGTTCACCGAACTCGCCCAGGCGATCTGACCACGGATTCGACACCGGTTTGACACCTCCGCCGATCCCACAATGCAACGGCGCCACGAGGCGCGGGAGTCCGAGCTTCAGCGGATCGTTGACGCCGGTGCGGAACTCGACCGGGCGGTGAAGCGGGCTGAGCAGACGAAGGGCGCCGACCATGAGGCGGCAATCGGGGCCAGCGCGATGCGGAGGCGATCCGGTTCAGCACGGCATGCGTCACGGCTGGAGTTCGTCGCCGATGCGATCTCCGGCCTCGCCGCGGCACCGTCCGGCCCACCGCCGATTACCGCTGACCGGGTTGCCCGCACCGCGGCGGTAAGCCGGCTCCGCGAGGGGTGGCCGAGGTGAGACGGCGGGTAATCCACAGTGGTGAGGTTATAGCGTTGCCCATCACGACGGCCTGTGCGCCGGCGTCGAAGGCCTGCTTGATCTGCTCCGCCGTGCGATAGCGGCCTTCGGCGATTACCGGCACCGACAGTAGCTCGGCGAGTCGCGCCACGAGCCCCAGGTCGGGTCCGTCTATTGCGGGGCTGTCTGAGGTATAGCCGGACAGCGTGGTGGCCACTGCGTCGGCGCCGGCATCGACCGCGGCTATGCCCTCCCGCAGGGTGGAGACGTCGGCGAGTACCAGGGCGGCGGTGTGGGCGTGAACGGCGCGCACAGTGTCGGCGAACATCCTCCCGTCCGGGCGGGGCCGGTCGGTGGCGTCAACGGCGACGATGTGCGCCCCGGCTGTGGCGACTTGCACTGCGTGTGCCGGGGTTGGGGTGATGAACACGCCGGCGGTGCCGTGCTTGACCAGGCCGATCACAGGTACTGCGACGGCGGCGCGTATGGCGGTGATATCGGCCAGTCCGTTGCCGCGGATGGCCACCGCACCGCCCATCGCGGCCGCGGCGGCGACTCGCGCCTGCAGGTAGGGATTGCGCATCGGGTCGTCGGGCTCGTCGGGCAGTGGCTGGCACGACACCACCAGGCCACCGCGCAGGTCCTCGAAGAGCGTCACTTGTCCTCCATGGCTAGTCGGGCGGCCCCGATGGCCACGGCGCCGTCGCCCAGTGCGGCCGGCAGCAGCGGGACGTCGGCCCAGGCGGGTAACAGCTCGGCGGCGTATGCCCTGGTCGCGGCGGGGAACAGCGCGGGCGCTGCCCCGCCGGCCACGATGACCGCCTGCGGGTCGAGCAGCGCGACGAGTCCGGCCAGCGCGCCGCCCAGCGCCTCGCCGGCCAGGCTGAGCACCCTCCTCGCCATGCTCTCGCCGGCCTCGGCCCGGGCGGCGACTTCCCGCCCGGTCACTCGCTCGCCGGTGGCCAGAGCGTACGCGGCGCCGAGCCCGGTGCCGGAGGCGAGCGCTTCCAGGTGTCCGTGGCGCCCGCAGCCGCAGCGCAACCGTTCGGCACCGGGAACTGGCAGGTGTGCGACCTCGCCCGCCGCACCGTGGGCACCGTGTTCGACGCGGCCGTAACGGATGAGGCCAGCGCCGAGGCCGGTTCCGACGGCGACCAGCAGCAGGTGCTCGCGTTCGCGCCCCGCGCCGGTCCACGCCTCCCCGAGCGCGGCGGCGTTGACGTCGTTGTCGACGCTTACCCGCCGGTTCAGTCGTGCGGCGAGTTCGGCAGCGATGCGGGTGCCAGCCCAGCCCGGCAGGCTGTCGGTGGCGTACCGGACCGTGCCGGTGGCCGGGTCCAAGGTGCCCGCGGCACCGATGCCGACGCTCGTTCTCCGATCGCCGCTTAGCTGCCCGGCGAGTCCTGCTGCGGTGTCGAGCACCGCCCTGGGGCCCTGCCGGGCGGGCGTCGGGGCCTGGGCGCGGCCCAAGACGTTCCCGGTCGGGGTCACCAGCATGGCGATCGTCTTCGTGCCCCCAATATCGATGCCGATGTACGCCGTGTCCTGGGGCATCAGCGTCTCCAGCAACGCGGCGGGGTCGTCCGGGTGGTGCTGTCGATCATGGCTTCCCCTCTTCACAGGTGCCCGGGCGGATGGTTATCTCGCGGTGCGGGTGTTAACAGCGGTCGTGGTCATCGGTGTGGTGCGGCAGCAGCGGGCCATAGGTCCAACTTCTGGTTCACGTTGCTGAGAACCCACTATCGGCCCGGACCGTAAATTACGCTACAGCGGATCAGAGGCGTGTGCCGCCTGTCGTGAGTTGTCCAACGTGCCGTCGTGCGCCCATCCGAAAGAAGCGACATGGGTGCTCGTAGCGGCAGGGCGCTACCACGACAGGCGACCGGCACGGACCCGGGTCGTTTGTCGGCCGTGGGGTGTGCGAGAGGCCCGAGGGGGCCGTGCCCGAGGATTTCGAAGCCTCGTGCGAACCGGCGTGCCTCGACGTGCTGACCATTCCGTACGCGCGCTTCTTGACGGCTCCACTGTGGCTAAGTTACGGTCAGGGCCGTTACTGCGGAGGTGCCTACCCAGATGCGCACGGTGGCGGAGCTGGAACGGCGGCTGTCCCGGCCGCGCGAGGCGCTCGTGGTGGATCCGCGCAAGCGCGACGGAAACATCCTCGACTCGGGTGCGGGCGGCAAGCTCAGCCCCAGCCTGGTCCGGCTGGCGCTGCAAGGGGGCGGCCGCCGAGGAGGCGCTGCCCCGCCGGTTCAGCCCGCCGAACTCGACCGGGTACTCACGCCTACCCGCACCCCAACGACCACGACTTCGTCGCCACCCACCTCGACCGCTGGCTCACCTGACGGGCATCGGCGAGCCGGTTACCCGCATGCTCGGCCAGCCGGCTTCGTAAAGGCTTTCTGGTCCGGTTACCTCCGCAGAAATTGCGGTCCGCACAGCAATACCAAAGACGGACGACCTCACGGACAGGCGCTGGAGGAACAGGCATGACAAGAACCAGGTCACGCATCGCGGCCGCATTCACCGTTGGCGGGCTGCTCGCCGGCTTCCTCACCGCGACGGCCGCGCCGCAGGCGGCACTCGCCGCCCCGCCGTCCGGTCCCGCTCCGATCGTCGGCGCCGAGGAGGACCTGGGCCACGCCATCAACTCCCGGGTGCTCTCGCAATATCAGGCGCAGGGTGTCGACCAGGAGGGGCGGCCTCAGGCGTATTGGGTAACGGCTGGCAACAGCGAGATCCCGGCGATGTTCCAGGTCACCGACATCAGGTCGGGCAAGGTGGTTTTCGGCCAGCGACTGCCCTCCGGTACGGGCAGTTGGGCGGTGACGTTCGCCAAGCCCCAACGCGCCGTGTACTTCGGGATGACAAACGGCAGCGTCTACACCTGGGCGCCCGGCGATACCGCGGTGACTTCCCTGGGCACCCCGTTCCCCGGCGAGCAGATCTGGCGGATGGCCGCGGCACCTGATGGTGTCGTCTACGGCGGGACCTACCCGAGCGGGAAGCTCTTCTCCTACGACCCGTCGACGAGCCGGTTCACCGACCACGGCCAGATCATCGCGGGGGAGACCTACGGCCAGTCGCTCGCGATCGATGAGGACTACGTGTACTTCGGCACCAAGCCGAACGCGAAGTTGGCCCGCTTCGATCGCAAGACCGGCGACGTGCAGCACATCGCGCTGCCCGCCCGGTACGCGGACGAAGAAGCCGTGTATGACATGACGCTGGCGGGCGACTATCTGTTCATCCGACTCGACCATTCGAGCGATCTTCTCGTCTACCGGCTGAGCGACGGAACCGTCGTGAACACTATCCCGGCGATCTCCGGCCGGATGGTGTCCGAGCCCGATCCGACGGGCCGTTACGTCTACTTTCGGATCGTGGCCGACGGCATCGTCCAGTACGACCTGCAGACCCACACCTACTCTCCGGTCGGGTGGAAGCCGAACGCGCTGCCGGGCAGCTGGGAGTGGATCGACCTGGCTGACCCGGCGTGGCCGGGCCCGACCCTGTCGATGACGTACTACTACGGCCGGGTTTACCTGTGGAACCCGCAGACCCACGCGACCCGGTATATCGGCGAAGAGGACCTGGAAGGTGCCCCCAACCCGATCCAGGCGATGGGGACCGGGCCGGACGGAGCGGTCTACATCGGTGGGTTCCTGTCGCCGCCGGGGATGGCGAGGTTTGATCCCGAAGACGACGCCATGACGCTGCTGTCCGGAGCTGGACAGGTGGAGGGGTTTGGTAGTCAGGGCGACCACCTGCTGTACGGGCGCTACCCGGACGGCAACCTGCTGGCGTTCGACACCACCAAGCAGTGGGCGTACGGCACCAATCCCGTGCCGAAGGCGATTCTCGGCGACGAGCAGCAACGGGCGCAGGCGTTCGTCGACCTCGGTGACCAGATCGCGGTGGGCAGCATCCCGCGAGCCGGACGCCTGGGCGGGGCGCTCAGCTTCTGGACGCCGTCCACGGGCGAGGTCGAGACGTATCGCGACATCGTGCCGCAGCAGAGCGTCGTCAGCCTCGTCGAGCACGATGGGCTGCTCATCGGGGGCACCTCGATCAATGGTGGGTACGGCATCGAACCCTCCGCCAGCGAGGCCGAGTTGTTCGTGTTCGACCCCGATACCAAGCAGGTCGTCGAGCGTGTCGTCCCGGTGTCCGGGGGTTCTGCGGTGAACGCCCTTGTTGTCGATGCGGCGGGCACCGTCTGGGGCCTGTCGGACGGGACTCTCTTCACCTTCGATCCGGGGACCCGTACCGTGAGGCGAGCCGAACGGCTGTTCCCGAACGTGACGACCATGTACGGCCATGAGCGCGGTCTGGTTCTCGCCGAGGACGGATTCCTCTACGCCGCGATATCCGACAGCCTGTGGCGTATCGATCCGGTGACGTGGCAGACCTCCGAACTCGCCTCCGGCCGGGTGGCCTTCCTCACCAAGGGCGGGGACGGCAATCTGTACTACGGCCGCGTGTCGCGCCTGTACCGGTGGAACTTTGCGCTCAAGGCCGTCTGCTCCCGCATCATTAGGGGCGAGTACTCCGGGCAGCTCAAAGTCGAAGCGGGGACGACGTGCCTCAGGGACGCGAACGTAGGTGGGGCGGTGTCCGTCGGCAAGGGGGCCGACCTGGTGGTTCACGACAGTGTCATCAGGGGTCCCGTGCGGGCCGAGGGAGCGGCGGGCCTGGCCATCCACGACAGTTCAGTCAGCGGGCCGCTGTCCGTCATTGGTACCTCCGGTGACTTCACGCTTGTCAAGTCCTCGATATCCGGGCCGGTGACCGTCGTCGACGGCCGAGGACCGTCCCTACTTCGCGGCAACGTGATTCGCGGACGACTGGAATGCACCGGCAACGATCCCGCGCCGCGCGATGATGGCGAGCCCAACCAGGTGACCGGGCCAGTGCAAGGGCAGTGCGCGGACCTCTGACCGGACGTCGACCACGGCCGGTGCTCCGAATCCCACCCGGGGCACCAGCCGTGGTTCGTTCTGCGGACGCCGTACTCGTTGTGCACTTGCTTGCCTCCACGCATCGTCCGTGGCCTCGGCCGCTGGTCGCGTCGCGCGGGGTCGGCGGGGGCAGCCCTCACCGCCACTCGATCATCTTGAGCACTGACGTGAGGTCGTACACAGTGTGCGAGACATACCCGCAGCGCGATCCTGTGCCCGGCGGTCGCCTGGGGGGTGGACGTTCGTGTCCGTACGCCGGTGGGGCCGGTGACCAGAAGGGGACACCGGCCCCACCGGGCGCGTCGCCCCGGATCAGGCCGGGCGGCTCCGGACGGGACCGCGTTCGCGCAGAACGATCACCCATCGAGCTTCGCACGCCCGTCAGTCGCGGACCCGTCGGTCACAGCTCGATCCGGACCAGGTCGCGCCCGCGCAGCGCGTAGAGCGCCGAGTCGTCGGGGGCAGCGGTGAGCAGGGCCGAGCCGGCGTACCACTGGGCGTTGAGCCCGGTGACGAATGGGGTGACCGTCATCGACGCCGGATCGAGCTTCCAGATGTCCTTCGCCGGTGGTGCCGTCGATCCCGTCGCCGACGGCGACGAGCGTGCCCTGGCCGGCGGCCACGGTGGTGGTCGCGACCGCGGTCCGGGTCCTGGGATCGAAGGCGGAGAGTACTCCGGTGTCGGTGAGCCCGTAGATCGGGTCGCCGGTGGCGACCAGGTCCACGATCTGCTTCGCACCCGGTACGGGGGACCATCTCCCAGGTCTTCGCCCTTGTGGCGAGATCGAAGCCGGCCAGCCCGCGCCTCGGTGTCCCGGGGCGTGGTGCCGAGCCCGTTGTCGATGTTGCTGCCCAGGTACGCCACCCCGATCGTTGCGCTCGGGTACGCCGGCGGCCTGGTCGTCGGGGGCACGTCGATCCACGGCGGCTACGGCGTACCTGCCCCGACTCAGCGCGAGGGGGTGCTGTTCGGGTTCGACCCGGTCGCGGGCGTGAAGGTGTTCGAGACCGTGCCGGTACCGGGCGCGCAGCAGGTCGACGTCCTGGTGACCGAGGCGGACGGCGGAGGGTGGGGTCTGGCGGGCGGCGAACTGTTCGCGTTCGACGTCGTCTCGCGGAGGGTGAGCCGCCCGGTCACGCTGCCGGCCAGGGGCGGGCGGCTGGCGTACCACGCCGGCACCGACGCGTTCTACGTCCTGGTCGCGGACACGCTGCTGCTGGTCTGGCGGGCGGATCTGGCCGCGATGACCGTGCTGCGGCAGCCGGCGCAGTCCCTGGCCGTGCACCCCGACGGCCGGGTCTTCCTCGGCGACGGCCCGAAGGTCTACCGCCTGCGGGTCACGTGATCCGCAGGCGCCGCCAATTCGCCCGGTTCGGCAACGACGCCGGGCGTTGACTGGTACCCCGATCCCTGGTCCGAGAATCCCGACACCGACCGTGGCAAGGCTACGGTCGGTCGCTGGGCCTGGTGGCCGGGATGCGGTCGAGCGCGAGCGGGATGCCGCCGGCGAGGCGGCTGCGTTCGGCCGCGAACGCCATCCGGTGGCTGTCCAGCGACACGCGCGGGCCCGAGCGCACCGACGACCGGTCGCCGGTGGCCACCGCGTCGACGAAGGCGGCCATCAGCGCCATGTCACCGCCGCCGTGGCCGGAGCCCGCGTCGGCTCCGCCGGCCCGGGTGTCGGTGGTGACGGTGCGGCCGGTGACGAAGTCGGTGACCGTGACCTGCTCGCCGTCGCCGTCCAGGTAGCCGTGGCTGCCCATGATCCTGGTCCGCCGGTGCCCGCCGGGGGGTGAAGGCGCTCATGGTCAGTGTGGCGGTCGCGCCGCCGGCGAAGGTGACCGTAACCGTCTGGTGGTCGCCACGTCGTCGCCGCCGGCGTAGACGCACCGCCCGTACGGGCCGTCGCGGAGCGCGGCGTGCACCCCGTCGTCGGTGAGGTCGCGGGTCACCACCGACAGCGGCCAGGCCTGACGCTCGGGGTCGGCGAGGCAGTCACGGTAGAAGCGGACGGCCGAGTACGGGCAGCCCGCTGGTGCGGTGTCCGGGGCGGGGCTCGGCGACCGCGACGACCCGGGCCCGCTGCGGGTGCCGCTGCGCGTAACCGGCGGAGGTGCTGCCGCGGTTGCCTGCGCCGACCACGGCCAGGGAGACGGTCATCTGAACCCCTCGCTGTTACGGATATGGATCAGTCTGGTGACTGACCGGGCGAGCAGTAACGATGCGACCTCGGGATCTTGCTAACCCTAGTATCGGCCCGGACCGTAAGTTAATGTACTGCGAACCAAGCACCCCTGGAAGAAGGATGCGAGATGCGTGTTCGTAAGAGCCTGTGGGCCGTCGCGATGGCGCTCGTTGCCGCGCTCGCGGCCACCGGCTGTGGTGGGTCCGGCTCCGGCGACTCCGGCAAGAAGACCGTTACGATGTGGATATACCCGGTAATTTTGGACGAGGCCACGCACCGGGCCTACTGGGACGAGACCGCCAAGGCGTTCCAGGCGGCCAACCCCGACATCGAGGTCAAGACCGAGATCTTCCCGTGGGCCAACCGGGACCAGGCTCTGGCGACCGCGATCGCCGGCAACAAGGGCCCGGACGTCGTCTACCTGATCCCCGACCAGCTGCCCAAGTACGCCCGCAACATCGAGCCCGTCGACAAGTACCTCGACGACGCGGCAAAGAGCGACTACCTCGAGAACGTGGTGCGGTCGGTGACCATCGACGGCAGGATGATGGGCGCCCCGATCCTGACCAGCGCCGCCACCCCGCTGTGCAACAAGAAGGTCTTCGAGGCGGTCGGCCAGGAGACCTACCCGACCAGCTGGAACGACCTGCTCGCCATGGCCCCCAAGTTCAAGGCCAAGGGCTACGACGTTACCGCGTACGCCGGTGACGTCAAGGAAACCTTGAACCAGACCTTCTACCCGCTGCTCTGGCAGGCCGGCGGCGACGTGTTCAGCCCCGACGGCAAGTCGGTCGCCTTCAACAGCGACGCCGGCAAGAAGGCGCTGAAGTTCGTCAAGCAGCTCGTCGACGGCGGCTACGTCGACAAGAGCCTGCTCACCACCGCCCCGCCGGCCGAGCAGACCCGGATCGCGCAGAACAAGGTCGCCTGCGTCTACCACCTGCCGGTGACGCAGCTCGAGAAGTTCTGGGGCAAGGACAACGTCAAGGTCATCCCGCATTTCACCGAAACCAAGCAGATCGGCTACGGCACGGTCGGCTCGCTCTCCATGCTCAAGAACGCCAAGAACAAGGACGCCGCCGGCAAGTGGATCGCCTTCGCCACCAACGCCGAGAACACCAAGAAGTATGACCTGGCCTCCAGCTTCTTCTCTCCCAAGAAGTCCACCGGCGCCCTCTACGCCGCCGACCCGGTCCTCGGTGAGCAGGAGAAGCAGGTCAGCAGCTCGACCGTGGGTCCGCTCAACGAGAAGGCACGGGACGTCCAGGGCGTGCTCGCCCCGGAGATCCAGGCCGCCCTGCTGGGCAAGAAGCCGGTCGAGCAGGCGCTCGACGACGCGGCCAAGGCCGCCGACCCGCTGCTCGGTTAGCGCTGACGCGGCTCGCGGTGGGCCCTCACCGCGAGCCGCACAGAAAGGTTGTCAGATGGTTGCACTCCCGGCGCGCCGTAACCGGCGCGTACGCCGACCGTCGGCCCGCGAGGCCGGGACGGCGCTGCTGTTCGTCCTGCCGTTCCTGCTGCTGTTCGCCATATTCCGGTTCGGCCCGGCGATCGCCGGGGTGGTCCTCGGGTTCACCGACTACAGCGTCGGCGGCGAGACCAGTCTCGTCGGGCTGGAGAACTTCGGCCGCCTCGTCGACGATCCGACCTTCTGGTCCGCGCTGTGGGTGACCGTCACCTTCACTGCGCTCTCCGTACCGTTGTCCATGCTGGCGTCGCTCGGCATGGCGCTGCTGACCCGCCGCGCCTTCCGCGGCACCAAGGTCTTCCGGTCCATCTTCTTCCTTCCGGTGGTGACCAGCCTGGTCCTCGCCGGCGTGGTCTTCACCTGGGTGTTCTCGGAGGGCGGACCGTGGTCGCGGGCGATGGGCGCGCTCGGCCTGCCCGACGGCTCCTGGCTCGCGGACAGCGCCCTGGTGATCCCGGCGCTGGTCCTGGTCTCGGTCTGGTCCCGCTTCGGCTACGGGATGCTGATCCTGCTCGCCCGCTTGCAGGACATCCCGGCGGAGCTGGAGGAGGCCGCGCTGACCGACGGCGCGTCGGCCTGGCAGCGGTTCCGGTACGTGACGCTGCCCCTGCTGCGACCCGCCCTGTTCTTCGTGGCCATCATCGAGACCACGGTGTCGTTCCAGGTCTTCGACATGATCTACGTGATGACCGGCGGCGGTCCGGTCCGATCCAGCTACAGCCTGGTCTACCTGCTCTACGACCAGGGCTTCAAGTACTTCGACCTGGGCTACGCCAGCGCCGTCGGCGTCGCCCTGTTCGTGATGACGATGGTCGTGGCGCTGATCCAGCGGCTGACCCTCGGGAGGGAAGAATGACCGACGTTCTGCGGCCGCCCACCGCCCCCGCATCCCCAGCGACCCGGCCGCGCCGGACCCGCCGCCCCTACCACGTCGGTCGGGCCAGCCGCGGCTGGCTGGTGGCACGCACCGTGCTGCTGCTGGTCGGAGCGGTGGTCACCCTCTTTCCCTTCTACGCGATGGTCGTGCTGTCGTTCAAGCCGACCGGGCCGGTGACCTTCCCGGACAGCCTGCTGCCCTGGCCGTTCTCCACCGAGGCGTACGACCAGGTAATCGGCGCCAAGAGCGTGCTGCGCTGGATGGCGAACACGCTCGTCTACTCAGTGGTGTCGGTGGTCGGCGTGCTGCTGTTCGCCTCCATGGCCGGCTACGCCTTCGCCAAGAAGCGGTTCCCCGGCAAGGAGACGATGTTCTGGTCGTTCCTCGCGATGCTGATGGTGCCGTACCACGTCACGATGATCCCGACGTTCATCATCATCTCCGAGCTGAACGGCGTGGACACCTACTGGGGCATGATCGTGCCGACCCTGGCCAACGCCCAGGCGGTCTTCCTCATGCGACAGTTCATCGCGTCGCTGCCCGACTCGCTGTTCGAGGCCGCCCGGCTCGACGGCTGCTCCGAGTGGCGGGTCTACGTCGCGATCGTGCTGCCGCTGATCAAACCGATCCTGGCCACGCTGGGCGTCTTCGTCTTCCTCTGGCACTGGAACGACTTCCTGTGGCCGCTCATCGTCGGACAGAGCCTCGACATGCGGACCCTCACCACCGGCATCGCCTCGCTGCAACAGGAGAACGTGCCGCTGAACATGCTGCTCGCCGGGTCGGTCGTTGCGTTCGTCCCGATCTTCATGGCGTACCTCATCGGGCAGCGCTACTTCCAGGAGGGCGTCAGCACGTCAGGGATCAAGGGGTGAGCGTCATCGCGGTGGCGGCGTCGCCGGAGGTCCGCGAGCTGTTCTTCGACGCCGACGCGTGGGCGGCGCTGCGCCGGCTGGGGGAGATGCGGCTGCCGGCCGACGGCGCCGACGTCGGCGACGAGAGCGTCGTGGCCCGGCTGCTGGGCGACGCCGACGTCGTCGTCACCGGCTGGGGCTGCGCGCCGCTGTCGGCGGCGGTGCTCGCCGCCGCGCCCCGGCTGCGGCTGCTCGCGCACACCGGGGCCAGCGTGAAACCGTTCATCACCCCCGCCAGCTTCGCCCGGGGCGTCCGCGTCACCCAGGCCGGCGAGGCGATGGCGTACGCGGTGGGGGAGCAGGCGCTCGCGCTGACCCTCGCCCTGCTGCACGGGCTGCACCGCTTCGACCATGCACTGCGGACCGGGGTGGACTGGGCGACCGCGAAGGCCGCGCCGCCCCGGCGGGAGCTGCGCGGGGCGGCGGTCGGGGTGATCGGCGCGTCCCGCACCGGCCGGGCGTACCTCGACCTGGTGCGGGCGCTCGGGGCGCGGGTGCTGGTGGCCGACCCGTACCTGTCCGACGCCGAGGCCGCGACGCTCGGGGTCGAGCGGGTCGCGCTCGACGACCTGCTCGCCCGCAGCCTCGTGGTGTCCCTGCACGCGCCGGTGCTGCCGGAGACCGTGGGGATGATCGGCGCGCGCGAGCTGGCCCGGATGCCCGACGGCGTGCTGCTGGTCAACACCGCCCGCTCGGCGCTGGTCGACGAGGCCGCGCTGCTGGCCGTGCTGCGCTCCGGGCGGATCGACGCCGCGCTGGACGTGTTCGACGCCGAGCCGCTGCCGGTGGACCATCCGTTCCGGCGGCTGCCGAACGTGCTGCTGACCCCGCACGAGGCGGCCGGGACGGTCGGGTCGCGGCGGCGGGCCGGCGACATCGTCATCGCCGAGATCGACCGGTTCCTGCGCGGGGAGCCGCTGCGCCATGAGGTACGACTGGAGCACCTCGATCGCACAGGCTGAGCGGGGCTGACCTGCCCTGGCGCGGCGGCAGCCCGGATGAGTAGCCTCTGCGCTCATGCGCATCGCCCTCGCCGGACTGGCCACCAGTCACCCCTACACCGACGCCCGGACCCTGCGCGACGACGCGGAGCTGGTGGTGTGGGAGCCCGACCCGCAGCGGCTGGCGCGGTTCCGGGCCGAGCAGCCGGACGCGGCGGTCGCGCCGGACCTGGCCGCGCTGCTGGCGACCGACCCGGACGGCGTGGTCCTCACGGTTCCCACCTCGGAAGTGCCGGAGGCGCTGGCACAGGTGCTGGAGCGCAAGCTGCCGTGCTTCGTCAACAAGCCGGCCGCCGCGACCGTCGGGCAGCTCGACCGGTTGGAACGGGTCGTGGCGCGGGCCCCGGAGCTGGTGCTCTCCTCCTCGGTGCTGCGCTTCGCGCCGGAGTTCGTCGCGTTCGACGTGCCGCGCGATGAGGTGCTGTCGGTGCGCGCCACGGTCCGCCACGACGTCGGGCTCTGGGCCACCGGCTACAACCCGTGGCAGGACGACCCGGCGGTCGGCGGGGGCACCCTGGTCATGATGGGCCTGCACGGCGTGGAGCTGCTGGTCGCGCTGCTCGGGCCGGCGGTGCGGCTGGTGGGGGCCGCCGGCACCGTGCGCCGGCACCGGGGCCTGCACTCGGAGGACACCGGGCTGCTGGCCGTGCAGTGGGACGACGGGGTGCCCGGCACGGTGGAGGTGCTCGGGGTCAGCGAGGGCGAGGCGTACGAGGTCACCGTGCACACCGCCGCGGGGGAGCGCCGGGTGGTGCTGCGCGGCGGGGCCGACGAGCTGGGCTACCGGGCCACCATCGACGCGTTTGTGGGCATGGTCCGGGGCGCGCCGAGCCCGGTGCCGTGGGCGCAGACCCGCGCCGTCCTGGACGTTCTCACCTCGGCGCGCGCCGTGGCCTGACAATCGCGGACCCGATCCATGCGTCGGGTGCCTTGACGCCCCCCCAGCCGGAAGTTACGGTCATGACCGTTACTTCCGAAGGGGCGTGGTGGCATGCGTACGGTGGCGGACCTGGAGGAGCGGCTCTCGCGCCCGCGGGACGTCCTGGTGGACGATCTGCGCAAGCTCGACGGGGACATCCTGATCCTCGGGGCGGGCGGCAAGCTGGGGCCGAGCCTCGTCCGGCTGGCGCTGCGGGGCGTGGCGGCGGCGGGCACCGGTGCCCGGGTCATCGCCGTGTCCCGCTTCTCGGAGGCGGGACTGGCCGACGCGCTGCGCAACGAGGGCGCCGTGGTGGTCGAGGCGGACGCCACCGACGACGCCGCGCTGGCCGCGCTGCCCGACGCGGCCAACGTGGTCTTCCTGGTCGGGGCGAAGTTCGGCACCTCCGGCCGGGAGCACGCCACCTGGGCCACCAACACCTACCTGCCCGGGCGCATCGCCCAGCGCTTCGCCGGGTCCCGCCTGGTGGCGCTGAGCACCGGCAATGTCTACCCGCTGGTCCCGGTGACCTCCGGCGGCTGCGTCGAGCAGATCCCGGTCCAGCCGGTCGGCGAGTACGCCATGTCCTGCCTGGGCCGCGAGCGCATCCTCACCCACTTCGCGCTGCGCGACGACACCCCGCTGGCCCTGATCCGGCTCAACTACGCCGTCGAGATGCGCTACGGCGTCCTCGTCGACATCGCCCGCACCCTGCACGCGGGCGAGCCCGTGGACCTCACCATGGGCCACGCCAACATCGTCTGGCAGGGCTACGCCAACGAGGTCACCCTGCGCGCCCTGCACCACACGCGGACACCGCCGTTCGTGTTGAACCTGACCGGGCCGGAGCTGATCTCGGTCCGTCAGGTCGCCACTGCGCTCGCCGCCCGGCTGGGCCGTGAGCCGGTCTTCACCGGCACCGAGGCGCCGACCGCGCTGCTGTCCAACGCCCAGCTCTGCCACCGGCTTTTCGGCTACCCCGACGTGCCGGTTGCCGAGCTGATCGACCTGACGGCGGACTGGGTCGCCAACGGCCAGCCCCTGCTCGGCAAGCCGACCGGATTCCAGCGCCGCGACGGCAACTTCTAGGAGAGACCGTGTTGACCGCATCGAGCACCCGACAGACCTCGGCCCTGGCCCGGTTCCAGCGCGGCTGCGCCATCCCCGCGCACCCGCTCGCCCTGGACGCCGACCGCAAGCTCGACGAGTGCCGGCAGCGGGCGCTGACCCGCTACTACCTGGCCTCCGGCGCGGGGGGCATCGCCGTCGGCGTGCACACCACCCAGTTTGCCATCCACGACCCGAAGGTCGGGCTGCTCGCCCCAGTGCTGGAGTTGGCCGCCGAGACCGCGGCCGGCTCGGACGCCATCCTGGTCGCTGGCGCCTGCGGGGACACCGCCCAGGCGGTCGCAGAGGCGGAACTGGCCGCCTCACTCGGCTACGACATGGTGCTGCTGTCGCCGTACGCGCCGCTGGACGAGGACGCCCTCGTCGAGCGGGCCCGCGCGGTCGGCGAGGTGCTGCCAGTGATCGGCTTCTACCTGCAACCGGCCGTCGGCGGGCGGGCGCTGTCCCGCGACTTCTGGGCCCGGCTGGCCGCCCTCGAGTCGGTGGTCGGGATCAAGGTGGCGCCCTTCGACCGCTACCGCACGCTCGACGTGCTGAACGGCGTGTGCGCGGCCGGCCGCAACGGCAACCTCGCCCTCTACACCGGCAACGACGACCACATCCTCGCCGACCTCGTGGCGCCGCACCGGGTCATCGTGGACGGTCGGGCCGTGGAGGTCGAGTTCGTCGGCGGGCTGCTCGGCCAGTGGGCGGTCTGGGCGGGCACCGCGGTGACCCTGCTCGACGAGGCCCGCCGGGCCCGCTCCGGCGACGACGCCGCGCTGCGCCGGCTGCTCACCCTCGACGGCCACCTGACCGACGCCAACGCGGCCATCTTCGACTCCGCCAACGGCTACCACGGCTGCATCCCCGGCATCCACGAGGTGCTGCGCCGGCAGGGCCTGCTGGCCGGCCGCTGGTGCCTGGACCCGGACGAGGAGCTGTCGCCGGGGCAGATGGCCGAGCTGGACCGGGTGCACCGGGCGTACCCGCACCTGCGCGACGACGACTTCGTCGCCGAGCACCTCGACACCTGGCTGTCCTGACCGCGCCCGACGCGGTCGAGAGGTCGGCGGCGCGGGACACCGCCCCCGCCGCCGACCTCGGGGCCTCCCGCCCGGGACAGGGGCGGGCGGACGGTCAGAGCGTCAGGCGGTAGAGGGTCAGCGGGCGGCCGCTGGTGCCGGAGGCGAGGTTGCCGGTCCGCTCGGCCAGGCCGGCCAGCTCCAGGCGGTGCAGCATGCGCCGGGCGGTGCGTTGCTGCACCCTGAGCTGCTCGGCGACCTCCCGGCTGGTCAGCGGCTCGTCGCCGACCGTCGTGCGCACCTCGCGCAGCCGCAGCAGGGTGGGCACGGACAGGCCGACCCGTTGGGCGATGACCGCCAGGTTCACCTCCGCCGGCGGGGCGGGCGTGGTCGACTCCAGCACGATGTCGGTCTCGCCGCGCAGCGACAGCACTGCCGTGGTGGGGCCGACCCGGCGGGCCCGGCTCAGCGCGCGCCGCGCCAGGTTCTCCGCCTCGGCGGCGCTGCGCCCCAGCCCGAACCCGATCTGCACGGTCTCGTGCCGGTCGGCTAGGCGGCGCAGCATCGGCAGCGCCGTGAAACCGCCGGTGGCGTCCTGCAGCGGCCCGCGGGTGGTGACGATGAGGTACGTGTCGGGGGCAAAGCGCGCGACGGTGCCGCCGAGCCCGGCCACCTCCTTGAGCAGCCCGTCCTCGCCGTCGGACAGGTTGGCCAGCCCGAGCGCGATCTGGGCGTCCTCCTGGGCCTGGCTGCCGACGTGCAGCAGGAGCTGGCGCAGCGCGGCGCGTACCGAGTGGTTCGACGGGGCGAGGCGGAACGCCGGCATCTCGTGGCGCAGCACCTCGTAGACTGAGCTGATGCAGGTGACGGCGACGTCCGCGCCGGCCTTGCGCTGCCGGCGGTGGAAGGCGACCACGTGGTCGGAGCTCAGGCCGCTGCGGTAGGGCAGCGACCGGACCCGGTCCACCGGCAGGTCGGCCTCGCCAAAGGTGCCGGCGACGTCGGCGCCCGTGACGGTGTCGATCGACATGCGGGTGACGTCGCGGCCGTCGCGCAGCAGCCGCACGGCGGCCTGGAGCAGGGTCGCGCCCGTGTAGTCGACGAAGACCGCCGGCCGGTGCAGCAGGCTGGCCTCCCGGGCGAGGGTGTACGGCACGACGCCGGTGAACAGCCACGCCTCGACCTGGCCGGCGTGCGCCTCCACGATCGCCGGAGCCTGCGACTCGTGGTCGTAGTGCAGCCGCCGGGCGGTGACGCCGGGCTGCTCCTCGCAGGTCGCGGCCACGTCGTCGACCAGGTCGTGCGGACCGACGACCCCGATCTCAATGGTCACCGCGGCCTCCTGTCAGGGTTGCATTGTTCGCAGTCCAAGATTACGGTCAGGCCCGGTATTACTGTAGCCCGGGAGGGTACGTGTCGTTTCCCAGCATGGCCGACGCCAGCGGCCGGACGATCGGCGCGGAGGAGTTGGCCGCGGTCAGCCGGGTGCTCCAGTCAGGCATGCTCAGCTCGGTCTGGGGTACGGAGGTCCGTGCCCTGGAACGCGAGATGGCCGACCGCCATGGAGTGTCGCACGCTGTGGCCGCCAGTTCCGGCACCGCGGCCCTGCACCTGGCCGTCGCCGCCGTCGCGCCCGATCCGGGCGACGAGGTCATCACCTCTCCGATCAGCGACTTCGGCACCGTCGCGCCCATTCTCGCCCAGAACGCGGTGCCGGTGTTCGCCGACGTCGACCCGTACACCGGCAACCTTGACCCGGCGGCGGTCGCCGCCGCGATCGGGCCGCGCACCCGGGCGATCCTCGCCGTGCACCTGTTCGGCGCCGCCGCCGACCTGCGCGTGGTCGCCGATGCCGCCGGCGTGCCGCTGATCGAGGACTGCGCGCAGGCGTGGCTCACCCGCTACCCCGACGGCACCCTCGCCGGCACGGCCGGCGCGATCGGTTGCTTCAGCCTCCAACAGTGGAAGCACATCACCTGCGGCGACGGCGGCCTGGCCATCACCGACGACCCGGTGCTGGCCCGCCGGATGCGGCTCTTCGCCGACAAAGGCTGGCCGCGCGACGAGGCCCGCCGGCACGTCGGACTCGGCCTGAACTACCGGATGACCGAACTCGCCGGCGCCGTCGCCCGGGCCCAGCTGGCAAAGCTGCCCGGGGTGCTCGCCGACCGGCGGCGCACCGCCCGGCGGCTGGTCGACGCGCTGGCCGACCTGCCCGGCGTGCACCTGCCGACGGACGTGGATGCGCACGCCTGGTGGCTGTTCCCGATCGTGCTGGACCCGCCGCTGACCAACCACGACGTGGCCGGGAAACTCGCCGACGCCGGGATACCCGCCCGAGCCGGCTACCTGCAACAGCCGCTGCACTGCGCCCCGGCGCTGACCGAGGCCCCCGTCTACGGCGCCTCCCGCTTCCCGCTCACCGTGCCACCGGCCGACCGGCTGCCGGCGTACGGACCCAGGGCGTTTCCGGTCGCCGAGCGGATGATCGAGCAGACGCTGCTGGTCATCGACTGGAACGAGCGGTACACCGATGCGCACGTCGACGAGATCGCCCAGGCCGTCCGCACTGCGGTGACCTCGTGATCGCGCCGGCCGCCGCCGCCCTGCGCGACCGGCTGCGCTGGCGGCTGATCGCCGCGACCGCCACCCCGGTGGACGCGACCGGCGCCGTCGACCCGGCCGTGCTCGACCGCTACCTGCGCGGGCTCGTCACCGACGGGGCGGAGGCGCTCGCGGTGCTCGCGCACACCGGGCGCGGCCCGTACCACGACGAGTCGACCCGCGACCTGGTCATCAGTCGCGCCGTCGACACCGGGGCGCCGGTGATCGTCGGCGTCGGCGGCCGGCCGGGGGAGCGCCCCGACGACGTGGCCGCACAGGCGGTGCGGGCGGCCACCCTCGGCGCGGCGGGCCTGCTGGTCTTCCCGGTGGACGACCCGGTCGCCCACCACGACGCGCTCTGGCGCGCCGCTGGCCTGCCGATGCTCGCCTTCGACCTCTACCTACGGCCGTACGCCGAGCCCGCGCTCGCCGCGCTGCTGCGGCACCCCGGTGTCGCCGGGGTGAAGGTGGCCCGGCTGCACGACGCCCTGGCCTGCCAGGCCGCCCTGGCCGCCGCCCACCGCGCCGACCGGCTGGCGGTCACCGGCGAGGACCGGATGTTCGGCCCGTCGCTGATGTGGGGCGCCGAGGCGGCTCTGGTCGGCCTGGCCGCCGCCGCGGTCCCGATCACCGCCCTGGTGCTGCAGGCTTACGTCGACAAGCGCTACGACGAGTTCGTCACCGCCTCTGCCGACCTCGACCGGCTGGCCGAGGTCACCTTCACCGCACCGATGGAGGGGTACGTGCAGCGCATGCTCTGGATCGCCGCCGAGGAAGGGCGGATCCCGACGGGCCATGCCAGCGACCCGCATGCCCCGGCGCTACCCGACGGCGACCGGGACCGGGTTCTGCGCGTGGCCGGGCGCCGGTGAGCGGCAACCCGTTCGTGGCCGCCGACCTGCCGCCGGTCACCCTCGACATCGACGTGCTCGTCGGCCGGTACGCCGACCGGCCCGGGCCCAACGGCGAGCCCGCGGCGGTCGCCGGGGCGCTGGCCGCCAACGGCATCGAGCGGGCGGCCGTCGCGAGCCTCCGCGCCGCCCTGTTCGACGTGCCGAGCGGCAACGACGAGGTGGCCGCCCTCGCAGGCCCCGGCGTGCTGCCGGTCGGCGGGCTGGACCTGCGGGACCCGCTCGGCGCCGAACGGGAGGTCGTCCGGCTTGCCGAGCGCGGCTTCCGGGCCGTGCGGCTGTTCCCCGACGAGCAGCGCGTCGAGGCGGACTTCCCATCCGTGCGGCACGTCGCCCGCCGGGCCGCCGAGGCCGACCTGGTCGTGCTCACCGGCGGGGATGTCCGCCGGTTTTGGCGACCGCTGCGCGGCGCGACAGTTGTCTTCCTCGACACGCACTTCTACCACCTGGGCGACTTCGTGGTAGTGGCCCGCGACGAGCCGGGCTTCCACACCTCCACCCGGCTGCTCAACTCGCCGGACGCGCTGGAGACCGTCGCCGCGCACGTCGGCGTCGAGCGTCTGGTCTACGGTTCCCGTACCCCGTTCTACGAGCCCGTCGTCCCGCGGCTGCGGCTGGCCCGGGCCGGGATCGGCCCATCCGGAGTCGCCGCGGTAGCCGGAGGAAACGCCCGCCGGATCCTGGGGCCGACCAAATGATCATCGACGTTCACGCCCACTGGGGACCGTGGTTCTTCAGCATGGAGGTCGGCGCGGTCGCGACCAACCTCGCGGTGATGGACCGGTACGGCATCGACCTGGCCGTGGTCTCCGCCACCGAGGCGGTGATCTACGACGTGGTCGCCGGCAACCGGGCGATGGCCCGCGTGCTGGAGAGCAGCGACCGACTGCTCGGTTACCTGACAATCAACCCGCGCCGGTTGGACGACGCCGAGCGGGACCTGCGCGATCTGCTGCCCACCGGCCGGTTCGTCGGCGTGAAGATCCACACCGACTACACCGGCTCACCGGCGAACTCCGCGCAGACCCGGGCCGCCCTCGAACTGGCCGCCGCGCACGACCTGCCCGCCCTCGTGCACACCTGGGACACGACGCCGCTCGACCTGGCCCAGGCGGTCGCGGACATCCCCGGGGCGCGGGCCATCGCCGGGCACATGGGCGCGAACGGGTGGCGCCACGCCATCGAGGCGGCCAACGGGGTGGACCGGCTCTGGCTGGAGCCCTGTTTCTCGCACACCGAGGCAGGTCGCTTCGCCGCGGTGGCGGCGGCCGTGGACCCGCGGCGGCTGCTCTTCGGCACCGACGCCACCCTGATCGATCCGGCCGCCGCCTATGGGGCGGTGCTCGCCGCTGACCTGCCGCCCGAACTGGCCGAACGCGTCGCCTGGCGAAACGCCGCCGAACTGTTCCGGCTCGGCCTGTCCGCTCAGACATTCGCCACAGTCGACGAATGAGGAAGCGGGCCACCGCGCGGCCGCGCCCGCGAGGCGTCATCGAGCGGCGTTCCCGCAACGATCGGCAGCGGGGTCTACCGGCTCATCGAGGCCGCGCTGCGGGACGGGGCGTCCGCCGCCGTCGCCCGGTGGCTGCGAAGCGGCGTGCCGCTCGGCTTCAGGCACTCGCCATGGACCGGGGCGCGACATGATCGTCACAGTCACGCTCAATCCCGCCCTCGACATCACGCACACCGTCGCGTCGTTGGTGCCGCACAGCAGTCACCGGGTCAGCGACGTCGGCGCCCAGGCCGGCGGCAAGGGGATCAACGTTGCCCGCGTCCTGCACACGCTGGGGCTGCCCACCGTCGCCGTGGCGTTCCGCGGCGGCCCCGCCGGCGCCGCCATCGCCGCCGACCTCGACAGCCACGGCATCGCCCACCGGTTGGTCGGCATCGCGGGGGAGAACCGCCGGACGTTCGCCGTCGTCGATGTCGGCAGCGGAGACGCCACCGTCTTCAACGAGCCCGGTCCTGCGGTGTCCGACGACGAGTGGCACGCCCTCCGCGAGCAGGTGCACCTGCTGCTCCCCGACGCGTCGGTGCTCGTCCTCTCCGGAAGCCTTCCGCCCGGGCTGCCCACAACGGCGTACGCCCAACTGATCGGCGCCGCCGCCCGGGCCGGGGTGCCGGTGGTCCTGGACGCGGCCGGAGCGCCGCTGCGCGCCGGGGTCGCGGCGGGCCCGAACGTGGTCAAGCCGAACGTCACCGAACTCGTCGAGGCCACCGGCCTGCCCGACCCGCTCGCTGCCGCCGAGGCGCTGCGCGCGGCCGGGGCGCAGGTGGTGGTGGCGTCCCTGGGCCCGGAGGGTCTGCTCGCGGTCACGCCCGACGGCACCTTCCGTGCCGGACCGCCCGAACCGCTGGCCGGCAACCCGACCGGAGCCGGCGACTCGGTTGTTGCCGCGATCGCAGCCGGCATTCACACCGGGACTCCGTGGCCGCGTCGGCTGGCGGAGGCTGTGGCGCTGTCCGCCGCCACGGTGCGTGCCCCCCGCGCGGGTCATTTCGACGCCGACACCTACCACCGGCTCGCCTCCCGACCGGTCGAGTCCCGCACGCCGAGACCGCACACCGTCTGACGACCGGAGTCCCTCGATGCCCCTGTCATCCACTGCCGACCTCGTCAGGCGGGCCATGGGCCGCGGCCACGCGGCCGCCGCCTTCAACGTCATCACCCTCGAACACGCCGAGGCCATCGTCGACGCCGCCGAGCGGATCGCCGTCCCGGCCATCCTGCAGATCAGCGAGAACGCGGTGAGGTACCGCGGCGGGCGCGTCCTCCCGATCGCCCGGGCGGCCGCCGAGGTGGCCCGGGCCGCCGCCGTTGACGTCTCGCTGCACCTCGACCACGTACGCGACGAGGACCTGCTGCGCCAGGCCGCGGACGCCGGAGTGAGTTCCGTGATGTACGACGCGGCCGGGCTGCCCTACGCGGCCAACGTCGAGGCGACCCGGCGGGCCGCGGACTGGGCCCACGAGCGGGGCCTCTGGATCGAGGCGGAGCTGGGCCGGATCGGCGGCAAGGACGGCGAAGCGCCGCTGGACGCCCACGCGCCGGGGGCCCGCACGGATCCGGACCAGGCGGCGGCGTACGTGGCGGCGACGCGGGTGGACGCCCTCGCCGTGGCGGTCGGCAGCAGCCACGCCATGACCACCCGGACGGCGACCCTCGACCACGTGCTGATCGCCAAGCTGCGGGACGCCGTTGGCGTGCCACTGGTGCTGCACGGCTCGTCGGGCGTGTCGGACGAGGAACTCGTGCGGGCGACGGCAGGTGGCATCGTTAAGATCAACATCGGTACGGCGCTGAACGTCGCGTTCACCTCCGCGGTCCGCGCCCACCTCGCCGGCGACGGCGCCGTCACCGATCCCCGTGCGTACCTGTCCCTCGGCAGAGCCGCGATGGCGGACACCGTGACGCACTTCCTCCGCCTTCTCGCCTCGCCAGGGGACTGAATGGCGGACCCGGCGGACCGCCCCAGGAGCCTTCGTATGCCCATGTCGATCATGAGCAGCCCCAATCTGAGCCCCAGCAACGAGCGGATCCTCGTCTCCGCGGGACCTCGAAATACCGTCTTGATCAGCCCGGACGACCTGGTTGTGCGTCGCCTACATCCCGACCTCAGGCGCCGGAACGGCTGCTGCGGTCTAGACGGGTGCGACGGCCCCAACTTGGTGTGCAACTGCGGGGCAGAGATCGCGACCCAACCGTCGGACTGCTGGACAGCGCAGGTTGTGCGACTGCAACCCCTAGCCGTGGTTCGAACCGTCGGCGAAGGCCACCCGCGCCCCGTCACCTCAGCGCACCGGAACGCCTGACAACCGCTGTAACGGTGTCGGTGTACTGGGCAGGATCATCGGTCGTGACACTTGTCCTGCCGCCGCGCCTGACAGTCTCGGCTCAGAGCTTGCGCGACGCCGCCCACCGACGCGGCCTCCGCACCGTCCAGCTCCCACATTCGAAGTACGCGCCGGGAGCTCATCCTGGTCCCCATCAGCGAGGCGTACGAACTCCGTCGGCCGGCGTTCATCAAGTCGCCCAACGACAAGAACATCCCGGCGAGCGGACGTCTCGCCGAGCCGCACCTGCCGCACGTCACCGACGCATCAGGACGTAGATCGTCGCAACCGCCCTACCATGGCCGACATGGCCGTCGCTCGCTTCCCCAGCATCGTCATCGACTGTCCCGATCCTGGTGCACTCGCAAGGTTCTACGGCGCGATGTTGGATTGGAAGGTCGAAGTCTCCTCCGACTGGGCTGAGGTCCGCGCGGAGTACGGTCAGTGCATTTCCTTTCAGCAGGTGGATGGATACACGCCGCCGGTGTGGCCAACCCAGGAGCTGCCCCAGCAGATGCACCTCGATGTGATCGTGGACGACCTCGATGCCGCCGAAGCGGCAGTGCTCGATCTCGGCGCAACCAAACACCCACACCAGCCCGGTACGTCCTTCCGGGTCTTCCTCGACCCGGCAGGTCACCCTTTCTGCCTCTGCGTGAACTGATCCGGACGGGCGGTCCTTCATCACAAGGAGCCCTGGACGGCTCGGGCGTGGTGTCGCGCTCATCGGCAGCTCCGAGGGGCGACCCACGACGCCGAGTCACGCTGCGTGACCTGCGGATCGCGGCAGAGGCGGATGCGGGCATGACCCCGATCTGTTGATGGACGTACGGCACGAGGAACGTTCCGCTCGCCGGTCCTTCCTCTGCTTAGATCGTTTGGACGATCGAGGAAGGGAACGGTACGCCGTGACGCCGGAGCTTCGGGAGCAGGAAGAACGCCTGCAGTTCGACCGCTTTGACCATGACGACGCGTGGGACCTGGGAACTCGCTTGGTCGGGCTGGCCAGAGAGCGCGGCCACGCTGTCACCGTCGACATCCGTCTCGGCGACCAGCAACTTTTCCACTACGCATTGCACGGCACCTCTGCCGACAACGACGACTGGATCGAACGCAAGATCCGCGTCGTCCGCCGGTTCGGACACAGCTCCTACCTCGTGGGTCAGACCTACCGCGACCGTGGCACCACCTTCGAGGACCAATCCCACCTCGACGCGGCCCGGTACGCCGCGCACGGCGGCTGCTTCCCGATCATCCTCAGGGGCACCGGCCCGGTCGGCACCGTCACCGTCTCAGGACTGCCCCAAGTCGACGACCACCGCCTAGTCGTCGAGGCCCTCGGACTCTTCCTGGATTCCAAGGGCTCCGAGAAGGGGGCCGCCTCGTGAATGGCTCTTTCTCGTCTCACTCCCGGCGGTGACGGAGGGCGACGTCAGCCACGCCACCGCTGCTGACACGTGGGCAACCAGCGACCACCGCCCGAGGCAGCGGATGCGCAGGTGGACGAAGCCGCCCGCCGGAACATCCTCCCCATTTCGGTTCTTCGGGCCGGCCGAAGGACCAGGCGTCGGCAGAGGCCTTTTCTTGGCTTCGCGGTCGCCGCTCGCCATCCGTGACTCCCTGCTCGTCGCAATGCCTGCGGCGGGCACCGAAGCCGTCCGCTCACGTGGACCTGGCCGGCGAGGAGATCGTGCTGTCGGCGTGTACGAAAGGTGCGGCCACCGAGGAGATCACGCGACCCGCCGAGATCTACGGCGCTTCGGTCAGCCGGAAGACGATCTCCCGATCACCGACAAGGTGATCGATGAAACGGGGTCCGGTCCTACGACGGTGAGGACGACGCCGTGCGCATTGCCAGCTGCCCGAGTTCGTGGGTGCAGCGAGTGAGGGCGACGTAGAGACCGTTCCAGCCTCGGGGCTCGGCGGTGATGCCCCGCGGGTCGACGAGCAGGGTGGCATCCCACTCCAAGCCCTTTGCCTCGGTCGCGGTGAGCACGGGCACGTCGCTCAGTGCGGCTCGTAGCTCGGCGATGCGGCCGGCGGGAGCGATCACGCCGACCGTTCCGCCCGCCCACCGGCGCCGTAGGTCTGTCACGGCCTGTCGCGCGGCGGTGGGCAGCTCGGCGGGCGTGACAGTGAGGGTCCATGGGGTGATGCCGGAGGAGCGGACCGCGCGTGGGGGAGAGTTGTGGCTGCCGGCCTTCTCGAGGACGGCGGCGGTGAGGTCCATGACCTCGCGGGGAGTGCGGTAGCAGATGGTGAGCTGTGCCGCAGTCCATCGTTCGCCGAGGGTTGCGTTCACCGCCTGGGCCCAGCTGGTGTGCCGGTGTGACGCCTCCACCTGATCGATGTCGCCGACCGCGGTGATGGATCGGCTGGGGCAGCGGCGCAGGACCATGTGCCACTGCATCTCGGACAGCTCTTGCGCTTCGTCGACGACGATGTGGCCGTACACCCAGCCACGCTGTCCGCGGGCGCGCTCCGCGAGGAATTCGCCCTGGGGTTGCGGGTTGTCGGCGTCGCCGAGCAGTTCTGCTAGCGCATCGAGCAGCGGGATGTCGCTCGCGGCCCACGGTGCCGGTTCGGCCACGACGAGATCGACTTTCTCCGCAGAGAGCTCCGGAGCGAATCGGCCTAGCCGGGCGGAGCTGGTCAGGAGTTCCCGCAGCGCGACTTCGGGGTCCCGCGTCGGCCACCATGCCTCGATGAACCGAGCGATGCTCGTGTCGGCGGCGATTCGGTCGCGCAGTTCCTCAAGTTCCTCGTCAGAGAGCAGTCCGTCGACATCGCTGCCGGTGGACGTAAGTTCGGGGTTGTGGTCGCGGTCCGCGCCTCGGTCGAATCGGGCGAGGATGTCCTCGTAGCCTTCCTCCATCTTCTCGAGCAGCGCTGCGCGCTGGTCGGCGACGGCATCGGCCAGCAGGTGGTGCAGCTGTTCGGTGAATGCCGCGCGGGCTCGGTGGTACGAGCGTCCCTGCGTCGCCGAGGTGAGCGCCCGGTCGACCGCTTCCGCGCTGATCAGGTAGAACTCGCCTTCCCAGCGCAGCTTCATCTCATGGGCGCGGGGCAGCAGCGATCCCGTGTAGCGCTCGAGCACGGGTTGCCACAGGGCGCGGCCTTTGACCTCGGAGAGCCGCCGGCTCTCGGCGCGGCCCACGGCGATTCCCGGAACGAGGGTGTCGCATGTCGCCGACACGACGGCGGTCTCCCCGAGTGCGGGCAGGACCTGGGATATGTACTCCAGGAAGCGGGGCGATGGGCCGAGCACCAGGACGGCCTGGTCGGCCATCTGGCGATGGGTGAACAGCAGGTACGCCACCCGGTGCAACGCGACGACGGACTTGCCGGTGCCAGGACCGCCCTGAACGATCAACGGGCCGGTCGCCTCGGCGCGGATGATTTCGTCCTGCTCGCGCTGCAACGTCGAGATCGCACTGGACATGCGGCCAGTGCGTCGCTCGTCCAGAGCGGCCAGGAGTGCACCCTCGCCGACCAGCTCGGAAGCCGTGCAGCCGTCCAGCGGTTCGTCGTTTACATCCACCACTACGTTGCCCGTCGTGCGCACATGGCGGCGCCGGCTTTGCCCTTGCGGGTCGAGGGCGGTCGCGGTGTAGAACGGCCGGGCGGCCGGAGCGCGCCAGTCCACGACCAGAGAGTCCATGTTGTCGTCGCGGATGCCGACACGGCCCACGTGCCGCACCGTGCCGTCGAGTCCGTCCAACCGGCCGAAGACGAGGCCGTCCTGAGCCCGCGACAACTCCTCGAACTGCCGGCGGAGCACGCGTTGCCGACCCCGTTCTGTCTCGTTCAGAGCCTCGGCCGCCAGCTCGGCCTGCAGTTGCTCCGCCAGGCGGTCGCGCCGGGCAGTTGCCACGTCGAGGACGCCTTGTTCTTCGGCAATAGCGGAGTGGCGGGCGGCCTCGTCCATGGTATCCGCTTCTTCCGAGGAGGTGGAGCGATGGTGTGTGTTCCGGCGCATCTGCACAACCCTTTATTGGTGTGTCGCCTTGCCTTGACGGGGCCGACAGGAATCTGCCGGCAAGAGTAGGGGACATGCCAGGCGTCGGCCAGCTCGCCGACTGTCAATTCGATTGGTCGAGACAGAGGTCTCAACGCCTTGAGAATCCGCCGTATGCGTGGCCTCTCTCGAATCTTGACTCTGTGCGTCCTGTCTGCCCCATCGATGGTGGAGCAGGTGCAGTGTTGACGAATCGCGGCTTCGGGTGCGGTAGAAGCAAAGCGGAAAGCGATACGAGCGAAGAGGTGCCGGCAGCAGCGCAAGCCCCGTGCAGCATCTAGTTAGGCGACCGGACCGCGTCCCAGCCGGTGACGTCGCACTGAGCCTTTCCGTGCAACGTGGTGATCACCGTCTGTGACGATCTTGGGTGTCCTATCACGACACGCCGACGTGGTGGGCTGCAACAGATATGAGTGAAGCTCCCGTATGAAGAAGGTCTCTGCCGAGAGATCAACTTCACAAGGCTTCACGTGAGTGCCAGTGTCGCATACCAAGCCGTGCTGCCCGTACGACTGCAGACCGTGGTGTTCGTCTGCCGCCTTCTGACCGCCGAGCGGGCCCGCCGGGGCACCCGCACCGGAACCCGCAAGCTGGACTGCTTCACCCAGGCGGTGCTGATCCTTCGCTGGTTCCTCGACGACACACGGCTGCGGCAACTGGCCACCGACAACACCATCGGCAAGTCAACGGCGTACGCCTACCTGCATGAGGGCATCGAGGTGATCGCGGCGCAGGCGCCCAGCCTGGCTGGTGCACTCCTGGCGGCCAAGATGGCCGGCCACCCGCACGTGATTATCGACGGCACGCTGATCGAGACCGACCGCTGCCAGACCCCCGGCCCGACCCCCGGAGTCGACCTGTGGTGGTCGGGCAAACACGACAACCACGGCGGCAACGTGCAAGTACTCACCGCACCCGACGGATGGCCACTGTGGACCTCCGACGTACGCCCCGGCCGCGAACACGACACCACCTGCCTGCGCGCCCACACCGAACTATTGCCGTCCATCCAGGCCTGGGTCAGCGAGGACCTGGCCACGCTGGGCGACCTGGGTTACGAAGGCGAAGCCGACACGATCACCGTGCCGATCAAGAAGCCACAGGGCGGCAAGCTCACCGAGGATCAGAAGGCTCACAACCGTGACCACAGCCGCAAACGCGGACCGGGTGAACGCGGAAACTCCCTGCTCAAGATGACCTTCAAGGCACTGCGCAACGTCAGCGTCAACCCGTGGGACATCGGCGACATCACCCGCGCGGCGCTCGTGCTCCTGCACATCGAATACGGACGAACCACATGATCACGAATCGTCACCGAGGCGTTTGCTCGGAATAGCTCACTGCGTCGCGGCCCGCAGAACTCGTCGTGTTGATCTAGGGTGATGCGATGACCGCCAAGCCCGTGACGACAGTACTGTTCGACTTCGCCTGGACTCTGTTCGCCAGCGACTCGGAGCGCTGGGTGGGCAACGCGGCGGCATCGATCGACCGGACATTGGCTGCCGGCGAGGCGCACCGTATTGCTGGCGACTTCGCGGAACTGTTGCGGGAGACGGCCACGGATCCGGCCCACATTGCCCGAGATCTGGATCCGCGAGTCTGGGATCGGGCGATCCTCGCCGTGCTGGAACAGATTCCTGGGGTGGACCAGGCGCTGGCATCGGTCTTGCACGAAACACGCGCCGAAGCGATCGAGCCGTACGCCGACACCGTCGCCACCCTGTCCGCATTGCGTGATAGCGGTGTTCGCATCGGCGTCGTCAGCAACGTCGGCTGGGACATCCGCAAATGCTTTGCGCGGCACGGACTCGACGGCTATGTCGATGCGTTCGTACTGTCCTACGAGGTCGGCTTCGTCAAACCGGACCCTCGGATCTGGGGCGCCGCCCTCGAAGCCCTCCATGCCGCACCGGGCCAGACCCTGATGGTCGGTGATCATCCCGCCTGCGACGGCGGATCGGTTTCCGCCGGCATACCAGCGCTGATCCTGCCAATGGTGGATTCGCCCGCGCAGAAGCGCGGCTTCGAATACGTGCTCAGGCTTGCCCAGGTTCCGTCCTGACAGGTCTGTCGCTGGCACTCACGTGAAGCTCCTTGTGAAGTTGATCTCTCGGCAGAGACCTTCTTCATACGGGAGCTTCACTCATATCTGTTGCAGCCGACCACGTCTGCGTGTCGTGATAGGACACGCAAGACCGTCACAGACCGTGATCACCACGTTGCGCGGAAAGGCTCACTGACCCGCGGCATGGCCACCCGGTACGACAAGTTGGCCGTCCGCTACCAAGCAACCCTCACCATCGCCGTCATCGGCGAGTGGCTATGAGCCTGGTTAATTCTGAGCGCGAGTAGCGGTCCCGACTGGGCGGGAGTCTGGGTCCCGGCATCTTCCGGCGGGTTTCATTGGGCGTGAGTTTGGGACCCGCCCTGGTCGTGGGTGTCGAGCTGGCGATGCCCGCGAGCGAGCGCAGGCTCGTCCAGACCGACGACTTCAACGAGACAGGGCGCGTGTACCGCGAGCTCGCTGACGCGACGCCCGCCTGGGCCGACGCCGTAGTGGCGTTAGACTCGCCGGCCATGGGACCGCTCATCTTCAGCCTCAACCTCACCCTGGACGGTTGCGTCGACCACCAGGAGGGGATCGCCGACGACGAGACGCACGCCTTCTTCACCCGTCTCATGGACGAGGGCGGGGCAATGCTGTGGGGTCGCGTCACCTACGAGATGATGGAGAGCTACTGGCCGGCCGTCGCCCGCGGCGACGAGGAGGCGCCGCCGGCCATGCGCGAGTGGGCGGTCAAGCTGGAGGCCAAACCCAAGTACGTGGTGTCGTCGACGCGCAAGGACTTCCCGTGGGCCAACAGCCACCACATCGCCGGTGATCTGCGCGAGGGCGTGCAGAAGCTCAAGAACGCGACCCCGGCCGGGGTCCTCCTCGGAAGCGGCAAGCTCGCGACCGAGCTCGACCGGCTGGACCTGATCGACGAGTACAAGATGCTCGTCCATCCCAGGATCGCCGGCCACGGCCCGACGCTGCACCAGGGCGGGCTGCCCGGCACGCGCCAGCTCGAGCTGCTCTCAGCGGAGCCGCTCCGCAACGGCGCGGTGGCCATGCACTACCGCCGCGCGCGCTGAATCACAGGAGTCCATCGCCGCCAGCTCACCGGCAGCGCGGCGTCCTCCTTGCGCTCGCCGTGCAGCGCCGAACGACTCCTCGAAGGCGAGGACGTCTTCGAAGAGCCCGGTCGAGGGCTCCGTGGATGTCGCCAGCGGCGCAGCATCGGCCCGAACGGCTACTACGAGGTCGATGCCCTTCTCCGCGGCCACGACATCATCGGCGACCCCGGCTAATTGATCGACATCCTTGCGCTCACCCGCCGACGCCTCCAGGACGGGACCCAAACTCCCGCACATTGATCATGGAGAAACACTCCGCCCTGGGCCCAGAAGAGACGCCTATCTGGGCCCCGTTTCCACGACCGAAGCCACCTGGTTATGAAACACGCCTTAGCACGGCGTCGGATGCGGCGGCCAGCCCGACCGTTCAGGCCGCCAGCGAGGAGGCGGAGCTTCGTCAGGCGGTGGTGGCGTACTCGGATGCCTTCCTCGACGCGAAGCCTACGGTCGGGTACGAGCTGTTCTCGGCTAGGTGCAAGGAGCGCGTGACCCTCAGCGAGTTCACCGGGATGCTGACGGCCGCCAAGCAGATGTACGGCAAGGCGATGTCGATCAAGACCTTCGAGGCGCAGATCTCAGGCGATCTGGCCCGAGTGACCTACACCTACGACGTGCCTGCCCTGAACCAGAACAAGGAGCCATGGGTGCGGGAAGACGGCACGTGGGAGCAGGACGACTGCTGAGCCTTGCATCAAGTTCGGCGCGCTCACCCGCGCCAGCCTGAGCGATCGTTGGCGAGGTTCCGGTGGTGGTCCATCGGCGAGGATGAAACCGAGCTCGACCTCCACCACCGGAACCTCAAACACTCAGTGCCTTCGTGGCGGCGCCTCGGTCGGAGTCGGCGACGAGGCTCCACTCGTCGACCATGTCGGTCAGATGGTCCGAGCCGTTGTTGAAGACCAGGTACCTGCTGCGGCTGCTGCTACCAGGCCTTTCCGCGGATCGGGGGCACGTCGAGGTCGCGCTCGTCGCCGCGGTGCTCGGCGAGGAGCTGCCGGCGGATCGAGCGCCAGGCGACGCGCTCCTGTCGGTGGGCGAGTTTGCGGTGCGACTGGAAGGTGCAGAGCTGACAGCCGCACAGGTTCGGGGCTTGAGCCGAGGGCTGCCGGTAGCAGCGAGTGCGGTTCCAGGCGGGGGAGGCGAGGAACTTGTCGAGGTCGCAGGGGCCGGAGCCGTGTCGGTGGATGTCGGTGAGCCAGTGACGCAAGTGCGGATCCAGCTGCTGCACTCGCTCGGGTCGGTGAACGTCGGTACGGGCCATGGGACGACCGCCTTCCGGCCGCCCGCGCACGGTGCGCGGGACTTAGCGCCTGGGTGGCATGTCGATCACCTCCAAGGGGTCGGGCGGACGCCTGGTATGCGAGGGGTGGGGAAGTGCCCGGCTCCCGGCTCAGCCGGGGAACACCCGTTACAACATTTTGGGTTGCGCCGTACATGTTAGGCCCGGGCCCCGACGGGATTTGACCACCTAGCCCCGGCCGGCGTCCTCGCCTACCAAGCAAGTTTCGAGCTGGCGATAGCCGGGGAGCAGAGGGACACCGGACCGTACGGCGGTAAGGGAGGGCCGGCTGCGCGGCACGGGCGTGCACACTTCGTGGCTAGTGGGACATCTCGTCCATTTGCTGCTCCCGCTGTCCTTGCCGCAGGCGCGGCGGTTCGTTCTCCTGTTCGGCCCGAAGGCGGACGGGCGCCCGTAGGTCGCCTGGTTCAGTGCGTTGATGGAGGCCTGAGCGGCGTACAGAACGTCGTACCTGGCTGACATAGTGACCAGCGGCCTTGTGACGGCGGCGACGGCCATGAGGATGTGGGAGTTGCGAGGGTGGGGGAGTTGATGACAGCGACTGTGCCGCTGGATGCGATCCAGAGCGACCGGGCTGCCGGTGTTCTCCTCGCTGCGGCGTGCGGTGACGCGTTGGGCGTGCCGTACGAGTTCGGACCGCCGCTTCCGGCAAACGAGCAGCCTGAGATGCGTGGTGGGGGACTCGGTCCGTACGCGCCGGGTGAGTACAGCGATGACACCCAGATGGCGATGTGCATAGCGGAGGTGGCCGCCACCGGGGCGGACCTGCGCCGCATCGACTCCCTCGACCGCATCGCCGGCAACTTCCTCCGGTGGAAACGGGAGGGCGCCAGCGACATCGGGGCACAGACCCGCAAGGTCCTGGACGCGGTCTCGCACGTGAGCGGACCGGGCATTGCCGCGGCGATGCGAGACGCAGCCGCCGATCTGCACCGGCGGACCGGCCGCAGCGCCGGTAACGGGTCCCTGATGCGCACCGCGCCGGTTGCGCTGGCCTACCTCGGCGATCCGGAGGCGCTCGCGGAAGCCGCCCGCGCAGTCAGTGAGCTGACCCACTACGACCCCCTGGCCGCGGACGCGTGTGTGCTGTGGTGCGCCGGGATCCGCCGGGCCGTTATCGACGGCACCTTCGACGGGGTACGCGAGGGTCTGGCCCTGCTGCCCTCCGATCGCCGTGACCCATGGTCGGGCTGGTTGGCCGAGGCGGAGTCCAAGCCGCCGGAGCAGTTCCGACCCAACGGCTTTGTGGTTCCCGCGTTGCAGGCCGCCTGGTCAGCGATCACACACACCGACATCCCGGACCACAACCCGGGCCACGGCAGCTTCCCCTGCCAGCATCTCGAACGCACCCTGACGGCAGCGGTCCGCGTCGGCGACGACACCGACACCGTCGCGGCGATCGCCGGGGCACTGCTCGGCGCCCGGTGGGGCTCGTCCGCGGTGCCCCTGGCCTGGCAGCGCGCCGTTCACGGCTGGCCGAGGCAGCGCGCGGCGGACCTGATCCGCCTGAGCGTGCTGACCGCCCAGTGCGGCCACGCCGGCCAGGGCGGTTGGCCGGGCTGCGCTCGCGCGCCACGGCAAGCAGTTGCACCGTTGATGCAGGCACACCCGCACGACCCCGGGGTGATCCTCGGCAACCTCCACACCGACGCAGCCGCAGCGCGCGCCACCGCGGTGATCTCCCTGTGTCGCGTCGGCTGCGACGACTTCGACGACGTGCCCGTCGCCAACAAGGTCGGGGCGTGGCTAGTCGACCAGCCCGGCGCCAACGCACACCCGCACTTCGTAGTCGATCAGGCCGCCCGCATGCTGCTCGAGTTGCGCAAGGAGGGCCATGTCGTGCTGCTGCACTGCGCCGCGGGTCAGAGTCGCACGCCGGCGGTCGCCGCCCGCTACACAACCTTGACCACCGGCACAGCGGCGCGCGCCGCGCTGGCCGAGCTGCGCGGGCTGCTCGACACGCACGGCTGGACACTCAACCCGGAACTACGGCAGGTCGTCGAACAGCTGTGACGCGCTACGCCACGGCTGCTGTAGGCCGCACAGGCACACGCGAGAACCCGGCTGCAGGCGAGGCAGACCCACGGCCCCGCCCATGACACAGTGGCGGCGATGGACACTGATCAGCCCGCCCGCCCCGGAAGGTCCGGCACCGTGCTCACCATCGGCCGGCCCGCCCGCATGCGGTGCTGTTCGGCTGTCCGATGGTGAGAAGGCCGCGCAGCCGCGAGCCTGACCTCAACTGGCTCGGACGGATCTACCTATAGGAATGAATATGAAGAAGGAGCTTGCAGCAGATCGGGCGAGCAGGGCGCGATGGCGAGCCGGCCCTGACGTTGCTGCACGAACCTCTCAGCTGTGCCACGAGCGCCAGAGGGAGGCGTAGGCCCCGTCGGCCCGGACGAGTTCGTCGTGGCTGCCGAGCTCGGTGATCCGGCCGTCCTCCATCACGGCGACCCGGTCGGCGTCGTGCGCGGTGTTGAGCCGGTGCGCGATCGCGATGACGGTCCGGCCGGTGAGCACGGCCGCCAGCGTGCGCTCGGTACGCCGGGCGGTGGTCGGATCGAGCGCGGCTGTCGCCTCGTCGAGGATCAGCGTGTGCGGGTCGGCGAGCACCAGCCGGGCCAGCGCGAGCTGCTGCGCATCGGCCGCCCCGAGTTGCCTGGCCCCGTCGCCGAGTTCCGTGTCGAGGCCGTTGGGCAGCTCGGCGTACCAGTCGGCGCCGACGGCGACCAGCGCGGCTTGCATTTGTTCGTCGGACGCGTCCGGCGCGGCGAAGGCGAGGTTGTCGCGCACAGAACCGATGAAGACGTGGTGTTCCTGGGTGACCAGGGCGATCCGGCGGCGGCGCTCGGCGGGATCCAGGTCGGTGACCGGGCAGCCGCCGATGCTGACCACGCCGTGTCGCGGCGCGTCGATCCCGGCCAGCAGCCGGGCCAGGGTGGACTTTCCGGCGCCCGACGGGCCGACGACGGCCAGCCGCTCGCCGGGCCGTACCTCCAGGTCGATGCCGTGCAGGACGTCGTGGCCCTCGGTGTACGAGAATCGGGCGCCGCGCACGACGAGTCGTTCCCCTGGTGGCGCGGAGGTTTTGCCGGGCGGCTCCGGTGGCACCTGGCCGACGCCGAGCACGCGGGCGAATGACGCGAAGCCGCGCTGCGCCTGTTCGGTCCACTGCAGGATTCGGTCCAACGGCTCGATCGCCTGCTGGAGATAGAGCGCGGCGGCGACCACCTCACCGAGCGAGACCATCCCCTTGGACAGGAAGAATCCGCCGACCAGCAGCACTGCGGCGATCGGCAACGGGTAGCTGGCCTCCACCACCGTGTAGAAGACGGTCCGTAGCGCGAGCGTCGCCCGTCGGGTGGCCCACACCCGGGCGATGCGCTCGGTGCCATGGACGATCCGGTCGTCGGTGAGTCGCAGCGCCTCCACGGTGCGCGCGCCCTCGGCGGTGGTGGTCAGCGTCTCGGTCAGCTCCGCGGTGGCGGCGCCCTCGGCGAGGTAGGCGGAGCTGGCCCGCCGCAGGTACCAGCGGCTCGCCGCCCAGATCGGCGGCAGCCCGGCCAGCGCGACCAGGCCGAGCATCGGGTGCAGCAGGAAGATCGCCCCGAACAGCAGCGTCAGCTGCGCGGACGCGATGACGATGGTGGGCACGACGTCGCGGACGGTTGTCCCGACGGTCGAGACGTCAACGGAGCTGCGGGTGGCGAGGTCCCCGGAGCCGGCCCGCTCCACGACGGAGACGGGCAGGCCGAGCGTCTTGCGGATGAACTCCTCGCGCAGCCGGGCAACCGCCCGCTCCCCGAACCGGTGACCGGCGTACTGGGCGTACCGGGAGAGCAGCGCCTGCACCAGAACGCATCCGCCGATCGCCATCGCCAAGCGGTCCACGGTGGCGACGCCTGCGCCGGCGGCAACCTGGTCGACGATCCTGCCGAGCAGCCACGGCGCGGCGAGTCCGGCGATCGCGGCGGCACCATGCAACACCAGCACGACCAGGACGGCGCGCCGGTCCCGGCCGACGAGGTCCAGCATCTCCCGTCGGACGGCGGCCCGGTCCGCTACCGGCAGCCGGCTCACCGCAACGCCCCCTCGGCCCCGGTGAAGTCTTCGAAGTCGCGGTCGTCGCTGCCCCGGGCCACCAACTGCCGGTAGCCCCGGTCGCGTTCGAGCAGCTCGGCGTGCGTGCCGGTGGCGACGATCCGACCCTCGCTCAGATGCGCGACCGTGTCGGCGTGCCCGAGCAGCAACGGTGACGTAGCGAGCACGATGGTGGTCCGCCCGGCCCGCGCGACGCGCAGCCGCTCGGCGATCCGCGCCTCCGTGTGCGCGTCCACCGCCGACGTCGGGTCGATGAGGATCAGCACCTCAGGTTCGGCGAGCAGCGCCCGGGCCAGCCGTACCCGTTGGCGCTGGCCGCCGGAGAGTGTGCGGGCCCGGGTGTCGATCGGGGTGCCGAGCCCGTCCGGCAGCGCGTCGGCGACGTCCTCTGCCGACGCGATACGCAGGGCCGCCGTGATCCGGTGGTCAACGCCTCCCTTCTGGGCGAGGGTGTCGCCGTTCCCTGCTCGGGTGCGGCCGTCGCCGTTCCCCGCCCGGCCGTCGGCGCTCGACCCCCGGCCAAGCAGGATGTCCCGTAGGGTCCCGGCGAAGAGGTAGGACTCGTGGTCGGCGACCAGGATCCGGGCGCGAACCTGGTCGAGTGCGATCCCGGTCAGCGGCCCGCCGCCCCAGGTCACATCGCTGACGACGTAGCGTCCGAGCCGGTCGGCCAGGGCGATGGCCTCGGCCGGGTCGTCGGCGGCCACGCCGATCAGCCGACCGTCGCGCACGGTCAGTCCGCAAGCGGGGTCGTACAGGTCCGCGGGCCGTACCGGCGCGGACCTGGCCAGCGGCCGGCGGGCACCGGGTACGTTTCCCGGCCCGCCCACGTCCTGCGGGGTCGGGCCGCCGACGGGGTCCGGGGTCAGGTTGAGCAGGGCGATGATGCGGCGGGCGGCGACGCGGCCCCGGATCACCCCGTAGCTTCCCTCGAGCAGGAACCAGACCGGCACGATGAGCGTCGCCACGTATCCGTAGACGGCGACCATCTGCCCGACCGTGATGTCGCCAGCGACCGCCATCCGAGCCGCGAGCCACACCACGGCCGCGAGGAACAGCCCCGGTATGGCGACCGTCAACGCGTCGATCCAGCTGTAGACGGCACCGACCCGATAGCCCTCGGCGAGCAGGTCCTTGGAGCGGGCGGCGTACCGGCGGGCGAACAAGCCGCGGCCGCCGACCCCGGCCAGCACCCGCAGCCCGGCCACGATGTCGCCGGCCCGGGTGGTGAGGACGCCCTGCTGGTGCCGGTAGACGGACTCCGCCCCTTCGAGGCGGCGCAGCAACGGTCCGATGATCAGCGCGATCGCCGGCACGCCCAGCAGCACACACAGCGCCAGCAACGGGGAAACCGACCACAGCACGACGGCGATTACCGCGTACGCGATGAGCGCGCCGACGCCCGGGCCAGTCATCGTCAGCACCTGCGACGTGTAGCCGATGTCGGAGCCGCCGACCGTGGCGACCTCCCCCGCGGCGAGCCGGCGCGGCAGCACCGCGCCGATCCGGGACAACTGGCGCAGCAGGACCGCCGCGGAGCGGGCTGTAGCGTCCTCTCGGACGAAGGTCATCGTGCGGTGCCGCATGATGCCCAGGTACGACAGCCCCACCCCCGCGACGACGATTGCCACGACCCATAGCAGCAGGGCTCGGGTGTCGTGCGCGCGCAGCCCGTCGTCAACGGCGCGGGAGACCAGGTACGGCCGGACCGACAGCCCGATCATCCACGCCGTGCCGACCACGGTACCGCGCAGCACCCGCCAGGGCTGACAGCGAACAAGCCACCAGACGTACCGCATCGGCCCCCTCGTGTCCGGCACACCGGGCTCGGGATGCGGAATCTGTGGGGGCACCCGCCAAAACTACCGACCGGGCTGCTGACGTACCCACCCAATATCCCCGGGTTCGGTCGTGCGTCATCCTGGGGCGGGATCGCCGCGTCGACCGGCTCTACCAGCGAATGTTCCTGCGCAGCTCGGTCACCGCGGCGTGCAGCGAGGCGAGTCCTTCCCCCACATCCGCGTCGTCGGGTCCGTACTTCCGGAACAGCCGGTGCGCCCGCGCCTCGATGGGCGGGAAGGACGTCAGCAGGTCGCTGGCGGTGAGCCAGTTCCGTTCGCCCTTCTCGAACTGTCGGACCAGCGCGTTGAAGTCGGCGATGCACTCGTTGACCTTGATGATCTTGTCCGCCCGCCGGCCGAGGGCGTCGTTGGCCGTTGTCAGCTGGGCGACCGCCGTGCGTACGGCCGCCGCCTCCTCGGCGAGCGCGCGGTCGGCCGCGGCGCTCCGGGCCAGCAGGTCGGCGTGCCCGCCTCATCCCCGTCCAGCCCGACCAACACACCGACCAGAGCGACCCCACCCCGATCGCCGCATAACGTCAGACCGGATCCCGCGATGGCCGTCTCTTACACCATCAGCGCGGACGCGACCCAAATCGTCCAAGACGATCCGCCGCAGCTGCTCACCCTTGCCACATCCGGGAGAACTGTCCTCCAGTCTCCCGGATGTCACCAGATCCCAAAGTCAGACGCGCCTACCAGGGTTGCGGTAGCGCTCGACCTCCGACCACACGGAGGACATCCCAGCAAGACAGCGGTCGAACACCTGGGCGTGCTCCAGATACGCGACGCGGTCCGGCCCCGGGTGCACGCACAGGTCGTTCTCGTCGTTGACGGTCCACGGCGGCACGTCGTGGCCGAGGGCGCCGGGCAGCAGGGAGGCGACGCCCCGGGCGCCGAGTTCGCTGGTGAGCTGCCGCCGGACCGGGCGGCCGAGCACGTCGGCGAAGATCTGCGCCCACACTGTCGACCGCGCGCCGCCACCGGCCAGCCGCCAGGGCCGGTCACCGACGTCCGCGCCGCTGGCCAGCACCCGGTCGAGCTGCACCCGGTGGTACTGGGCGACGCCCTCGATGACCGCCCGGGTGAGGTGGCCGCGGCGGTGGTTGCTGGAGATGCCGAGGAAGGTGCCGGACGCCGACGGGTGCTCGGGCGAGCCGTTGACGAAGGGCAGGAACAGCAGGCCGTCGGCGCCGGGCGGCACCGCAGCGGCCTCCTGCAGCAGTTCCGGCGCGGCGACGCCGCCGGTCTGCTGGTGGGGCACTCCGGCGCAGGCGAGCCACTCGAGGTTGGCCGCCGACGTGGGGGCCACCTCCATGGCCAGCATTGTGGCCGGATCGGGCATGAACGCGCTGAGTGTGACCTCCGGGGCGGGGGTGCGCGCGGGCACCACCACCCCGTTGATCGCCCAGGTGCCGACGATGATCGTCCCGTCCCCGAGCTCCCGTCCCCCGGCGCCGAGTGTGGCGGCCACGCAGTCCATGCACCCGGCGATGACCGGCAGGCCTTCGGGCAGCCCCGTGCGGGCCGCGGTTGCGACGCTCAGTCCGCCGACCACCTCGTCGGACCTGCGCAGCGGCGGGAACCGGTCCAGGTCGGAGGCGGGCAGCCCGACCAGTTCGAGCGCCGTCGGCGTGTACGCGCGGGTGTCGAGCCCGACCAGGCCGAACGCGCTGGCGTCGCTGTAGTCCGCGCTGGCGACACCAGTGAGCTGCGCGGTGACCCAGTCTTTGCAGGACAGCACCCACCGGGTGGCGGCGTACGTCGCCGGCTCGGCGTCCCGCAGCCAGCGCAGCAGGACGGCGGGCTGGGCGGCCCACGGGATCGAGCCCGTCTCCAGGGCCAGCCGGCGGGCCCCCTCCGGCGGGATCGCCTGGACGATGTGCTGTGCCCGGCTGTCCGACGAGGCGATGGCCGGCCCGATCGGGCGCAGGGACCCGTCGACCGGGTAGATGCCGTTGCCGTGTGCGGCCACGCCGATGCCCGCCGGGGCGTACCCCTCGGCGGCCAGCTTGCCGCCGACCTCCGCCAGCAGCGACAGCACCGTGTCCGCCAGCGCGGTCATGTCGACGTCGTGGCGGTGGGCGGTGACGCTGGTACGCGGAGTGCGCGCGTGCACCACGGCCAGCTCATTGCCCACGACGTCGAAGGCGGCCACCTTGGTGGCGGTGAGGCCGACGTCGACCCCGAGGTAGCAAGTGTGCGGAATCGTCACGACGTCCTCCTGTCGTTCGTTCCGGTCGCCGGGGCGAGGTTCAGGCCGCGCGGGCGGAAGCGCCGCAGCTCCGCCCGGTAGGCGGCCACCTCGGCGTCGGCCCGTTCGGTGTCCCAGCCGAGCTGCCGTACGGCGACGTCCGCGCAGGTCACGGCCGTCGACACCGCCATGTCCGGGCCGAGGCCGACCAGCGTACGGCGCAGCAGCACGTCGGCCAAGGTCACGGCCCGCTCCTCGCGGAAGGCCATGACCACCTCGGCGGCGACGGCCCCGGTCCGCTCGTCGACGACTTCGGCCAGTGCCGGGTCGGATAGGGCGAGTTCGAGCACCCGGCGGGCGCGGACGCCGTAGATGTCCAGTAGCCGGGCCGACTGCGCCGGGGTGAATGGGACGGCCGAGCGCGGGAAGTCCGCGCGGAAGGCGTACCAGTCCGGGGTGTCGGCGCCGGGCAGCGGCCGGGTACGGGTGGTGCATCGTTGCCGCGGCCGGCCGAGCACCTTCAGCGCCTCGTCGGTGGCGTCCTCGGCGAGGGCGCGGTGGGTGGTCAGCTTGCCGCCGATGATCGTGAGCAGCCCCTCGTACGCGGGTGCGTGGTTGAGCACCGTGTGCCCACGACTGATCTTGGCGTTGTCCGCCACGCCGGCCGTGTACGGCAGTGGACGGATTCCGGCGACGCTGTACAGCACGTCGTCAGGGGTGAGGCCGGCCTGGGGGAACAACCGGTTGGCCTCGGTGAGCAGGTAGTCGATCTCGGCGTCGCTGGCGACGACCTCGTCCAGGTCCCCCTCGTAGGTGAGGTCGGTGCTGCCGAGGACGTACCGGCCCTCCCACGGGAAGATGAAGATCGGTCGCTGGTCGGCGGCGGCCTCGAAGAAGATGCAGGTGTCCGGGGCGCCCGGGAACGGGTCGATGATGATGTGGCTGCCCTTGGTGCCGCCGTTGAGGCGCCCGCTCTCGACCTGGCCGTCGAGGATCCGGTCGATCCACGGCCCGGCCGCGTTGATCGTGAGGCGACCCCGGATCTCCCCATCCCGCCCCGACTGGTTGTCCCGGGTCCGGACCCCGTGCACCCGTCCGTCCGTCACGAGCAGACCGGTCACCGTCGTGTAGGTCAGCACCCGCGCGCCCAGCCGCTCGGCGTCGATCAGCAGCTCGACGCAGAGCCGCTCGGCCCACGGCACCTGGGCGTCGTTGAAGAGCACCCCGCCGCGTAGGCCACGGCGGGAAAGGTGGGGCCAGCGCCGGGCGATCGCCCGGGCGGACAGCCCCCGGCTGCGTCCGCGCCCGCGGCCCGCGGCCAGGACGTCGAACGCGGTCAGGCCGAGGCGGATCAGCGGTCCTGGCCGGCTGTCCCCGGCGTAGAACGGGATCAGCATCGGGTAGTCGTGCACCAGGTGCGGCGCGGTGCGGAACAGCAGGTGCCGCTCCCGGATCGACTCGTGCACCAGGGTGAAGTCGTAGCGCTCGAGGTACTTCAGGCCGCCGTGGATCAGCCGGCTGGAGGTGGCGGTGGTGCCGGCGCCGACGTCCCCGCGGTCGACCACGACGACGCTCAGGCCCCGGCCGGCGGCGTCTCGGGCGATGGCGAGGCCGTTGATGCCGGCACCGATGATCACGAGGTCGACGAGGTCATCGGCGCCGGTCTGTGGGTGTGACATGAGGAGCTCCCGGAGATGCGGGGTGCGGGCCGGGTGGGCGACCCGCACCCCTGGCGATGATCAGGACGCGGAACCGGCCGACCGCTCCCGGAACAGCTCGTAGGCGTCCTCGGGCTTGGCGTCGTCGTGCACCACGGCGCGGACCGCGGCCAGCATCGCGGCCGGGTGCTCGCTCTGGAAGATGTTCCGGCCCATGTCGACGCCCGCAGCGCCCTCCTGCATCGCCCGGTACGCCATGGTCAGCGCGTCGAGTTCGGGCAGCTTCTTGCCGCCGGCCACGATGATCGGCACCGGGCAGCTGGCGGTCACCGTCTCGAAGCCCTCGTCGACGTAGTACGTCTTGACGATGTGGGCGCCCATCTCCGCGCTGATCCGGGTGGCGAGGCGGAAGTAGCGCGCGTCGCGGACCATGTCCTTGCCCACGGCGGTCACACCGAGCACGGCGACGCCGTGCCGCTGTCCGGCGTCGACGAGGGCGGCGAGGTTCGCCACCGACCGGGACTCGTGCTCGCCGCCGATGAACACCTGGATCGCCAGCGCCGCCGCGTTGAGCCGGACCGCGTCCTCGATGTCCAGGGCGATGTGCTCGTCCGAGAGGTCCTTCAGCACGCTCGGCCCGCCGCTGGCCCGCAGCACGATTCCGGCGCTGCTGTGCGGCGGGATGCTGGTGCGCAGCGCGCCGCGGGTCATCATGATCGCGTCGGCGTCCGGCACGAGCGGGGCGATGTTGGTGTCGATCCGCTCCAGGCCGGCCATCGGCCCGAGGAAGTAGCCGTGGTCGAAGGCCAGCATCACCGTACGGCCGGTGTCGGGTCGGAAGATCCGGGACAGCCGGTTCTGCAGGCCCCAGTCCTGGGCGTGGGCTCCCTTGACGTGGAAGCCGGCGGTGGTGGCGGCGGCGACGCCGAAATCGCGGGCGTCGAGCAGACCGTCGGTGTCAGCCATTGGTGTTCTCTCCTGTGTCAGTTCCAGCGGTGGTCGCGGCCGCGGGTCGCAGCCGTCGACGGGGTCGAATGGTCGCGCCGGCGTTGCGCAGCGTTCCGCCGCCGGCGAGGAAGAGGACGAACAGCACCAGGCCGCCCTTGAGCAGGTTCTGCGCGGCGGTGCTCCAGCCCACGAGGTTGACGAGGCCGTCGAGCAGGATGAAGAAGAGCGCACTGCCCCAGATGCCGACCGGCACGGCCCGACCGCCCGAGATGAGCGTGCCGCCGATGACGACGACGGCGACCGAGTCGAGCAGGTAGCGCGTGCCCAGGTCGGGCGACGGCGCGATGTAGGCGGCGAGCAGCGCGCCGGCCAGTCCGGCCAGGGCGCCACTGGCCAGGTAGGTGGTGGCGATGATCCGGCTGACCGGGATGCCCGCCCGTTCCGCGGCCGGCCGGCTCTGCCCGACCGCGAGCAGCGAGCGACCGTAGGTGGTGCGGCGCAGCAGGGCCACGACCAGCGCGGTGAGCGCGGCCACGCCGACGGCGAGCACGGGTACGCCGGCCGGCCGCAGGTTGAGCAGCCGGCGCAGCCCGTCGTCGGGCACCGCGGTGAAGCCGTCGGCCAGCGACAGGGTCAGCGACGAGGCGATCAGCCCGGCGGCCAGGGTGGCGATGATCGGCGGGACGGACAGCCCGAGGATCGCCACCACGCTGACCAGGGCCATGGCCAGCCCGGTCCCGATGCCGGCCAGGATGCCGACCGGCACCGATCCTGTCGTCGCGGTCACCTGCACCGCGACGAACCCGGCGAGGGAGATGACCGGCGCCACCGACACGTCGATGTTGCCCGGCCCGGCGGTGATCACCAGCATCTGGCCCAGGCCGACGATGACCAGGTACGGGGCCAGGGACAGCGCGAGCGAGACGGTCTGTCCGCCGCCCTGGCTGGAGATGGCCAGGATGGTGGCCCAGACCAGCGCGGCGGCGACGAAGCCCCAGATCCACGGGCGGGCGAGTGTACGGAGGGTCATCGGAGCACCTTTCCGACCACGACGCGACCGGCGAGCACGGCCAGCACGATCACGCCCTGCACGGCCGACTGCATGTTCGACGGCACGTCGAGCAGGCTGAGGACGACACTGACCAGGCCGAGGGTGATGCCGCCGATGGCGACGCCCCAAGGCACGGCGGTGCCGCCGGCGAAGGACCCGCCGCCGAGGATCACCGCGGCGACCGTGATGAGCGTGTAGCTGGTGGCGGACGAGACGTCGCCGCCACCGGTCTGCGAGGCGAGCATGAGCCCGGAGAGAACGCCGAGCGCGCCGGCCACGGCGTACGCGACGACCCGGGCGGCCAGCGGTCGCAGGCCGGCCCGTTGCAGCGCGACCGGGTTGCTGCCCAGCGCGCGGACCCGCACCCCGACGGAGCTGCGGGCCGACAGCAGCCAGACCAGCGCCGCGACGACGAGGATCGGCAGCAGCGGGGCGGGGAAGCCGCCCGGCTGCCAGGAGCCGAAGGCGGCCAGCCATTCGGGGGTGCTGCCGCCCGGGGTGGGCAGGACGAACAGCCCCAGACCCAGCCACACGAACGAGGCGCCGAGGGTGGCGATCAGCGACGGCACCCGGCGCAGGTGGATCAGCGCGCCGAGCACTGCGTACGCCGCCACGAGACCGAGCAGCAGCAGCGCGCCGGTGCCGGGGGAGGAGACCAGCCTGGTGGCGGTGATGACGGTGACCAGCCCGACGAAGTTGCCGATGCCGAGGTCGATGTCGCCGACGGCCATCAGCACCATCTGGGCCTGGGCCGCGATGACCAGCGGCACGGTGGTCGAGAGGATCAGCGCGAGACCGGGCACGGTCAGCACGTCGGACTGCAACGACGCGCAGACCGCGATCATGGCCACCATGGCGATCGCGCTGACCAGGGCGGGCCCGGTGCGGCGCAGCAGGGCCCGTGACGGCATCGCCGTCGCGACGAGGTGCGTCATCGCTGTGCTCCCGTCGACTCGGATTCGGCGAAGGAGACGGCGATGATCCGTTCCTCGGAGATCTCCGCGCCGGTCAGTTCGGCGACGACCCGGCCGGCCCGCAGCACGTAGACCCGGTCGCAGTGCGCCATCTCGGCGTTCTCGCTCGAGTACCAGACCACGCTGCGGCCGCCGGCCGCCTCCTGCCGGATGAGCGTGTAGAGGTCGGTCTTGGTGTGCACGTCGACCCCGCGGAACGGGTCGTCGAGCAGGACCAGGTCGGCCGTGGAGGCGAACGCCCGGGCCACGATGACCTTCTGCTGGTTGCCGCCGCTGAGCTCGGTCATGCCCGCGTCGGCACCACCGCGGATGGACAGCCGGTCCACCCACTCGCGGACCGCGGCCTCCTCCGCGTCGGAGCGGCGCACGCCGTACCGGGACAGGCCGCGCATGGCGGTGACGATGAGGTTCTCCGCCACGGACCACAGCGGCAGGACGCCCGAGCGTTGCCGGTCACCGGGCACGTAGGCGCGGGTGCCCTCGACCTTGGTGTCCCGCCGGACGGGACGCCACAACCGTTCGAGCACCCGCTGTTGCCCCTGGCCGGCGAGCCCGGCCAGCCCGACGACCTCACCCCGGCCGACCGTGATCGACACGTCGTGCAGGCCATGGCCGGTGGCGCCGCGCAGTTCGGCGACGACCGGCCGATCGCCAGCAGTCCGGGCGACTGCGGGGGCGGCGGCCGGTTCCACTACCTCCGCACCCATCAGCACGAGCACGTCCTGTTCGCTGAGGCCGGCCGCGGGTCGCTCCGCGACGACCGCGCCGTCGCGCATCACCGCGACCCGGTCGGCCACCGAGAGCACCTCACGGATGCGGTGTGAGATGAGCAGGACGGCCGTGCCCTGCGCGGTGAGCCGGCGGACGTACGTGTAGAGCGAATGCGCTGCGTCGGGGCCGAGGGACTCGGTCGGCTCGTCCAGGATTAGCAGGTCGAGCCGGTCGACCAGGCTCGCCCGGACGATCTCCACCATCTGCCGCTGGGCCAGCGAGAGGTCCTCGACCCGGTCCCGCGGGGCCACCCCGTGACCCGGGAACATCTCGTCCAGCCGGCGGACGACTGCCGTGCTGGCCGCCCGTCGCCAGCGCACGCGGGGCAGGCAGTGCCGGGACGAGACCCAGATGTTCTCGGCGACGGTGAGGTCCGGGCAGAGCGACGTTTCCTGGTAGGCCATCCGGACGGCGCGGAACGGGTCGGCGCCCGGTGTGACGTCCTTGTGCCCGCCCACGGTGACCGTGCCCTCGTCGCAGGGTTCGAGGCCGGCGAGGACGCGCATCAGCGTGCTCTTGCCGGCGCCGTTGTGACCGACGAGGCCGAGCACCTCACCGGCGCGGACGTCGAGGTCCACGCCGGTGAGGGCCCGGGTGCGCCCGTACGTCCTGGTCACCCGCCGCGCGGTGACGACCGGTGGCGCCGCGGACGGCTTCCGGTCGCCCTGCGGCGGGGCCGCGTGCGACCCCACCGGCAGGTTGTCGACGTGCATGATGCGCTCCTTGAGTTGCTGTCCGGTCAGCCGGCGGCCGTCGGGATCGGCGGCTGCACCGGGGCGCCACCGCTCTTGACGGCCTCGACCTGCTTGCGGAAGAGCTCCTGGGTCCACGGCCAGGCGGCGTACTCGTCGGGCTTCAGGACGCCGGCCCACGCGGCGACGTCCTTCTGCTCCACCAGCACGATCGGGAAGGTCATCTCCTTCGGGACGTCCTTGCCGTCGAGCAGGTCGATCGCCTCCCACAGCGCGGCGACCGACTGGCCGGGGTCGGACATGACCGCGACCGAGCCGTTGTCGAGCTTGCTGTCCTGCCAGTACTTCAGCGCGCGGCCGTTGGTCTCGAAGGTGACCGCCGGCACCGGCTTGTTGGCCGTGCTGAAGGCCTGGGCGACGCCGTAACCGTCACCGCACCCGATGACCCCGTCGACCGTCGGCACGCTCGACAGCACGCCGAGCACGGCCTTTTGCGCCTTGGCGCCGTCGCACATCCCGTTGACGGTCGCGGCGACCTTGACGTCCGGGTTCTTGGCCAGGATGTCCTTCGTGGTCTGGTACATCTCCGCCTCGGGCTGAGAGCCGACCACGCCCCGGCTGACGATCACGGTGCCCTTGCCGCCGATGCCCTTGACCAGCGGCTCGGCCGCGGCCGTCGCCCAGTCCTTGAAGCTGTTGAGCAGCACGTGGGCGCAGGGGGCGTCGATCGCCGAGTCGAAGACGACGACCTTGATGCCGGCGTCGCAGGCCTGCTGGATGACCGGCTTCAGCGCGGTCGGCGAGGCCGGGTCGATCAGCAGGGCGTCCGGCTTCTGCAGCAGCAGGCTCTTGATCTGGGCGACCTGCTCGGTGGCCGAGTTCTCGCCCGGGGCGTTGACGACCTTGAACTTGCTGATCAGCCCGTCGTTCTGCGCCTTGGTGGCGGCGGCCTCGAACTTGGCGATCATCGTCTGCCGCCAACCGTTGCCGATGAAGCCGTTGCTCAGCGCGATGAACGGCTTGTCGCCGCTCTTGGCCTTGCCGCCGCTCGCGCCGGAGCCGCAGCCGGTCGCGGTGACCGCGACGGCCGCGACCAGCGCGGCCACGACCGCGCTGCGCGGTCGTCGGGATGAGGGATGGGTACGCATGGTGGGGGCCTCCAGGGAGAGCGAAAACCCGCCGGAGCGGGAGTGGACGTGCTCAGTCAGCCGACCGCGCCGGGGGGCTGCGGTGAGGTGCAGTCATTACAGACCTGTAGTGACAGGTTGGCTAGGGCTGGATGCCAAACGTGCTCCAAGTCACAGTGACGGCGGTTACGTCTTTGTGTCCCTCCGGCGATCGAGCGGTCATCCGGCCGCAAGCCCTGTCATGACAGGGCTCGTTCTGCCGTGGCATGCTGTACTCGATCGACGGGGAAGGAAGTCCATGACGATGACCTACCGGCGGCTCACCCGGGACGGGAGCGAGCCGCTGTGGATGCAGCTGATGCGGGAGCTGCGCGGCCGGATCGAGGCCGGCGACATCGCCCCGGACCAGCCGTTGCCGTCCGAGGCGGAGCTGACCGACCTCTACGGCGTCTCCCGCACGGTCGTGCGGGAGGCGCTGCGCGAGCTCGTCCAGCAACGGATGATCTACAAGGTCAAGGGACGGGGCGCCTTCGTCGCGCCCCGCAAGACCGAGCTGCGCTTCGTCGGCTCCATGTCCGGCTCCGCCGACGACCTGCGCGAGTCGGGACGCCGGGTCACCACGCACACGATCAGTCAGGCCCTGGGCCCGGCGGACCAGCGCGAGGCCGAACTCCTGCAGATCCGGGTGGGCGAGCCGGTCGTACGGATGCGCCGACTCCGACGCGTCGACGGTCAGCCCTGGCTGCTCGTCGACACGGCCCTGCCGGCCCGGCTGGTGCCCGGCCTGGAACGCGCGGTGCTCGAGAACCAGTCGCTGTACGACGTACTGCGCCGCCGGTACGGATTGGAACCGGTCGGGGCCGACCGTTGGATCGAAGCCGTCTTCCCCGAGCCCGAGGACGCCGCCCTGCTCGAGATCACGACCTCAACGCCGCTGCTCGGCATCGAGTCCGTGGCCTGGCTGCCGGACGGCACCCGTTTTGAGGCCTACCACGCGTTGCACCGCAGCGACCAGACTCGCTTCTTCGTGGGAATCCGCTGAGCTGACGGTACGGCGTTCCGGGCTGCTCTGGCCTTTGCAGGTGCAGGTTGGGTGCAGCCCGACGAGGTGGTCGTCGCGCTCGACGCGCTCAATCGGGTGCGCGGATTCGCCGCTGATCGCCCCGCGCGGCCGGTCCGCTATGTACTTCAGTACCCGCGCTGCCGGGATGCCCGCGCGGTCGAGGCCAGTGGCGATGACGCGAAGAGTGATCACCGAGCCCCGGATCGCCTTCGCCGAGAACCGACAGATGGCTTGGGGTTCTCGGCGAACCTCACCATGAAGACGCGGAAGAGCCCCGCTGGCCCGGCCTTGCAGATGGGTGCAGATTGGGTGCAGGTCGGCGAAGTGGTCACCGCGCCCGAAGTGTTCAACGTAGCCAGGCAAGGAACAGCGTTCTGGCCTGCAGTGATGCGGGCGGACGGATCGGGTGTGACCTTCCAGAGAACACCGGCCAAGAGGTACCTTCTTGTATCGAACTTTGGCTCTGGGTGCCGACGCGACGCCGTCGACATGGCTCCCGCGAGCCGAGACGCGAATCCCACGCGCAATGCCCTGAGCTGGGCCGCCAGCACGGTGACGTCTTCGGTGAGTCCGAGGCTCGATTTCGAGGTATTGACCTCCGAGGCGACTCGAACCCCAACGCTGCACACATCCAGCCTCGCCGATCTAGCCGGTGACGACTATGCCTTCCAGAGGTGGGCACCTCCGGTGTTCCGGGCCAGCCCGGATAGGGAGGTACAGGCGCGACCGCAGCGCGTCGAGCGCCAGACCCGCGGCGGCCTGGATGTCGTCGGCGTCCGGAATCTGATCACGCTGCCGGGCGGAGAGCTGGAGGTGGTGTTCGGCTTGGCCCTGGAGGTGGACAAGCGCTCGCCGACAGCGACGCGGACAGGGTGATTGAGGCCCAGAGGCGAGCGCAGGAGCGTGATGCTGCAGGCCGCGAGCCCAGCGACGACGTCACCGCTGTCTCCGACGACGGAGCGGTGTTGATGCTCATCCCGCGCTAATGGGGGAGACGGATGCCGACCCTCCGGGCCGGGGTGGGGACGGCCCGGAGTGCGGCTTCGGCCAGGTCGATGACTTGATGGCTCACGCCCGGAAATTGGATGCCCGCGGGCAGTCGCGATGGCCGCGAGCCGGTCGCGCCTTTCGTGAACGACAAATCCACGTCCTAGGACGCTCAAGAGGGTGTGCCAGCCACCTCCGGCCTCAGCCGGTTGTCGTGTCGCTGAGTAACGCACGATCGGCGGCAGATCCGGACGGCGAGGTAGCCGGCATGTCACTCCCTGAGCCGGCGGGCGGGCTTTGGCTTCGGATGTGGCAGGTATGGTCACCCCGTGCATCTCCCGGGGGCCGTTCAGGAACTCTGCGTCCGCTTCCTCTCACTGGTTCCGGAAGGGCTGGTGACCGGCCTCTACCTGACAGGTGGCACCGGGTTCGGGGAGTGGATCGAGGGGCAGTCGGACGTGGACTTCGTCGCCACCCTCACTCACCGGCCATCCGACGGCGAGGTGGAGCAACTGCGGCAGGCACACGAGCAGATGGCAGCGTCCTCCCCGATCGATTTCGACGGGATGCACGTCCTCGTCTCCGACCTGGCCTCCGACCCGCGGAAGCTGCCACCGGTACCCGTGGTGCTGCACCGCGAGTTCCGCATCGGGCACCTCGACCAACTCGTCGCCTGGCACGAGTTGGCCCGGCACGGCGTCACGGTCACCGGCCCCCAGCTGTCACCCCTCGACATCTGGACCGACAGGCACGTCCTGCACGGTTACACCGTCGATAACCTCGACACCTACTGGCGCACCATCACCGACCAGCTCGCCACCTCTTCCGTGGACGAGCCGGAGGCGGAACTCGATCACGCCTGCTGCTGGTCCGTCCTCGGGGTCGCCCGCCTGCACCACCTGATCGTCACCGCGGAGATGACCACCAAGTCGGGCGCCGGCCGCTGGGGTCTCTCCTACTACGACCAGCGCTGGCACAGGGTCCTTCGTGAGGCGCTGCGCCTGCGCGAAGGCGGACACCCCGAGTACGACGACCAGGTATCCCGACTCCAGGACACGACCGACTTCACCGCGTACGTCGTGGAGGCCGGCACAGGCCGCCCCGGTCGCGCCTCCAGCCGATTGACGAGAGAAGCGCGGGCAGCACGACCACCTCCGGTCGAGCGGGGCGCGGTCCCTCCCTCAAGCATTGTCGCGATTGCTCATCAAGCCCCAACGCCGTTAGCAGGAAGCCGGCCGCCGGTGCCGAGCACGTGGGCGATGACGTCGTCGACCAGCCGTGGGGGGATGGGCTGGTGGGCGACGAAGCGCCGGTAGAAGAACGGGCTCGTGAGCAGGTCGATGGAGAGCTCCGGGTCGAGATGGTGGGGCAGTTGGCCGCGTTCGCGGGCGCGGGTCAACGCGACGAGCAGCGGTTCGCGGCGGCGCCGGGTCAGGTCGGCGTGGAGGGTCGCGAGGGTGGGGTCGCGTTCGGCGGCGTCGATGAAGGCGGCGAGCAGGCGCGGGAACGGGGTGCGGTCGAGCAGGGTGACGAAGGCGGTGAGGAGCTGGGCGACGTCGGTCTCCACGCGGCCGGTGTCCGGCACGGGGAAGGGCTGGAAGGTGGCGTCCATGGCGTCGACCAGGAGCGCGCCGGCGGTGGGCCAGTGGCGGTAGACGGTGGCCTTGCTCGCGCTGGCGCGCCGGGCGACGGCCTCCATGGTGAAACCCGCCAGGCCGTGCTCGTCGAGCACCTGCAGGGCGGCCTGGAGCACCCGTTGCCGGGCGCCCGCGCCGCGGGAGATCGGCTCCCGGGGATCGCCGTCGGATCGAGGACCGTTGGTCATTGCCTCACCTCGATCGAAACGGTACCGTACTCATTATAAGAGAACGGATCCGTATCGATCGGAGGATCCGATGGTACGTGCGACAGCCGCTGCGTCCGGGCCGGGCGGCGGAGCCACCGGGGTCGGAATGGCGACTGCCGGGCCGAGCGCCCCGTCACCTGCCGCGCGACCCCGCTACCGCACCGGTGCCTACTGGCTGGTCACCGCAGTCGTGGTGGGCGAGTGTGCGGTCGGCGGCGCGATGGACCTGTTCCGGGCGCCGCCCTTCTATCCCGTGATGATCGGCCTGGGCTACCCCGGCTACCTGGCCACCATCATGGGCACCGCGAAGCTCATCGCGGCCGTGGTGCTGCTGGCGCCCCGGCTGCGTCGGCTCAAGGAGTGGGCCTACGCCGGCGTAATGATCAACATGGTTGGTGCGGCCGCTTCCCACGTCGCCATGCACCAGGCCCTGGGCAACCTCATCGCTCCGACAATGTTCGCAGGACTGGCCATGCTCTCCTGGGCGTGGCGTCCCACCGCACGCCGACTCTGAGGAGCAGCGACTAGTGGTTGCTTTCCTTCTTAGATCTGTCCACACTCCACGGTCGACGTGGGCGTGGTCGGCGTCGACGCGGCTCGGCTGGCCTTCGCCGACGTGGTCGCCCTCGATCTGTGGCGCCACGAGGAGCCGTTGGACGGCCTCGCCGATGTGGCGTTCTGGGGTGCCGACGCGCCGGCGGCGGCGCGGGAATTCACCGCCGAGCCGCTCGCCACGCTGGGTGATGAGGGCAGCTACGGCTGGACGGACCTGCCGATCCGTTCCGCCCTCCGACGGGCGATGACGGTGCAGGCCTGGCGGGACGCCGAGCCCAGCCGAGGGCTGGCGGTCGACTTCCGGCCGCACTCGCACCACTGGCAGGTGATGCGCCAGGTACGGGCCAGCGATACGGAGAGCGGCACCCTGCCCCTCGGCGACGCGCAGATCTTGTTCGCCATGACCAGCTGGGGCGATGGGGTTTTCCCGGTCCAGGTCGACCGCGACGCTGCCGGGCACCTGCTCGCGGTCCGGATCACCCTCGCCGAGGGCTGAACCGCGCCAACGGGCGGTACCAGAAGAAACACCAGAGCAGCCGCCACCTGACGGCGGCTGGCTGGCGGGCGACGGACGAGTCGACCTGTACGCCGGATTCTGGGCCCGGTGCATACTGGGCGCCCTGGGATGAGGACGGTGGCAGTGGCGGCGACAAAAACTCGATAGGGCTGTTGCGCGGGTCCAACGCAGCGGCGGCCACCGCAGCCCGGTCTGGGGATACCGTTGCCTCGCCATCGGGATGATCTTCGGTCTGTCGGTCCTCGTATCGGCGCTCGTCCGCTGCCTTCCGGTGACAATGGCGTTGTTCGCCACGGCAGCACTGGCGGTCGCCGCCGGTGTGGGTCTCTGCTCAGCAGGCATGGTCAAGCTGCGGGTCGACCGGTTGATGCCGCGCGGCGGGACCAACCGCCATCGAGCCATGATGCGAGGGCTGTGGCGCGACGTGCTCGAGCTAGCGCAGCGAAACTCGGCAGGACCGCGTGCCCGCTGCCCGGCCCTTCGTGACGCCCTGCGGCGCCCGGCCGGGGGCATAGAAAGACGTTCTGCGTGTCGCTGCAGGGCGTAGGAACGTCCTCCTGATGCGCTTGCGGGCTTGGTGTCCCATCGCAGGAGGAGGACGTTCGTGGGTAACGGTAGCGGCGTATCCCGGGGTGATCGCAACCGCAACGCGCGATTGGCCCGGTTGCGGGCTCTGGTGCCGGTCTCGAACGCGATCATCGGGATCGACCTGGCCGAGGAGAAGCAGATGGTCGTGGTCACCGACCACGACTCGAAGGTGCTGGCCCGCAAGAGGTTCAAGTGCCACGCCTGGAACCTCGGGACGGCGTTGGACTGGGCGGCGAAACAGGCAGCGTCCAAGGGCTTCGCGGCGGCGACGGTCGCCTGTGAGCCGACCGGTCACCGGTGGCGGGTGCTGGGCCAGCTCGCCAACAACCGCGGGTCGTGTGCGTGCAGCCCATGTTGACCTCGTGGGCGCGGCGCAGTGAAGACCTGACGTTCGACAAGACCGACGAGAAAGACGACGACTATGCAGGGACCGACGACGGACGAGGCACCCGACCAACCGCTTGACCAGAACGTCTTACGCTGATGAGAGTAAGCCTGATCTTGGCTGGATTGATGTCGGCCGGAGTTGTCGTATCCGGGCTGCGTTGTTCGTAGCTGTGTGAGAGGCCGCCCACGAGGGCGCGGTCACGGCCAAAGGAGATGTCGACCGATGCAGCACCCACTGGCCAAGGTCCACCGCATGTTCGAGCTCGTCGAGCCGATCGCCACCGTCACCTTCTCCGAGGTGCCGAACGAGGCGTTCCTGGCCTTGGGTATGCGCAATTACTGGGACGGGTACTTCGCGGGCCGGGCCGCGCCGCTGGGGCTGGCGCCGGCCGAGGTGGTGCACGCGGTCTTCTACAACTTCGCCGACGGCGAGGTGGCGCGCCACATCCCGTGGGTCTGGGGGAAGACCACCCCGCAGGAGGCGATCGCGGTGCGCGAGCGGGGCAGCGCCGCAGCGCTGCGGCAGAGGATCGGGCAGCTCGCCGACGCCCCCGGTCTGGTGCGGGCCGCCGATCTCGCCACCCGGGCAGCGGCCAGTGCGCCGACCGAGGGCCGCGCGCTGTACGCAGGACTCCGGGCGCTCGACGTGCCCGCGGAGCCGGTGGCCAGGCTCTGGCACGCGGCGACGCTGCTGCGGGAGCACCGCGGTGACGGCCACAACGCCGCCCTCCTCGCCCACGGCATCGGCGGCACCGAGGCCCACGTCCTGCTCGCTCTCTCCCTCGGCATGAGGGCGGAGGAGTTCGGCCGGACCCACCACTTGCCCAAGGCACAGCTCGCCGGTGTCGTCGACGGGTTGCGCCGCCGCGGCCTCGTGGACGCCGCCGGCGGGTTCACCGACGCCGGCCGGGAAACCAAGCAGCGGATCGAGGCCCTCACCGACGAGCTGGCGGCTCCGGCGTATGACGTGCTCACCGCCGACGAGCTCGACGAGCTGATCGCGGGGCTCGAGCCGATCGCCGCCGCGGCACAGGAAGCCGACGACTGAGCGGGCGCGTCAGGCGACGGCCACGAGATCAGACGGTTGCTGCGCACGGTCACTCTCGTGCGCTGTCCGGCAGCGAGCGCACTGCGGCGGATGAGCGCTCTGGAGCAGTGAATATAGGCTCCGATTATGATCGAGGATCGCGTAGACGGCCGGACGGGGCGCGCCTACACGGCGCTCGCTGCTTGGTATGCAGTGGCTTGGTGTCTGCCGGCCAGCCTGACGGCGATGATGAACGGTTCGGAGGCTGGCAGCGCGCCCGGCTACTCGTACGTCGGCAGCCGCTTGAAGGAGTGCACTGGCCAGTTCGGATGCCCCTCGGAGCCGGCGGACATCGGCGCCGTCCTCCAGGACACGGCCTTGATCCTGGCCCCAAGCCTGCTGCTGGCGGTGCCGCTCTGCGCGCACCTCGCCCGCAGGTGGCAGATGCCGGCTCTGGCAGGATTCGTCGCTGCCACCACCGGCTGGACAGTCCCATGTGTCGGCGCCCTGGTCTATTTCAACGGCCGCGTGCGCTAGGACGGCACGGTGGCATTGAGGAGTGCCCTTACGCTCGCGAGGACGTCGCCTGAAGCCAGTCGTCATCATCGGGGACGCGCTCTTCTCGGCACGTCCGGGCGCCGACGACCGTCACCGAAGTCACCTTCGATGACGAGCGCTTCGCGGCATGAGCGATCATCCGGGCACCTCAACCCAGCGGGCGGCCGCGTCGAAGGTGTCCGCCGGGGTGGCGTTGAATGCGATCGCTGCGTCGGGCGCGTGCCGCCGCACCAGATTGACCACCAGCTCGAACAGTTCCGGCTGATTGCGCACCCCGCCACCAATGACGACGCAATCCCAAGGCTGGGCGCAAAGGGCAGTGGTGACGACCGCCTCCACATCGTCGCTGCCGTCGAGGCCGAACAGGCAGAACTCAGCCCCCACGCCGTGTTCGACGAATCGGGCCCTCCCGACTTCGATGCCGTCTGCGACTGGCTTGGGGTCCCACGGCCCCGGCACCCGATACGGATCCAACCCGATCACCAGCACGCGGGGTGTGAGGGCCGTTGTGTCCACTGTTGAAGACTACGTCGCGCGGTGCACGGTCATCGGCATGTCCGCACGCCGACCAGCCGGGCGGAGCCGTCACGTAGCGTAGCGATCGGATCGCGGCAGATCCGGACACCCCTGCGTTGCGCCCGGACGTACTACGCTCAGAGGTCGGCCTGCCCAACGCGCGGCGCCGGTACCGCGCGTCACTGAACCCAGGGGTGGCAGCACCGTTCGAGTCGGAGCCAGGCTCCGGGGAGCCCGCTCATTATGAGCGAGCTCCCGAAACGGCCCATCCGGATGCCACTCTTCAACAGCAACTGCGGGATCGCGGCAGAGGTCGTCGGTGGCGGCCTTCCGGCGGATTCTGATTGCTGGACGCAGCACTGCCTTGGACGATAAGACCATGTTTGACTATCGGTGCCGGAGTGTGGTCGACGAGGCTTGGTCGATAGGCAGGAACGCTATGACGAGCTCTGCGGGGCTTGCATGGCGGCGGCCACCTGGGGAGTCACTGGATCCGGACGCGCAGTCCGCGATTGATACCGCGATCCGCCGCGGACCGATACTCGGGCTGATCGCGATGCGCGACGCCACACCGCCGATCCGACTGCCTCATGCTGCCGACCTGCTCCACTACCGGCAATGCTCAGGCGTGGGCCCCGATGCGGTTGGCCAGTAGCCGGGAGCGCGCGCCTCGCGGCAGATCCGGATGTCTGGCCTTGAAGGGCGTTCACGCTACGAGCCTGCGGCACGCCACTCGGCTGCGCGTTGGCCCGGCCTCCTTAAGAAGGCACCGGGCCGTCGAGTACCGCGAGTTCCTCATCGTCCATCCGCGCCAGCTACGGCGGCACCTGGAAGACCGTCCCTCCGGCGAACTCGGCGTCGCCGGCTGCCTTCCGCCTCTGACGGTCCGCCTCGCTCGTGTCAGAGGCGGACCGTGACGGTCACCGGGCCCTTGGCGTCGCGGTGGGCCAGGCCGTGGCCGGGGCGGTCGACGCCGTCCAGCTGGACGGGTGAGCCGGGCGCCGTCGGCGGTGAAGTTACGCCACCAGCCCTTGGCGTCGGGGAAGCGTACGCCGATCCTGACGACGTCGCCCGCCCGGCGGTAAGCGGTCGACGGCACGACGTGTACGTGTTCGCATGCGCGTAACGCTAGGGTCGCCGTGGACCGGCGGCCCCGTACTGAGAGGGCGAGCGGGTGCTTTTGACTCGGTAGGTTGTCAATCGTGGCGGACGTTCGGCTGGAGCCGATGAGCGAGGATCAGTACAAGCCGTGGCGGGCCGAGGCCGAGGCGCACTACGCGCAGAGCGTCGCCGCGTTGGGCCAGTCGGCGCAGGAGGCGGCCCGCGACGCCGCCCACACCTACGCGCAGCTGCTTCCCGACGAGTTTGCCACCCCTGACCACCATTTCTGGTACGCCTACGACGGCGACCGTCGGGTCGGTTTCCTCTGGGTCAAAGTCACCCACGACACCGCGTTCGTCTACAACGTCGCCGTCGAACCCGACGTACGCCGTCAGGGCTACGGCCGCGCGATCATGCTGGCCGCCGAGCGCTGGTGCCGCGACAACGCGCTGACCCGAATCGGTCTGCGCGTCTTCGCCCACAACACCGGCGCCCGGGCCCTCTACGAGCAGCTGGGCTTCACCGAGACCGCCCGCAACATGGCCAAAGACCTGTGACCGCGATCCGCCCGACCGCTCGGCTTCCCGACCTTTTGCGACCCGTCGGAGGTGCTGATTTTCGGTAGTGGAATCATGCAGCTCCGAGGTCGTCGTCGGCGCCCGTATCTAGCGGACTACCCTCGCCGGTATGTCCGACTCCCGCCTGCTGCGTATCGGCACTCGCAACTCCCCGATGGCGCTGGCTCAAGTCGAGCGGGTCCGCGCGATGCTCGCCGACCGGCACCCCGAGGTCACCGTGGACGTGGCGTCGATGTCGACCAGCGGGGACCGGTGGCACGGCGACCTGGCCGCACTGGGCGGCAAGGGGGCGTTCACCAAGGAGGTGGACGCCGCCCTGGTCGCCGGGGACGTCGACCTGGTGGTGCACTGCGTCAAGGACGTTCCCGGGGACCGGCCGGCACCGGCAGGCACGGTGATGGCCGCTTACCTCACCCGCGACGACGTCCGGGACTGCCTGGTACACCCGGGCGGACTGCGCATTGAGCAGCTGCCCGCCGGCACCCGGATCGGTACCTCCGCGGTGCGGCGGGTCGCGCAGCTGGCCCTGCACTGGCCGCATTTGGTGCCGGTGGCCATCCGGGGCAACGCGAACAGCCGGCTGGCCAAGCTCGACGCCGGCGAGACGTACGACGCGCTGCTGCTCGCGGTCTCCGGCCTGCAGCGGATCGGGCAGGCCGACCGGATCACCCACCCGATCGACGTCGACACGATGGTCCCGGCCGTCGGCTCCGGCACCCTGGTCCTGCAGTGCCGTGACGACGACACCAGTACCCGTGGCCTGGCCGCGAGCCTCGGCGACCCGCGGACCGAGCAGGAGACCGTGGCCGAGCGGACCATGTTGCACATCCTGCAGGGCAACTGTCACTCACCGATTGCTGCGCTCGCGCGCACTGAGCCCGACGGGCGCCTCGGCCTGCGGGCGAGGGTGATCAGCCTCGACGGCAAGACCGTGCTCGACGTGCACGAATGGGCGGCGGACCGGATCACCCTCGGGACCTCCGTCGCCGCGGCCCTGTTGCGCCAAGGCGCCCGTGACCTCCTCGATCTGCCCGCCCACGAGTCAATCTGACCGACCGTCAGATACCGTCGCCCCGAGCTCAACCCGAAGATCGGAGGCACGGGGCCGCGGCGCAGACCGGGCGTTACCGGTTCTTGGCATGACTGTGCAACAGCCGAGCAGCCCACGCCCGATCAGCGGCATGTGCGGATATTTGCAGGCCTGGGTTGGGCGCTGTGGGGGTGGCTCATTTAGAGGGAGCGGGTTTCCTCAAGGATGACCCGGCCGCCGACATCGACGGTGTCGTTCGGACCTGGTCGAGTCAGGATCTGCGATCCCTTGCCCTGCATGATGTCCAGCGCCCGGCGCAGTTCGGCGGTCAGCACGATCGCGGACGCTCCGGTGGCTTCATCCTCGACGATGGCGTCGCCCCGGCGGGGAAATCCCCTGGTACGCACCCGACCGGCGGCCCGGGCTTGCCACGCCCACGCGTACAGCCACCCGTCACCTGGCGGCGGGCACGGCAGCGAGTCGACCTCCTCGGCTGAGGCGTACTGCTGCATGCGCCTGTCGGGCGCCCACTGCGCGCGACCCCTGATCCAGGTGAACTCGCCCTCCTGCCAGGTTGGCACCGAGCCCGCCGGCGGGTGTAGGAGTTCCGGCCTGGCTCGGAGCCGACCCAGTAACCAGGACGTCCCCACCAGGGGATGCCCGGCAAACGGCAGCCGCATGCTCGGCGTATAGATATCGACGACCCCTGTGCCGGCATCATCGACGAAGACAGTTTCGCTGAAGCCCAGCCGCGCGGCCACGGCTTGGCGGTCCTGGCCAGTGGCCACGGCATGGCCGTCAAGAACAACGCCGAGCTGGTTTCCGTACCTACCGCCGGGACCGCAGAACACACGAAGTACATGAAGATCTGTCACAAGCGATGCTAACCACAGCAGGCTTGCTGAGCGGACACCGGCACCGTGCGCTCATCGGCAGATCCGGGCACTCCGCCCATGGCAATGCGACAGGATCAGCAGCGTTCTGATGACCGTGCAAGCCGCAACGCGAGGCATGCCTTGGCTTGCCGAACGCGAGACTCCGCTCCGAAGAATCACCGGCTACTGGCACGGCGAGGTCTTACCCGATGTCCGGCTATCCGAGGAGGAACGGCGGCCTGACTTGGTCTGCCGGCGGATCGATCGTCAGTGACGACGGCAGCAGCCTGCTTGACCAGGTGCACGATCAGGCCGTCCGCGATTCTCGAGTAGGTGTTCACTCCGCTGCTGGCAGCGTCGGGTGGTCGGTGGGATAGATGCCGATCGCGAACCCGTACATGGTTTCGCCGGACCTTGGCATCCGGTCGAACTCATCAACCAGTTGCGCCATCCGGTCCCAGAACTGAGAGGCCTGATCCTGCGAGATACGCGCATGCCGGATGAAGCCCCAAAGCTTTCCCTGCTCGAACGCTTTCCCGGACTCGCGTGCCGCCACCTCGAAGTCGTTGAAGTCGCCCGGCATCTGTTCGCCAGTGGGTGATGGCTCCGCTGCCATGTAGAACATGCGCGCGGTGCGCCCGTAGAAGCGCTCCTCGATCGCTCGCACCTTCCGCGTGCGCACCACCTGGAGCAGGCCGTTCCGGGTGAGCACGTCCACGTGGTGCGCGACCGTGCTCTTGGGGCGCTCGACTGCCTCCGCTAACTCGGTCACGGTTGCGGCCCGCTCGTGGAGGAGCTGCAGGATCATCGTGCGGAGCGGGTGGCCGATGGCCTTCACCTGGTCCGGTCTGGTCAGCGCGATCCGGTCGGCTAGCTCGTAGTCCGGGGGGTTGTCGGCCATGGCATAACAGACTAGCATCGCGGAACGTTCCAGAAATTCCGATCGTTCGCAGGGAGTTCAACGCCGTGACCGAGGTGCTGCTTTATCACCACATCCAAGGCCTGACCGACGGGGTCCGGAGCTTCGCCGACAGCCTGCGACAGGCCGGGCACACCGTGCACACGCCGGACCTGTTCGACGGCCGCACGTTCGGCAGCATCGAGGAAGGGTTCGGATTCGCCCGAGAGTTGGGGCTCGACGCGATCCGGGAGCGCGGCGTCGCCGCGGCCGACGAACTCGGCCCCGAGCTCGTCTACGCCGGATTCTCCTTCGGCGTGACGATCGCCCAGCGGCTTGCGCAGACCCGGCCCGGTGCCCGCGGGGCGCTCCTCATCGACTCCTGTCTCCCGGTGGCGGAATTCGGACAGAGGTGGCCCGAGGGCGTGCCGGTGCAGATCCACGGCAAGGAGGACGACGAGTTCTTCGACGAGGACCTGCCGGCCGCGCGCGAGCTCGCCGGCTCCACGACGGCCGCTGAGCTGTTCGTCTATCCGGGCGACCAGCACCTATTCGCCGACTCCTCGCTCGACGCGTACGACCCTGAGGCGTCCGCGCTACTCATGCAGCGGGTGCGAGCGTTCCTCGCCTCCGTCTGACCGGCGTGGCCCAACTAGCTGGCCCACGTTTCATCCGGACATCGGCATGTCCGGATGCGTGCACCGTGAACTGGTTGCCTTGCGTGACGAGCGCTACGCGGCAGATCAGTGCACCGGCGGCGGCAACGGTCTGACTCTCGTTTAATTGAGCGACTTACGCATCTGTTGTGTCACGACGCGATAGCCGGAAGTCTCATACAGCCGGATCGCCCGGTCGTTGTCACGGAAGACGTTGAGCTCTACACGACCCACGCCACGAGATCGCGCCGCGTCCTCCGCAGCAGCCAGGAGCGCGCGCCCGTAGCCGGATCCGCGGTACGCCTCATCGATCTCGATGTCGTAGATGAACGCGCAGTCGGGGGCACCGCGCGGATGCGTCAAGCCCAGCCACGACACACCCACATAGCTGCCGTCGGGAAGCATGGCCCTCAAGAACAGCATTCCGGCAGTCGCAAAGCCATCCGGCAACAGGACGTCGTTTGCCTTGGTGGCCAACTCGAGGGCCTCGTCCGCGGGCCAGTTTCCGGCTGCTACCTGCTCATCCGCGAATGCCCGGATGGTGCGGTCACGCCACTCCTCGAACTCGTCCCTCGTCATGTCCCGTACGATCAACTCAGGCACAGCGGTGATGGTCCCACGCCAATCGGCGGACAGCTACCCCGTTCTCCGCGCAAGCATCAGGTCGGCCCCATGCACCCACCTCCGCGGCCATCAACGCCAGCCCACCCGTAGCGGCAGATGTGCGCACTTGGTCTTGGGTAGACCGCCGACCAGCGGTACGTGCCTAATCTCTCCGCAGTCGGCGTGCTGGGACCGGAGAGATCTCGTTGGTTAGCCGTTGAAGTGTTCCCAGTCGAGGCGCGAGCGTAGGGGCCGCAGGGCCGAGCGTTGCCGGCTGCCGACGCTTAGCCAGATACCACTCTCGCCGTAGTCGGCGGCCACAGCGACCAGTCCGGGAGCCACCCAATGGCGCGTCGGGTCGCCAGGTACACGCATCGGCTGCAGCGGGACGGGAACCAGGTCCTCGACGAACCGGTCCAGCACCTCCGGGGTGATCGTGGCGAAGCCGCTGAACGGTGAGGTGTTCACCGCTTCGTTGAGGGCGAACTGGAGCAGGAAACCGCCGAGGCGTTCCCGCTCGCGCAGCCGCTCCGGGCCGCCGTCGTACCAAACGACCGGATCGTCGTCGGTGGGGTCGATCGATGCGACCCAGACGCCCTGGTTTTCGGCCGCGAAGACCACTAGGGGCTCGTCTTCGAGGTACTCGATCTCGTCGAGCGGCTCGATGAAGTCCTGTCGGCCGAGGAGTTCCTCGCGGCCGGCGGCGATGTCGTGGAAGGCCAGCAACGGGGGCGGAAGCGTCATGGCCGCGCGTGGGGGTGGCGCCGGTGGCATCGGCACGTCGGCGTACCAACCAATCAGAAAGGACTGCAGTGCCCGGGTCAGGTCCTGAGGCACATCGTCCAGCCAGTCGATGCCGGGTACCGGCAGTGCCGGCGTCGGTAGCACCTTGTCCAGCAGGTCGGGAGGAAGCCGCTTGTCCCAGGTCAGCCTCGCAAACGTGAGGGAGCCCTGTTCTCCGGTGGACAGGTCCGTCCCGCCGTAGATGCTGCAGGCTTGGTAGAGCTCACCGAGAGCCAGGCAGCCATCGGCCATCTTGACAAAGCCCAGAAGTGGCTGGCCAGACTTGTTCTTCGAATCTATCCACTGAGTCGCCTCGCTGGGCAAAGGCTCCCGCAGCATCAGCGTGTTCGCGTTGTCGACAGCGTTGCCGTGAGTCCGGTCTCCGGCGTCGGCGATCACGACCAGAGCGTCGGCCCCATACGCAAAGGTGACCCCATCACCATGCACCACCTCAGCATTCGGGCCGGCAGCTTCCACCGCCGCCCGAACCGGGACAACCGACCATCCCTCGATCATCGGGCGAGTATAGGAGCCCGAACCGAACCGCGTAGTTGACCAAGTGGCGCGCCGCGCGAGGCCAACTGGACACGAAGAGCCAGCTCGCGCTTGAGCACGCGACGGACACGTCTCAATGGCGGAACGGGTAGGCACACGGACAGTGACGAGCATAGACGGCCAGTGCGCGCCTTGTCCGCGGCAGTTGAGCGCATCTGGTCCTGGCCCGCGTAAACGCTTCGCTGGAATTAGTGAGCGCCCCCAGTGTTCACTCCTTGATGCCCTATGCGCATGCCATGCAGAAGCGAGCGAACGGCCGCGCGGCGAGCCGTTCATCGCCGATCGGCTGCCCGCATCGTTCGCAGACGCCGTAGGTCGCCGCGTCCACCCGACGCAGCGCGTCGTCAACGTCGGCGATCCGCTCCCGCGCCCCGGCCAGCAGCGCGGTCAACTGGGCGCGTTCGAAGCCGATTGTGGCGCCCTCCGGGTCGTGCTCGTCGTCGGCATTCGAATCCCGCGATGCCAGGAACAGCGCCTCCAGATCCTGGGCCAGCGTCGCCGCCTCAGCCTCCGCCCTCGCTCGCAGCCGCAGCAGTTCATCCCGGACCATATGTGTAGCCTAACGGCCTCCAGCCGGCACAGCAGGCCATGAAGGGGACGCGCACGGGTGGCGGCAGATCCGGATGAGGCGCTGGCGATCGGCCGTGTCCGCTTGCGTCTCAGACGGCAAGTCCGCGGGTAGGAAGAGCCGACCACGACGGGCGACTTCAGGGGAGAGCGTGATCATGGTTCGCACCGCGATCGTTACCGGCGCCGGCAATGGATTGGGACGCGAAATCGCGCTTGGCCTTGCCCACGCCGGTTATGGCATCGTCGTAGCCGATCTCGATGAGCGAGCCGCGCAGGCGTGTGGACGCTTGATCGAGAAGCGCGGAATGCCGGCACAAGCGTTAGGCGCCGACGTACGAGAGCGTGGCGACATGAATCGCATCGTGGCGGCAGCGCAGAAGCTCGGCGGTCCTCACGTGCTCGTCAACAATGCCGGCGGCTGGACCCCGCAGCGACAGTATCCGCAGGCGACGGCTGCCGAGTGGGCCGCGACGATCAGCCTGAACCTCACCGCCCCGATGCTGCTTAGTCAGCTCGTTCTGGACCCCATGCGGGAACAAGGCGGTGGCGCGATCATCAACATCGCATCCAGCGGTGGCATTGGCTTCGAGTCCTACGGCTCGCCCGAGTACGGGGCCGCCAAGGCTGGCCTGATTCGCTTCACCGCCAGTCTGGCCAGCTTGGAAAGTAGCCACGGGGTCCGGATGATGTCCGTAGCGCCAGACTGGATCGGGCTGAGCCGAGCCCAGGCCCAGTGGGAGCGCATGAGTGCCGATGAACGTGCGGCATCTCGCCCGCTGATTCCTCCGGCCGAGGTTGTCTCCGTCGTCTTGAATCTCATCCAAGAGGGAGTCGGTGGAACCGTGGTGGAGATGTGGGGAGGTGATCAGCCTGTCGTGCACACCCCGTAGACCCGCGTTGGGGCATCCGCTATTCGGCATGTGAGTGCACCGCGTCGGGTCAATCTCTGCGCCACCTGCCTACGGAGGTTGACGCGAGCTTGGTCGTGCCCGTGCACGAGACGCACCGCATTGGAGTTCTCGGCGTCGGATGGGCCCGGACGACAGCCCGGGCTCATCCACTCCCGGTAGCGTGCATGTCAGTTGATCGGGATGGCACCGATAACGCGCAGCCCGAGTTGGGGATCGGTTTGTGTCGATCCCGACACACACCCAAACCCTCACGCAGCACGCGTATCCCACGCAAATGTCCGCGGCCGGGCGCTTGTCCGGGATCGGCGCCGGCTCGATGCTGGCGGCAGCGCGGCTGGACCATCCCGGCGCGCGATGCCGGCGGGGCGTCGGCGATGCTGTGGGTGTGGAGTACGTGTCCAGAGTGCCGCGACCGCCGCTGGACAGGCTGATCGACGACCTTTACTACCTGGAGGGTGCGCCGCCGTACGCCCGGCTGACGCTGCCGCCGATGCCGGCGGCGTTGCTCATCGTCAACCTCGGGGCGCCGTTCCGCATTCGCGCCGGCACTGACATCGAGACGGCCGAGTACGCCGACGGCTGCGTGGTCACCATGCCCACCCGCGCGTGGGAGTTCGGCTACCCACTCCAGACCCGGTCCGTCGGCGTGCACTTCATGCCGTGGGGGCTGGCGCCGTTCCTGCCGATGCCCGCGGCCGAGCTGTGTGACCGGCCCGTGACGGTGGAGCAGGTTTGGGGCCGGCCCGCCATTGCTGAGCTGCGAGACCGGCCGGCCACGGCGGACGGACCGCACGAGATGCTGACGCTGCTCGAGGAGGAGCTAATGCGACGGCTGTGCGAGACCGCCGGCCTGGGGCTGGTCCGCCATACGAGCAACGTCATCGCGGCGACCAGCGGGGCGGTGGCGATCGGCGACCTGAGGGTGGCAGCCGGTGTCAGCAGCACTCATCTGGCACAGCGGTTCAAGGAGCTCATCGGCGTCACGCCGAAGAGGCTGGCACGCACCTACCGCTTCGCCGCCACCGTGTTCGCGATCAACCCCGCCGGACCGATCGACTGGGGCGACCTCGCCGGTGGCGCAGGCTACTTCGACCAGGCCCACTTCGGCCACGAGTTCCGGGCCTTCACCGGGCTCACGCCGACCCGGTACGTCGAAGTCCGGCGGCGGTTCCTGCGCGAACATCCCGGCCACGCGCTGGACGGCTGGCCGCTGCCGGCCGATTGATTTCTTACAAGAGCGACAGCTCACGACACGCTAATTTGGGGGCATCCCAAAGCAGAGGAGAGCCCCGTGGGCAAGGTGGTCATGTACAGCTCGGTGTCGGTGGACGGCTTCGTCGCGGACGAGAATGACCAGCCCGGACCGCTGTTCGACTGGTTGTCCAGCGGTGACGTCCCGTTGGACGAGAGCGGCGAGGTGAAGGTGTCGCAGACGTCCTACGACTACACCCGGCCGTACTGGGACCAGATCGGGGTGACAATCGTCGGCCGCCACGTCTTCGACATGACGGACGGCTGGGACGGGAAGCCTCCGGGCGGGATCGACCACGTGGTCGTCGTGACGCACCGGCCGGAGCCCGAGGGCTGGGACCCCGAGGCGCCGTTTCACTTCGTCGACGGCGTCGAGGCAGCCGTGGCCAAGGCGCAGGACCTTGCGGGTGACCGCATGGTCGAGGTCGCCGCTGGCGACGTCGGTGGCCAGGTGCTTGCCGCGGGCCTGGTCGACGAGGTACGCATGGACGTCGTCCCCGTCGTGTTCGGGTCCGGCAAGCGCTACTTCGGGTCGGTCCACGCGCAGCACCTGTTGGAGGATCCTGACGTGGTGATTCAGGGCAACCGGGTGCTTCACCTGCGCTATCGAATGCGCCGCTGACCGATCTGAGCGGGTACGCGAAGAAGTCCACTGCGAACGGTGACACAAGATCGGGCCTCCGGCTGCGTTTGCGCATCGCAGTCCACCAGCTCTGCCCGACAATGACGGACAGGCTGACCAGGGGCGCGATCACCTGACCAGCCATCCCCGATCTTCTTCTAGACGGCCGACGCGGACGCGTCATCGGCCACGGGCAACGGCCGTCCGACCGCGACCAGGCCGTAGTGGGGCGTGACCAGGCCGTTGATCAAAGCGGCATTCGACATGATCGCCTTTCGATCGTCAGTCGTCCATACAGTATGTATGCTTGCTGACCGAGACCTGCCCCTCCAACTCATGCCATCCCACCCATTCGCCGGGTTGACGCTGGCCAGATCGGAGTGACATGGGCTGCTCACACGCTCAGGACTGCCCCCTCTTCCCGCTGCTCAACGCAAGCTTGGGCGCCTGGCGCAACGCCTACTGCGACAGTGCGGAGGGTTGGCTGACATGTGCTCGGTACCAGCTGTACAGGACAGGCCAGCTCGTGCCAATCACGCTCCTGCCGAATGGAGTCGACGCGTTCAGGCCCGTACCTGCGGCAGTACCCAGGTCCACTCAACCGGTGAACGCACGCCGCCCGTGGACATCAGCAACATCGCGAGAGGCATCGGATAAATTACCGGCTGCGGAAAGCGCAGGTGCTACGGAGTCGACTCCACCGGTGAACCAACCGGATAGCTCAGGCGTGCGAGACAAGGTCAGCGATGCATGGGTCCTTGCCGTCGCCGATGATGCGAAACGCCGCGGCGGTGAACGGCTGCACGTATGGGTGACGAGCCAGGAGAAGCCGTGGGCTGCTCCTTTTCCCATCCCGCAGCCAGGGCAGCCTTCTCGCGCCGACGGGCCGGTGGTCGTCGCCGTCGCCTGGTTCGAGCCAGCCAGCGCCGCGTGGACGGAGACCCTCACTGGCTCGCGGTGCGAGGCGCAGGTGGAGGCGGCGATCTTGTTGGGCCTGCCGCGCTGGCCATCGGCGACACATCCGGCGAGGGTGACCACCTGGGGTGTGGGTCTGGGCGCTACGGGTCTCGCGTTGCATGACCCGACCGGTCATGTATTCGCCTACGGCGTCGCCGAGATACCGTCCACTTGGGCGACCGCCGCAAGGGCGCTGGGCGCCGTCGCCGTCGTCTACGGAGTTGGTCCCCTGCAGCAGGCAGTGCACTCCGAGCCGCTTCCGGCTCAACGGCTCACCGAGGCGCGACGCGAGGGAACCGTCGCCGCCGCATGGGTGCCACTGCTCGAGTGACAGGCCGAGGCCGCCCCCTTTACCCCGCCAGCGTGCCGCATCTCGCGGTCGCCGTCCGCGTTCACGTGGATGAGGCTCTGTACCGCGCCCGAGCCCCCGTCAGAACGACGAGGCTCCGGCCACGAGCGCCCTGGCTGTATCCGTCCACCAATAGAGGACTTCCCGACCCGACCGGCGCTTTTTGAGCAGACCGGCCTCCGTCAGCACGCGCAGGTGACCACCGACCGTGCCGAGCGGCAGTCCGGTCGCGGCGACCACGGCCGTGGTGCTGACCGGCTCGGCCGCCTGCACCAGAATCCTGCTCCGTGCGGTCCCGAGCAGGCGGCGCAGAGGATCCGGTGTGCTGAGAGCCGCCTCGGTGAAGATCCCCGTCACCGGATAGACAATCCCGAAGCGGTCGGGCAACCTCCAGGAGATCCAGCCTCCCCGGCAGTGAGCCGCGAAGAACGTCAGCGTCCCGCCCCGCACGTCGCACGGTGGGTAAGGCCGCTCCTCGACCTGCAGCCGCCCGTCGCCGAGCCAGCGCATGCCCGGCCGCATGTCGTTGATGACCCCGGACCATCCGTCCCTGCCCAGGCGGGAGATCCGGGACACCACATCGGCGCGCAGCACCGATTGCCGACGCGGCCAGTCCGCCTCAATCGTGTGGCGCCAGACCCAGCGCAACAGAGCGGCCGTCCGGCTCGCCAACCCTGTACCGCGTAATTCCGGGGCCAACGGGGAACGTACGTAGGCCAGATCCTCACGGATTCGGCCATCCGACAGCGACTCCAGCTCCACGAGCTCGTCGTCTAGCGTCATGTCCGGACGGGCGGGCGGCACCGTCAGGAAGTCAGCCATCCAGGAGGATGAGATCGCGTGCGCCAGAATGGCCGCGGTCACCGGGTCGCCGTCGAGATAGCCATGGAAGGCATCGACATACTGGTCCCGCCAGACCCGGTGCCACGGAAGCGGCTGGCCCCGGCGCAGGATATTGAGCGCCCCCAACGTCTCGGTGAGCTGCGAAGTTCCGAAACGCGCCTGCGCCATCACTTCGGCGTCGACCAGGAACACCGCCACGTTTCGCCTCCATTCGAAACTCTAGGGTGGCACCGCGGGATACTGCAAGCTGCCGGCCATGCGGAGCGACACCCAGCCAAGCGACCCGACGACCGTCGGCGCGCGGAACTTCATGGCGCTGTGGGCCGGTGCCGCGGTCACGAACCTGGCCGACGGAGTCGTCAAGCTGACCCTGCCCCTGGTGGCCGTCTCGATGACAAACTCCCCGGCGCTGGTCGCCGGTATCAGCCTGGCCAACACCCTGCCCTGGCTGTTGTTCTCGCTGCACGCTGGCGCGCTCGCCGACCGGGTCGACCGCCGGCGCCTGATCATGACGATGGCCGCCGCGCGCGCCTTGGTCCTCGCCGTGCTCGTGGGTGGCATCCTCGCGGACACGCTGCCGCTGGCCGGCCTGTACGCGGGGTCGCTGTTCCTCGGCACCGCCGAGGTGTTCGCCGACACCACCCGGATGTCGGTCGTGCCGATGGTCGTGCCCCGCAACCGCATGGAATCCGCGTTCGCGAAGTTGACCGCGACCGAGACCGCGGCCAACGAGTTCATCGGGCCCCCCTTGGGTGGCCTGCTGGCCGCCGCCGGACTGGCCGTCGCGCTCGGCGCCGGCGGAGTGGGATACGCGGGCGCGCTGATCGCCTTGGCGATCATGACCGGCCGGTACCGCAGCGACCGCCACCCCGGATCAAGGACGAGCGCGTCCGGCCTCCGCGCCGACATCTGGGACGGCGTCCAGTACGTGTGGCGCGAGAAGGTTCTGCGAACCCTGCTGCTGGTCGCCGGCGCGGCGAGCGGATGCTGGGCGGCCTGGGTGGCGGTCATCGTTGTCTATGCGGTCACACCCGGACCGCTGGACCTGAACCGCTCGCAGTACGGACTGCTGATTGGCTCCCTGGGAGTGGGCGGCGTCGTGGCAGCCTCCGCCGCGCCCGCTCTCACCCGCCGGCTGGGACGGCGGGTCGTCCTCGCCACGTCGATGGCTTGTTTCGCCGTGCTGCTGGCAGCGCCAGCAATCACCTCGTCCCCCCGACTGATCGCCGTGACGACCGTCCTGGGCGGCGCCGGCTCCGGTGCCTGGAACGTCACCTACAGCTCGCTGCGCGCGCTCGTCGTGCCCGACGAGATGATGGGGCGCTACAGCGGGGTCAGCCGCCTGATCAGCTGGGGATCGATGCCGCTGGGGGCTCTGGTCGCCGGCCTCACCGCGGAACTGATCAGCGTCAGAGCGGTCTTCTGGGGCGGAGCAGCGCTCTGCGCCCTCGTGCTCGCCGCGACGTTACGAACGGTCACATCGCCCGAATTCCGCCGGGTAGAAGCCCGAATTCCGCCGGGTAGAAGCCCGCGCGACCACCTCTCACGAACCTGAGCCGGCCCAGCCGCACTGATCCTGAACTGCCGGGCCACCCCGGGCGAGACCGGTCCTCACTTGGACCCACCGGTCTGACCCTCGGTCCCGAACCGCAGTAATCCTGACCTTTCAACCTCTGTAGTGGCGGAGACACGGGTGGTCAGCGGTAGCACCGCCAGGCGTATGGATCGTCAGGATTCGACGTTTGGGCGTAGGCGCCCGAACCGTACGTGTCGCGGCAGGCGACGCCCATGTCGACGGCGGACGGGAATAGAAGACTCGTACGTTGCCATAGCGCCGATCCACGGCGTCAGCGAGAGCGCCACCCTGCAACGCCGAAACCACCAGCGCGACCAGCGACACCGCCGCTGAGACGCCTAACGGTCGCGGACGAGCCGGTCAGCGTGAATAGCTGCGTGGGAATGGCCAGCCGACGTGCCTGGTCTCACCTCTACCGCACTGAAGGCGGTAGCGTAGCGCGGGAAAACGCCATTCGTGACGCTGGCGCGACAGCCGTCCGATGTCGCGCTCGCGACCGACCTCAGCGCGGACCTCCGGCTGGCCAAGTCGGCGACTATCCCGTCGAACTGTGCGGCCGCCGACGCGCTCGCCTGTCTGACTGCAGCGGACTGCGCTTCCCGACTGGTCTCACCCACACGGCTTCAACACGTCCGCCGATCCACAACAACAGCACCCCCGGTGGCGGGAGGCGTAGGGCGCGCCGGCGTGGGATCTGCTTGCCGCGCAGCGCGAACGCTCGGCGCGCGGCGCCGACCGGGGCGCGGGACTGGCCCCGCGCCAGTCGGGCGAACTAGACGGCCGACGCGGACGCGTCATCGGCCACGGGCAACGGCCGTCCGACCGCGACCAGGCCGTAGTGGGGCGTGACCAGGCCGTTGATCAAAGCGGCATTCGATCGTCAGTCGTCCATACGGTATGTATGCTTGCTGACCGAGACCTGCCCCTCCAACTCATGCCATCCCACCCATTCGCCGGGTTGACGCTGGCCAGATCGGAGTGACATGGGCTGCTCACATGCTCAGGACTGCCCCCTCTTCCCGCTGCTCAACGCAAGCTTGGGCGCCTGGCGTAACTACTACTGCGACAGTGCCCAGGGCTGGCTGACATGTGCTCGGTATGAGCTGTCCCGCACGGGCCAGCTCGTACCGATCACGCTCCTGCCGAATGGAGCCGACGCGATATATCTGGGGCACGTACCCGCCGGTGTGGGGTCGGACACGGCACGCCAGACACCCCCGTCACGGCTCGATCCGGGGTCCTCGCAGCGGTTCGAGCCGGTGCCGGCCGGGGAGCTCAACCCGGTACAGGCACCCGCTCAAGGCTTCAACCCCGGCTCGCCCGCACCGGCTCCCATCCCGCCAGAACCCCATCGGCCCCACCGGCGCCTCGGCGGGTCCGGTGGTGGACCCGACTCGTAGATTGGATTGCAGGTCCCGCATGACTGAATACTGGCCCTGGTGGGCGGGGGCTGTCGGGCTCGCTCTCACCACCATCAACTACGCCGTCACGACCGATCGATCCTTCGGGGTGTCCGGTGCGTGGGACCGCGTGCTGCACTGGCGCGCCGAACGCCGGGTCGAACGGGTGAACGAGCAGTTCGCTGACGAACGTGTCCTCGCCGAGGCTCTCGCCGCGGCCGCCGCCGACCAGTTCGGAGCCGTTTCGGCGGCACCTGCTGCGCATCCCGCCCCGCACGGCGACGCGCCGGCACCGCGGCAGGACGGGCGACCACCTGCCTCGCCGAGTTTCTCACTGGCGAGCCTGCTCCCGGCACCCTTGGTCAGCCAGGTCGCCCTGCTCCTGTCGGTCTTCGTCGGCGGGTGGGCAGCGGCGGTTACTGGCGGCCGCTTCCAGCTCCGCCTCGACATGGGCGACGCCTTCGGCCAGATCGTGACCGACAAACCGATCGAAATGATTGGCGCGTTGTTCGTCGGCGGGGTACTCGTCGGCTTCGGTACCCGTCTCGCCGGAGGGTGCAGCAGCGGTCACGGGCTCAATGGCTGTGGCCGGCTACAGCCGGTCAGCATCGTCGCGACTGCCGTCTTCTTCGGCGCCGGCGTCCTCGTGTCGTTCCTGCTGTGGAAGGTGATCTGATGCGTACCCGGGGCGGGATACTCGTCGCTAACATCATCGCTGGGCTGGCTCTGGGCTATACCGTCGCGAACGTCGGGTTCGGCGACTACGCCGAACTGAACCGTATGTTCACCTTCCAGGATCTTCGCATGTTCCTGGCCTTCGCCGGCGGCGTAGCGATCATCGTCGTGGTATTCGCCGTATTGCGCGTCCGCCGCACCCCAGGTCGCATCCATGCCGGCGTGATCCCCGGCGCAGTGCTCTTCGGCACCGGCTGGGCGATCTCGGGTGGCTGCCCGGCGATCCCCATCGTGCAAGTTGCCAGCGGGTACCTCCCCGCCTTGGTCACGATCGCCGGCATAGTCGTCGGCATCCGGCTCTGCCGCTGGGCCAACGCGAGGTACTTCCACCTCGACAGCGGATCCTGCGAGCGGTAGCCGAACGCGAGCGATATGCGATTCGGTGATGGCAAGCCGTTGAGCATCCTCTTCAACGCTGCGGCCTTTCTGGTCGCTGGAGCCGAACAGCAAGATCCCCACATGATCAACGCGGTGTTCGTTGACGTTGCCGGCGGGGACATCTACCGCCCGGCAGGGCTGCGGGTCGCCACCGCGGCAGATCTGAATCAGCCGCTCAACGACCGACACCTGCCCTCTCTTACCGAAGAAGAACGCCGGGAGGTCGCCTACCACCAGCCGAGCCGGCTCGGTGACCTGCTGTTCAACTGGTTCGACTGAGCCGCCTCTCCGCGCTCGCCGTGCGGCTGGATGAGGATGGCTGCTGGGTGCCGATTACCCTTGGCCGGTGGCGTCCATGGTCTGGTTCGTTGGGGTGTCGACAGGCAAGTCGTTGATCCATGAGGCGTTCCCGATCTGGATGGGTGACCTTGGTCTTGATGTACGTCTCGTCGGTCGCGACGTGCCCTTGGCGGCACCTGCTGAGGCGTACCGCGCCTTGATGACCGAGCTGGCGGGCAGCGATGAGGTTCTCGGCGCGGTCATCACGACGCACAAGGTGGCCGTACTGCGCGAGGCTGGCGACCTGGTCGACTGGCTCGACCCGTTGGCGGCCGAGTGCGGAGAGGTCAACGCGTTACGCCGTGAGACGGGCAGGCTGGCCGGCTTCGCTCGGGACCCGATCTCGATCGGGCGAGTCGTCGATGACATCTGGCCCGACGGAGAACACGTCGTCTGTCTGGGAGCCGGCGGTAGCGCGATCGCGCTCGGCCGTCATCTGCTTGCCCGTCCCGTGCCGCCGGCCCGCTTGGTGTTCACCGACCGGAGCGCTGCGGCTGGCCGCCATCTGCAGGCCGTGCTCGGTCCGTGGGCCGAGTCCCGGCGAGTGCGCCTCGAGGTACATCTCGGTGCAGGTCCATGGGATCACCTCGTCGCGTCCGGTCCGCCCGGAACGCTCGTCGTCAACGCCACCGGACTCGGCAAGGACCGTCCCGGTAACCCCCTGTCGCCAGTCGCCGAGTTCCCACCCGCTGCCCTCGTGTGGGACCTGAACTACCGGGGTGACCTGGCCATGCTGCGGCAAGCCCGCACTCATGATGGGTTGGTCGTACACGACGGTTGGCAACTGTTCTGCCACGGTTGGGCCGCCGCGCTCGGCCCAATCCTCGATCTTTCGAACGAAGTGAACACGGCCGGCCGGTTCGCCATGCTCGCAGCACCCCTACGTGCGCGACCTGAAGCTTGCCCCTGATCGGCCACCGGATATGCCGCGCCGAAGTCCAGAACTTGGACACACCCGCTCATCGGCTACCTCGACGACGACAGGCGACCTGCCAACGTAGCAGGCTGGGGGAGAGTTTATGGAGCTTGACCACCCCCACGTGCGCCGCTCACCGTCTGCGGCAGACGCGGATGCCGGCATGACCCCGATCTGCTGATGGACGTACGGCACGAGGAACGTTCCGCTCGCCGGTTCTTCCTCTGCTTAGATCGTTTGGACGATCGAGGAAGGGAACGGTACGCCGTGACGCCGGAGCTTCGGGAGCAGGAAGAACGCCTCCAGTTCGACCGCTTTGACCATGACGACGCGTGGGACCTGGGAACTCGCCTGGTCGGGCTGGCCAGACAGCGCGGCCACGCTGTCACCGTCGACATCCGCCTCGGCGACCAGCAACTTTTCCACTACGCGCTGCACGGCACCTCTGCCGACAACGACGACTGGATCGAACGCAAGATCCGCGTCGTCCGCCGGTTCGGACACAGCTCCTACCTTGTGGGTCAGACCTACCGCGACCGTGGCACCACCTTCGAGGAACAATCCCACCTCGACGCGGCCCGGTACGCCGCGCACGGCGGCTGCTTCCCGATCATCCTCAGGGGCACCGGCCCGGTCGGCACCGTCACCGTCTCAGGACTGCCCCAACTCGACGACCACCGCCTCGTCGTCGAGGCCCTCGAACTGTTCCTGAACTCCAAGGCCTCCGAGAAGGGGGTCGTCTCGTGAACGGCTCTTCCTCAACGTTCGGCTGTCTCACTTCCGGCGGTGACGGAGGGCGACGTCAGCCGAAAAGGATGCGGTGTCGTAAGAGTGGGAAGCCGACACGCCTGGACATCTGACGCTTCACCAACTGATCTTGGTGTTGACCCCTCCGATCGCCTCCACGCCACCGCTGCCGACACTTGAGCGACCAGCGACCAGCGACCAGCGACCAGCGACCACCGCCCGAGACAGCGGACGCCCGCTGCTTACCGCGCGTGACGCGCGGTCTGCGACAGAAGCGTGCACGCGACCTTGGTCAGCGCGCACGTTCGAGCCGTCAGGCGTACGACGGCCGGTGCGGGTCCAGCAATTCGGTGACGCGGCCCCGATCGAGCACCTCGATGAGTGCATCCGTGCCGCGGTCAACCTTGACCACCATCTCATCCGGATGAAGAGGGATCAGCGCGAGCAACGCGATTCGGATGCCGCCGGGGACTTCGATCGTCCGAGCCTGGGGCGGCACACGCAGCATCGGCGCGACGACGACTCCCGCGAACGGGGTGCCCTTAACGTACGGCTGGGCGGGATCGCCGTTCGGCACAGAATGCCACTCGCCGATCCAGGTGCCGTACTCGTGCGGTAGTCGAGCAACCTGTTTGAGTACTTGCAGCGGCCACCCGGCTGGGTTGTCAAGTCCGGCTACCTCGGTCAGCGGCCAACCCGCAGGCAGGCTGAGCATCAGTTCGGCGTACGGGCTGATGCCGTGGCCCTCCGGGACCATCATCGGCAGCTCACTCATCCCAGAAGTGATCAGCGTCCGGTACGGGCGTTCCTCGGTCGGTGCCACGACATAGACATGCACACCGACCAGGTGCGAGGCGATCTCGTGGTAGACGAACTCCACAGGCCCGAAGTGTTCCTCGACGTGTCGATCGATAGCGTCGGCGAATGCCTCCTGCGGCCCTTCCGCCGGCACGAACCCGTCGTGCAACGACTGATGACGGAGGACTCCTGACCCGCGCGACTCGTCCATAACGACGCACCCTAGACGACGGTCCAAACCAAAGCGCGACCTCAGGAGGAACGCTCGTCGGCATGTGAGGGTGCAGGATCGCCACCAAACGGCGCCGTACCGCCTGAGCGCCCCTAGTGTTCTGTCTCGCAAATATCTAGCCGTTTTTGTAAGCTCTGGACGTGACACGTTCTGCCGCACCACTGGTGCTCGAACCCGGCCAGCGGGAACTGCTGGAGTCTCTTGCCAAGTCGCGCACGGTCGAGCATCGGCTGGTGCAGCGGGCGCAGGTGCTGCTGCGCGCCGCGGACGGGATGTCCAACGCCGACAATGCGGTGCTGGCCGGGGTGACCCGGGTGACGGTGCGGGCATGGCGGTCCGAGTTCGCCGAGCGTGGTCTGGCCGATCTGGGCAGGGTCGCGCCGGGTCGTGGCCGTAAGGCGTCGATTCCGCAGGCCACGATCGATGAGATTGTGGAGTTGACGCTGCACTCGAAGCCGGAGGGGACGACGCACTGGTCGTGCCGGTCGATGGCGGCGAAGGTCGGTGTGAGTCCGGCGACGGTGCAGCGGGTGTGGGACGCCCGAGGGCTCAAGCCGCACCTGGTGGAAACGTTCAAGCTGTCCAACGACAAGCGGTTCGAGGAGAAGCTCGTCGACGTCGTGGGCCTGTACCTGAACCCGCCGGACAAGGCGGTGGTCTTGTGCATGGACGAAAAATCGCAGATCCAGGCGTTGGACCGCACCCAGCCGAGCCTGCCGCTCAAGCCCGGGCGGGCCGGCACGATGACCCACGACTACAAGCGCCACGGCACCACGACCCTGTTCGCCGCGTTGGATGTGCTGACCGGCAAGGTGATCGGCAAGTGCTTCGCCCGGCACCGGCACGACGAGCTCCTGCGGTTCCTGCGCACGATCGACACCTCCGTGCCCCGCAAGCTGCAGATCCACCTGATCGTCGACAACTACGGCACCCACACCCACCCCAACGTCAAGGCATGGCTGGCCAAGCACCCGCGTTTTCACCTGCACTTCACCCCGACCAGCTCGTCCTGGCTCAACCTCGTTGAGCGCTGGTTCGCCGACCTGACCGAGAAGATGATCCGCCGTGGCGTGTTCCGCAGCGTCGACGACCTCGTCGCCGCGATCGAGGAGTACCTGCGCGTGCACAACGATGACCCGAAGCCGTTCGTGTGGACCGCCACCGCCGAATCGATCCTGGCCAAGGTCCGACGTGGACGAGTCGCCCTCCAGCAAGTGGCTAGTCAAAACTGAGACAGAACACTAGCTTGATCTTCAACCTGTGCGTCGCGGGCCCGCAGCCATGCTGGCGTCATCCGGGTGATTGACGACCCACACCTGAACCGTGACTGAACCACGAGCCTTGACGGGGTCGTCTGCGGAAGTGGACGAGACGGCAGTTGATCGACGGAATCGGGTGGCGGACCAGGGTGGGTTCGCCGTGGCGGGACGTGCCCGCCCGGTATGGCCGTGGCAGGGATACCGCGGCCTTAGCGTGCGGCGCCGCCCGGTCGACCTGGGTCGGTCCTGGAGGGCCGGTGACCGACGCGTGGAGCCCGTATCACTGGGGAGTTGCCAGACGCCGGGCGGAAACCCCGCGCCGCGCCGGCCACCGTATCGTCGGGATCGCGCTCGAGGGCCCGCCGGATGTGCGGCGGGATGACCTCAGATTTTGCCATCGCCAGTCGGACCTGCACCGAACGGTCGTCAACCAGGCGTTCCAGATCCGCCTCGTCCAGCTGGACCGCGCGGACCAGCGCGGCACGGACGTCGACCACGGGGTCCTGGGCAAGCGCGGTGCGCTGCTCGGCGGTGGTCCGCGGGTTGCGGGCGACCCCCTTGCGTACGCGTGCGGTGCGATCGGCCATCAGAGCGGTGATCACGTCGGGGTCGTGGGTGTGGGTGGCGAGTCGTTCCCGTACCTCGGGTGAGACGTCGTCGATCAGCCTGGCGGCCAGATCGGGCTCCAACTCCCGCATCTCCGCGAGGAGGCCACGAAGCTCCTTGTCGGGTGCCTCTGACATCACCCGGCGAACCGACTCGTCGCAAGCCGGGTTGCCGGCGACCGCCCAGCGGACCCACCGGTCGGCGTCTTTGACGAGACGCAACAGATTGGCGACCGAGGTCGAAGGGTTTCTTGCCACGGCCTCCCGGACCTGACGATCATGGTCTCGGGTCAGCGGTCGCAGTGCCTGCGCGGGTGCGTCGGTCCGGGCCGCGACCGCCTTACGGACCACAGCCGACGGGTCGGACGCTAAGTCGATGAGGGTCATCTGTGGCGTTGCGGGGTCCTGCGCGACGGCGAGCCGCGCGTCGACGCTCCCACCGACCGCACGGTGGGCGGTGGTACCTGACCCGCTGTGACGATCAGGCCCGCCGACGTCCTGCTGCTTCCCCATGGGCGCCATCATGTCACGGACCGACTGGGGCAGCGCGAGCCTGACCAGCGCGTTGACGATGGTCGAAGCGCTACCTCGCGGCGGGAACCCGCGCCCGCTGATTGCCGCGCTTGTTCGGCAGGCCGAGAGGATGTCGGAGCTGTCGGTGCTGCGGGTGCACTGGTACGACTCAGCGAAGGACGGTGTGCCCGATTCCCAGCAACAGCGCATCGGCGAGGTGCCCAAGGTCAAGTTGCGGCTCGGCCGGTTCGGCATGGACGGCCAGCAGAAGGGCGTCGACCTGCGTATTGGGCTTGACCTCGTGCCGCTCGACAGGCGCCCAACGTCCGGACGTGCCGATGATCGGAAGTGGTAGGTCCCAGGACGCCTACCATCGGGACGTGCTGAACACCCACGACTCGGGTCACGACCGATTTCGACCAGAAGAGTTCTGGACGCTGTCGACAACCTCCATGAGCCAGCAGGAGGCTGAGGAGGCGGCGCGGCTCATCCGCGAGCGCTTTCCCGAAGTCTTCGTCGACGCGGTGGATCCACGCGATTGGATGACGCTGCACCTGGACCGGTGGACCGCCGAGATGATGCGAGATGCGGTCGCAATGTTCGTGTCGGCGGGTGGTGACGCTGGCAGCATGCTGGAGGAGTTCGAGAGATTCCTAGCCATCGCGAACGCCGGCGAACAGGAGGGCTGACAACTTCCGGACCGGCAACGATCCGCTGGCGCCGAGTCGAGGATGTGGTTCGGACGATCTTCAGTGCGACATCTCCGAGGAGATGGGCGCGAGTACGACGCGTGGCCTGGACAGCACGGGCGAGCGGTGGGGTCCGCAGTCGGGGAGCGTAAATGGTCACGGGAAATGACGCGGTCTTCATGACCGGTACGCCGGGCGATGCTGGGGTTCAGGCGTACGTCCACTCGATGCTCGTGGTCCCGTCCTCCTGGTCGCTGAAGCACCACGACCCCTCGATGTTGTCGTCCATTTCGCGCAGCCGCGGCGAGCTGAAGTTGTCGATCCGGTACGAGATCGAGTTCGGCGGCTCCACCGTCAGCAGTTCCTCCTCGTTGGTCGAGCCGTCGTCGGAGGCGTTCGTCCGGCGCAGGCCCGGGGTGTTCCAGTCGATGGTGACGCTGCCGGCGCACGATTGCCGGCGAGTGCCCGGTTCTGGGGGAAGATGTGGCTCAGGTCGACGTTGATGACGTACTCGAAGACGTGGCCGGTGGGAGCGTTGACGGCACGGGTGACCCGGACGAAGTCGTCTTGCACCTCGGTGCAGTCCCGGTCGACGCCCATCGCTGCCTCCCGTCCCTGTCGCCTGGTCCAGCTAGTCCCCGGTAGGCGCCGACTCATTCATCCGCGCCCGGGCGGCCGCGCCCGACCCGCTGGTCAGGGCTGGTACTGGCTGCGGGTGCGGGGCAGCCACTGGGGGTGCTGGTTGCGCAGGTAGCGGATCATTCCCTCGCGCAGGTCGCAGCGCAGGTCCCAGGCGCTGGCGCCGTCCGCGGCGGAGGCCTGCACCTGGATGACCACGGTCTGTGGGGTGACGTCGACCATCTGGAGCACCCACCGGTCTCGATCCCACAGCGGTGAGGACTCGACCAGTCGGCGTGCCTCCCGGCGCAGGTCGTCCAGGTCGGCGGTGTGGTCGACATGTAGCTGGATCTTGCCGATCACCCGCGACTCGTTCCGGGTCCAGTTCTGGAACGGCCGCTCGGTGAAGTACGTGGTCGGCAGGACGAGCACACGGTCGTCCCAGAGCCGGATCACCACGTTGGTCAGCTTCACCTCCTCGACCCGGCCCCATTCGCCGTCCACCACCAGCACGTCGCCGACGTGCAGCCCGTCGGCGAAGGCGACCTGGATGCCGGCGAACGCGTTGCCGAGCGCGGTTCGGGCGGAGAGGCCGATCAGCGCGCTGATCACCCCGGCTGAGGTCAGAATGGAGATGCCGAAGAGGCGTACCGGCCGGAAGGTGATCAGGATCAGGCCGACCGCGAGGACCGTGACAACGGCCACCGTGAGCCGCCGCACCGGACGGATCTGGGTCCGCGCCCGCCGGACCCGCCGGCTCGTGAGCAAATCGCTCGGCAGCCGGCTGAACGCGACCGCCTCGGCGACGTGCAATGCCTTGACCACCAGCCACGCACCGACGGCGACCAGGACCAGCACGTTGGCGTGCCGCAGATAACGCTGCCACCCGGCCGGTCCGGGCGGCAGCGTATAGTACAGCGCCCCGACCAGCAGGACCGTGGCTGCCGGGCGGCGGCAGGCGTGCCGCAGCGGCTCCAGCAGCCACTTGTAGCGGCCACGGGCAACCCGACGGACCAGCACGCCGGAGACCAGGTCCACGACCACGGCCGCCGCCATCGCGGCCAACACGATCAACGCGGTACGCATCAGAAGCCGTTCACCGTGATCCCGATGCCGCCTCTCCCGGGCTCGCGACCGCCTCCCCGCGTTCAGGGTGCCATCAGATCCGGTGGCAAGCGGCGGATATCGAGAATGCCAGACGGCCGTGACCGACGCCCGGCGGCTGCCGAACGAGACGGTCGGCCTGCCCGCAGGCTTCCTGCGAGCCGGCGCAGGATGCGTGATCGGCACCCTATGGCCGGTCGCCGACCTGCCGGGGCCGCTCATGCAGCGCTGTCAGCTGCTCTTGGGCGTGCCGGAGCGTGCGGCCCGCTGCCGCCCCCGAGGCGCTGCGCACCGCCCAGCACTCTGTGAGCAGGGCTTCCTGAGCGGCGACCTCTTCGGCGCACCCGAAGTGGTCACCCGCCCGGCGCGTGGGCAATGAGCAACTTCAGATACCAAGCCGATGTGGAGTTCGACAATGACGCCGTCGACCGGGATGGCCATTCCTCGCGGGCCCCAGAAATGCGCGAGCTCGGCGGGCTCGATGAGGCACCGCTACACCAGCTCGGGCGGTGCGCGGAAAACCCATCGGTAGACGAGTTCGTCGTCGTTCACCGGGCTGGGCAGGAATCTCGGCAAACCCAGTCGAGGATGTGACACGCCATCTCCTCCATCCGCTGGAGCCCACGTCGCTCTAACCCAATGCCGCGAGACCACCAACGAATCTCGAACCGGCCGTGGGCCGGCAGAATGCCAGCGTGAACGGAGTCAGGCGGCGTCCAGGCGACCGCGCTGGTGCAGGACGAACAGCAGTGCCATGGCCGGCACGACGAGCAGGAGCGCCGCGGCGGCGACGAGGGTGAGCGACGTCAGGGTGGCGTCGGGAGCGGCGGCCTCGTCGATGCGTAGGTGGGTGCCCAGGAGGTACGGGTACTGCGCGACGCCCCAGCCGACCACCACCGTGCCGGCCGCGCTGACGGCGAGCGCCTGCAGCAACCGGGGCGCGGCCCGGTGAAGCAGGGCGATGCTGGCCAGTCCGCATGCCGCGGAGACCAGCACCAAGGGCAGGCCGCGGCCGGTCAGCCCGGAGAACAGACGCCCGGCGTCAGCGTGCAGGATGGCGATGCCCGCCAGCGCCACGGCGCCGGTCGCCACGGCGCTGGCCTGGGCTCGACGGCGGAACCAGCGCTCCAGGCGGGCGTCGGCGTGGGTACGGGCCTCGGCGGTGAGGAACACCGCGGCGACGAACGCGCACACCCCGACCGCGAGCACCCCGCCGAGCAGCGACGTCGGGTTGACCCAGCTGGTCACGGGCTTGCCGTGTCCGTCGGCGGGCACCCGCCCGGAGGCGATTCCGCCGACGACCGTGCCGAGGAAGAACGGTGTGATCACCGACGAGGTGGCGAACGCCGCCCCGGTCGCCCGCTGTTGGTCGGTGTTCACCACCACCTTTCGGAATGCGAACCCGCTGCCGCGGATCACGATGCCCAGCGCGGTGAGGCCCAGCGGGATGTAGAGCGTGGTCATGATCGCGGCGAAGGCGGACGGGAAGCCTGTCCAGAGCATCACGAGGCAGAAGATCAGCCATACGTGGTTGGCCTCCCACACCGGTGCCAACGTATGGTCGATCAGGTGCCGGGGGGCCTGCCCACGCCGCGCACCACCGGCGGTGAGATCCCAGAAGCCGGCACCGTAGTCCGCGCCGCCGAGCACGGCGTAGGCGGTGACGCCGATGAACAACACGACGGCGGCGAAAGTACTCACGCCTGCCCTCCGCTGGGCGCGGACTCCGAGGACCGGGGTGGGCCGTAGGGCACGTCCGTCTCGGTAGCCCCGCTCTGGTCGCGCCAGCGGCGGCGCAGCAGTCGCAGGACGTACACGGTGGTGGCGCCGACCGCGGCATAGAGCGCGACGGTGGCGGCGAAGAACAGCCACAGGTTGCCGGAGGTGGTGACCGCGTCCCGGGTGAGGAGGTGACCGCGGACCGTCCACGGCTGCCGGCCGACCTCGGTGACCACCCAGCCCGCCTCCAGCGCCAGCACCGCGAGCAAACCGCTGACCGTGATCGCCCGTAGGAACCATCTGCTGCGCGGCAGGTCGCGCCGGCGCCACCAGGCCAGCGCGTACCAGGCGGAGAGGGCCAGCAACGCGGAGCCGATGCCGACCATCACGTCGAAGCTGAGGTGGACGATTGTGACCTGCCGGTCCGACGGCCGCAGCTCGGTGGGTATGGCGTCCAGGCCCTGGATGCGGGTGGACGGCGAGTAACCGGACAGGAGCGAGCCCCCGGAGGGGATCTTGATGCCGCCGTGCGTCTCTCCGTCCGCGTAGTAGCCGCCCAGCACCTCCGGTACGTGGGTGCTCGTGGTCGGGACGGCCTCGATCGCGGCGAACTTCGCAGGCTCGTTTCGGAAGACCTCGCGCGCGGCGATGTCGCCGACGAAGACCTGTACCGGGGTGGCCAGCGCCGCGACGGTCAGCGGTATCAGCAGGCCGAGCCGGTGGTAGCGGTCGCGGCGGCCGCGCAGCATCCCGGCCGCGTAGACGCCGGCGATGACGAACCCGGCGACCACGTACGCGGCCAGCAGCATGTGGATGGCCTCGTACCAGAACGCGTCGTTGAAGATCACCTCGAGTGGGCGGACCTCCACGATCTTGCCGTCCCGCATGGTGAATCCGCCCGGCTGGTTCATCCAGGCGTTCGCCGCGACCACCGACAACGTGCCGCCGATCCCGGAGAGCACCACCGGGACCCCTGTCCAGAAGTGTGGCCATGGGCGCATCCGCCGCCACCCGTAGACGTAGATGGCGACGAAGATCGCTTCCAGGAAGAAGAACAGACCCTCGATCGCGAATGGGATGCCGAACGCCGCGCCGTAGTTGCCCATCAGTCGCGGCCAGAGCAGCCCGAGCTCGAACGACAGCACCGTGCCGGAGACGGCGCCGACGGCGAACAGCACCGCCGCCACCTGTGACCAGCGCCGGGCCAGCAGCAGCGCAGTCTCGTCGTTCCGGCGAATGCCGCGGGCGTTCGCGATCAGCATCAGGAATGTGAAGGCCACCCCGAACGGCACCAGGATGATGTGGAAGCCGAGAGTGAAGGCCATCTGCTCGCGCGCCGGCAGCAGCTGCGCCGGATCGGCGAGCACGAGGCTGGCGCCGAGCGGCATCAGTGACAGACCAGGCATGGCGGGTGCTACCCGTTGACGGGGGCCGGAAACGTACCGATGGGGTGAGGATTAGGGCGGTTCATACAGCTACGTCGACTGGATCTTCGGGCCGACCGCCCTCCCGCCCGCCGTGACCCCAGCATCAGGGGGTTGTCATCAGCAACGCCTCGGCCGCGGACCTAGCGGAGGCGGCCGCCGTTATCAACGACCTGCTGGCCACCAGCCGGCTCGTTCCGAGCATCAACGGCGGGTGATCAACCGCGACTACGGCCACTACGTCGACGGCGAGTGGAGCCAGGGGACGTTCAACGACTCCGTGCGGCTCTTCGACTTCGCCTCGGGCACCAGCCATCTGCTCTTCGAGGAGAACTCCCCGCAGGGATCCGCGCCGACGTCCTCACGCTGTCCGACACGACCCTGACGATCACCGAGGAGGCCCCCGTGGACCTCTGGCTCGCGACCGGCGGCTACCCGGACAACTCGCTCAACGCGAAGCTCAAGCAGTACACGTACAACGGAAAGTACGTCGGGCCGGCGTCGTGCAGCCCGGGCGCGCAGATGTTCGCGACGGCGGGCGCAGGGCGCGAGGTGATCTTCATGGACTCGTCGGCGGGCGGTTTCGGCCTGGCGTACGCGAAGGGAGCCAAGTCCTGCGAGTGAGCCCCTGCTAGCGGGCGCGCTGAACAACGATGCGCCGGGACCCCCTCACGGCGGCCCCGGCGCGCCGCGCGTTCGGGACATGCCCTGGTCGACGAGGTTCGATCGTAGGGATGTGCGAGTCGGATCGAGGCATGAAGCAGCAGAGGAGTTGCGGCAGACGCGGCGTGTGGAGGACGACGGGAGCACCGCGGCCAGCCGAGTCACTGTTCAATGCACGGAGCGTCCGTCGAAGCTGTGGCCGACACCGAAAATGAAGGAGGGGCCGCTGCGGGTGCCGGACCGCCAGGCTCTGTGCGGCCGCCAGTCCTCACCGGCTCCTTCAGCCACTCCCGCTCCGCCGCCAGCAGCGCGATCTGGAACCGGGTCCGGGCGCCGAGCAGGGAACCCGCTTCGCTGACATGCTTCTGCACGGTACGGCGGTTCACCTTGAGCACGCGGGCGATCGCCTCGTCCTTCATCCCGGTCGCCATCATGTGCAGGATCTCCCGTGTTCGCCGATCCGGCCCCACGGCTGTCAGACTGCCCTTCGGGGCCGTCCCATCGTGTCGGCTCGCCAGCGACACCGGGTCGGCGCGCTCCCACACGCTCTCGAACAGCGCCACCAGCGCCACCACCAGCGCGGGGGAGTGCACCACCATTGAACCCGCCGCCGGGCGGTCCCCGCGCACCGGCAGCAGAGCCGCCGCCCGGTCGAACACCACCAACTTCACCGGCAGCCGTGACGCCAGCCGCAGTTCCCCGCCCTGACCCGTCCCGCGCAGCGCCGTCTTGAGCGACACGGCGTCGGTGAAAGCCCTCGGTCTCGTACACCGACCGCAACCGCACCCCGGGCGCCACTCCCGACTCCCCGACGGACGGCTGCGCGGCCGTCACGTACGGCGGCTTGGCCAGATGCAGCACCTCGACCGAACTCCCCTTCAGCAGCTGACCGTAGCGCGCCGGCACCTCGTCCTCGCGCTCCAGCACCTCCACCAGGTGCGCAGCGCGCGGCCCGGACACCGCCTCGTACACCTCGTGAAGCCGCTCCACGATGCCCTCGACGCGGGCCAGCTCGGCCCGCCGCCGGGCCAGCAGGGCGCTGAGGGATGACCGTGGGGGGCCGGCCGCCCATCGCGGTGTCGTGCCGTCGATCTGCAGCGCCAGTGCGGAGTCCGCCAGGTGCCGCAGCGCTCGTTCCGCCTCCGCCGAGGACACCCCGACCGCGGCCGCTACCTCGGTGGCGTCCGCCGACGGCACGGCCACCAGGTGCTCCAACACCCGCCCGGCCAGTGGATCCAGACCGGTTACCGCCCACGGGCTGCCTGCACTTCCGTCCATACGTTCTGACACTTCTGTGGTCTGAGCTCGTTCCGCTGTGCCATCGGTGTGGTGGTCAGGCCGCCAGGGCGGCCTCCTGGTCGGCGGGGGGTGGCCCAGGCTGCTGTGCAGCCGGTGCAAGTTCTATCAGCCGTAACGGCAACCGAGGACGCCCGTACCAGCCGATGGACGTCGAGCCGGAAATCGAGATCGGCGCCTCGCTGAGGACCTCGACCGCTGCTGACGCCCGGAGAAGGGTCGGGCGGCGGCGGGTGGTGGGCGCGCGGCCGGCGGCAGTCGTGCGTACCGGATCAAGCCGGGGGCTCCGACACCGGCCGGCTTGGCAGTTGCCGGTCGGCCGGACGATCAAGTGGTTGCCGAGGTGAGCCGCGCCGGTCCTGAGCACGAGCCAGGGCTGAGCTCAGTTCACGGGTGGCGCCCAGGTAGGGCGCCTGATCAGGCAGAACGGGTGGCCGGCCGGATCGGCGTAAACGTGATCGCCGGGCAACGGCCGCGCGCCCAGCGCGAGCACTGCCTCCCCTGCCGCAGCCTGGTCGTCAACCATCACGTCGAGGTGCATCTGCTGGGGCACTGCCGACTCCGGCCACGTAGGCGGCGTGAGGTCGGCGGCGCGCTGAAACGCCAGCCCGGAGGCCGACGTGCTGGCCGACACGACGACGAAGTCCTCGTCCGCGTAGGTGATCGGGTCGCCGAGGACTGCGCTCCAGAAACGCGCCTCGACCATCGGATCCGGGCAGTCGACGATCGGATGGTGGAGCCGACCGATCGGCAAAGCGGCCACCTCCTTCGTGGTCGGGCCCCGGCCCGCACGGTCAGTATGGCCGCTTGCGCAAGGGAAATGTCATGTCCGGACCGCGTCCGTTTCATCGTCGCCACGAAGGTGACGCCACAAGGGACCGCTACCCGAGCGCACAGCGGTATGGGAGTGCCCGGTGCCGGCCCTCGACGCAGCGAGGCGAAGCACGCCGGGCGACGTCGCGCGAGGGAGAGAGGACTCAGCGGGCGGGCACCGGCTCGGCCGAGGGCCGCCACTCTCGCCTGATCAGCCCGTAGACCCACGAGTCGGAGACCTCGCCGTTCACGATGCAGTCTTCCCGCAACGTCCCTTCGCGCACGAACCCGAGCTTCTCCAGCACGCGGGCAGATGCCACGTTGCGTGTGTCGGTCTCAGCCTGGACGCGGTTCAGGTCCAGCGTGTCGAATGCCCACCGCAGCAAAGCGCGCGCGGCCTCCGTTGCGTAGCCGTGGCCCCACGCCGCATCGGCGAAGCAGTAGCCCAGCGATGCGCTGCGGTACTCCGGATTCCACCGGTTCAGGCTGCACCAGCCGATGAATGCCCCGTCGGAGATGCTATCCACGGCCAGTCGCGTCCCGGTGCCCTCCTCTGCCATCTGCCGGCAAGCCGTGATGAACCGCTCGGCGCGCACGCGATCGCTCCACGGCGGCGCGTCCCAGTAGCGCAGCACGTAGGCGCTGCTGTGCAGCGCGAACAGGTCGTTCGCATCCGCGTCGCCGAAGGGACGCAGTCTAAGGCGAGTGGTGTGCAGCGTGGGGGTTGGCAGCGACATGCGCGTCATGTTCCCTCCCGCGATCGGTGGCCGATCAACCAGATATCCGGTGCCGGCCACTCGCAATGGGTTTTCTCGGCGGGCGGGCGGAACGACGTGCTCGCTCATCGACACGTCCGGATGTATGCACCCAAGCGTTCACCTTCGTCGCCGGTATCGGGCCGGCCCCGAAGCTGGTTCGCGCCCGGTCAGGAGCGACCGCGCGCGGACCGCCGCCTGATGCAGTCCGGGGCAAGGCCACCTTGCTCCTCGCCCCGGCTCAGGCCCACGACGGCGGCTCATCGCAGGACGAACGAGTGGTTCCGGTGAGTTCTGCGGTTCGGCGGGATACCGAACTTGACGCGGTGAGCGATCTTCCCGCGGCTGGTGCCCAGCCCCGTGGGCGATGAGCCGTTCGGGGCGAAGAGGCACGGGGTCGTCGAAGATGACCGACACCTGGACGGGCCAGGGGCTTTCGGGAGGGGACGCGGCGAGCAGTTCCCAGCATGAGTCCTGCTCCAGGGCGACCCGGTTGCGCCGGGCGATCAGCGGGTCGAGAGGGAGGCGGGCGACGAGGGCAGAGGAGTTGCCGGAGCAGGGCCGCAGAAGGATCGGATCCAGGTACCGGACCCGGACGCGATCGTGACCGGTGCGTTTGCTGGTGCGGTCGCAGCAAACGCAGGCGACCAGGAGCCAGATGTCGACGAGTTTGCCGTTGGCATTGACACCGAACTTGCCGTCGCCGGGGCTGGCGAGGCCGGAATGGCAGTGGACGCAGCGGAACGCGAGCAGGGGAAGGCGCGTGCGCCGAAGGGCCCAGGACAGCACGATATGAGGACGCGTAGACATGATCCCTCTGAAGACTTGACGGAAGGCATGGGAAAAGAGCCGACGGCGACGTCGGCGACCGATGCACGGGGAAGGTGTCAGGTCTAACGAGCAGGCGGTGTCACGCGGGGTGAAGTCCTGTCGTGAGTGGGTCGGAGAAGAAGATCCAGTTACAAGGTAGGGCGGGACGGGCTGGCGAGGCCACCCACTTTTGCCCGGGTGCCGAGCACTGAGGGGCGGAGTCGGCGAGCTGGGCATCGACCACGCGCCGATCGCCGCCGCGGCCCCTTCTGCCGTATTCCGGCCGCCCCGGTGGGGCGCTGCCTTCGCCCTGTCCTTCGGTAGCTGTCAGCGACGCGTGCGAAACGGGGGTCGGAGGGATTGGCTGCGTCGCGGCGAGAGATTTCTCCGGGGCCGCGTCGATCCGCGGGCCGCTCGGACCAGCAGCTTGGCGTTCCACGCCCGACAGCAACCCTTCTCCCCGAACTGCCCGGCGGTCCGGCGCGGCTCCACCCGCACGAATCGGCCCGCGACACGCGTCACCGCCTCGTCCAGGATGACCCGCCACCCCGGCGGGGTCTACGCCGTGGCCCACGGCCACCGCACGATCTTCTGTTGTCCTCACAGTCATCGATGATCAAGCGCGGTGGCCGTCCTCATCTCGTGCCACGCCCAACACCGAAACCAGGTGGCGTGCTGGGGTTTGCCGACCCCCAGCCAGGCAAGTGCCAGACGTATCCACGGCGGTGTGACATATTGCCCACACCCAGGGGCCAGCGAATCCGACAGCCGATATCTACAGTCGGGCCATGAGCACCAACAACGGCGTGCGGGTCTGGCTCCGCCGGCATGGAGCTGAGCAGATCGCGCATCCCGGGGGCAACCTGTACGCCCACCTATGTCGAGTCAGCGAACGACTCGCCGTGCTTGGCTGCAGCGGTGACGTGCAAGCTGCGGGCCTCACCCACGCCGTCTACGGCACCGACGGGTTCGACCTCGCCCTGCTTGATCGGGCCGATCGTGCTGTGCTACAGGATCTCGTTGGTGCCGACGCCGAGGAGCTTGTCTATCTGTATGGCGCTTGCGACCGTAGCCGCAGCTGGCGGGAGCTGGCAAAGACCGGCCAGGTTTTCGACCGCTTCGTACGTCAGGTGAGAACGCCGAATGCGGCTCAGCTTCGGTCGCTCATGGATCTGAGCATCGTCAACGAACTGGACGTCATCGAGCACGATCCTGCGGTGGTGGAGCGGCACGGTACCTACTTCCGGGAACTGTTCGCCTCTTGGGCCCCACTGGCCTCTGGTCAGGTCATCCGCGATGCGCAGCGGGTCTTGCGGCCGTGACACCCGAACCATCGGCAGGGCCACGTTCGATCGCACGCACCCCCGGTCGCGTACGTGTGCGAGCCGTCTACCCCGGCACCTTCGATCCCTTCCATCCCGGGCATGTGAATGTGGTGAACCGGGCGCGTGACCTCTTCGACGAAGTGGTCGTGCTCGTCGCGGTCAACAGCATCAAGCATCCGGGCACCGACGAAGAGGAGCGAGCGGCCGCTGTTCGGGCCATTCTGCCGGTCGAGTGGACCTCCGTCACCGTTGTGGCCTGGAGCGGGTTGACCTCCACCTACTGCCGTCGCCATGAAGTAGGAGTGATCGTCCGCGGCGTGCGTAACACCACCGACCTTCGGACCGAGTACCAGCTCGCCGCGATGAACCAGTCGCTGGGTGTCCCCACGGTATTTCTGCCTGCGCAGCCCGAACTGGCCGCGGTGTCTTCGACTGCGGTGCGCACGCTGGGGAGATGACCTTCGTCCACGCAGCCGTAGACCGCCGGAGATTGGCGAACCCCTCGTCGGACCGCCGCCGGACAATTTGGAGACTGCCGCGTCAAGAAGGCCGTCGCAGCGGTCCGCAGATCAAAAAGTCCACCAAATGTCCTTCGACAGGCCGCAGAGGCGGTCCGGCGACCAAGGGACAACATCCACACCGGCTGCGACTCGTCCTGGTTGCGACGTCCACAACCTGGCACGGCCGGACCAGCTCGGTGTGATGCTGCTTAGCACAAACTACGCGGCAGAAGCGTGCGTTCGACCGTGGATCGGCATGGAGCTGATGAGTCGGCGTTGACGACGATGCCCGGTTGCGGGTGGCGATGCTGACGGGAGGCGACCTCGCGGACGGATCACGACCCCCAGATACAGGCGGCGAGCACCACCATGATGGTGACGACGACGGCGACCGTGGGGAGCGGGCGCGGTGTCCGCTGGCCGCCATGCACCCGCGCCGTCGCCCGCCGCCAATTCCGCCGGTCGGCCCTCGATGGCTTGGCCGGGAGTCGCTCGACGCCCGGGCCGCCGTGCAGCCGAGCCAGCAAGGCGTCGACGGCCTCGGCGGTGGCGCTGCGGGCGGCGTACCAGGCCACGACGTCGGGTGGCCCGGTACGCAACAGTGCGGCGAGGAGGTGCTCGGTGCCGATGTGCTCGGCCCGCTCCTGCAGCGCGACCAGTACCGCCTGCTCCAGCACCGCCCGTGCCTCGCGGTCGAAGCGTAGGCCCGGCGCAGCACCGCTCACGCTCGCCGGCGGCACGGTGCCGGCGGTCCTGCATTCGGTGGCGGACGGCTCGGCGGCGGGCGGAGGCTCTGCGATAGGGGCGTGCCAGAGCGCGGCGGTGTTGCCCGACGGTGCGGGCAACGCCGCCGCCAGGTCCCAGAGGGTCATCTCGCGCCGGTCCGCCGCCAGGGCGAGGCGCGGAATGCGCGCGATCACCGCCCGGGCGTCGGTCGTCATGCGCTCGAACACAAGAAATCTTTCTACCCGAGGCGGGTCGGTGGGTGGAAGGTTCTGCGCTGACCGTTCACTCGTCTCAGCAGAGTCGGGCGGCAGCGGCTGGTGGGCGCGCGGTCAGCGGCAGATCCGGATACTCGATCACCCGCCCGCTGAGGCCTGCGAGCCCAACCCATCCAGCGCCACTTCTGCCCGACCGGGGTCAGCCAGGTCAGGATCCTGGGCCGCGAACGCCTGCTCCAGCGTCCCCCACCCGAACTTCTGGATTACCTCAGCTTCACCCGTGGTGATCGGAACCAACCACGTGAAGACCACCGGCGCGGGTTCGGTGTGACAGACGGCGAAGGACTCCGGCAAATATCTCGGGCTGATCGCCACGATGGCTGTGGTCTGGCCGCCCGGGAAGAGAGGCCCGCGCGGGCCAATCACCTGGCCATTCGACAAGCCGGTCCTGCGGCGCACCATCTCACCGGCCACCTGGAACAACAGCCCGGCCGCCCGAGCCGGGAAGTCATCGGTTGGAACGTGCATCACCAACTCTTGGTGCAAGGCCCCGCCACTCGGCAGGTTGAGATGACGCCGCGACAGCCCGACGGTCACCAGGGTCGTGACCCCGCCGAACGGGACGTCGGGGCCAAACCACGCCACCTGAACGCCCTCCGGCGTCGTATCGTCGCCTCGGCTACCACCCGCGATGAGCCCGAGGAACGACTCCAAGTGTTCAATCAACCCAGCCACTCGGTGATCATCTCCGATCAAGCCACGACGAAAGCTCGCCCCCTGCCACCATGTGTTGGCCCCGCCCCAAGACACAGAGCCCGTGAACGGGGTACGGCTCAGCAACTACCGCGCGGTCGTGTCGACCAGCGTTGTTAGCGCGCAGAGCTCGGCTTGGGCTGCGTCGATCACCGTCGCGGTGGGCCGGTGCGTGTCGCCGGTGCGGGTGTAGCGCTGTGCGATCGCGGTAAGCGTGGGGATCCTGCGCGCGGATGGCGTCGACCGGCCGCAACGTCCGTCCCACCACCATCCACGTGGTGACCGCGACGAGTGCCAGCAGCAGCGGCGCGCCGGCGGCGAGGGCGCCCTGGAGGAACTCGACTGCGTCATCGACCGGCGAGAGGCTCGCCGCGACGTAGACGGTCACCGGCCAGTCGGGAGTGTCGGCTTCCAGGGCGATGACGCGGAAGCTGCCATCGCCGAATGGAAGATCGTGGATTGTCCGTGCCTCCGACGCCGAACCCCCCGGCCGGAAGTGGGCGAGCGGCTGGTCGCGCCGCAGGCCGGCGGACGCGGCCAAGACCCGCCCGGCGCCGTCCACGACCTGGGCGATGCTGCCGTCGTCGCCTTCGACCGCCAACGCTGCGGGCAGCATCCCTGGCGGGCGAGGGTGGCCACGTCCTCGGCCCGCACCTTCGCGATCGCCTCGACGCGTTCCACGAGCGAATGACGCAGGAACACGACCAGACTGACTGCGGTGAGCACCAGCGCGACACGACGGTCACCGTGGCGGCCAAGGTGGGACGTGCCCGCACCGTCGCGAAGCGTTTTCGTCATTGCTGGCGATCAGCCGCCATCGGGATCCAGTCGGTAGCCGACGAGTCGTACGGTCTGAATAGCAGAACGCCCGAAAGGCTCGTCGATCTTTTGCGCAGGTTGCTGACGTAAACCTCGACGATGTCCGGGTCGCCGTCAAATGCGAAGTCACAAACATGTTCGAGAAGATGGCGTGGCTGACCCCGGAGGAGAGTGCTGAGCTGTGCCGGCGGGCCCTGAGCCGGGTGGAGAGCTCGGTGGAATTCCTCGACCGTGAGCTGGCCGACAACCGGCCGGAAGCTCTGAGCTGGTGGGCGGAACGTTCGCGCTCGGATCGGGAACTCGACTGGCAGGGTGCCGATCTCCGCGCGCTCCGCGAGATGTCCGACAGCGAGCGAGCGTGAATCGTGGTGGAGCTGATCAAGGCGACGCGGGATCTGCGGCGGTAGTACGGCGAAGCGTTCCAGGCGGCGACGACCAAGTAGGTCTCCCCGGTCAGCCGGGTCGGCCGCGCTCGCCCCCGCGGGCCGTCCGTACCCCCTCGGAGGGCGCATGCGCCGGATGATCACGCGGGCTCTGCTGACGGGGGAGACAGGCGTGAGTGTACGCGGCCGACCCATGTTCACTGCGGGGGGAGCCGGGCGCCAACGCCTGGCTGGGACGTGCGCTGACCAGCGTCGACCCGCCCGTTCGGGTTCTTGGCGACATGCCAGGTTATGCCGCGAAGGCGGTGCCGGTTGCGGTAAGTGTGGAGGAGGAGGTGTCCGATGACGCTGCCGTACGCGACCTTGCCGGGCGACCTCGACCACCTGATCGCCGACGAGCACGTGGTGGCGAACCGCCTCTTCGAGCACCTCGAGGCCGGACGCGGTGACCGGCGCATGCTGGTCGACCAGGTGAGTTACGGCCGCGCCCTGCACGCCCACGCCGAGGAGGAGGTGTTGTATCCGGCGCTGGCCGAGATCGGCGCCGCCGCGGAGGCCGAGGAGGGGCGGGACGAGCACCAGGCCCTCAAGAGGCTGCTCGTCCTGCTTGACCATGCGGATCCCGGCAGCCGCAAGTTCGAGGGGGCGCTGAACAAGCTGATCGGCGGTATCCGGCATCACATCGAGAAGGAGGAACGGGAGTTCCTGCCGGCGCTGCGTCGGGCGGTGGGCGCGGAGGAGATGGGTCGGCTCGGCGAGCGGTACCTCGCCGCCAAGCGGTCGGTCCCGGCCCGCTCGCATCCCACCGTCCCGCCCACCGGACGCCGTCGCAGGCTCATGCACGTGGCCGCCGGGCTCATGGACAAGGTACGCGACCGGGTATCCGGCCGCAGCAACGTCCTGTCGACCGACGCCTCCTGGCTGCTCGACACCCAGGCGCAGCGGATCCTCGACACCTGGTCTCGACTGGTACTGGCCCCGTACGAGCTCCTCACCCTCGAGCAGGCCCGCCAGCAGCCGAGCCTCGCCGACGCGGCGATGGAGATCCTGCAGCAGGACGGGCGGCCGACGGACCCCGAGGAGGTCGGATCGACAGCGGACGTCACCGTGCCCGGCCCGGGTGGTGATCTGGTCGTACGCGTCTACAAGCCGCTCGGCCAGACCTCCGATCCGGTGCCCGTCGTGATGTGGGTGCACGGTGGCGGTTGGATCCTGTTCACGAACGACGACTATGACGCGTCCTGCCGCGCCCTGGTCAACCGGACGGGCGTGATCGTGGTGTCGCCGGAGTATCGCAAGGCTCCCGAGCACGTGTTCCCGGCCGCCCACGAGGACGTGCTGGCCACCTACCGATGGCTCCGGACCAACGCCACCGGGCTCGGCGGCGACCCGTCACGCATCGCCATCGGTGGCGAGGGCGTCGGGGCGAACATGGCGGCCGCGACCTGCGGTCAGCTCAAGCAGGCAGGTGAGCCACTGCCCGTGGCGCAGGTGCTCGTCTGCCCGCTGACCACCACCGCCCAGTACGGCGCGTCCATGCGAGACGCCGCAGACGCCCGGCCGCTGAATCGTCCACTGCTGTCCTGGATGCTGATGCACGCCTTCCGTGGCGTGACCGACAGCCTGAAAGACCCCAGGGCCGATCTGCTCCCGCTCTCCGCGCAGGGCCTCGCCGGTCTGCCGCCGACACTGATCGTCACCACAGACCGCGACGTGCTGCAGAGCCAGGGCGACGAGTGGTGCGCCCGCTTGGAGGCCGCCGGCGTGCGGGCCACGTCGGTCCGTTACGGGGGAGTGATGCACGACTTCTTCGGCCTTGCCGCGGTGCTGGACAAGGCCGCGCACGCCCAAGAGGAGGTCGCCCTGCACCTGCGCCAGGCGTTCGGGGAGGCCTCGGCCGCACACCCGTTGGATGGTGCGCCAATGCGAGGGCGCAAGGTCATCGGGTGACGCTGGCTGCCATGTCGCGGATCGTCCAGCTGCTGGCCTCGCCCGTACATCGGTATGTGCGGTCACGCACGCGTCGCGATGCGCCTGCTTGCCGAACTACCGGTCGCCGACGATGCCCGGGCCGGCCCGGATCCGAACCTCCTCGACCAGTTCGCCCGACGGCGCCGGCGCCGGACCGTCCGCGGGCCGGCCCACGTGATCGCGCAGGAGTCCTTGCCGCCCGGCGTTGATCTGGTGCAGGTCCGGCGCAACGTCCTCACTGCCGGCATCGCCGTTTTTTGGTCAGCCAGGGGTGAGGAGGCAGAACTCGTTGCCTTCCGGGTCGGCTAGGACCGTCCACGGGACATCGCTCGGGCCCAGGTCGATGGTGGTGGCGCCGAGAGTCCGCAGTCTGGCCGCCTCGGCCTGCAGGTCGTCGCCTGGGTATGGGCGGATGTCGAGATGGACGCGGTTCCACACGGTCTTCACGTCGGGTGTGCGGAGGAACTGCAGATATGGGCCGACGCCCCTGGCGCAGCGCAGTACCGCGGTGTGGTCGGTCACCTCGTGCAGGGTCCAGTCCATGGCCGTGCCCCAGAAGCGGGCCATGGCTCGCGGATCCGCGCAGTCGACCACTACCGCGGCGATCGGCCCGGTGTCTCGGTAGAGCGGTCGGGGGTCCAGCACGCAGAACTCGTTGCCCTCCGGGTCGGCCATGACCGTCCATGGGACGTCGCCCTGGCCTACGTCGGCGGGTGTTGCGCCGAGATCCTTCAGGCGCGTGAACAGCTCCGCCTGGTGGGCCGCCGAGGTGGTGGCGAGGTCGACGTGCACGCGGTTCTTCACCGTCTTGGGTTCCGGGGAGGCGATGAGGTCGAGGCAGACAGCGACGGGGTCGGGGTAGACGAAGCCCTCGGGTTCGAGGTTGGTCACGCCGGGTCCCTCGCTGGAGACTGCCCAGCCGAGCGTCTCTGCCCAGAAACCGCCCAGCGCGGAGTCGTCCCGAGCCTTCATGTTGATTTGAACAAGCCGCGTTGCCATGCCGGCGATGCTAGCGGCAGTCTGGCACGTCAAGATCAGCCGTACTGATCTCGGCTTGAGCGCGCGCAGTGCGGCAGATCCGTGCGCTCGCCCGTCCGTCAGAATGGCGGCCATGATCCTGCAAATCACGCCGCTGATCGATCCGGCCCACAGCTCGTCAGGCTACCGGCTGGCATGGCTCGCCACTGGCGTGGACGGCCGGCCACTCGGCACCGCTTTCCTACGGGTCCCCGCCACCGGCGGCGTCGCGGATCTGGAGCTCCAGGTGCACCCCGCCGAGCGCCGCGCCAACGTCGGTACCCGGCTGCTCGAAACGGTCAACGACGCCGCAACCGATTTGGGGATGCGCGGCCTGCTCACCGAGCCGGTCCGGCAGGGCGCGGAGGGCGACCACTTCTGTAGGGCACATGGCCTGCGACAGGTGCTGGCCCTCACTTACACCCGCCTGCCGCTGGACGGCGACACGTTGGTGAACGCCCCGGTATCCGGCTACCGGCTGATCCACTGGGAAGGCACGGTCCCGGATGAGCTGGCGAACACGTTCGCCCGCTCCCGCCGGGCGATGGACGACATGCCGATGGACGACGCCGCTTACGTCCCGCAGCCCTGGGACGTCGAGCGCTTGCACGCGGTCGCGGACGCGGTCGCCCGTCGCGGCGAGATCCTGTGCACCACGGCCGCGGTGGCGGCCGACGGTGAAATCGCCGGGTTCACCGAGCTGGTGGTGCCGGGCGACGGCACGGGCGACGGCCAGCACTACGGCACGGGTGTTTTGGCCGAGCACCGCGGTCGTGGCCTGGCCCGCTGGATGAAGGTCGAGCAGATCACGCGCACCCGCAACCGATTCCCCCGCCTCGCCGGGTTGCTCGCCGACACCGCGGACAGCAACACGGCGATGCGCCGGATCAACGATTCCTTCGGCTATCGGCCCACCCACCGCAGCCTGCTCTATCAGCTAGATCTCACGTCAGTGACCTGAGCGGAGCAGAAGGCTCGGCCGCCGGCCGCAGCGCACCGTGGGAGCCACCACGCACACATCCGCTCATCGGCAGATCCGCGCACACTCGGCGGCATGAGCGCGCAGCCGATCAGCGGCCGAGACAATTCGCCGCATGCGTCTCGCCGGTCGACCAAAGCCTTTGCCTGCAACTGCACGTTCTCTGTGTCGAGGTCAGCAACGTGTCGGGGGCAGCGCACCGTCCTTCGCGGGGTTAGGTTCGAGCGATTCTCGGCTCGGCGAGGGCCTTTCGGCGGCAGCTCCTCGGCGTCCGATCGAGCGGCTCGATCCCGCATTCAGGCGACCCGAACAAACGCGGTCACGGCGGTGATGACGGTCGCGGTGTTGACCCGCCGGGGCTGGCGCCGTTGGTGTTGAGGCCGACGTGGCGCTCTTCGGACGTGGGGCGCTTCGTCCGGGTTCAGGCTCAGCCGGTGCCGTGTTGCACCGTGTAGTGGATGACGACCGCACCACCGGTGGCGTAGTTGGCGACATCGGCGGCCACCTGCTGGCCGTGCGGCGACGCTCTCGCCGCGTTCATGGTCGCAGCGTCAGCGAACTCGGCTTCGAAGATCGCGAAGTATGGCGCTTGTCCCTGTGTGGCTGCGACGTCGAAGCTGTAGCGCCACGCGAGCAGGCCGGGCAGGCGGGTGACCAGGGGAAGGTGGTTGGTCACGTAGTAGTCGCGGAAGTGGTCGGGATCGGCGGGGTGGGGGTACAGGACCACCAGCTTGTGCATGAGAACCTCCGTTGAGTAGCTGGCGACCGGTAACACCCGGGGATCTCGAGCCGTCGCCTGTACGGGTACCACCGCGAACACCGGCTGCCTTCGACGACGGCGGTGTGAGCCTGGGTTGGGCGGCGCGGATCGCGGGCACGGAGCCAACGGCCCGCATCGGCGACGATCAGATCGAATCGTTCGGTTCCTTTGGTTACGGTTGCGTCCTGTCCAGCCAGTCGGTGATGAGGGGGAGGGCGTCGCTGAGGGTGTCGGCGCGGTGGTGTGCGCCGGCGAGTTCGTCGTCAGGGTGGGTGGTGCGTACGGCGATCACCGTCATGCCTGCGGTACGGGCTGCTGCTACGCCGGCGGGAGCGTCCTCGATCACCAGGCAGTCGGGCGCCGGCACGTTGAGGAGTTGGGCCGCGCGCAGGTAGCCCTCCGGATCGGGTTTGCCGCGTCGGACCTGGCTGCTGTCGACCAGGACCGGAGGATCGGGTAGCCCACCGGCACGCAGGCGGTGTAGGACCGTGGCCGTTCGGCCTGAGGTCACCACGCCCCACCGCCGGTCCTTCAGCAGGCCCAACACCGCGGCGGCGTCGGGGTACACGGGAAAGCTGCCGTCTTCGGGGGTCATGAGTTCCCTGATCAGCCGGTATTCGGCGGCGGCGTCGAGGTGTGGCGCCACCACCTGGATGGTGTCGACGGCCCGGCGGCCGTGGGTGTGTGACCAGACCAGATCTGGATCGAGGTTGCGGTGGTCTGCCCATCGGCTCCAGATCCGGCGGTACGCGAGGTACGAATCGACGAGCACGCCGTCGACGTCGAACAACACTGCCCTGTCGGTAGGGCCCGCGCCGATGTCGTGGAGGTGATGCAGCCCTTCGTGCGCGGCCTGCCGCACCATCCACAGGACGGAGCGGCGTTCCCGAGGGAGCCGGACGGCGCAGCGGCTCCACTGCAATTCGCTGATCTCGCTCGCGAGGGCGGCGAACCGGTCAGCGTTCCGTTCGAGGTCCAGCAGTACGGCGGCCAGCGGTTGCTGGTTGTAGGCGCGCTGTGCGGCGCGCTCGTCGTTGCGCATCGGCTCGAGCGTGGGCTCGTGCTCGGTCAGCGTGCGGCGAACCCGGGTCTCGTAGACGTCGTACACGTCGCGGACATGGCAGGCGTACTCCAGCGCCGACCACACCCCGGACGCGGGCCGCCGACGCAGGACGTCGACGGACAGGTGTTGCAGCCGGCGGCGGTACTGCGCGGGATGGCTGCGGATCAGCCCGAGGGCCGCCGACGGGGTCAGGTCGCCGTATCGCAGACCACACGATTCGCAGTGGTGGTCCTTCTCCGGCAGCGGCGGGAGCGTCATCGCACCGCCACGCCGCGCAGTCGCCTCACGAAGCCTTCCCCCTATCGCTTCGGAAATCGAATCACCACAGCGGAGGGTACTGTATCGAAGTTCGAGGCATCAAGAGGGGTGGCACAGGCGATGACGGCACCCAGGCCAGGCCGGCCGGTACGCGGATCGAGCACCGGGCGACCCCTCATGGCCGCCCTCGACCTGTTCGGCCGCCGCTGGAACCTGCGCATCGTCTGGGAGCTGCGGCACGGGCCGGTCGGGTTCCGCGCGTTGCAGCAGCGCTGCGACAACATGTCCTCCAGCGTCCTGCGGCAACGGCTGACCGAGCTCCTTGACGCCCACCTCGTCGGCCAGCAGCCGGACGCGGCCTACACGCTCACCGAGCTGGGCCGCGGCGCCTACCAGGCATTGCGCCCGCTCGCCCGCTGGTCCGACGCGTGGGCCTCGGCCCTGGGCGAGGACGGCGAACACTGACCCCCTGAAGCACCGCCCCCTGGCGCTTCGGAAACCGAATCGCTACGGTGCTTCTGAATCCGAATCACCTGGAGGGGTTATGGCCCGTATCCCAGCGCTCGAACCGCCATTCACGCCAGACGTGGCGGCACAACTCGCCACGATGACGCCGGCTGGCGTGCCTCCTATCGGCCTTTTCCGGACATTGGCCAAGAACTTGCCGATGACCGTCGCGATGAGCCACTTGGGCAGGTATGAACTCGGCCGTGACCTGACCCTGACACTCCGAGAGCGGGAGATCGTCATCCTGCGCACCTGCGCGCGCTGCGGCTGCGAATACGAGTGGGGCGTCCACGTGATGGTCTTCGCTGACCGTGCTGCACTCACGGCGGCCGAGGTCACCTCGCTCACCCACGGGTGCCCTGACGATCCCTGCTGGACGGCCGGCCGCGAAGCCACGCTCATCCGAATGGTGGACGCCCTGCACGACTCGTGCGACATCAACGACGCACTGTGGCGATCCGCGCAGGAGTCGTTCGACGAGCGGCAACTGCTCGACGTGCTCCTGCTGTGCGGGTGGTACCACGCGATCTGCTTCGCCGCCCGCGCCGCTCGCGTCGACCTCGAGGCCGGTGCTCCCCGCTTCGCCGACGTCACACCCACCTGATGGCCGGCCCACCGGTGGCAGTGGTGAACGCCTGCACCCGCGACGGGCAGGGCGGCAGCCCCACCGCGGTCGTGATCGACGACGCCACGCTCACCGACGGCGACCGGCACGCCATCACCCGTAGGACCGGCACCTCCCACACCGCGTTCATCGACACCGGCACAGCGGACACGCCCACGGTGCGCTTCTTCACCAGCGCCGGGGAACTCACGAACTGCGGCCATGGCACCATCGCCGCGCAAGCCGTCCTGCTGCACCGCAGCGGCGCCATCGAGCACCACGGGCGCCAGCACACCGCAGGTCGCACCTTCGCCACGACCGCCATCCGCCGTCGCGAAGGCGTCGAAGTCTGGTTCGACCAAGGCGCCATCGCCCTGGCTGACGACGGCGACGCCACCGGTGGTGGCATCATCGCGGCCCTCGGCCTGCAACGAGCGGACATCGCCGCCGGCGTACGAGTGGCTTCGCCGGGCACGCCACGACTGCTCGTCCCCGTCCAGGATCACGGGACGCTGCAGTCCATGCAGCCCGACTTCGATCGGCTGGCAACCGAGTGCCGGCGACTCGGGTATCTCGGCTGCTTCACCTACGCACTCTCGCCGACCACAAGAACGGCGGCAGCCCGCATGTTCGCCCCCGCGATCGGGGTCAACGAGGACATCGCGAACGCCAACAGTGTCGGCTGCCTCGCCGCCCACCTCCTCGACACCTCCGGCAACGGCGACATCGAAGTCCACCAGGGTGACACACTCAAGAGGCCATCATCGATCTCCGCGAGCGCGACCCGTACCGAATCCGGCATCGTGGCGAGAATCGGCGGAGTGGTCGACCTCGGCCCGCCCATCGTTCTCGGCTGAAACGCGGTGCACGGTCATCGGCATGTCCGCACGCTGACCAGCCGGGCGGAGCCGTCACGTAGCGTAGCGATCGGATCGCGGCAGATCCGGACGTGGAAAAGACCATGACCGTGTTGATATACGAAGGTCGTACGCGCTGTTGAGTCTGGCCCTGGTTCAGACTGGTCGGACGTCAAGGACGTGCAGCTACAAGCGCCGTCCCTGGCTTGTTGCACTGCGGTGCACGAGTGGTGCGCGGTCAGCCTGGAGGGCGGACGTCAACTGATCCAAGCCCAGCGAACCCAGCTCCAGCGCGTGACGATGGAATGCGCGCCGGTCGCCGGGGAAGGACGAGCGGCCTGCCAGCCACACGCGCTCACCCACCTTGTAGGCCAGCGCCTGCCCTGGCCGGCCCAGGTAACGCCCGAGTTCGGCGGAGGCGTACGGCCCCTGGTGACAGCGGTCCCGCAGAAGCTCCAGCGCAGCATCCGGCGTCCACACTGCTCCGTCACCAGAGGGCATCGGCAGTCGCAGGTGCAGGCCGATGTCGAGCACAACCCGTGCCGCCCGCAGGAGCTGCATGTATAGATGTCCCAGTCGAGCACCCGGCTGTTCATAGAGCCCGAGCTCGTCCATGAACCGCTCGGCGTACAGTGCCCAGCCCTCCTGGCTGCCGGAGAGGCCGCCGAGCAGGTTCAGCCGCTGCCCGAGGCCTCCCCGGCAGACCTCGGAGCCGAGGTGGAGGTGGTGGCCGGGGACGCCCTCGTGATAGGCGGTGCTGTAGGCGTACCAAGTGGGGAAACTCGCTCCGTCCTCGGGGAGGGACCACCAGACCCGACCCGGCCGCGCCAGATCCCGCGACGGCCCGATATAGGCAATGCCGGACGACGTGGTCAACCGCGACTCGATGCGCCGCAGCGGGGCGGGAATGTCGAAGTACACGCCGTCCAGCCGCTCGGTGGTTGCCTCCAACAGCTCCTGCAGCCACGCGGCGAACGCCTCCCTGCTGTGCAGCGTGCCGGGTGCGTCGGGGCTGCCGAGCCAGGCAAGCACCTCTGGCACGCTCCCGCCCAGGGCCTTCGCTTCCGCGATCAGCTCTGCCTCTATCGCTCGGAACTCGTCCCAGCCCCAGTCGTACAGCTCGCGCAGGTCAGGCTGGGCCGCGAGGAAGGTGCGCACCCAGAGTGCGTACCGCTGCTGGCCGAACGCTTCCTCCTCAACGGCCCGCGGTGCCAGGTCCGCGGTCAGCATCTCGGCCAGTTTCTGGTACGCCTCTCGCGAGCCCGTCGCTGCGGCCTGCAACGACGCCCGCTGACGCCCCTCGCCGTAGCGATCCACCAGGGCGACATCGTCGTCGATCCAGTTGCGGCAGCGCTGCGTGACGAGCTCCACCTGACGCCGCGCCGGCAAATTGCCGCGCTCCGCGGCGAGTAGAAGGCTGCGGGCATACCCGTCCAGGGCCGCGGGGATCGCGGCCAGGCGTGCGCTGACACGAGCCCAGCCCTCCTCGAATTCCGCGCCCTCGGCGCCGCGGCCGGGAACCGCGGCCTCGACGGCCTGGCGGATGAGCTGGAGCGGACCGGTGGCCGCCGCGTGCAGTTCGCGCAGGTCCTCCCCGGCGTCATGGAAGGCGATACGCGTATGCAGCCGTTCGGCGAGGTGGGCGTGCAGCGGGGTCGCGGCCGGCAGTGCGTCACCTAAGATCTCGAGCTCGCGCAGGGCGCGGGCTGCGAGGTCGGCGCGGGCCTGGTGGCCCTCCGGGCCGTAGTCGGTCAGCCCATCGACATCCTGCTCGCCAGCCTCGACGACCGCTGTGCAGGGGTCGAGGCCGGCCATGTCGCACAGGAGCCGATCCGCGAAGTCCTCGATCATGGGGGAATGCTAGGGCCTTGCCCTAGCTGCCGTGGTCCGAGCCTGCATCGATCGCGGCAAGAGGCTCAGAACCATCTGACAACTTCCGCTCATCGGCATGTCCGTGCGCGGCCACTGCTGGGACGGCCGGCCGCGCTCCGTCACGCGCTGTCGGCGACCATCTCGGTCGCGGGACCCCACGCACGTCACCAGGTTGTGGGCTTGCCCTTCTCGAACAGCCACACGTCGAAGAAGGCGGTGAGGTTCTGCCCGGTTTCCCGCTCGCAGAGGGCGATGAAGTCGGCCGTTGCGGCGTGGCGGTACCGGTGGTTGGCCGCCCACTTGCGCAGGATGCGGAAGAAGGTGTCGTCGCCGACCTTGCCCCGCAACGCGTGCAGCGTCATCGCCCCCCGGTTGTACGGGATGTTGCTGAACATGTCCTCGGGGCCGGGGTCGGCGAGGACGATCTGCCAGAACGACGACGACGCGGCCCGACCGTAGTTGCTGCTGCTGTTGAAGGTCTGGCTGACTGACGCGCCGCCGTTGTACTCGGTGTACATCCACTGGGCGTAGGTGGCGAAGCCCTCGTTGAGCCAGATGTCCGACCAACGCTGCGGGGAGACGGAGTCGCCGTACCACTGGTGTGCCAGCTCGTGCGCCATCGTGCCGACGCTCGCCGCGCTGGAGAAGATCGGCTTGGTCTGGGTCTCGAGGGCGTAGCCCACGTCGGGGGCCCGGTCGATGATCGCACCGGTCGAGGCGAAGGGGTACGGGCCGAACGTCGAGGAGAGGAAGTCGATCATCTTTGGGATCTGCGCGACCGCGGCGGCGGACCCGGCGACCTGCCGCGGGTCGATCGCGACGTACACGGGGATCCCACTCGCCGTGGTCGACTTGGTGACCACGAAGTTGCCGATGGTGATCGTCGCCAGGTAGGTGGCCATCGGCTCGGTCGAGTCCCAGGTGAAGGTGGTCCAGCCGTCCCGGGTCTCCTCGGACAGCAACTGGCCGTTGCCGACGGCGGTGAGTCCCTCCGGCACCTTCGCGGTGAACCGGAAGGTGGCCTTGTCGGTCGGGTGGTCGTTGGTGGGCAGCCAGGCCGGTGTGCCCTGCGGCTCCCCGACGACGAAGGCGCCGTCGTCGGTGGGCACCCAGCCTTCGATCGACCCGTCCGGATCGGTGATCGGACCCGGTACGCCGGCGTACCTCACGACGGTGGTGAAAGCCTGCCCGGTCTTGAGCTTCGGGCGGGGCGTGACGACCAGTTCCTGGCCGTCTCGGACGAAGTCGTGCGCGTGCCCGTTGACGGTCAGCGACGAGATCTCCGGACCGCGGAAGTCCAGGTTGAACCGGTCGAGATCCTGCGTGGCGATCGCGGTGATGGTGGCGGTGGCGGCCATGAACCGGGTTGCCGGGTCGTAGGAGAAGTTGATGTCGTAGTGCTGGACGTCGTATCCGCCGTTGCCCTCGTCGGGGAAGTACGGGTCGCCGACGCTCGCGGCGCCAGCCGAGTAGCGAGGGGCTCCGGGGTTGCCCGGTGCTGCGCCGGCCGCGTCCGGTGCCACCACTGATCCGACAGTCACCAGGGCGACTGTGACGAGCGCGGCACCGCGCAGGCGTGGGACTGTCATGTGGATCCTCTCCCGTGGACTGCCGTGGCACCGCTGACCGCCAGAGGTGTCTGCCCCATCCACCCGCACCGAACGGGCATCGTCAAGGTCTCCAGGCCACGTCACCGAGGCAACCGGCTCATTCCTCTCCTCGCTCCGGTGCCCCCCAGCCGTCGGGAACGGACAGGCCGGCGAGCCGTCGGGCCAGGATGGCGGCGCCGATCTGTGCGGCCTGCGGACCGAAGACGGAGCCCAGCACCGGGGGCGGGGTCCGCCAGGCGAGGGCCGCGCGCAGGGCGTCGCGTACCGGGTCGAAGAACAGCGCGCCCGCGTCGGCCAGCCCACCGCCGAGAACGATGCGGGCCGGGTCGAGGGTCAGGGTGAGGGTGGCCAGGGCGATCCCCAGCGCCTGGGTCGCGTCGTTCCAGACGGCGGCGGCGACCGGATTGGTGGCCACCGCGTCGGCGATGGCTCGGCTGTCCGAGTCCGGGGTTCCGCCGAGTCGGGCATAGCGGCGGGCCAGCCCGCCGGCGGAGGCGTAAACCTCCAGGCATCCCCGCTGCCCGCAACTGCACGGCTCCCCGCCGGGGTGGACCGGCATGTGGCCGACCTCGCCGGCCGAGCCGGTCGCGCCCGGCACCGGCTCGCCGTGCACCACCACCGCCGCGGCGATGCCGGTGCCCAGCGGCAGCAGCAGGAAGTTGTCCAGCCCACGGGCCGCCCCGGCCACCGCTTCGGCGACGCCGGCCGCCCGCGCGTCATGCCCGACCGCCACCGGGAGCCCGAGGTCGTCCCCGACGAGGGCACGGAGCGGCACGTTGCGGAACCGGAGGTTGGCGGCGTACCGCACCACCCCGTTCGTCTCGTCGACGAGGCCCGGCGTCACCACGCCGATCGCGGCGGGTGTGGCACCGCGATCGAGCGCGTCGTCGCGCAGCTGCAGGCACAGGGACCGGACCGCCTTGACCGGGTCGTCGTCCGCGCGCGACGGCACGGTCAGCGTGTGCCGGCGTCGGCCGTCCTCGCCGACCACGGCCCCCTTGATGGTCGTTCCGCCGACGTCGACGGCGAGGACGCAATGACCTTCGGGCTGGGTCACGCGATCACCCGGTCACCACGGCGAGGTCCGCGGTGAAGCCGCGGTCCAGGGGAAACACCGGTCGCACCACATTCTGGTACGGCAGCCGCGCGAGGTCCTGGTCGACGCCGCCCGGCGTCAGGGCGAGCAGCCAGTCTCCGGCCGCGTCGAACAGTTCGGGTTCGAGATAGCCGATCTTCACCACGACGAGATCCATCTCGTCGACCTTGATGCCCAGCCGTGCGTAGGAGTCCAGCAGGCGGTACTGCATCCGGCGGGAGGTGACGAGGACGCTGAGCCCGCCGACCCGTACGCTGACGCACCGCCCGCCGTCGGGATCGTCGGCGACCGCCTCCAGGATCCCGTCGAGCGGCAGCGGCCCCGGGTCCCGGGAGTCGATCCGCCCGCCGACGGTCACCCGGACCGGCGAGCCGAGCGGCTGGTCGGCGATCTGCGCCACGGCCTGCGGGTCGACCAGCGAGGCGAACACGGCACGACGGGAGCCGTCGCGGATCTCGGGGCGGGCCAGCATCCGTTCCGGGGCGAAGGTGACGTCGTCGGCGCCGCCGGCGCCCGGGTTGTCGCCGGAGTCGCTGATGAAGAACGGTCGCCGGGCCGGATCGGCGACCGCGGCCAGGGCGGTGTCGAGGCACTCGTCCATCGAGCCGGTGGGGGCGACGAAGGCGAACTCGTCGCGGGCCGCCCAGAAGTGCCCGCCGAGCTCGCGGGCCGCCTCGGTGGTGGCGGTGGCGTCGGTGCCGGTGACGACGACCGCGCCCCGGCAGCGCGGCTGGTCGGCCCAGGCGAACCCGATCCAGATCGCCGCATCGACGACGCCGTCCCGGGCCTCGACCTCCGGGATCCGGGCGTAGAGGCCCCGGGCCGGCTCCTCGCGGGTGCTGGTCATCTCGCCCGGCAGCAGGATCGGCACGTGGACCAGCGCCTTGTGCGGGCGCTGCTGCCGGCGCAGCGCCTCGACCAGGTTCCGGGCGGCGCGTTCACGGGTCTCCCACACGTCGACGTGCGGGGCGGTGCGGTAGCAGGTGAGCAGGTCGCAGGCGTCGAAGAGCACCTGCGAGACGTTGCCGTGCAGGTCCATCGCGGCGGAGATGAACGGCTCCGGCCCGATCACCGACCGGATGGCGGTGACGAGTTCGCCCTCCGCGTCGTCGCTTCCGACGACGGTCATCGCGCCGTGGATGTCCAGCAGCATGCCGTCCAGGGGGCCGGCCGCACCCAGCTTCTCCACCATCTCGGTGGCCCAGACCTCGTACGTCGCCGGGTCCACCGCCCCGCCGGGCAGGGCCCGGGCGTGCACGAGCGGGATCCACTCGACGTCGGCGGCCCAGGGCTGGGCGGGGGAGAGCCAGTCGTATCGCGCCAGCAGCGCATCGCCGCGGGTGACCTCGAAGTCGTCGGCGGTGCTCAGGTGCGGCGAGAACGTGCTGGACTCGATGTGGACGCCGCCGATGGCGACGCGGAGGGGACGGGGCACGGGTGTTGCTCCTCAGGAGGGTCGTACGTCGGTCGTCGTGCGCAGCAGGTGCCCGAGGCCGACCAGGGCCGCATCCGGGCCCGCGACGCTGGCTTCGATGGTCAGGGACTGGGTCACGGACGGTAGGCAGCGCTCGTAGAGCATCCCCCGGGTCGCGGCCACGTAGACGTCGAGGCTGGACAGCGCGCCGCCGATGACGACGGCATCGGGATTGAGGAAGTTGACCAGGCCGGAGAGGGCGACGCCGAGCAGCCGGCCGGCGTGCCGCACCATGGTCACCACGGTCGGGTCGGCGTCGCTGACCGCTGCCACGATCTCCCGGATCGAGGTCGCCGACGAGCCCTGCTCGGCCAACTGGCGGGCCAGGGCGGCACCGCTGGCAACCGTCTCCAGGCAGCCCCGGCTGCCGCAGGAACACTCCCGCTCGCCGCTGTCCGCCACACGGACGTGGGTGACATCGCCGCTGAGGCCGCGCCCGCCCCGGTAGATCTGACCGCCGCTGACCAGACAGGCGCCGATGCCGGTGCCGGCCTTGACGTAGATCATGTCGCCGAACTCGTCTCTCCGGGTGACGTACTCGCCGATCGCCGCCGCCTTGGCGTCGTTGTCGACGACCACCGGCACCGGGAAGCGCTCGGCGAGGCGGGCCCTCGCGTCGACGCCGCTCCAGCCCGGCATCCGGGCCGGGCCGATCAGCCGCCCACCGGGGAACTCGACCGGACCCGGCAGGGCCACGCCGACCCCGAGCAGCTCCTGGCCGGCCGCGGTCGCCGCCTGGAGCCGGTCGACCGTCGCCCCGACGACCTCGAACACCTCCGCTGGCCCGGCGGCGATGTCGATGGCCACCTCCTCGGTGGTGAGCAGCCCTCCGTCGGGCGCGCACAACCCCACCCGGGCGTGCCTGCCGCCCAGCTCCGCGACGGCGAGGATCCCCTTGGTCTCCCGCAGGCGCAGGATCCGGGGGCGTCGTCCCCCGGTGGACCGACCCACCCCCTCCTCGAGGATGACGCCCTCCTCCAGCAGCCGGCGTACCACGCTCGTGACGGTCGAGGGGGCGACCTGCAACGCCTCGATGAGGTCGGCGCGCGAGGTGACCGTGCCGCTGGCCAGCAGGCTCAGGGTCTGGTCTCGCAGCGTGGCGGAGATCGATGGTTCCAAGGGTGCCTCTCCTTGTTCGGGCGGTCCTCCGGCGCCGCCTCAGTGTCGCAGTGCACGGCAGGGTGCGCGCCGGAGCCCACGCGAAGAGTATCGGTCGATGCTTCGCCGACTTCGACCATACCCTGGCCGAAGTCGGCGAATAAAGAGGGTAAGTTTCGTTGACTCATGACTTCGGCCCGGATACATTCTCCGCGTCGAACGTCGAGGAGCAGCACCAGGCGGCCGAACGCGTGGCACCGCCGGTAGCGCCCGGAGACGCGGGGCAGTGCACATCAATCGAGGAGATTCATGAGGAGCAGATTTCCCCGGCGAGTCCTCCGCGGCGCGGTCGCGGTAGCCAGCGCGGTCGCCCTCGGGGCGGGTCTGGTCGCCTGCGGTGGTGGCAGCGATTCGTCGAAGGGCGGCGGGAGTCAGGGCAAGGACACCGCGACCGTCGCCTTCCGTACCCCCAACTGGATCCTGCCGATCTCGGCACCCGGCTTCACCCAGGGCGAGAACGCCATCTTCGGCCAGGCGCTGTACCGGTCCCTCTACCAGTACAAGCTGGACGGCACCGCGCAGTACAACATCGACCCGCAGCGCTCGATGGCCGAGGCGCCGGTGGTGAGCGACGGCGGCAAGACGATGACCATCACGCTGAAGGACAACACCTGGTCCGACGGCAAGCCCGTCACCACCAGGGACATCCAGTTCTGGTACGACCTGGTCAGGGCGAACAAGGACAAGTGGGCGTCCTACCGGGCCGGCGGCCTCCCGGACAACATCGCGCAGTGGTCGGTCAAGGACGACAAGACCTTCTCGATCACCACCACGAAGGTCTTCAACACCGCGTGGTTCGTCGATAACCAGCTCAACAAGATCACCCCGATGCCGCAGCACGCCTGGGACAAGGACTCCGCCACCGCGGCCGTGAGCGACCTGGCCAGCACGCCGGAGGGCGCGAAGAAGGTCTTCGACTTCCTCACCACGGCCGCCAAGGACCCCAAGACGTACGACTCGAACGAGCTGTGGAAGGTCAACAGCGGCCCCTGGAAGCTGGCGAAGTACGTGCCGAACGGCGAGGTCACCCTCGCCGCCCAGCCGAACTACTCCGGCGCGGACAAGCCGAAGCTCGCCAAGGTCGTGCTTCGGCCGTTCACCGGCGACGACTCCGAGTTCAACGTCCTGCGCGCCGGCGACATCGACTACGGGTACGTGCCCGCGGCCAACCTCTCCCAGGAGGGCTACCTCAAGTCCAAGGGCTACACGGTCTCGCCGTGGTACGGCTGGTCCGTCACCTACCTGCAGCTGAACTTCAACAACCCGAAGACCGGGGTGCTGTTCAAGCAGCCGTACCTGCGGCAGTCGCTGCAGATGCTCATCGACCAGCCGACGATCAGCAAGGTGATCTGGTCCGGCACGGCCGCGCCGACCTGCGGCCCGGTGCCGGCCAAGCCGGGCACCAACGGCGCCGACGCCGCCGGCTGCGCGTACTCCTTCGACCCGGCCAAGGCGAAGGAACTGCTGGAGAGCCACGGCTGGAAGGTGACCCCGGACGGGCAGACCACCTGCCAGTCGCCGGGCAGCGGGCCGAACCAGTGCGGTGACGGCATCGCCGCCGGCACGGCGCTGAACCTCACCGTGACCAGCCAGACCGGCTTCGCGGCCACGACGAAGATGTTCGCCGAGATCAAGTCGCAGATGGCCAAGCTGGGCATCCCGCTGACCATCAAGGAGGTGCCCGACTCGGTCGCGGTCACCCCGGCCTGCAAGCCGACGGATGCCACCTGCTCGTGGGACATGTCCTTCTTCGGCTCGCAGGGCAGCTGGTACTACCCGGCCTTCGCCAGCGGCGAGCGGCTCTTCGCCACCGGCGCCCCGGTGAACCTGGGCAGCTACAGCAACCCGGAGGCCGACAAGCTCATCGAGGCCACGCAGTTCTCCGGCGACGAGAGCGCGCTCAAGGCGTACAACGACTTCCTCGCCAAGGACCTGCCAGTGCTCTGGATGCCGAACCCGGTGTTCCAGGTCTCGGCGTACCGGTCCGGTCTGCAGGGGGTCGAGCCGCAGGACCCGATGAACTTCATGTACTTCCAGGACTGGTCCTGGAAGTGACCGACCACTGATCGTCCCGGCCCCGGCGGCGCCCACCGCGCCGCCGGGGCCCCCACCGGGGAGGAGGCAGGGCCCAGGTGGTCCGGTATCTCATCACGCGCTTGGGTCAGGCCCTCGTCGTCGTCGTGCTCGTCACGGTGATCGCGTTCCTCATCCTGCACCTGCTGCCCGGGGGCGCGGCCCGCGCCACCCTCGGCAAGGAGGCGACGCTGGAGCAGTTGGCGGCGTTCAACCACGACATGGGCTACGACCGGCCCTGGTTCCAGCAGTACGGCATGTACGTGCAACGTCTGCTGCAGGGGGACCTGGGCTACTCGTACCAGCTCAACCAGTCGGTCGTCGAGGCGATCAGCCAGCGGCTGCCGAAGACCATGGTGCTGTCGCTGCTGTCGACCGTGCTCGCCATCGTGCTGGCGATCCCGCTCGGGGTGATCCAAGCGGTACGCCGCAACCGCTGGCCGGACTACGCCATCACCTCGCTGTCGCTGCTGGCGTACGCCACGCCCATCTTCTTCATGGGCCTCATGATGATCATTCTTTTCTCGCAGGTCTGGCCGATCCTGCCGCCCGAGGCGCCGCAGGGGTTCACGGTGGCGGAGGTGCTCGCCGATCCGGCCGGGCTGGTCCTGCCCACAATCACCCTCGCCATCGTCACCATCGCGGTCTACTCGCGGTACGTCCGCTCCGCCATGGTCGACAACCTCAACGAGAACTACGTCCGCACCGCCCGCAGCAAGGGCCTCTCCGAGCGGCGGGTGGTGCTGCGGCACACGCTGCGCAACGGGTTGTTCCCGGTCATCGCGCTGCTCGGGATGTACCTGCCCGCGCTGTTCAGCGGGGCGTTGGTCGTCGAGTCGCTGTTCAACTTCCCCGGCATGGGGCAGCTGTTCTGGCAGGCGGCGCTCAAGCGTGACTTCCCGATCCTGCTCGGGGTCACCGTCATCATCTCGATCGCGACGGTGGTCGGCGCGCTCGTCGCCGACCTGCTCTACGCCGCCGTCGATCCCCGGGTCCGACTCCAGCGGAGCGCGTCATGACCACACTCCCCGAGGCGGTCCGCCCAGGCGCCGCCCCCGACCAGCCGGCCGACGCCGAGGCGCCGGTGCGCGGCCTCTGGCGGCAGGGGCTGGTCGTCTTCTGCGAGAACCGGCTCGCCCTGGTGGGCCTGGGCCTGTTCGTCCTGCTGGCCGGGATCTGCTTCCTCGGTCCGCTCTTCTACCACACCGACCAGGTGCACACGGATCTCACCGCTGTCCACCTGGCCCCCGGTGAGCAGGGGCATCCGCTCGGCACCGACGGGGTCGGCTACGACCAGTTGGGGCGGCTCATGCTCGGCGGGCAGACCTCGGTCATCGTCGGGCTCGCCGCCGGGATCCTCGCCACCGCCCTGGGCACGATCTGGGGCGCCGTCGCCGGGTTCGCCGGCGGCTGGGTGGACTCGGCGATGATGCGGGTCGTCGACGCGATGATGTCGATCCCATCGCTGTTCCTCTTCATGCTGCTCGCCGCCATCGTCACACCGAGCGTGTCCATGCTCATCGTCATCATCGGCGCCTTCGCCTGGCTGGGACCGGCCCGGCTGGTCCGGGGCGACGCACTGACCCTGCGCTCCCGCGAGTACGTCCAGGCTATGCGGGGGATGGGTGGCACCGGCGGCCGGGCGGTGCGCCGGCACATCGTGCCGAACGCCATCGGCACCGTGATCGTCAACGCGACCTTCCAGGTCGCCGACGCGATCCTCTACGTCGCGTACCTGTCCTTCCTCGGCCTCGGCGTCCCCCCGCCGGCGGCGAACTGGGGCGGGATGCTCTCCGACGGCCTGGCGGACACCTACAGCGGCCACTGGTGGCTGCTGTACCCGCCCGGCATCGCCATCATCCTCATCGTTCTCGCCTTCAACTTCATCGGCGACGGGCTGAGGGACGCCTTCGAGGTCCGCCTCCGGCGACGCTGAGCAGGAGCAGAAAATGAGCGAATCGACCGTCCGACCCGCGACGGCAGTGGTCCAGCCCCTGCTGGAACTGCGCGATCTCGACACCGACATCGCGCTGCGCCGCGGTACGGTGCACGCCCTCGACGGGGTCAGTCTCCAGGTCATGCCGGGGGAGACCCTCGGCGTCGTGGGGGAGTCGGGCAGCGGCAAGACGATGACCGCGCTCTCGATCATGGGCCTGCTGCCGCCCGGCGGCCGGGTGTCCGGAGGACAGATCCTCTTCGAGGGCCGGGACCTGCGATCGCTGACGGCAGACGAGGTACGCCGGATCCGTGGCGTCCGGATGGGCATGGTCTTCCAGGACCCGCTCACCTCGCTCAACCCGACCATGCGCATCGGCGTCCAGGTCGGCGAACCGCTGCGGGTGCACGAGCGGGTCGGCCGGGCGGAGGCCCGGGAGCGGACCATCGAGATCCTGCGCCGGGTCGGGATGCCCCGCCCGGAGCGGATCGTCGACAACTACCCGCACGAGCTGTCCGGCGGCATGCGGCAACGGGTCGCCATCGCGATGGCCCTGGTCTGCTCCCCCCGCCTGCTCATCGCCGACGAGCCGACCACAGCGCTCGACGTCACCACCCAACGGCAGATCCTCGAACTCATCGACGACCTGCGGGAAGAGTTCGGGATGGCCGTCATCCTGGTCACCCACGACCTCGGGGTGATCGCCGGCCGCGCCGACCGGGTCGCCGTCATGTACGCCGGACGGGTGGTCGAGACCGCCGCGACCGGAGAGCTGTTCCGCTCGCCGCGGCATCGCTACACGGAGGCGCTGATGGAGGCGCTCCCCGAGTCGGCGATCCGGGAGTCCGGTGAACACGCCCGGCTCTACAGCATTCCGGGCCTGCCGCCGGACCTGTCCCGGCCCCTGACCGGCTGCCGCTTCGCGCCACGCTGCCGGCACGTCACCGACGACTGCCGGACCACCGAGGTGGCCCTGTCCGCCGGCGAGCACCAGCACGCCTGCCTGCACCCGGCGCCGGCGGAGCCCGCCGCGCCGGTCAGCCTGCCCGCCCCGGTACGGGTCGAGCCGGTGCCGGATCCGGCAGGCGCGGCGGCCGGACCCGGTGAGCCGGCGGCCGAGCCCGTCCTGTCGGTGCGGCACCTGGTCAAGAACTACGCGGCGCACGGCCGTGGGCTGCTGCGCCGGACCGCCGGGCAGGTGAGCGCCGTGGCGGGTGTGTCGTTCGACGTCGGCCCGGGCGAGACGTTCGGGCTGGTCGGCGAGTCCGGCTGCGGCAAGTCCACCGTGGGCCGGCTGGCCGTCGGGCTGGAGCAGCCGACCGCCGGGCAGATCATGCTGGACGGCACGGACATCGCCGGCCTGGCCGGACGGGAGCGCCGCCGGATGCACCGGCAGGTCCAACTGATGTTCCAGGACAGCTACGCCGCCATGAACCCGCGGATGCGCGTCGACGCCATCCTCGCCGAACCCCTCGAAATCCAGAAGGTGGGTGGAACGGCGGAGCGGCGGGCGCGAATCGCGACGCTGCTCGACCAGGTGGGGCTGTCGCGGCGGGTCCTGGAGCGCTACCCCCACGAGTTCTCCGGCGGTCAGCTGCAGCGCATCGGCCTGGCCCGGTCGCTGGCCCTGCAACCCCGGCTGATCGTCGGCGACGAGCCGGTGAGCGCGCTGGACGTGTCCATTCAGGCGCAGGTCCTCAACCTCATGCGGGACCTGCAGCGTGAGCTCGGTCTCGCGTACGTCTTCATCAGCCACGACCTGTCCGTCGTCGACTACATGGCGGACCGGATCGGCGTCATGTACCTCGGCAAGCTCGTCGAGGTCGGGCCCGCGCGGGACGTGGTCCGAGCCGCCCGGCATCCGTACACGCAGGCGCTCATCGACGCCGTCCCCTCCGTCACGCCGAACGCCGCGTCCGCGCGCGACGGGATGACCATCCGGGGCGAGCTGCCCAGCGCGCTCAACCCGCCCACCGGGTGCCGGTTCCGGACCCGCTGCCCCCTGGCCCAGGACATCTGCGAGACCGAGCCGCCGCTGGCCGGCGACGCGCACCAGGTGGCCTGCCACTTCCCGCTGCGTCCGGAGTCGACCACCGCGTCCGCTCGGGCCGGGGCGGCCGCATGACCACGGTCGAGATCTGCGTGAGCGACGTGCCGACCGCGCTGGTGGCCGAGGCCGCCGGAGCCGACCGGCTGGAGCTCTGCGCCGACCTCGGCCAGGGCGGCACCACCCCGAGCCTGGGGACGGTCGAGCTCGCGCTGCGGACGTTGCGCAGGGTAGGCGTACGGGTCATGGTCCGTCCCCGGGGCGGTGACTTCCGGGTGAGCGAGATCGAGGAGCAGGTCATGCTCGCCGACATCGAGGCCATCCGCAGCCTGCCCAATCCGCACGGTCTCGCGGTCGGGGTGGTGGTCGGTGCCGTCACCGCCGCCGGCGGCCTCGATCTGGCCGTACTGCGGCGCCTCATCGAGGCGGCGGGACCGCTGCCCGTGACGGTGCACAAGGCCTTCGACGAGGTCGGCGACCAGCTGACGGCGATCGAGGAACTCATCGACCTCGGGGCCGACGCGGTGCTCACCTCAGGCGGGGCGCCGACCGCGCTGGCCGGTGCCACGCAGATCGCCGCGCTGCGGCAGCGGGCCGGCGACCGGTTGCGGGTCATCGCCGGGGGCGGCATCCGGTCACACAACGTCCGGCAGGTGCTCGCGGAGACCGGAGCGCGGGAGGTGCACCTGCGGGCACCGGTGCAGCGCGACGGACGTGAGGCCACGGACGGCGAGGAGATATGCAGGATCGTCGCCGCCACGTGTGTCCAGACGGATCCGGCCCACGGAACAGCTCTCTTCATTAGGGAGTAGCTGATTGTCCCCGTGCCGTGTGGATCGTCGGTAGAGCCTGGCCCGACCGCATGCACGCCGATGTCGCGTAATGGTGCCAACGGTGGCTCGTCCGCCTGCCGGACCTTCACCCATCGCCGTCGGCCCTTCACGCCCGAACTGGACAACCCGGTCTTCTCATTGTTTGTCCGGGCCATCGAGGCGGCGCTGGCCCGGCACGGCCACACCCCGGCGTTGCTCACCCTCACCCTTGGCGGACCGAGTGAGAGCAAACATGTGGAGACGCTGCTGCAACAGGGAGCCTCCGGGATCATCTTCGTCTCAGGGCTCCACGCGGACACCACCGTCGACCGCTACCGCGAGCTCGTCGGCCGCTCCTTGCCGATGGTCCTCATGAACGGCTACCTGCCCGACGTCGCTGCGGCATTCGTCTCGTGCAACGACGACACCGCAGGACGGCGTGCGGTGTCGCATCTGGCTTCGCTCGCGCATCGGCGCATCGGCATGGTCAGTGGACCAGAGCGCTACATGCCGGCGCAGGGAAAGCTCAACGGATACCTGGAAGCCATGCACGCCAGAGGGCTGAAGGAGATGGTCGTAGTCGCACCGTGGTTCACCGCTGAGGCCGGTCACGCAGCAGCGGCGCGGCTGGGTGCCACCGCCCTTGTCTGTTGTTCCGATCTGGTGGCGCTGGGAGCCGTGCGAGCGGCTCGGGCCGAGGGCCTGTCTGCGCCCGAGGACATCTCCGTGATCGGGTACGACGACTCCCCACTGATGTCGTTCACCGATCCGCCGCTCACACGCTCCGTCAGCCAGTAACCACCATGTCAGCAGCGAGCGGGCGATGCTCGGTTACCTCGCGCGGCGCCGTCCTCGGGTCCGCCGAAGTCCAGGCAACTGCCCAAGCGGTGGACAAATCGTCGGATCGACCGTCAAGAGTCTTCAAGCTCAAGCGACTGCTCTGCAACGTCATGGAAGGCGTCGTGCGCCTCCCGCTGATCCACGAACGCTGGACTGAGGTGGACCAGATCCTTCGCCTCACCAAGGCTGACGCCCCGCAAGGTACGGACCGCCTTGATGCAGGGGATGATCCAGAACCCTTCCCTGCGCATGAACGCGATCGTCGCGTCCAAGCCCTCTCCGCCTGCCACCCTCTGCCGCGCCTTACTGAGCACCCGCTCGTACTCCTCATCTGCCAGCACGTGCCCAGTATCGTGCGGCCCTGATCCGGGTACAGATCGACTCGTCCGTCGGGCTTGACCCGCCCGGCCACGGCCCAGAAGGCCCAGAGACGGCCCGGACTGACCCTCTCTGGTGAGAACTGCGGCCGTGTCGGGACGGGTAACCTCTTGACCGGATCGGGCACGTGACGGGCATGCCGGCTGTCGGCGTGGTTGTGGAGTCATGCCGGGCTGTCGGTGAGATCGATAGCTAACTAGGGTTAGCGGGGTGCCTCGCTACGCTGTCGGTCTGCCGAATGTCGGACCTTTCGCTGACGCCCGGATACTCGTCGATCTGGCCGTCGCGGCTGAGGAGCAGGGCTGGGACGGCGTCTTCCTGTGGGATCACGTGCTGTACCACCAAGCGGACTGGCCGCTGATGAACTCGGTCGTGGTCGCCTCCGCGATCGCGGCCCGGACATCGCGTATCCGGCTCGGCGTGCTGATGACCGCCCTACCCAGACGTCGGGTGCAGACCGTGGCTCGGGAGACCGTCACCCTGGACACCCTCTCCGCCGGCCGGCTCGTCTTTGGCGCGGGCATCGGCTCGATGGACATCGAGTACGCCGCCTTCGGCGAAAATCCCGACCTGCGAGGCCGCGGGAGACGGCTCGACGAGTCCTTGACTCAGCTCACGGACCTGTGGTCCGGCCAAGACGTGCCCATGCCATCCGGCGAGCGGGTACGCATGCTGCCGACACCTGTACAACAACCGCGCATACCCGTCTGGTGCGCTGGCCGGTGGCCCAACCGACCCGGTTTCCGCCGCGCTGCCCGCTGGGATGGGGTGGTAGCGACGTTTGCCGACGCGGGCAGGACTGTTCCCGTGCCGGTCGAGGACTTCGCCGCCGCCGTACAGTTCGTCGCTTCAGAGCGGGGATCGCTGGATGGCTTCGAGGTCGGGCTTGAGGGTTGGACGTCGCCGCACAACGCCCCCGAGGTCATCTCGCCGTACGCCGCCGCCGGACTGACCTGGTGGATCGAAGCCATGGGCTGGTGGCGCGGTGGAGTCGACGATGCGCGGCAGCGCGTTCTCGCAGGCCCTCCCGGCTGAGCCACCCACCCCGGCCTCTTCACACCCCGTGTGGGGCTGCTCCACCGTGTCGGCGCGTGGAAACGCCTGGCCTGGCGTGTCGGTCGGGGACGGGGTGCTTCGCAGCGGGCCCGACGGCGGGCGTGGCTACGATGAGGCTGGTCGACGCCGGGCGTCACCGGCACGAGGGAGGCCACGTTGACCCCGAGCACCGCATCGCGGACGGTGGCGGACGCCCGACGCGCCGACCGGGACTGGCGACGCCAGGTGCCCCGGGCCTTCGCCACGCTGCTTTGGGTGATCGCGGTGGTCTGCGCGCTGGCCGCGCTGAGCAGCGCCATCCGCTCCGATATCCAGCCGGTCCGCACCGCCATCGACGCCCTGCTGCTGCCCGCCCCGGCGAACCTGGCGTACGCGGTCTTCCTCGGCACCCTCGCCTCGGCGGTGCTGCGCCGCAAGCGGCTGGCGTACTGGGTGCTGGTCGTCTACTTCACCCTCAGCCTGGCCGTCGGCGTGCTGGCCGGCGTGCTGCTGCTGGTGGTCGGCAGCAACGACCTCACCGACGACGCCGGGGAGCGGCTGTTCAACTCGGTGGAGACGGTCGGGGTGTGGGTCGGCATCGCCTTCGCCGCCGGGGCGCTGGCCCTGCTGCTGGCCGCCCGACGGGAGTTCTACGCCCGGGTGCGCAGCGGCAGCACGCGACGCGCCCTGGGCGTCTTCCTCGGGCTGGCGGCAGTCGCGGTCGGGCTTGGCTACCTGCTGCTGCTCATCGAGCCGGGCAGCCTGCGAACCTGGGTGGACCGGCTCGGCTACGCCATCGAGAAGGTGTTCGGCGGCGCCATCACCCTGGACGTCACCCGGCAGGGGCAGGCGTCCGGCTGGGTCAACCTGCTGCTCGGTGGCTTCGGCGCGATCGCCTTCGTGGCCGGCCTGTTCACCCTGCTCCGGTCGCAGCGGGCCGCCGCCGTGCTGCACCCGGACGAGGAGGAGCGGATCCGGGAACTGCTCGCCCGGCACGGCGGGCGGGACTCGCTCGGCTACTTCGCCACCCGCCGGGACAAGGCGGCGATCTTCTCGGCCAGCGGCAAGGCGGCGGTCACCTACCGGGTGGTCAACGGCGTCAGCCTGGCCAGCGGGGACCCGGTGGGGGACCCGGAGGCGTGGGGGCCGGCCATCGAGGCGTGGCTCGACCAGGCCCGCGCGTACGCGTGGACCCCGGCGGTGATGGGCACCAGCGAGGCGGGCGCGAAGGCGTATCACCGGCACGGGCTGAAGGTGCTGCACCTGGGCGACGAGGCGATCCTGCTGGCCCGCGAGTTCGACCTGGACGGGCGGGACATGCGCCCGGTCCGCCAGGCCGTGCACCGGGTGGAGCGGGCCGGCTACACGGCCCGGGTGCGCCGGCACGCGGATATTCCGGCGGCGGAGCTGTCCGGGCTGGCCACGCTGGCCACCGCCTGGCGGGACACCGAACACGAGCGGGGCTTCTCGATGGCGCTGGGCCGGCTCGGCGACCCGGCCGACGGCGACTGCGTGCTGGTCGAGGCGCGGGACGCGGGCGGCCGGGTGCGGGCGCTGCTGTCGCTGAGCCCGTGGGGTGCCGACGGGCTCTCGCTGGATCTGATGCGCCGGGACCGGTCGGCCGAGAACGGGATCACGGAGTTCCTGGTCGCGGCGCTGATGGGCGCGGCACCCCGGCTCGGCGTCGAACGGGTGTCGCTGAACTTCGCGGTGTTCCGGTCGGTCTTCGAGCAAGGTGCCAGGATCGGCGCCGGTCCGGTCATCCGGCTCTGGCGGCACACCCTGCTGTTCTTCTCCCGCTGGTGGCAGCTGGAGTCGCTGTACCTCTCCAACGCCAAGTACCAGCCGCACTGGACGCCGCGCTACCTGTGCTTCGCGGAGCGCCGGGAGTTGGCCCGGGTGGGCCTCGCCGCGGCGGTCGCCGAGGGCTTCGTCGCCCTGCCGGGCGGGCGGCCCACACCGCTGCACGGCGTGCCGCCGGCCGGCGGCGGGGTGGGCTACGTGCCGCCAGCCGCCGCGACGGTCCGGGCCGTGCCGCCGGAGCCGGCTGCGGTGCACCTCCCCGAGCAGAGCCGGGTACGCCTGGCGAAGCTGGACCGGCTGCGCGCCGAGGGCGTCGACCCGTACCCGGTGGGCTTCGCGCGGACCGACGGCTGCGCTGCGGTGCGGGCACGGCACGCCGGGCTGGCGCCGGACACCGGCACCGGGGAGACGGTGTCCGTGGCCGGCCGGGTGTTGCTGGTCCGCGACCACGGGCACATCTGCTTCGCGACGATCCGGGACGGCAGCGGCGACCTGCAGGTGATGCTGGAGGACGACCTGGACCGGTGGCGTGCCACCGTCGACATCGGCGACCACCTCGGCGCCACCGGCGAGGTTTACGCGACCCGGCGCGGCGAGGTGTCGGTGCGGGTGGCCGACTGGCGGCTGACCGCCAAGTGCCTGCGCCCGCTGCCGGACAAGCACCACGGGCTGGCCGACCCGGAGGCCCGGGTCCGGCAGCGCTACCTCGACCTCGCCATCGATCCGGCGGCGCGGGACCTGCTGCGGGCCCGCGGCGCCGTCCTGCACAGCCTGCGGCGCTCCCTGGCCGATCGGGATTTCCTGGAGGTGGAGACGCCGATCCTGCAGCGGGTGCACGGCGGCGCGAACGCCCGCCCGTTCCTCACCCACAGCAACGCGTACGACCTGCGGCTGAGCCTGCGGATCGCCCCCGAGCTGTATTTGAAGCGGCTGGCCGTGGGCGGGATGGAGCGGGTGTACGAGCTGGGCCGGGCGTTCCGTAACGAGGGCGTCGACCACAGCCACAACCCGGAGTTCACGGTGCTGGAGGCGTACCAGGCGTACGCGGACTACCACGTGATGCGCGAGCTGGCCCGGGAGCTGATCGTCGCCGCGGCGGTCGCGGTGCACGGGGCGCCGGTCGTGCGCCGCCCCGGGACGGGCGAGACCGTGGACGTCGGGGGCGAGTGGCCGGTCCGTACGGTCAACGAGGCGGTCTCCGCGGCGCTCGGCGAGGAGGTCTCCGCCGACACCGACCTGGCCGCCCTGCGCAAGCTCTGCGACGCCGCCGGGGTCGCGTACGACCCGCGCTGGGAGCGCGGCGCGGTGCTGCTGGAGCTGTACGAGCGGCTGGTCGAGGCGCGCACCGAGGCGCCGACGTTCTACCTGGACTTCCCGGCCGACGCCTCGCCGTTGGCCCGTCAGCACCGGGACGACCCGCGGCTGGCGGAGCGGTGGGACCTGGTGGCGTTCGGGATGGAGCTGGGCACCGCGTACTCGGAGCTGGTCGACCCGACGGAGCAGCGGCGCCGGCTCACCGCGCAGTCGTTGAAGGCGGCCGGTGGCGACCCCGAGGCGATGGAGCTGGACGAGGACTTCCTCACCGCGCTGGAATACGCCATGCCGCCCACCGGCGGTCTCGGCCTGGGCGTGGACCGGCTGCTGATGCTGCTGACCGGCGGGTCGATCCGGGAGACGCTGCCCTTCCCGCTGGTCCGCGAGTCCTCGTGAGCCGGGTTGGCCGGGCTCGGGCGCTGCCGGGGCTGGCGCTCGGGCTGGCCGGAGTCCTCTACTCGTCGTGGCTGATCGGGCCGCTGCTGAACCCGGCGTTCGGCCTCCTCGACGGCTACGCCAGCGAGTTGGCCGCACGGGACCAGCCGTACCACCTGGTGTTCGGCCTGGGTGACCTGGCCGTCGGAGCGCTCGCCTCGGCGACCGGGTTGGCGCTGGCCCGGCGGGCCGGGGGCTGGCTGCGGTGGGCCTGGTGGGGGCTGGTCGCCTTCGGCGCGGCCACCGCCTTGGACGGCACGGTGAGCTCGATGGACTGCGCGCCCTCGGCCGACGCGCGCTGTGCCCGGCTGGCGGAGCTGGGCGCGCTGTCCTGGCGGGACCAGGCGCACTCGGTCAGCTCGTCGGTGGCGATCGCCGCCGCGCTGGCCTCACTGCTTGCGCTGCTGCTGGGCCGGCGCGATCGCCGCGCGTCGTTCCGCTGGGGGCTGGCGGTCGCCGCGGTGCTGCTGGTGGGCACGGCCGGCACGCTGGTCGAGCTGACCCACCCGGACGCAGCGCTGGGCGCCTGGCAGCGGGTCCAGCTGCTCGGCCTCTCCGGCTGGCTGGTCTACACCGGCGGCATTGTCGCCATGCCGGGTGACACCGGGTCCTGGGCTGGGTAGATGCAGCGGTACTCCGGCCGGTCGCCGTCGCCATGCAGCGCAATGCCATGGCATCAAGGGCGCCGGAGATGGTGTCGCGGTCGAACGCCGCGAGCACGTCAGCCCGTCGCGCCACCCGACCACGGGACCCGGCCGGCGGTGTCTTCACCGGTCCGGTGTCCCGGCCGGTGTCCGCCGCGCACGAAACGTGGCGCGGTACGCCTGGGGTGAGATTCCGAGTTCCCGTCGGAAGGTGTGCCGCAGGTTGGCGGTCGAGCCGATCCCGGTCCGCGCGGCGACCCGTCCGATCGGCTCGTCGCCGGCCGGTGGACCGGGCCGAGCCGTGACCGAGCGCCCTCCGGCGACCGTTACGCTTCGTAGGGCAGTCCAGCAGGGGAACGCCCATCCGGATGAGCGGGAGTCAGCGACGGTGCCGAAGGCCTACTGGATCACCACCTACCGGTCCATCACCGACGACGAGAAGGTCGCCGCATACGCGGAGCTGGCGGGGCCGGCGCTGCGCGCCGCCGGCGGCACGTTCCTGGCGCGTGGCCTGCCGTCGTACGCGTTCGAGTCCGGCGTGCTGGAGCGCACGACGCTGATCGAGTTCGACAGCGTCGACGCCGCGCTCGCCGCCCACGAGACCTCTGCCTACCAGGAGGCGCTGCGGGCGCTCGGCGACGGCGCCGACCGCGACCTGCGCATCATCGAAGCGACGCCCTGACACCCCCTCGCGAATCCACAAGCACGGCGCCGGTCGCGCCGGCGGGTCAAGCCCGGCGCGACCGGTCGTCCGGTCAGGACAGCCGCAGCCGGGGCTCCAGAATCACCTCGAAGAGCCGGTCCCACGGCAGCTCGACCCGCGCCGACTCGAAGCGCGCCAGGGTCGCCGTGAACGTCCTCGCGCCCCGCCGGCCCAGCACAATGCGGTGCCCCGCGAAGTGGTCGGCGAAGTACCGCTCGGTCAGCGGCACCAGCCGTTCGCGCACCCAGCCGTCGAAGTAGCTCTTCTGCTCGGGGGTGAGCGCGAGCGGGTCCCAGCCCTGCGCCCGCGCGTGCGCGTACGCCTCGACCTGCACGATGTTCTTCCACGGGTCGTCCTTGACGAACCGGTAGAGCAGGTACTCGGCGTGCGCCTGGCCGGGCCCCTGCAGCTCGGGCACGCCGAACCCGCTGCCCGAGGAGCGGAGATACGCCCACCGGGCGGTGCCGTGCCCGAGCGCCAGGCCGAGGGCGTTGCCGCCGGTGTTCCACCCCGAGTACGACAGCAGCGCCGCGAGATCCAGGCCGCTCTCCATCCGGGCGACCAGCTCGTGGTCCGCCTTGTTCACGATCAGCGGATCCACCACGATGACCGGGGTGCCGGCGGCCAGCAGCTCGCCGATCCGCCCGACGAAGGCGTCCAGGTCGGCGGCCCGCTGTGCGGGCGCCGCCGAGGGGGTGTTCACGGCGAGCACGATGTCCGCGTCGCCGCCGACGACCCGTCCCCCCACGGCGGCCACGTGCCGGCGGATGTTCTCCGCGAACGGGATGCCCTCCAGTTGGGCGGTCCAGCTCTCGCCCGAGACGCCCGCGTACACCACGCGGTAGGTGGGCGCCGTGCCGGCGGCGATCACCCGCGCGACCAGCAGCGCGTCGACCTCGTCGGCGCCGGGGAAGATCTCCACCCGGTCGCCGACGCCGAGGTGGGCGACGAGCGCCTCCAGCTCCACCCGCTCGGCCCGGGCCAGGCCGACCGGCGCGGTGTCGTCCTCGGAGAGCACGAGGTGGCTGATGGTGCCGTCGGCGACCCACTCGACCATCAGCCGGTTGACCTGGTGGTTGCGGGCCCGCGCGGCGAGATAGTCCTCGACGACCTGATCGGGGATCTGCGCCCGGACGGCGTCGAGCTGGGCCCGCAGCTCCTCCTGCCCGAGGTTCACCACCTGGTCGTAGAGCTTCGCCCAGCTGACCAACCGGTCGCGGTACTTGTCCAGCTCCGTGCCGGTGCTGGTGACGGCGAGGCGCTGGATGGTGTCGTGTACCTCGATCACCGCGCCCGGCCGGGTCGCGCGCAGGCTCCGGATGGCGGCCAGGTTCTCCAGGGCGGCGGCCAGGGTCGGGGCGGCGGTGCGGGAGGCGATCAGGCCGCCGTAGGCGAGCATGCTGACCGAGATCACGTACCCGTCGACGCCGTCGGTGGTGCCGAGCCAGCGGGCGATGGCGGCCCCGTCGCCGGGGGTGAAGAAGCGGCCCAGCAGTTCCCGCGGCGGCAGCTGCACCTGGGCTCCAGCGCTCGCCGCGGTCATCTGCGGGGCGTAGGTGTTGACCGGCCGGTCGTCCAGCGGCACCAGCGCCACGGTCAGCTGCCGCTCGGCGGGACCGGCGAAGGCGGGCCGGCCGATGGCCACGGTGGCCAGCCCGGCCATGCCGGTGGCCAGGAGGGTACGTCTTCTCATCTGCACTCCCTGTTATCTGGGCGCGCTCGCCGCGCGGGGGGTGGCCGGCACGAGCCGGCGGGTGATCCACAGCGGTGAGGTGACGGCGTTGCCCATCACCACCGCGTGCGCACCCGCCTCGAAGGCCCGGCCGATCTGTTCCGTGGTGCGGTAGCGCCCTTCGGCGATCACCGGCACGGACAGCTGGGCGACGAGTCGCGCCACGAGCCCGAGGTCGGGCCCGTCAGTCGGTGGGCTGGCCGGGGTGTAGCCGGACAGTGTGGTCGCGACGGCGTCCGCGCCGGCCTCGACGGCGGCGACGCCCTCGGCCGCGGTGGAGACGTCGGCCAGGATCAGCGCGTCGGTCCGTTCGCGGATCACGCGGACCGTGTCGGCGAAGGGGCGTCCGTCCGGTCGGGGGCGGTCGGTGGCGTCGACGGCGATGATGTCCGCCCCGGCCAGCGCCACTTCGAGCGCGTGGGCCGCGGTCGGGGTGATGAAGACGCCCTCGGTGCCGTGCTTGTACAGCCCGATCAGCGGAGCGTCGACGGCGGCGCGTACCGCGGCGACGTCGTCCGGTCCGTTGACCCGGACCGCGACCGCGCCGCCGCGTACGACCGCGGCCGCCACCCGGGCCTGGACGTACGGGTCCCGCATCGGGTCGTCAGGCTCGTCGGGCAGGGGTTGGCAGGACACCACCAGCCCGCCGGCCAGGTCGTCGAGCACGTTCACCCGGTGGTCCTTTCGATGTCGCGTGTGTCGATGGCCAGCCGGGCGGCGCCGACCACGACGGCGTCGGCGCCCAGCGCGGCGGGCAGCAGCGGAATGTCGGCCCAGCCCGCGGGCAACTCGGCCGAGTAGGCCGCCGACGCGGCGGGCAGCAGGGCGCCGGCCGCCCCACCGGCCACCAGGACGGCATCCGGATCGAGCAGAGCCGCCAGCCCCGCCAGGGCCGCGCCGAGGACGGTTCCGGCCCGGTCCACGACCCGCTCGGCGACCCCGTCCCCGGCCGCGGCGCGGTCCGCCACGGTCCGCCCGGTGACGCGGGTGCCGGTCTCGATGGAGTACGCCGCGGACAGCCCGCTGCCGGAGGCGATCGCCTCCAGATGGCCTAACCGGCCGCACCCGCACCGCAGCCGTTCGGCGCCCGGGGCCGGCAGATGCCCGACCTCGCCGGCGGCGCCGCGGGCACCGGCCTCGACGCGGCCGTTCCGGACGACCGCCCCGCCCAGCCCGGTGCCGACGGCCACCAGCAGCACGTGAGCGCGGTCCCGTCCGGCGCCGGCCCAGCATTCGCCCAGCGCGGCGGCGTTCACGTCGTTGGTGACCCGCACGGGTCGACCCAGCCGGGCGGCCAGCGCGTCGGCGACCGGGGTACCGGTCCAGCCGGGCAGGCTGTCGGTGGCGTACCGGATGCTGCCGGTCGTGGGATCGACCGTGCCGGCGGTGCCCACCCCCACCGGCCCGGTGGTCGCGCCGAGCAGGTCGGTGGCCAGCCGGGCGGCGGCGTCCAGCACGGCCTCGGGCCCGGACCGGGCGGGCGTGGGCACCTCGCGGCGCTGCAGCACCTGCCCGCCCGGGCCGACCAGCGCGGCCGCCGTCTTGGTGCCGCCGATGTCGATGCCGACCACCGGTGTCGTCATCCCTTGAGGCCGGTGTGCGCGAGACCCTCGACGAACTGCTTCTGCGCGATGACGAAGACCACCAGGACGGGCAGCGCGGTCATCGACGCCGCGGCCATCTGGACGTCCCACATCGGGCCGCCGTAGGCGTCGACGAACTGGGTGAGCGCCTGGGGCAGGGTGAACTTCTCCGGGGAGGAGAGGAACACGATCGGTTCCAGGTAGAGGTTCCAGCTGTGCAGGAAGGTGAAGATGGCCACCGCGCCCAGCGCCGGCCGCGACAGCGGCAGGGCGATCCGCCAGAAGGTGGCGAAGCGGCCCAGCCCGTCGACGCGGGCCGCCTCCTCCAGCTCACCGGGGAGGCTGATGAAGAACTGCCGCATGATGAACGTCGCCAGCACGCTGGGCGCGCCGAAGATCGGCACCAGGATCAGCGGCCAGTGGGTGTTGACCAGGCCGAGCTTGAAGAACATCTGGAACAGCGGCACGATCGTCACCTCGCTGGGAATGAGCAGACCCGCGAGGACGACCAGGAACAACACGTTCTGGCCGCGGAACCGGATGCGCGCGAAGGCGTATCCCGCCAGCGCCGACACAGCCATGGTGCCGACCGTGACGACCAGCGCGATGTAGAGGCTGTTCAGGTACTGCTGCCCGAACGGCTGCAACTCGAACACCCGCTGGTAGGCGTCGAGCCGCGGGTGGGTCGGCAGGAGCTGCGGCGGGAAGGCGAAGATGTCCGCCACCGGCTTCAGCGACGAGGTGACCATCCACCACGTCGGGAAGACGAACGGGATCGCCAGGACCAGCAGCACCCCGTAGAGCACCAGCTTGGTCCGCCGGGACAGGTCACGACTCATGGAAGACCCACCTCTTGCGCATCTGCCACTGCAGCACGGTGAGGGCGAGCACGATGACGAACAGCAGGATCGACAGCGTGGCGCCGTAGCCGAAGTGATGGAACTGGAAGGCCTGCTGGTACAGGTAGTAGACGAGCACCGTCGTCGACGTGCCGGGTCCGCCCTGGGTGAGCACCGCGATCTGCGCGAAGACCTGCAGCGACCCGACCACGGTGATGATCGAGGTGAGCAGGATCGTCGGGCTGATCAGCGGCACGGTGATCCGCCAGAACTGGCGCAGCCGGCTCGCCCCGTCGACCTCCGCGGCCTCGTACAGCTCGGCCGGCACGCCCTGCAGGGCGGCCAGGAACAGCACCATGTTCAGGCCGACGTTCTTGAACACCTGCACGACGATCACGGACACCATGGCGGTGCCCTCGCCGCGCAGCCAGTTCGGCCCGTCCACGCCGATGGTGTCGAGCAGCCCGTTGATCCCACCGTTGTCCTGGAGCAGGAAGCCCCAGACGATGGTCCACGCAACCAGGGAGACCACCACGGGGGAGAAGAACAGCGTGCGGAACAGGATCGTGCCCCGCAGCCTCTGGTTCAGCAGGACGGCCAGCAGCAACGCCACACCGAGGTTGAGCACCACCAGGCCGACCGAGAACAGCCCGGTGGCGCGCAGCACCCCGCCGAGGTTCGGATCATCGGCGAGAGCCGTGTAGTTGTCGGTGCCGACGAAGTCGAAGGTCCCGGCGAGCACGTTCCACTCGTGCAGGCTGTACCAGACCACGAGGATCAGCGGCAGGATCACGAAGACGGCGCTGCCGAGCAGTTGCGGGGCGATGAACACATAACCGGTGAGCTGGTCCCGGCGGCGGCTGGTCCAGAACGGCCGGGCCGGGCCCGGGGTGGGCCCGGCAGCAGCCGAGCCCACCCTGGTGTCCGTCTGGGTCATGATCGTTGGCCTTACTTCGCCAGCAGCGGCTGGATCTTGGCGCAGACGCCGTCGAGGACGGCCTTGACGTCCGCGTTCGGCTGCCACAGCGGGTCGAGGCCGGCGCGGACCTGCTGGCTCAGCTCGGCCTGTCCGGCGTGGCTGGGCTTGACCACGCCGTTGGTGATGCCGTCGATGACGACCTTCTGCAGCTGCTCCGGCTTGAGCTTCGGGTTCGTCTTGGCGAGCGTCTCGGCGGTCAGCTGCGACTGCCGGGGCGGCGGGAAGAACTGGGCGAGCTTCGCCGAGTTCGTGGAGTTGGTGAAGAAGGCCAGGAAGTCGGCCGCCTGCTTGGCGTGCGGGCTCTTCTTCATCACCCCGAGGCCGGCCTGGCCGACCACCGCGTAGTTCCCCTTCGGCCCGGCCGGCAGCGGCACCAGGTCCCACCCGAAGCCGCCGTCCTTCAGCAGCGAGGCACGGGAGATCTGGGTGATCGTCATGGCCGAGTCACCGGCGAAGAAGTCGGCGGTCGTGCCCGGACCGGGCAGCGCCTTCTGGGTGAAGGTGGCCTTGTGCAGGGTGGTCATCGCGTCGACCATCTCCGGGCTGTTGAAGCCGCAGGTCTTGCCGTCCTCGCTCCAGGCCTGGGCACCCCACCCGGTCCAGAAGGTGGACAGGTTGTCCCAGCCCTTGTAGTCGAAGTCCCGGATGACCAGGCCCGCCTTGCCGGACTTCGCCCCCGCCGCCGCGGCGGTGGCCAGGGCGTTGTCCCAGGTCCACTGCCCGGCCGCGATCAGCTCGGCCGGCGTCTTCTGCCCGGCCTTCTTGACCATGTCGGTGTTGACGAAGACCCCGAACGGCGAGGTGGAGAAGGGGTACGCGTACAGCTTCCCGTCGTTCTGCCAGAGCTTGAGGGTGGCGGGGGAGAGGTCCTCGTACTGGTAGCCCTCGGCCTTCTTGAGCGTGTCGTCCAGCGGCAGCAGCGCGCCCGAGGCGACGAAATCAGGGGCGGAGTTCTCGAACACCCACGCGAGGTCGGGCGCGTTCCCGCCGGCGATCTGGGTGGTCAGGGTCGTGGTGTAGGTGTCGAACGGCAGCGGATCGAACTTGATCTCGGCCACGTCCGGGTGGCTCTTGCGGTACTCGTCGGCGATCTCGTTGAACAGCTTGAGGTGCGCCTCGTTGGCCGACCAGACGGTCATCCGCAGCTTCGCCGGACCGCTGTCGGCGGCCTCGCCACCGCCGCCGCAGGCGGTCAGGGCGAGTGCGCCGGCCAGCGCCACGGCGACGCCGCGCAAAGCCTTTCCTGCTCTCACAATCTTCTCCTCATCGGGGGTGTGTTCAGTAGCCCGCGATCCGCGGCCAGCGCTGTTCCACGCCGGCCGCGGTGAGGCGGTCCTGGAAGTCGGCCAGCAGACGGGGGGTGTTGCGGACCGCACGCGGGGACTCGCCCCGCGCCAGACAGAAATCGGCGAGCAGGCCGGCGACCTCGCCGACGTTCCACTCGACCGGGTGCAGCCGGTAGCTGCCGTTGGTGACGTGGGTGGTGCCGATGTTCTTGCCGGCCGGCAGCAGGTTCTCCATCCGCCGGGGGATCAGCGCGCCGAGCGGAATCTCGAACGGGCAGGAGCCCACGTCGATGTAGTTGTCGCCGCCCGTCGACGGGTGCAGGTCGATCCGGTACATGCCCACGCCCACCGCGTCCGGGTAGCTGACCGCGCCGTGGTCGCCCCGGACCACCAGCGACAGGTCCTGCTCGGCGACGGTGTACTCGGCCCGGATCCGGCGGGACTCGCGGATGTACGGGGCCTGGGCCAGGCCGTCGGCGCTGCCGGTCACGTCGCCGCGCAGCCGCAGGCCGGGGAAGCCGGTGCCGCCGTCCGGTCGGGGCGCCTCCGTCTGCAGCCAGTAGAGCACCGAGTACGACAGCTCGCGGGCCTTTGCCAGGTGCCATGACGCATTCGGCACGTCGATGACCGGACCCTCGAAGTAGTCGATCATCGGCCAGTTGACCAGCGTGATGTCGCTGCCGTACGCGCCGTCGGTGAAGTTGCGCCGGGCGGCGATCCGCCGGAACGTCCACAGGTTGCCGTCACCAGGGTTGACGCGTTGATCGGCGTTGACGCTCAACGGGTCGTCGTCCGGGTTGGGGGTGAAGCTGCGCTCGACGATCTCCAGCGTGCGCGGGTGCGGCGACTTCCAGGACAGCAGCCGGTCACCCCAGAAGTCGGGCTTGTAGTCGCGCCAGAAGTCGTACCCCGCGGGCCGGTCGATGGTGTGGTCGCCGTCGACATGGTCGATGGCGAAGCAGACGGACACCGCCTGCATGTTCATCGGCTGGGCCTCGGCCGGGGCGCTCGGCTCACCGGTCTCCGCCTGCGACTCGAACCCGGTGACGTACTCGGTGCCCGTCAGCGGCAGCAGCTCGCCGGTCTCGGTGGCGTCCAGGACGTACGGCGCGACCACGTCGATCCGCTCGTCCCGGTCGCGGTGCGCCAGCGTCACGCCGGTCACCCGGTCCCCGTCGGTCTCCGCGGCGACCGGCCGGTACGGCTGCAGCACCCGCAGCCGGCCCGAACCGAGGTACGGGGCGAGCATCTGTTCGAGGACGGCGACGGCCACCCGCGGCTCGTGGCAGAGCCGGCTCACCCAACCCGCACCGGGGTTGAGGTCGGTCCAGGCCCGGGAGCGTTCGGTCAGCGGGTAGTGGCGACGGTAGTAGTCGCGGATGCCGTTGCGCAGCGCCCGGTAGCTGGCGGTGGCGCCGAACTGCTCGATCCAGGAGTGTTCGTCCGGCGGGACGGCTTGGCTGGTGAGTTGCCCGCCGAGCCAGTCGAACTCCTCGGTCAGGATGACGGACCGGCCGGACCGGGCCGCGGCGAGCGCCGCGGCGACGCCGCCCAGTCCGCCCCCGACGACGAGGACGTCCGCACGCATGATGACCACTTGCTTCCTTCCAGTTGCGCGGCCGATCGCTCAGAGTCGGTCGACCGCCGGATCAGGGGTGCCGAGGGTGCTGCCCTCGACGAGTTCGCAGGGGAGAAGTCGCTGCTGGAGGCCGCCCGCGCTGCCGTCGATGACGCCCGTCAGCACCTCGACCGACTGCCGGCCCATCTCCTCGCGGGGGATGCGGAACCCGGTGAACGCGATGTCGGTGGGGACGGGGGCCGTCGGGTCGCCGAGGGTCACGATCGACAGGTCGCCGGGCACGGTGAGGCTGCGCCGACGGGCGGCCGACTCCAGCGCGACCGCCGTGGCGAAGTCCTCCACGAAGACGGCGGTGGTCCCGTCGGCCATCAGGGTGTCGACGGTCGTGTCGGCATCCCCGGCCGGCGCCGACATCTGCCCGGCGCTCTCCGCGGTCGTCGCGGCGGCGCGGAACCCACGGAGCCGGTCCTCGGACGATTCGGCGGTGGTGCCCATGCTGACGTACGTCAGGCGGCGGTGACCGCGCCGGAGCGCCCCTTCGACGAGCCGGGCCACCGCCGAGGCGTAGTCGGCGCCGACGTAGGGGACCGGCCCGCCGGCGTCGTCGCGGCGCCCGACGGCGACGTAGGGATACCCGTCACGGTTGAGCCGGTGCAGCTCCGCGCCGTCGATCTCGCGCCCGAGCAGGATGCATCCGTCGGCCAGGCGCAGCCGGTTGTCCTGGTGGAAGATGCGTCGCCGGCCGTCCACCACCGGTGCGCTGGTGAGCAGCAGCAGGTCGCAGCCGACCCGCTCGGCGTACTCCTCGATACCGAGCAGGAACGGGTGGAAGAAGTCCCGGCTGCCGCTGGGGAAGGCAGGCTCGTACGTGAAGACGCCGATGATCCGGTTGAAGCGCGAGGCGAGGCGGCGGGCCACGGGATCGGCGGCGTACCCGGTCTCGGCGATGACCCGCAACACCCGGTCCCGGGTCTCCGGGGCGATGCGGACCTCGGCGTCGGTCCGGTTGTTGAGCACCAGCGACACGGTCGCCTGACTGACACCGGCCATCCGCGCGATGTCACGTTGGGTGACGCGTCTGGGGGGAGCGGTCACGTCGGGTCCTTCCGGTGCGGCTAATGCGTATTAGCCCTCGGCGTTGGCAAGGAGCCTGGCGGGTGGGCCGGCGTGTGTCAAGGGGTGGCCGCAAGATTTCGGCGCGATGAACCCGCTGGAGTAATGCGCATTAGCGGTCGGGCTCCCGCCGGGTCGGTCGGTGGCCCGGGTGGATCGGCGCCGCGCCGGACCGCCTCTTGACAGAAAGGCCGCCGGGCGCGCAACATTCGAGAAACATAGATGCTAATACGTATTAGCACGGTGACGCCGCGGGGCGCCCGCCGATCGATGTCCCCTGTGTTCTTACCGAGAGTCACCCTGTGCCGCGAGTGCCGCCGTCGCCCGCGAACCGTCACCGCGTCCGAGCGAACCGACAGAAGAGGAAGCCGCATGACGAAGCCATCCGTCCCGTCCTCTCGACGCGCCGTCCTGGCCACGGCCAGCGCCGGCCTGCTCGTCGCCGCCATGGCCGGCGCCGCGCCGGCCGCCGCCGATGCCGGCCTCGACTTCCCCCAGTTCACCTACCAGGGCACCGCGTTCGACAAGAGCACCCTCGCCTACAACCCGACGAACGAGTTCATCTTCCCGAGCGTCATCCGGGCCGCCGACTACTTCCCGAACCCGCTCGGCGCCTACTACCTGTACTACGCGCCGCACGAGCGTCCCGGCGGGATCGCCCTCGCGTACTCAGACTCGATCAACGGTCCGTGGACCGAGTACCACGCCAACCCCCTGATCAGCAACACCTGGCTGCCGCACTACGCCACGGTCAGCCACATCTCCTCGCCGCACGCGGTGTGGATCGAGGGCGAGGGCAAGCTCTTCCTCTACTTCCACGGCGAGAACTCCATCACCCGGTACGCGACCTCGGACGACGGCATCCACTTCAACTACGGCGGCACCGCGGTCAGCCGGAACGAGACGACCGGCGGCGAGACCTCCTACGCCCGGGTGTTCGAACAGTCCGTGCACCGCCTGGGCACCCGCTACCTGATGCTCTTCATGGACAATCCGACCGCGGCGCTGCCCGGACCGACCGGGCCGGTGTCCCGGCGGATCCGCTGGGCGGTCTCCAACGACGCGCGGACCTGGACCATGCAGCCCGAACCGATCGTGACCCCGCAGGGCATCGAAGGCCCGAACGCCTCCGGACCGTTCTTCCTGCGCTGGAACGACCGCAACCTGGTGATCTACCACGCCGCCGACGGCAACATGCACGCGGTGGACGTCGGGGAGGACTTCGACCAGGAGGTCCACCTCGGCATCGTGCACGACTCGATGTCCGCCGCGCCCGACCTCGGCCGATCGGCCGCGCCGACGTTCTACTTCGACGGGCAGACCGCGCACATGTACTACGAGGCCGGCGCCCGGCTCACCGCGACCATCGGGCACGCCACCGCCACCCTGGCAAACCCGCTGCCGGTACGGCAGCTGGACTGTGCCGTGGACCGGCCGGTCCTGTGGCCGCCGAACCACGAGCTGGTCGACGTCAACGTGACCGTGGACCTGCCCGACGGTGTGCTCGGCCCGAACGCGTTCACCCTGACCGGCGTGACCGGTGGTGACGCCGCGGACGTCGGCGGCTTCGCCGTCGGCACGGCGGACACGAGTGGCACACTGCGCGCCGAACGGGCCGGGAACGGCGGGGACCGGGTGTACCACCTCACCTATGCGGGCCACGACGAGATCGGACGGCCGGTCGGCTGCACCGTCACCGTCACCGTCCCGCACGACCAGGGCAGCAACTAGTCACGTCGGAGCCGGCCGGCACCGGTGGGTGCCGGCCGGCTCCGCGAGGCGTCGGGTCGGCTACCCGATCTGCGTCCCGGGCGCCGGCGGCGGCTGCAGCTCGTCCAGCGGCACGTCGGGGTCGGCCAGCCGGTCGAGGTCGACCGGCTGGGCTGCCGCGACGAGCCGCCGGATCGACGGGACGACGTCCCACACGTTGACGTTCATGCCGGCGAGCACCCGCCCACCGGTGGTCCAGAAGGCGATGAACTCGCGCTTGGCGACGTCGCCCCGGACGACGACCCGGTCGAACGCCCCGGGCGGGGCGTGTCCGACGTACTCCATACCCAGGTCGTACTGGTCGGTGTAGAAGTAGGGCAGGTCGTCGTAGCTGACCTCCTGTCCCAGCATGGCGCGGGCCGCCGCCGGGCCGCCGTGGAGTGCGTTGGCCCAGTGCTCGACGCGCAGGCGCCGGCGCAGCAGGGGATGGTAGGCGTTGGCGACGTCACCGGCCGCGTAAACGTCCGGGTCGGCGGTGCGCAGGGACGAGTCGACGTGGATGCCGTTCTCGACGGCGAGGCCGGCCGTCGTCGCCAGCTCGGTGTTCGGCCGTACGCCTACGGCGACCACCACGGCGTCGGCGGGCAACTCGGTGCCGTCGGCCAGCAGGACCGAGGACACGCGACCGGTGCCGCGGATCTCGCGGACCTCGGCATCGAAATGGAAGGTGACGCCGTGGTCCCGGTGCAGGTTGGCGAACACCCGGGCGATCTCGTCGCCGAGCACCCGGCGCAACGGCAGCGCGGCCGTCTCGACGACGTCGACGGTGGCGCCGCGCTGCCGGGCGGCGGCGGCGACCTCCAGGCCGATCCACCCCGCTCCGACGATCACGAGGTGCGCGCCGTCGACCAGCGCCGCGGCGATCCGACGGCTGTCGGCGAGGGTACGCAGCCGCAGCACCCCGTCCAGGTCGACGCCGGGCGCCGCGAGGTCGCGGGGCGTGGCGCCGGTGGCCAGCAGCAGCTTGTCGTACCGAAGGTTCTGGCCGTCGGCGAGCCGGACCTCCCGGGCGGAGCGGTCGACGGCGACGGCGCGGGCGGCGGTGCGCAGGTCGACGTCGTGCTCGGCGTACCACCCGGCGTCGTGCACGAACACGCTGTCGGGTTCGGCGCCGCCGGTCAGCAGGCCCTTGGACAGCGGTGGCCGCTCGTACGGTCGCTCGGGCTCGTCGCCGATCACGACGATGCCGCCGTCGAAGCCCTCCTCCCGCAGCGTCTGCGCGGCCCGCGCGCCGGCGAGCCCAGCTCCCACGATCACGAACGTGCCGGTTGTCGACATCGGTTCAGCTCCTTTCGGGGTACGTCGATCAGCGGGGGCCGACCCCGGTCAGGGTGAAGAACTCGGCGCGCGAGCGGTGGTCGTCGCGCAGGGTGCCGAGCAGGGTGGAGGTGATGGTGCTGCTGCCGACGGCCTGGACGCCGCGCAACGTCATGCACAGGTGTTCGGCTTCGATGACCACGCCGACCCCGCGCGGGCGCAGTTGGTTGGTCAGCCAGTCGGCGATCTGTTTGGTGAGGCGCTCCTGGACCTGCGGGCCGTGGGCGAACAGTTCGACCACCCGGGCCAGTTTGGACAGCCCCAGGATGCGCTCGCCGGGCAGGTAGCCGACGTGCGCCACGCCGACGAACGGCAGCAGGTGGTGTTCGCAGACCGACCGGATCGGGATGGCCCGGGCCAGCACCAGCTCGTCGTAGCCCTCGTCGTTGTCGAAGGTGGTCAGCTGGAACTCGCGCGGGGTGAGCAGTTCGGCGTAGGCGCGGGCCATCCGGCCCGGGGTGTCGGCGAGCCCGGCGGCGGAGAGGTCGACGCCGAGCGCGGTGAGGAACTCCGCCGCCGCCCGTTCGGCGGCGGCCGGGTCGCGGGGACGCTGGTGCTGCACCCGCAGGGCGGTGACACTCACCTCAGCGACCGCCCACGCCGAGGGCCGCGAGCGCGGCCAGGACGAGCGTGGCGGCGGCGAACAGGCCGTGGCCGATCACCACCGGTACGGGGAAGCGGGATTCGGCGGTCCCGGACCGGCGGGCGGGAATCCAGCGGGCCAGCATGGTGAACCCGAGCAGCGCCACCGGCAGGAGCGCCACGAACGCGACCCAGGCGAGGACGTCGTTGTCGACGGCCAGGTAGGCGATCCACAGCACCAGGCCGACAACGGCCAGGGCGAAGTGGCCGAACACCAGGCCCGGCGCCAGGCGGCTGCCGCTGCCCGGTCGGTGGCCGCCGTGACTGATCCAGGTGCCGAGCATGACGAAGCCACCCACGGCCGTGATCAGCCAGGTGACGAGTGCGGCGATGCCCATCAGAAATTCTCCTTGTCTGCGCGGTGGTAGCCCCGCGCCTGGGTGGTCTCGTCGGCGACGCGCACGCCGTACCGGTAGGCCAGCTCGCCGCCGAGGTAGCCGGCGACGGCCAGCCCCGCGAGGCTGATCGCCGAGAGCACCAGCGGTCCCGCGGCCACCGGACCCGGCGGGTCGTCGCCCCGGAGGGCGAAGTTGACCGCGTACGCGCCGGTGACCGCGAGGTTGATCGCCATGTGCGCGAGCGCGGTGCGGTGGACGCGGGTGCCGGTGGGGATGGCGAACAGGTCCAGGAAGCCGGCGAGCGCGGCGGCGAGCGCACCCACGACGCCGAGGCCGATGAGCCACCGTGCGCCGTCGGCCAGGCCCTGCGGCCCGGACACGAACCGGGAGGCGAGGTCGAAGGCGAAGCTGGCCACCCAGGCGCCGATCGGCACCGCCACGAGCGCGGGATGAAGTGGGTGGCCGTAGCGGCCGGCCAGGTTGGTCACCGGCTGCTTGGCCTGATCCATGGGTCGCACGGGAACCCCCAAATGATTTTCACCAACGCTCATTGGTGTTATCGATCATGCTGCCCCAGCGCGCCGCGAATTTCAATAGCCGTCGCTGGTGATAATCTCGGGGCTGTGAGCACGGGGGAGCGCTGGAGCGCGATGGCCGCGCTCGTCGACCGGTCCCGACGGGCGCTCTACGACTACGTGTGCCGGGCCGATCACCCGGTCACCCGCGAGGAGGCGGCCGAGGCGCACGGCATGTCCCGTAACCTCACCGCGTTCCACCTCGACAAGCTCGTCGAATCCGGTCTGCTGAGGACTCGCTACGAGACGCCGGCCGACCAGCCCCGGGGCCGCGGCCGGACGCCGAAGGTCTACGAGGCGGCCGGCGACGGCGTGGCGATCACCGTTCCCGAGCGGCGCTACGAACTCATCGCCGAGATCCTCGCCGACGCGGTCGCCGACGACCCGCACGACGCCCCCGAGGCGGCACGGCGGCACGCGCGGCAACGCGGCTGGGACATCGGCGCCCGGGTACGCGACGCCGGCGAGGACCTCGTCCCCGTGCTCGCCGGCCTCGGCTTCGAACCCGAGACGCTCAGCGACCATGTGCTGCTGCGCAACTGCCCGTTCCACGCCCTCGCCAGCCGGCAGACCGCCCTGGTGTGCGGGCTCAACCACGCGTTCCTCGCCGGCATGGTCGACGGTGCCGGCCGCACCGACCTGCTGCCCCGGCTCGCGCCACGTCCGGGGGCCTGCTGCGTCCGGTTGGACGCCGTCCCGGAGCAGTAGCCGATTGCGTCCGCCTCGTCAGTAGTAGTACTCGACCAGGCAGAACTCGTGGTCCTCGGGGTCGGCCATGACGACGACCACGCCCTCCTCGTAGTCGTGCCGCTCACCGGTGAACCGGCCACCCAGGTTGATGACCGTCGTCATGGCCTCGTCCATGTCGGCGACGGTGATGTCGAGGTGGATCCGCACCTTGCCGGCCTGGGCCTCCGCCACGGGCTGGAACACCAGCCGCGGCTGCGGGTCACCTCGCTCGCCGAGGTAGACCCAGCCCTCCTGCGACGGGCCGGGCTCGCGACCGAGCAGGGCGCTCCAGAATCGGGCCACCCGTTCGGGGTCACGGCAGTCGATCGTGACACCGGACCAGACGTTCGCCATGCGCCGATCCTGACAGAGCAGCTGCACAAAGGTGCTCACCGACGAGGGCCCCACGGAAGTGGATCTCTGCCGTAGGGTGCCCTGATGCGTCGCCACGTACCCCTGACCCTGCTTCTCGCACCGCTGCTCGTCACCGCGTGCACCACCGATCCGGCCGCCCCGGCCGCCGGCTCGTCCGCCCCCACGACCACGCCGAGCCCCACCGCCCCGGCCGTCGACTACACCGTCTGGCAGGCCGGGCGTTCCACCCCGGTGGCCGACAAGATCTACCCGGCCCGGGGCACCGCTGCCCTGGACGTCCTGCACTACGACCTGGCGTTGGACTGGGCGCCGGCGACCAAGACCCTCACGGGCACCGCCACCCTGCGGATCCGGCCCACCAAGGACGCTCCCGCCCTCGTCCTCGACTTCATGCCCTACCAGGTCGACGGGGTGACGCTGGACGACACGACGGTCACCGGCACCGTCGCCAAGGAGAAGCTGACCGTGAACGCGCCGGTCGTCGCCGACAAGCCGGTGACGCTGGTGGTCAAGTACCACGGCAAGCCGAAGACGACGCCGATGCCGTCGCACCGCAAGGACGTGGAGGACCTGGGCCTCACCCTCACCAAGGAGGGCGGCCTCTGGACCATGCAGGAGCCGTTCGGGGCCTTCACCTGGTACCCGGCGAACGACCAGCCGTCCGACGAAGCCCTCTACGACATCCGGGTGACCGTCCCGGCGGGCTGGTCCGCGATCGCCAGCGGCACCCCGGCCGGGCAGTCCGGCACCACGTTCACCTACCGCAGCGCCGACCCGGTCGCGACGTACCTGACCACCCTGGCCGTCGGGAAGTACCAGAAGCTGACCGCCAAGGGGCCCCGGGGCATTCCGCTGACCTTCTGGTACCGCAAGGGCGCCGACGACAAGCTGTTGCCGTACCTCAAGAAGTCCCCCCAGTACCTGGCCTGGCTGGAGAAGAAGTTCGGTCCCTACCCGTTCCCGTCTGGTGGGGTCGTGGTGGTGGATTCGGCGTCCGGCATGGAGACCCAGCAGATGATCACGATGGGTCGGAAGATCGAGAACACCAAGGCCCGCCGGGACCGGTGGGGGAGCGACCTGCTGCACGAGTACGCCCACCAGTGGTTCGGCGACTCCGTCACTCCGACCACCTGGACCGATCTGTGGCTGAACGAGGGCTGGGCCCAGTACGCCCAGGACCTGTACACCAAGGACACCCTGCACCTGAGTGACGCCAGCCTGGACCGGTACCTGCGGGACGCCGACGCCGCCTCGCGCAAGAAGCTCGGCCCGCCCGGCAAGCCCAACCCGAAGAACTTCGCCGAGGGCAACGTCTACCTCTGCCCGGAGGCCATGCTGCACGAAATTCACCGGAAGCTGGGTGACAAGGCGTTCTTCGCGCTGGCCCGCGCCTGGGTGCAGGAGCAGCGCAACACCCAGCAGGACCGGGCCTCGTTCATCGCCTTCGTCAACAAGCAGACCGGGCGCGACTTCACCAAGCTCATCAACACCTGGCTGGACTCGAAGACCACGCCGAAGTCCATCACCGTCGCGTGAGCCGGGCCGGCCCGGCAACACCCTGGCCAGGGCGTTGCCGGGTCAGCTCGCGGTCACCGTGCCGGACTGATTCGCCTGATAAACCCGGTAAGTCTCCATAGGCTTGCCTGGGGAGAGTGCCGGCGACAGGCCTTGGAAGGGGATCGTGTCATGACCGACGACCAGGTCACCCGCAACCTGAAGAGCATGGACGAACTCGATTTCAAGGGGTGGAACCCGGCGGACTGGAACGGAGTGTTCGCCCACCACCACACCGATGACGTGCTCGTGGATCTGAAGGGGCAGCCGAAGACTCACGGGGTCCAGGAACACATCGATGCCATGAAAGCGTTCGCCGAGAGCACCGGCGGCAGTCCGGTCCAGATCAAGTCGCACCCCATCGGGTTCGGGTCGGGAGACTGGACCTGCGTGGTGGGCGAGTTGGAGGACGGCAGCCGGATGGTGACGGTAGCGAAGTGGCGCGACGGCGCCATCGCTGAGGAGTACATCTGGATGTAGGCGACGGGACAGGCTGTTCCCTCGCTCACCGACCTGCCTCAGTTGGGCGAGAAGGTGCGCCGGTACGCCGACGGGCTGACGCCGACGAGTTCCTTGAATCGGTCGCGGAAGGTGGTAGCCGAAGCGAAGCCCGTCGCCTGCCCCACCCGCTCGACGGGCAGGTCGCTGGTCTCCAGCAGGTGTTGCGCCCGGCGCACCCGATGGTGGGTGAGCCACTGCATCGGCGTGGTTCCGGTCTGGGCACGGAAGCGCCGCAGCAGGGTGCGCACGCTGACGGCGGCCTCGGCTGCCATGTCGTCAAGGTCGATGTCGCGCACGGCATTACCGGCCAGCCACTGCAGCAGCGGCGCGAGTGAGCCGCTCGCGGTCGGTGGCTCGTAGGTGATGAACTGCGCCTGGCCGCCGGCGCGTTCCAGCGGCATCACCGAGGCGCGGGCGACATCCGCGGCGACGGCGGCGCCGTGGTCGCGCCGGACCATGTGCAGGCATAGGTCGAGCCCGGCTGCCGCCCCCGCCGAGGTCAGCACGTCGCGCTCGTCGACGTAGAGCAGGTTCGGCTCGACGGTGACGGCGGGATGCCTGCGGGCCAGCTCCGCGGCGGCGGACCAGTGGGTGGTGGCCCGGCGGCCATCGAGCAGACCGGCCTCCGCCAGGATGAAGGCGCCCACGCATATCGACGCCACCCGGGCTCCCCGCGCGGCCGCCGCCCGCACGGCCCTGAGCAGTGACGCCGAGGTCGGCGCGGCGAGGTCCGCGATGCCGGGCACGATCACCGTGTCCGCTTCGCGCAAGGAGTCGAGACGCCAGGGCGCCCGCAGCACGAAGGAACCCGCGTCGACCCCCCGGCGCTCGGCACACACCTTCACCTGATAGGCCGGCGCGCCGTCAGGTAGCCGCGCCCTGCCGAACACCTCAAGGGCGGTCGCCAGGTCGAAGCCGACCACGCCGTCGAACGCTGCCACCGCCACCGTGTGCACCCGTCGACGTTACCCCCGGTCGCGGCGGGCGCCGTGGCGGTGAGCCGTTGATGGTTGGCGCTCCCGCCACTGTTCGCCCTGCTGCCCCGGTCGTAGGTTCCCTGCATGATCGTGATCGCGCCCGTGTTGATCGGGCTGGCCTACGCCGCGCTGAACTCATTGATCCCCGCCGTGCACCGCCGACCCTTCAACGCGATCATGGTCGCCGGCGCGGGCGCCGCCTACCTCGGCGGCGGCTTCGGGGTCTGGGAGCTGCTGTTCACCGCCGCGATGACGTACGTCGCCTTCCGAGGGCTGCGGTCCTGGCGGTGGATCGGTGTGGCGTGGCTGATGCACACCGTCTGGGACCTGCTGCACCACCGGTACGGCGAACCGATCCTGCCGTTCGCGGCGCATTCCTCACTGGGCTGCGCGATCTGCGACCCGGTCATCGCCGCGTGGTGCCTCGCCGGGGGCAGGTCCGTACCGGAGCTGTGGCAGTTGTGGACCCACCGGACGGCGGGCCGCCGCACCGCCACCGGCGACGCGGCGTAGGACCGAATGCGGCCGTTGTTCGATGCGACGCCTACGTCGAACAACGTGGCCTCGTCGACGTCGACGGCACCAGCAGCGCTGCACCCGGCAGCCGGGGCCGGATGCCACAATCCCGGTATGGCGTCGGACGCTTGGGCCGCGTTGGCGAACCCGTTCGTGGAAGGTGCGTACGCGTCGGTCAAGGGGCAGGTGCGGACGTACGTCCTCCACGCCCAGCTGCTGCGGCACCTTCCTGAACCGCCGGCGAGCGTCCTCGATGTCGGAGGGGGCGCGGCCCACCAATCGTTGCCGCTGGCACGACTCGGCTACGACGTGACCGTCCTGGACCCGTCGCTGGCCATGCTCGCCAAGGCCGAGCAGCGGCTCAATGACGAGCCGGACGACGTCCGACGGCGGGTCCGGCTGATCGAGGCGCCCGGCGAGCAGGCCGAGGCGGCGACCGGTGGGCAGCAGTTCAGCGCGGTGCTCTGCCACGGCGTGCTGATGTACCTCGAGCGACCCGAGCCGCTGGTCTCCGCGCTGTGCCGCTGCACAGAACCCGGAGGTGTCGTCTCGGTCATGGCGCTCAACGCCCGCACGCTGGCCGTCCGCCCGGCCCTCGACCGCCGCTGGGCCGACGCCCTGGCCGCGTTCGACGCCGCCGGCGAGGTCGGGGTGCTCGGTGTCGGCACCCGTGGTGACACTGTCGGGGGCCTGTCCCTCCTGCTGCGGCAGGGTGGGGTGGACCCCGAGGACTGGTACGGGGTCTGGTTGTTTTCGGACTGGCTGGACCTGCCGTCCGACGGCACGGATGTGGCGGCCGTGGCCGCCGTCGAGTTCGAAGCGAGCGTACGGGACCCCTACCGACAGCTCAGCCGGGTGTTTCACCTGATCGGGCGGGCCCGGCCCCTGGCGGCCGGCAGTAAAGCCTGACTAAAGTCAGGCATATGGACTCGGAGCTCATCGCCACCGTGCGGCGGTTCAATCGGACGGTCACCCAACGGGTGGGCGCGCTCGACGATCAGTACATGTCCCGCGATCGACCTCTCGCGCAGGCGCGGCTGCTGTGGGAGATCGGCCCCGACGGCGCCGAGGTCGCGGCGCTGCGGGCCCGGCTCGGCCTGGACTCCGGGTACCTCAGCCGGCTCCTGCGCACGCTGGAGGGCGACGGACTCGTGAGCGTCGGCCCGGCAGGCCGAGCCGGCGGCGACGGGCGGGTACGCGTCGCCGCCCTCACCGAGGCCGGGCGGTCGGAGTGGGCCGAGCTGGACAAGCGATCCGACGAGCTGGCGCGGTCCGTCCTCGAACCGCTCAGCGACCAGCGCCGCGAGCGCCTGGTCGCGGCGATGGCGGAGGTGGAGCGGCTGCTCGTCAGCTCGATGGTGGTCGTCGAGCCGTGCCCACCGGGAGATCCCCGGGCCCGTGCCTGCGTGCGGGCCTATGCCCGCGAGATCGCGCAGCGCTTCGACGACGGATTCGACCCGGCCCTGAGCAAGCCGGTCCGCGACGAGGAACTCGTCCCACCCGCCGGCATGTTCCTGCTCGCCACCCTTAACGGCGAGCCGGTCGGCTGCGGCGCGATCAAGCTTCACCCCGGCGCGCCCGCGGAGATCAAGCGAGTCTGGGTGGCGGACGCCGTCCGAGGGCTCGGGGTCGGTCGACGCCTGCTGGGCCAGCTGGAACGGTACGCGGCCGAGCGCGGCTGGACCGCCGTCCGGCTGGACACCAACCGCAACCTGACCGAGGCGATCGCCATGTATCGCGCCGCCGGCTACCACGAGATCGAGCCGTACAACGACGAGCCGTACGCACACCACTGGTTCGAGAAGCCCCTGACGCCGTGACGTGACAGGTGTGCATACCGGCGCGATACGACCCGAAGAGTATGGCCATCCAATTCATTGATCTCAATATGCTGTCCGCACGAATCAGGTGCGCTCCCCGAGGCGCACCGGTCCTGATGCGGAGGAATTCATGGTTCGCTGGCGCACCCTCACCGGCCTGTTGGCCGCCGCGCTGGGCGCGGTGACCGCGGGCAGCCTCACTCTCGCCGCACCCGCCGTCGCCGACCCCGGGCCGATCACGCCGAACGTCGTCGGCGGCACCCGCGCCGCACAGGGCGAATTCCCGTTCATGGTGCGGCTCTCGATGGGCTGCGGCGGCGCGCTGTACAGCCCCCGCCTCGTGCTCACCGCCGCGCACTGCGTGGGCCGTACGGGCACAAACACCAGCATCACGGCGACCCTCGGCGTGGTCGACCTCCAGTCGTCCAGCCGGATCACAGTCCGTTCCAACTACGTCTACCGGGCCCCGGGCTACAACGGCAGCGGCAAGGACTGGGCGCTGATCCGGCTGGCCACCCCGGTCACCGGGCTGAGCACCCTGAAGATCGCCAACACCACCGCCTACGACAACGGCACGTTCACGATCGCCGGCTGGGGCGCCGCGAGCGAAGGAGGCGGGCAGCAGCGGTACCTGCTCAAGGCCACCGTGCCGTTCGTCAGTGACGCCACCTGCAACGCCAACTACGGCGGCGAGATCATCGCCGCCGAGGAGATCTGCGCCGGATACGCCAGCGGCGGCGTGGACACCTGCCAGGGCGACTCGGGCGGGCCCATGTTCCGCCGCGACGCCACCAACGCCTGGATCCAGGTCGGCATCGTCAGCTGGGGCAACGGCTGCGCCCGACCCAACTACCCCGGCGTCTACACCCAGGTCAGCTACTTCTCCTCGGCCATCGCCTCGGCCGCGGCGAGCCTCGGCGGCTGACCGCACGACCTGACGGGCGGCCCGGCGTACGACCAGCCGGGCCGCCCTCGCATGCGCCTCGTCCAGGGACTCCGGTCAGGCGTAGAGCGGGCTGCCGGTCTCCAGCAGCGACTTCAGGTCGCTGAGGACCTCGGCCCAGCCGCCACCGGCGCTCTCGACCTCGCCGTTGACCTGCGCCAGGGTCTGCGGCGCGCCGGCCAGTTCGTGCGTCACGGTCAGCGAAGTGACGCCGTTGCCCCGCTCCGCGATCTCGTAGGTCAACCGGGTGGCCGGCTCGTCCAGCCAGGTCGGCCGCCACGTCTGCACCAGCCGGACCGGCGGGTCCACCTCGATCACCTCGCCCTCCACCGGCACCTCCGGCATGCCGGCCTCCCGGTGCTCGGGGATGGCCAGTGCCCGGTACCTGCCGCCCGGCCGCAGGTCGTACTCGGCGATGCCCTGGTAGCCGTACTTCCGGGTCCACTCCGGCTTGGTGATCGCGTCCCAGATCGCCTGGGGGGTGGCCTTGATGTAGACCCGGTAGACCTTGGTCGTCCCGGTCGTCCCGGTCGTCGTGGTGGTCATCGGTTCTCCTTCGGGTCGTCGCGTTCGAGTTCCGCCTTGAGTTCCAGCAGCGTCGCGGTGTGGTGCTCGGTGTACTTGTCGATCCACCGGTCATGGATCAGCCGGATCGGCACCGGGTTGAGGAAGTGCAGCTTCTCCCGGCCCTGCCGTCTGGTGACCACGAGACCGGCGTCCTCGAGCAGGCGCAGGTGCTTCATGACACCGAAGCGGGTCATCGCCAACTCGGACTCCAGCTCCGTCAACGTCTGGCCGTCGCGGACGAAGAGCCGGTCGAGCAGGGCGCGTCGGGTCGGGTCGGCGAGCGCCTTGAACACCAGATCGTCGTCGTCGCTCACGAGACGAGAATAGGTGACCAGATGGTCACATGTCAACGACCGCGAGGTCCCTGGCCCGGCTGCTCGCTCATGCGCGGTGGTGTGGTCGTACCCGCCTCCTAGTCTCGGCTGGTGACCGTGCACGAGTTGTCCCGCGGCGACGCCCGCCGCCTCGCGGTGCGCGCCCAGCTGCTGGACGCCCGCCGCCCAAGCGGGATGTTCGACGTCGTCCGCCGGTTGACGCTGCTGCAGAACGATCCGACGTCGGCCGTCGCGCCCAGCGCCGATCTGGTCCTGTGGAGCCGTCTGGGCTCCTCGTACTCCCCGACGCAGCTGCGCGACGCCCTCGACGAGCAGACCCTGCTGGAGCTGCGCGGCCGGATCCGCCCGCCGGAAGACCTCGCGCTGTACCGGGCGGAGATGGCCGAGTGGCCGGGCCGTCCGCCGCTGCGTGACTGGCAGGAGAGCCTGCGCGACTGGGTGGATGCCAACAACGGCTGCCGGCACGACATCCTGGCCGCGCTCCGCGCCGACGGGCCGCTGTCCGCGCGCGAGCTGCCGGACACCTGCGTGGTCCCCTGGCGCTCCACCGGCTGGACGAACGACCGCAACGTCACGAAGATGATCGACTTTCTCGTCCAGCGGGGCGAGGTCGCGGCCGCCGGGCGGCGCGGCGCCGACCGGCTGTGGGACCTCGCCGAACGGGTCTACCCCGACGAGGTGGTGCCCTACGAGGAGGCGTGGCGGATCCGTCACGAGCGGCGGCTGCGCGCGCTGGGCATCGCGCGCGCCCGGGCTCCGGAGAGCCCGGGCGAGCCGAACGACGTCCGGACGGCGGGGGAGCCCGCGGTGGTCGAGGGCGTGAAGGGCCAGTGGCGGGTCGACCCCGAGCTGTTGGACCAGACGTTCACCGGCCGCGCCGCGTTGCTGTCACCGCTGGACCGGCTCGTCTACGACCGCCGGCGAATGACCGACCTGTTCGAGTACGACTACCAGTTGGAGATGTACAAGCCGGCCGCCAAGCGCCGCTGGGGCTACTGGGCCCTGCCGATCCTGTACGGGGACCGGCTGGTCGGCAAGCTCGACGCCACCGCCGACCGCAGGGCCGGGGTGCTGCGGGTGGACGCGATCCACCAGGACGTCCCGTTCACCAAGGCGATGACGACCGCCGTGCGGCACGAGATCGAGGAGCTGGCGGACTGGCTCCGTCTGACCCTGGCCCTGACGTCCTGAACACTCGCCGGCAGGCGAGCCCCGCACCGGCTCCGATCCTCGGCGCAGGGCGTGTCGGATGCCGTGACACTTCCGAAGGTGCATCAGCATGCACCAGGCAGTTCGCTCCTGCTGCGTCTCGGGCGGCGCAGCGCGCGTCAGGCGCGGTCGGCGACCATGACCTGGCTGTGGCGCAGCGACCTGGCGTGGGGGAGCGGCAGTGCCAGCGTCCGCGCCGTGTCGAGCAGGTTCTCGTCGCGGGTGACGCGGTAGCCGTGCCGGGTGAGCACGGCGGCCATGGCGGCGGGCGTCCAGGTCGAGCGCCACGGCTCGTTCGCCCAGACGCTCGACCGGCCGGTGGAGGCCGTCAGCAGCCGGGCGACGACCCGGCCCAGCGTGGCGGAGGTGGCGGGACGCTGGAAGTTGACGACCAGGCGACTGCCCGGCGCGGAGCAGGCGGCGAGCTCGGCAACCGTGGCGACCACCTCCCCCCGGGTCAGGTACGGCACGACGCCCTCCCAGATCCAGGTCGTGGCGAGGTCGGCCCGGTGCCCGTGGGCCGCCAGCGTCTCGGCCAGCCGGTCGCGGCCGAAGTCCACCGGGACGAACCTGGGCGGGGTCCCGGGCAGGTCCCCAGCGCGGTCGCGCTTGTCCTGCTGGGTGGCCGGCCGGTCGGCCTCGAAGACCGTCACCTCGGCGAGTTCCGGCATCCGCCAGGCGCGGCCGTCGAGCCCGGCGCCGAGAATCACCAGCTGTGGAGACGGGTGGGCGCGGATCGCGTCGTCGATGGCGATCGTCCGGGGCACCATCAGCTCGGCGGCCGCGCGTACCGTCTCGTAGTCGAGCCGCTGCTGCCACTTCTGGGGTGGGACACCGTCGCGGACCCACTGCACAGCCTCCCGCTCGTCGGGACGCAGCAGGGGCAGGGCGGTCGGGTCCGCGAACCGGCCGGGAGCGATCCGCGCGTCCGCGGCGGCGCGACCCTGGCACACGAGTACCGCGGTTCGGCTCGCCCGCGGAGTTCTCGACATCGTGTCCTTCTCTCGGCGGGGACGTCGGCTCTGCGGCCGACGGTAACGTCAAGCACCGTCCGGCACCGCTGACGTTTGTCACGAGCGGCCGGCGGTGGGTTGAGCGCGGCCATCGCTGACGACCGGGAGCGATGTCGCCACGATCAGCCTCCCGCCACCGAGCGGCGCCGTCAGCCGTCGATGCGGGTGATGTTGCGGATCTTGTTGGCGGCGTCCAGGGCCGCCACCTTGTACGCCTCGGCCAGCGTGGGGTAGTTGAACACCGCGTCCACCAGGTAGTCGACGGTGCCGCCGCAGCCCATCACCGCCTGACCGACGTGGACGATCTCGGTGGCCCCGGTCCCGAACACGTGCACGCCCAGCAGCCGCCCGTCGTCCGGCGAGACGAGCAGCTTCAGCATGCCGTACGAGTCACCCACGATCTGGCCCCGGGCCAGCTCGCGGTAGCGGGCGATGCCCACCTCGAACGGGGTCGAGCCGTCGGTCAACTCCTCCTCGGTCTTCCCGACGAAGCTGATCTCCGGGATCGTGTAGATGCCGATCGGTTGCAACTCGGGCATCGTGCGCACCGGCTCGCCGCAGGCGTGCTGCGCGGCCAGCCGGCCCTGCTCCATGGAGGTGGACGCCAGCGCCGGGAAGCCGATCACGTCGCCGACCGCGTAGATGTTGTCGACCGCGGTGCGGTAGGTCGCGTCGACCTGGATCCGGCCCCGGTGGTCCGCCGCAAGTCCGGCCGCGTCCAGCGCCAGGTCGTCGGTCTGGCCCTGCCGGCCGGCCGAGTACATGACCGTGTCGGCGACGATCTTCTTGCCGCTCTTCAAAATGCACAGCGCGGCGGTCTGGTGCCTCTCCACCGCGGCGACCTCCTCGCCGAAGCGGAACGTCACGGACAGGTCCCGCAGGTGGTACTTGAGCGACTCGACGATCTCCTCGTCGCAGAAGTCGAGCATCCGGTCGCGGCGTTCCACGACGGTCACCTTGGTGCCGAGGGCGGCGAACAGGGACGCGTACTCCATGCCGATCACGCCGGCACCCACCACGACCATGCTGCGGGGTACGGCCTGGAGGTTGATGACCCCGTCGGAGTCCACGATGGTCCGGTCGTCGAAGTCGACGCTGTCCGGGCGGGCCGGCCGGGTGCCGGCGGCGATGACGATCTTGTCGAAGGTGACCCGGGACTCCCGGCCGGAGCCGCCGTCGACCCACACCGCGTGCGCGTCGGCGAACCGCCCGGTGCCAGTGATCATCGCGACCCGGTTGCGGGCCAGTTGGTTGCGGATGACGTCCGTCTGCCGGCTGATCACGTGCTGGGTCCGGGCGGCCAGGTCGCTGACCGTGATCTCCTCCTTGACCCGGTAGCTGCTGCCGTACAGGTCGCGCTGGCTCAGGCCGGTGAGGTAGAGAACGGCCTCGCGCAGCGTCTTCGACGGGACGGTGCCGGTGTTGATGCACACCCCACCGATCATGTCGCGGCGGTCCACGATGCCGACCCGCCGGCCGAGCTTGGCCGCCGCAATCGCGGCCTTCTGACCGCTCGGTCCGGAGCCCAGCACCAGCAGGTCGTAGTCGTACACAAACGCCAGCGTGGCAGCATGTCCCGGCGCGCGCCAGAGGCGCCCGACGATCTATCCCGGGCCAGTCGGTCGTGCCGGCGGCTCGGCCGGCCGGCCGACCAGCGCGGCCAGCTTCTTCGGGGCCAGGACGCAGTAGCTCTCGGTGAGCAGTTCGCCGACCTCGTCCCAGTCGATCCCGTCGTCGAGCACCATGCCGACCACGTCGGCGCCCCAGTCGGGCTTGAAGAAGGGGTGGCCGCCGGCGAGCAGTCCGGCGATCTCGTCGCCGGGGGAGCGGAACGTGAGCACGCAGATCGGCTCGTCGCTGGCGGCGGCTCGGGCGTAGGCGGCCTGGTGGTCAGGGTCGACGGTGAGCACGTGGGCGAAGGTCCGCTTGCGGATCCGCCATCGGGTGCCCACCCACGCCGGTTCCTCGTAGGCCTCCGGCAGGCCGAGGCAGACGGGCCGGAGCCGATCGAGGATCTCGGGTGGGACGTCGCCAGGATCGGTCACGCGCGGGACGTTACGCCGCCCCTGTGACAGTTCCGCCTCCTCGACATTGAGCCACCGCCACCACGCTACGAACGACCGCAACATCCCGCACGGCACGCTCCCCGAGCCTGGGCTCGGCAATGCCGAAACAGTGCGATGACCCGATGCGCTATGGGCGAGCGTGATGCTGTTGTCGATTTCCGACGGGGATCAGGCGCATCTACACGGTGACGACGACCTTTCCCCTCGCGTGGCCAGCGGCGACGTGCCGAATCGCGTCGGGCGCGGCGCTGAGGGGGTAGGTGCGGTCGATGACCGGCGTGACGGCGCCGGACTCGATGTGTCGGCGTAGCTCGTCCAGGTCTGCGGCGCGTACCTTGGCAATCAGGTTGCGCAGTCGCTGGCGGGTGACCATCGACAGCAGCGGTGCGCGCAGCATCCCTCGGTCGAAGCCGCCGAGCAGCGGACCGCCGCCGTTCTCGCCGCCGACCAGGACCAGCGTTCCGCGGGGCCTGAGCGCGCGCCGTAACAGCCGCAGCGGCCGGTTGCCGGCGGTGTCGATGAGGACGTCGTACCGGGCGCCGTTGCGGTCGATCTCGTGCCGGGTGTAGTCGATGATGTCGTCGGCGCCGAGGGACCGCACGAGGTCGGCCTTTCCGGTGCTGCACACACCGGTCACGGTGGCGCCGTACGCCTTGGCGATCTGCACGGCGAAGCTGCCGACGCCGCCCGCGGCGCCGATGACCATGACCTGCTGGCCCGGCCGGACACCGGCGCAGTCGCGCACCGCCTGCAGCGCCGTCACGCCGGAGATGGGCGCGACCGCGGCCTGCTCGAACGTGGTGTTCGCCGGCTTGTGCGCCAGCCGCTGGCGGCGCGCGGTGGCGTACTCGGCGTAGGAGCCGCTCTCGCAGACGCCGTAGACCTCGTCGCCGGGGCGCAGATCGGTCACCGCCGCGCCGACGGCCTCCACCACGCCGGCGAGGTCGACGCCGCGCACCGGCACCTTGGGTCGGCGCAGGCCGAACCCGAACGCGCGCACCAGGTACGGGTGGCCGGTCATGAGGTGCCACACGCCGGGGTCCACACCGGCGGCGCGGACCCGCACGAGCACCTCGTCGTCGCCGGCCGGCGGCTGGTCGATGTCGCGCAGCTGCAGCACGTCGGCCGGGCCGTACACGTCCTGGACGATGGCTTTCATGGTGTCTCCCCCTCGCGGGTGTCGGGGTACTGGAACACGTCGTCGAGCCGCACGCCGAAGACCTGCGCGATGAGGAAGGCAGTCTCCAGAGAGGGCGAGTACCGGCCCTGCTCGATGGCGATCACGGTCTGCCGGGTCACGCCGATGCGGTCGGCGAGTTCGGCCTGGGTCATCTCACCGTGCGCGAAGCGCAACGCCCGGATCGAGTTGGTCACGCGGGTCGGCTTCACCACTGCGGCAGCCGCCCGTGGTACATGCCGATCTTCGCGACCGAGCCGAGGACCGCCGACAGCACGAACGCCAGATAGATCACGTTGGCGATCCAGAAGCGGTCCCACCCGGCCATTGCCATCAGCATCGCCGCGACCGCGCCAGCCACGAGGAACGACTGGCCGACGTGGTCGCCGAGCTGGCCGATCTGCCGGTCCCGGGCGTCGGCCACGCGCGCGGCCTTCGGACTCACCATGCCGATCGCCATCTCGGCCACGATGTTCGCCACGATCGACGTGCCCACGGTCCATAACAGCGCCGCGGCGTAGGGGACGTCGGCCAGAGGCCGCCCGTCCGCGCGGCCCACGACGATCGTCACGTAGATCGCGTACGCCACCACGGCGACGACCAACATGATCCACGCGCGCTTCTCTCGGTGTGCCATGACCCGCTCCTCGATGTACAAAATCTTCGACACGGCAAAGGTAACTTATGCTTTACACCGTGTCCAGAATTCTTTACATCGACCTGAGCTGGGCCCCTGCCCGCCGAGCGCACACCCACGATCGAAGGACTGCGCCCGACGGCTCTCCATCCATGGAGAGGAGCGCTCGGGGACTCAGCCAGCGCTCGCGGCTTTGCCGATGTCCGCCAGTTGCTGCTGGGTGATGGTCTGTAATGCTTCGCCCATGCCTTCCTTCCCGCCTACCTTCGCCGACCACGTCGTCGCACAGCCAGCCCGTGCCCAGTTCGAGGCGTTCCTCGACGAGCACCGCGGCGCGCTCAATGGCTGCTTGGATGGGCTGACCGAGGAACAGGTACGTCGATCTTTGGTGGCCTCCCGGACCACGCTGCTGGGTCTGGTGAAGCACGCGACTTTCGTCGAGAAGGTCTGGTTTGACGAGGCCGTCACCTGCCGGTCGCGAGCGGAGATCGGCATCCCTGCGGCGTCAGACGAGTCGTTCATCCTCGACGACGACGACACCATCGCCACCGTCCAGCACGCACACCGCGAGGCTTGCGAAGCATCACGCCATGCGACGTCATCCCTGGGTCTGGACGACATCCTTCACGGGCACCCGCGGGGCCCGTTTCCGCTGCGGTGGGTGTATCTCCACGTGCTGCGCGAGCTCGCCCAGCACTGTGGGCACGTGGACATTCTTCGAGAGCAGCTCATCAACGAGTAGTGCGCGGACGTCGGCTCATGCCGCGACGGGCGCGTTCGACCACGCTCTCGGACGTCCGACTCTGCCGATGTGAGTGCATCCGTGGGCACACGGCCTGGGCAACACGGCGGACGTCCGGGATCCGGGGTGCGATTCAACATCATGTCGTCAGGCTGACTACCTCGGGGCCGGATAGCTCTTACGCAGGCCAGCCACCGTACGGCGATATTGTATTCGACGTCTCTCGACCCTTCAGCGCTCGCCATTGCGCGGTATGCCAGCCGCCCCCACGGCCACCAGCGTCGGGCACGACGCGAACCACACCAAGGTTCTCCACCGAGACCACTGGGCGAGCCGGCCGATCCGCCCACCTGCCCCCGGCCCACCTCGGAGCCGGACAGCGCTTCCGCAGGTGCCCACGCCGAGTAATCGAGCCCGTGTGGACGGACATCGTGGCCGCTCGTCCTGACGGCGCCCGACTAGAATTCACGCCACATCAGGCGCGACCTGCCGATTCTCGGTGTCGCTGCCACTTCCCGGTCTTGCAACTAGCCCATCGTGAACCCGGTCAACGTGCCGTCCACGCGGTGTGGCAAGCAGACGAGTGACCAGGTCCACTCACCGCCATGGGATCGACGACGGATCATGTGCTACGGTAGCCGAGTTGCAGTTTTGATTTCCGTAGACGTCTTCCGGCGCCTGATGGGGCATCTGAAACCCATCCAGGCGCTTTTCGTTTTTCGTGTCGTTTCGACGCGGGTGATCAACGCGGCGGCGTAAGGGTCCGCACAGTGCGGTCTCTAACAGCCTGCGAAGGAGCAGACATGACTACAGGTACCGTGAAGTGGTTCAACGCCGACAAGGGCTTCGGCTTCATCAGCCCGGACGACGGCGGCGCCGACGTCTTCGCCCACTTTTCCGCGATCTCGGCGAGCGGCTTCCGCAGCCTCGACGAGAATCAGAAGGTGGAGTTCGACATCACCCAAGGCCAGAAGGGCCCGCAGGCGGAGAACATCCGCCCGCTTTGATCCACACTCTGCGAACGGCGGCCCGACTGGTTCAGCGGGCCGCCGTTCGGCGTTTCATGCGCTCACCACGGCATCGCGAAAATCGCCTGATCGGCAGAAGGCCGGCCATCTCGGTGTGGAGCCAGCTCAGCATTGCCCCCCGTGTTCTCTTCTCTGGATCGATTCGGACCTCGGGCGCTAGTCTGCCCAGGCCGACTGTCAGCTCGCCCAAGTCGCGCCTCTGGCTCATGAACCAGACAGACGCAGACATTGACCCCTATCGCTAACAAGCCGAATTCCGCATCGCCGCCGCCCTGACGGTCGAGGCACGTACGGTCGCGGTCCAGGTGGAGCACACCATGGTCGGACTCGATGCCTCGCCTCCTGATGACTGTCAGACAGCCGGGACCCGGCGTGCACGGCGTTACATCCTGAAGGGTTGATGACTATGACGACGACCTACTCGGGTCCTGCGAGGCTGATCCTGGTCGACGGCACAAGCATATCCGGCATGGCTTCCCTCAGTACCAACCAGCGCGGAGGACTCAACGGCTGGGGCGGAACGTTCCGTCCGGACGAGATCACGACAGACCTTCGCAACGCAGTCGAAGGGCTGCAATTGGAACTGCCCTACGATCGGATGGGGACAGTCGCCGTCACCGGCATACGCAAGCTACTCGCCACGCAGGTGTTGATGTCGTTGGCAGGCCGCGGACCCGCACCATTCTGATCGTGCGCCGCACGGCCGCCGCTACATCGCCGCCGCGACGCGGTCACTCTGCTCTGACGCAGCGACGAGGGCAGGACCGTGTTGATCGGTAGACTCTGCCAGGAACCGTTAACTCTCATGTCGCGATCCGCGCGGTCATGCCGATGATTGGACGTCGAAGGCACCAGTGCCCCTCGACGAGACATGAGCGGGGTGTCGAATGCGGTTGGTGTGTCGGTCGTCGTGATGGATGATGCCGGACGTGATCACCAGAGAGCGCGCTGTCGCGCTCGTCGAGGCCTTGCTGATCAGGCAGCGACGGGAGGGGCGGCTGGCCGGTGTGCCCGAGGTTGCAGTCTGCGGTGCCGAGGAACATGTCCTCGGGTGGTTGGTCGGCTGGCAGTCTGTTGAGTACCTGCGTTCCGGTGACTTCGGCAAGATGCTGGTGGGACAGGGCCCGTACTTCGTAGATGGGGAAGACGGCAGCATCCACCACATACCAGTCGCGATATGCGGCACAGATCGATGGGCTGACGTCTATCTGCAGCAGCACAAGGGCGTCAGACCTCCGGATCCGCTGCTCGCTGAAGTCCGTGCCCTCGTACAGCGTGGGGACAGGATGGCGGCGATGCGGTATGTCCGCCAGCAAGCGCCGCGGATGAGCCTGGGAAATGCCAAGGCGTACGTCGACGCGGTAAGCGAGGGAGATGAGCCCTCGGAGTGCTTGGCGAGCCTCACGCGGGAGGAACCAGAGCCGCTGTTATTACCGATCGAGACGCTTGCCGGCCCGTATGACGAGGACGCAGGAGCGTAGGTCAACAACTGCGGGTTGGGGACGCCGGCGACACAGAAGAGGACGACCCGGCGAGCATCGCTAGGTACCCATCGCACGCTTGCCAGATTGCATAGCCGCCTGCTCACCAAGGCGGACACCCGGATCGGCCGCTGGTCGCACTTTGCGGCGCCCGGTGCCGAATTGAGGGCGCGTCGCGCACTGGTGGGCGACGGGTGATGTTCAGGCAGGCAGTGACGGGTGCTCTTCCTCGACGTCCTCACGGAAGCGTCCTCTCGCCCGCATCGCTTCGAGGGCATGCCTAGCACTCGGCTGGATTCTGGTCGGCCAGCCGGAGCCGATGAACTGGTCCTCGGACTGGGCATCCGGCGTCGCCGTGCAAGCCGCCCTGAGTAGCCGCTGAACCTCGGCGAGAGCCTGAATCTCATGTCGTGTGAAGCAGGTCCATTCCCGCCAACGCCACGGCGCGTCGTCATCGATGACGTCGAAGAACTGCTCGACATACTCCGCCAAGCCGACCTCGCGAACGCCGTTGTCCCCCTTGCTCAGCGCCTCCAGCGCTTCCATCGCCCGATTCCGTAGGCGCTGTTCGACAAGGCGCTGGCTTGGGCGCTCGACATCGTTCATCTCAGTGAGGGTAACCAGCGGCAACGCACATGCCGCCGACCGCGCGCGATGCAGTGTCACCACAATCGAATCGAGCCGGCGCCCGGTCGTGCCGATGAGCGGATGCTCGATCAAGCACTGGAAGGTGCGTCGGGCAGCCCGGCCGCTGCGGTCAGGCAGGTCTGATCCACGGGGCTGGCGGTCAGTTGCGCTTCAGTCCAGCGAAGATAACCGCGAGTGTACGGCCCTGCAGCTGCTCGTCCCATCCACCGTGCAGGGCCCCTTGGCAAACGCTGGCAAGGAGCGCCATCACTTCGGGTAGCTGTATCGGGGCGGCGACGACTCCGGCGGCTCGGGCCTGGTCCAGCAGCCTGCCCACCGCCTCCTCAAGGGGACCCACCGCGTCGGGCAGCCGGATGTCCACCCCGGACCCGGCAAGCAGGTCGACGACGGTCTTCTTCGCTGCGGCCTGCGCCACCATGTGGGTGAAGAAGGCGAAGAGGTCGAGTTTTCCGGCCTCCTCTACGAGCTGTGCCAGCAGTCGCTTCATGATCGCGGCGAGCAAGTCGTCCTTGGTGGGGAAGTGGCGGAAAACCGTGCCGATGGCGACGCCGGCCCGCCGGGCGACCTCCTCGGTGGAGGAACGGGGCCCGAACTCGGCGAAGACCGCCTCGGCGGCGTCCAGGATGCGCGCGCGGTTGCGCTGCGCATCGGCACGCAGCGGTGACCCCTCTACCAAAATGAGTCTCCACTCATTATTCTCGGCGGTGCAAGTCGAGTCCTGACTCATTATTCAGGGAGGACGACATGACACCAAACGAGATCTTCGACAGCATGCGTGCCCAGTGGCTCGCGAACCAGCCCACCTACGAGGCCGACCTGCTCGCCGACGACGTGGTGATCGAGACACCGTTTGCCGCGCCCGGTCGCCCTACGCGTACCGAGGGGAAGCAGCGGGTGCTCGAGTACACGCAGGAGGGCCGGGCGGTGTTCCCGGTCCGGTTCGACGACTGCCGCAACGTGGTCGTCCACGAGACCGTTGACCCCGAGGTGATCGTGGTCGAGTACGAACTGGTCGGCACTCACACAGCGACCGGGGTAACCGCCTCGGCGCCATTCATCGGGGTGCTGCGGACCAGGGACGGCAAACTGGCCCACTGGCGCGAGTACCAGCACACTCTCGCCATCGCCCAGGCCGTCGGTCAGGCATAGGCCAGGATCAGGCTTCCGATGGTGATGAAGGCGAGCGGGAGCAGCCGGTAGTCCCAGCGCTGCACCCCATTGCGCCCGGCACCGGGGTACCGGTGATCAGCGCTTGGCGATCGCCTTGCGGTAGTCGGCGTTCAGGCGCTGCTCCACTTGCCGGTCGTCCGTCTTGATCGAGTGCACGCTTCTGCCGCCGACCGGGCGTGGCATGCGCGGACGCCCGGTCGTGCCGATGAGCGGTCGCCGTGACATGCGCATCCTGCGTGTGTCGGTCGGGTGCACGTGCTGTGCGGGTAGGGACCCGGTGGAGGATTGGTGGGCAATCGGACCCGGTGACCTGAGGGACCTCTGAAGAGGTTGCTCGACCTCGATGAGTTCCAGCACGGTCCTGAGTCTTCATACACATCCACCCTCCGCGCGAATCTGGAGGCACCTTGAAGCTTTTGCTTACGTCAGGCGGCGTCACGAACCCAAGCATCCAATCGGCGCTCGTGCAGCTCCTCGGCAAGCCGATTGCGGAGTGCCACGCCCTATGCGTTCCGACGGCACAGTGGGGTCACCCGATGTGCGGTCCGAAGTCGGTGCGGGGTTTCGTAGCCGCCGAGCCCGTGTTTCGGTACCTGTCCGGTCTGGGTTGGGCGTCGCTCGGTATCCTCGAGCTCACCGCACTGCCCACCATCGGCGCGGAGCGATGGGTCCCCTGGGTCCGGGAGGCCGACGTTCTCCTGGTCGACGGCGGCGACGCGACGTACCTGTGCCACTGGATGCGCGAGTCCGGGCTGGCCGATCTGCTGCCATCGCTGCCCGACACGGTCTGGGTGGGAGTGAGTGCCGGAAGCATGGTGATGACGCCCCGGATCGGAACGTACTTCGTCGAGTGGCCGTCCGCGCCGGACGACCGCACCCTGGGAGTCGTCGACTTCTCGATCTTCCCGCACCTGGACGCTTTCCCAACAAACACCCTGGCCGACGCAGAGCGGTGGGCCGCCGAAATCGGTGTCCCGGCCTACGCCATCGACGAACAGACGGCCATCAAGGTCGTCGACGGCTCGGTCGAGGTGGTCTCCGAAGGGCAATGGAAGAAGTTCGGGCCATAGCCGCCCGGCATCCGTGACGTCGCGTCGTTGGACGTGACCCATCGACTTGCAGCATTTCCGAGAGCGCCGCGCCAATGCACGCCTCGTTCGGCCTTCGGGTAGAAGGAGCCGCCCAAATGATGTTGTGACAGTGGTTGCCAACCACCTTGGTGATGATCTTAGGTTTCATCGTGGTGATGGTGGCGGGCAACAGTTGGCGCTGGTGGCTGACTGCGGGCGGCGCTGCGCTTGCGTTACTGCCGCTCGGGCAGAGTGCGTCCATGGTTGCTGTGGTGGCGGCGATCTGTGGCTTGATCGTGGTCAGCGCCTGGGCGTGGGGCACCCGTAGTGGCCGTGCCGTCGGCGTGGCTGTCGGCGTCGTCTTCATCGCAGGGCAGGCCGCCGCTTTTGCCGTCTCGCAGTGGCCCCGCAGCCTGGTAGCCGCGCCATGGCTTGACTGGTTCGCGGTGTGGTTGCTGGTCGGCGTCCTGTGCCTGGCCGCCTTGGTCATCGATCGGAGCGTGCGCCCCTTCTCCGCCCCTCACCTCGACAGGGGAAACCGGACGGCGGGCAAAGTTCAGTGGGTTGCCTCGATGGCGACGTTGGTAACCGTGGTGCTGCTGTGCGGCTGCGGACTCGGCGTCGTCGGGTTCGACGGCGACGGCAGGCTGCGGTTTCCTGCCCGCGAGGATGAGGTCCTCCCACTGCCGGCGTCGCTGCGCCTGGTGTCGGCCGACATCTGCGCCGATGGTGGCAGCAGCGGCAACTGCACAGCCGAGTTCGTGGTGATGTCCGCCGACGGTGCCGACAGGACGACGGCCGTGACCGGGCTCGTCGAACACCTCCGCAGCCGTGGTTGGCCGCTCCAGCCGGAACACGGGGTTTATCGCGGCTCCCGCGAGACGGGCGGGATCCTGAACTGGACAGCGCACCACATGTGGCTGTACGCCGACGTCGAGTCGGCATCTGAGCTGCCGCCGGGGCCACCGCCGGAGGCGGTCGTCATCTACATCGACAACCTATGACACGTTGCTCCCGGCTCGACCAGTGCGCAAACTTCTGCCGCTGATCGCGCGATCATGCCGATGACAGTGCCCTTCGCGGATGCCTCATACTGCTTCGCCATGAGTAGCGGGGCGAACTGTGTCCAGCGTGTTCAGCGCTCGGTCAGAGCGGTCACGGCTTCCTGGGACAGATGCCGATCGCTGTAGAGCAGTCGAACAGCCGAGGCGTCGGGATTCCCCGCGTCCGCACCGCGCCAGGCCAGCCTGAGCCCGTTACGCTCGACAACCCGCCGAGATCGATCGTTGCCCTCCAACAGGTAAGCGGTGATCGGCAGGTCGGCGCGCAGAGCCCGCGCCGCCGTCGTGGCGGCTGCGCTGATCTCTTGGGCATAGCCCTGTCCCCAGAACCCTGGAAGAAGCCGGAAGCCAAGATTCCACGCGACGCCGTAGCGGACGAAGCAGCCCCCAATGCCGACGAAGGTGTGGTCCGCACCGTAAGCAGTCCACATTCCCAGGCCATCACGGCGCCAAGCCGCGCACCAGTTGTCGACCATCCTGCCGGTCTGCTCGATCGTATCGTGGCGACTCAGCGGGTCAGGCCCCCACACTCGTGGGTCGGCGTACAGCCCGAATATCTCAGGTACGTCCGCCCGCTGCGGCTTTCGAAGGACCAAGCGGTCGGTCGCGACGGCATCAGTCGCACCCTCGGGATCAGACACGCGCTCATCGTGAGCCAAGCGAGGAGCCATTCCAAGCCATATATCGGGCCCCGTCCGGCGCCTGGGTCCTCACTTAAACCTTCCGGTGGTGACCAGGTGGTCGGACGCCCGGTCGCAGGGGCGCATGCGACGACCACGGCAGCCCGTGCCGGCGATCAGCAGCCCGCTGGCATTCGCACCCTGATCAGGAGCGCTGCGTTCCTTGTTCGCCCGCGACCTGAATGATCGTCTTGCCGGGCGTGCGGCGGTGGCGGGCGAACGCGGAGGCCGTTTCGGAAAGCGGGCGAACGGCGCCCACGATGGGGTGGAGCCGTCCGGTCCGGAGGCGCTGGGCGAGGTCGATCAGCCGGGAGCGATCAGGTTCGACGACGAAGAAGACGGCTCGGCCGTCCTTGGGCTGCACGGTAGGTGGCATGGCGATGGTGACGAGGGTGCCGCCCGGGCGTACCAGTTCGGTCGATCGTTCGAGGATGTCGCCGCCGATGACGTCGAACACCACGTCCACCTCGCCGACGTGCCGCACATCGTCGGCGTCCAAGTCGAGGAAAGTCTGCGCGCCGAGGCCGAGCGCCACATCACGGTCGTCGGCGCGGCCGGTGCCGATCACGCGGGCGCCCACTTCCCGCGCGAGTTGGACGGCGATCGAGCCGACGCCGCCCGCGGCGCCGTGAATGAGGACGGTCTGGCCGGTCGTGAGGTGGGCATGGTCGAACAGTCCCTGCCATGCGGTCAGTCCGGAGATGGGCAGCGCGGCGGCCACGGTGTGGTCGATGTCGGCCGCGAGTGGGGCGAGGTTGCGGGCCTCCACCGCGGTGAATTCGGCCAGGGATCCGTTGCGGGTCCAGTCGGTCAGTCCGAACACCCGCTGGCCGACGGTGAGGCCGGTGGTTCCGTAGCCGAGCTCGACCACAACTCCGGACAGCTCGTGCCCGGGGATGCTGGGTGTCCGGTCGCGACCGGCGCGATCGGTCCAGGTTCCCGGCCAGTCGAGTTCTCCGGGGGTGAAGCCGGCGGCGTGCACGCGCACGATGACGTCGTTTTCCGCAGCGTGGGGGTAAGGCATGTCGGTCAGGGTGAGCCCGCTGACACCCGCGTCACGGTCTCGCACGGTGATCGCTCGCATGCTCGAATCCTTTCCCAGAACGCTCGTCGGTATGGGGTGGCTCAGGGCTCAGCACGGGTTCCGCTCGTGGCGCGCGTGGTGCCGGCCCCGCCGCGGAGGTCGCGGACCGCCCGTCGTCGGTGCGCTGGTGAGCCCGGGTCCAATCAGCTCGGCCAGGGCGAACCGAGGATGCGCTCGACCGTCGTCACGCGTTGGAAGCCGGGGATGAAGTGTTCGAGCACGTCGGAGTTCACGGTGCCGTTCGTGGTGTCGGGGCGGTTCTTCAGCCCGTCGACGTAGGCCCGCAGAAACTCGTTCTTGAAGTCCCCTCGTGGATGGACGGCGAGGATTTCGTCCAGCTGATCGTGTTCCAGTCCGTCCAAGCCGAAGCCGAGCACGTCGGTCAGGACACCGAGGTATGTGGTCGCGATTTCCGGCGCCATCCGGTCGGGGATGCCGGGTGTGGTGTGCAGCGCGATCGCCGTCCAAACGGTCTCGGCGGCGGCCGTCGAGAAGCCCCGGTCCAGGAGGAACCTGCGCGCGTGGTCGGCGCCATCGACTTCGAAGCGCTGCTCGACGTCGGAAAAGGGAGTCAGGAGGCCGGTGTCGTGGAACATGGCCGCCAGATAGAGCAGCTCCGGGTCCGGTTTCACCCCAAGCTTGTGCGCGTGAATCAGGCTGAACAGGAAGACCCGTCGGGAGTGGTGGTAGATGAGAGGGCTGGTCGTCTCCTGGATGCGCCTGGTCGCTTCGGCGACCGCCGCTGTTTCAGGAATCTCCAACCCCGCGATGACCTCTGGCATGACCTCTGACCTTCCGGGAAACGTGTGCGGACCCGCCTCTCCGACCTCCATGCTGCCCACCGATCGTCGTACGTCGCCGCCTTCGTCCGGCCAGGAATCACTTATATCCGGACAGGGCGCAATGGCAGTCGGGTGCTCCACCACACGCGGCACCGCGTCCCGCAGCCGGGTTCAGCACGTACGCTGCGATTTCGCGCCGTCCGTCACGGCCCGTTCCCCGCGACGCCCGGTGTCCGGTTCATTGCGTGAATCAGCCTGGCATCGGCTGCGGCGCAGGGTTTCGTGGACCAGCCTTCGCAACGGCTCCGGTCGCCTCTTGAACAAAGCCGCGTACACCTAATCGGCGAAGATCACGGAGAGTTCGGTTCCCTGCAATAGTCGTGACGTGAGCAACCCCGCCCACGAGGATCCCCGTGATCTCCGGTAATGGCGTGCTACCAATAAGCGGTGTCCATGCCTCCCGTTCCGGCGACCCAACGGCCGCCGGGGTCCGGCCGCTACCGCCCGGATCCGGCTCCGAAGGGACCGGAGCGGTGAACGCCGGCCCCCATCGCGTCGCGATCTTCGTCTACGACGGAGTGACGTTGCTGGACGTCGCCGGTCCCGCAGAGGTGTTCACGGAGGCGAACCGGTTCGGTGCCGACTACCGGATCGTGCTGCTGTCGCCGACCGGTGCGGACGTCACGTCGAACCTCGGGGTCCGGATCGGGGTCGACGGCGCCGTCTCCTCGGAGCCGGCAGACACGTTACTGGTGGCCGGGTCCGACCTCTATCCGCGTACCCCTGTCCCCGCCGACCTGGCGGACGCCGCACGGACACCGGCGGCTCTGGCCGGCCGGGTCGCGTCGATCTGCACCGGAGCGTTCGTCCTCGCCGCCGCCGGCGTCCTCGACGGCAAGCGCGCGACCACGCACTGGCAGGTCGCGCACGAGCTCGCCGCCCGGCACCCGACGTGCCGCGTCGAGCCCGACGCGATCTACGTTCGCGACGGCACCACATACACGTCGGCAGGGGTCACGGCCGGTATCGATCTGGCGCTCGCTCTCGTCGAAGAGGACCACGGGCCCGACCTGGCGCGCGACGTCGCACGCGCCCTGGTGGTGTACATGCAGCGTGCAGGCGGTCAGTCCCAGTTCTCGGCACCGCTGCAGGGACCGCCGCCCCGCTCGCCGGCTCTCCGCACAATCACCGACGTGGTGACGGCGAACCCCCGCGGGGACCACTCGCTTGGTGAACTCGCGAAACACCTCAACGTGAGCACCCGGCACCTCACCCGGCTGTTCCACGACGAGCTGTCCACGACACCGGCCCGCTACGTGGAAAACATCCGATTCGACATGGCCAGGGCACTGCTCGACCAAGGACACACCGCGACGCAGGCCGCGACCCTCGCCGGGTTCCCCAGCTACGAAAGCATGCGACGGGTTTTCGCCAGGAAGCTGTCGATCAGCCCCGCCGCCTACCAACGCCGGTTCAGCACGGCCCGCCGCGCCAACGCGGGCTAGTACGAGAGGTCAGGGGCGGCTCGGGTGTGCAGCGCATCGTGGCTCAGCCCCTGTGCTTCCACCAGGCGGTGAGAACGGCAAGGAGGAAGAGGAAGGTAGGGCCCGCGAAGACCACCAGACCGAACTCGACGACCGCGCCGACATCCACGGGCCGAATGTAGACGACGCGCGAGTTTTGGCCCACAAAGTCGAGAGTCCCCGCCGCCGCTGGTGGGCCGAGCGCTGCCTAGGTTCCGCTTCGACGTCTGGCCGTCGGTCGGGTGGCTGCGGATAGGTTGGCCAGGTGAAGCCTGACACGCGGCCCCTGCCGTACGAGGACCTGGCGGCGCTCCTCGGACTGAACGTGGTCCTCCACGGGCAGTTGCTGGCAGACCAGCTTCCACCTGGCGTGACGCAGCCACTGATCCGGCGGCTGACCGAGCACGGGCCGCTGCCAGCAGGAGCCTCAGAAGGTGATCTCAGCCTTCTCCTTCATGACCTGGCCCAGCGTCTTCACTGGGCCATGGGACACGGTGACCAGTACCCCGAAGCGACGGCCCGCCAGACCACATACTGCATCGACCTGCCGAGCGCCGCCGCTGTTGAAGCCTGCCGGGCAGAGTTGACGGAGTTGGGCGCGCAGCGATCGGCCACGTACCGGCCGGGCCAGGAGGGCCGCCCCATGACGAGCGACGAGCATCTTGCGGCAGGGCTCCACTGGCAGTTCGTTGTCGTCTTCCCCGAGCTCATTCCCAGCCCAGCATCCGAGGCGCGGATGCGAGCCCTGCAGGCGATTGCTGAACGGCACGGTGGCCACGTCGCCGGCTCTTCAATCGGCTAGCCAGACTAGAGACACGGGACCGCAACGACCGGGCCCGCGGTTCGGGACCGATCCCGCTGGTCGCGGTCATGCCAAGCCGGGTGTGTTCGAAATTCGGCCTCCCTCTTGCGAGGGAGATGACTCCCCTCAGGACGGGAGGCGTCCTAGCGCCCGGGTCTCCGATCTTGGTGTATGAGAATTTTCTGCGGCCCTCGTTGGGCGTACGGCACGTTCGCATGGCTGGTCTTCTTCGTCGTGTCCCACCTGGTAGCGGTGTTCTTTCCTGGTGGCGATCCGACCGGTGACGGACCGTGGGGGATGAGGGCATACGTGATCTTCAACGTCATTCTCATCCTCATGTCGGCCGTCGGTGCAGTGGCCGTTGTAGCCACCATCCGGCCATGGGGACGACGCGTCCCTCGGTGGGTGCTCCTCACGCCGCTGTGGTTTGGCAGCGCGCTACTCGTCGTCCGCGGGGTTCCCGGGATGGTGGAAAACCTGCTCATGGCCACAGGCATCCGTCGAGGCGGCTTTATGGGCGCGGAACACATCTCCGTGGCCGAGTTCTGGGCCGGCATGGGGATCAACACGTATTTCTTCCTGGGCGCGGTGCTGCTAGTCCCGACGACCGTCTCCTACTTCCGCCGGTCACGAAGCGACATTGACGGCTGATCGCCACGCCCGCCCCGCAGCCAGGTCATCCTTTGCCGGCGATGCCCGGATCGAGCAGACAGTGCGGCGCCGCCTCGGCGAAGCGAAGTTCGCAGAGGCGGCGCCGGGACACTGGGACGAGCTGGAGTCAGTTGGTCGCGGTCACGCTCGCTTCGTGAACGTCGAACGCGGCCACAGGTACCCGACGAGAGCGATGCCGACGCACCAGGCGAGGGCGGGGATCGCGTCGCCGGTGGACGGTGCGCCGTCGAGGAACCCGCGCAGGGTCTCGATGATCGGCGTGAAGGGCTGATACTCCGCGAACTCGCGGAGTCCGGGCCCCATCTTGTCCGCCGGCACGATCGCGCTGCAGAAGAACGGCAGCATGACCAGCGGCACGGAGGCCAGATCCGCCGTTTCCGGGGACTTGGCCGACAGTCCCAGGGTGACCGTGAGCCAGCCGGCCGCGAAGCCGAGCAGAACGATGATCCGATCGCGCCGAGCCAGTCGAGGAGACTCGCCGACGGGTTGAATCCCGTCCGTCGCCGTGAGTGGTCCGGCCCGCGGCGAAGGCTTCTGGGACCGAGGTCGCCGGTGGGATGGCCGTAGGGCGGCCGCCAGAGTGTGGGTCCGCGCATCAGATCGCGTCGTGCATCGCGGGGGATCGGTGGGACGACCATGTCTGGAGCCGAGCTGAGTTAACGGTTTCCCGGCGATGCCGGCTCCCGTGGGCCTGCCACCACTCGCGTTGATCAGGCGATACGCCAGCACGCCGGTGCGCGTGTCCCGACCCGGTAGTGAAAGACGCCGACGGATCGGTCTTGATTCGGAAATCGATTGCTGAAACAGTGGCGCCATGAAGGTTGCGGCCGTCCTCGGCGTGGACATCGGCACATCGAGCAGCAAGGGCGTCCTCGTCGACACCGACGGCCGGGTCCTCCGCTCGGCCACCCGGTCGCACGACGTGAGCCGCCCGCGACCGGGCTGGGTGGAGATGGACGCCGACGTCTGGTGGCAGGAGTTCGTCGCGCTCAGCCGTGAGCTCCTCGCACCGGGCGACGCCGACGTCGTCGCCGTCGGGGTGAGCGGCATGGGTCCCTGCGTGCTGCTCACGGACGCCGCGAACGCCCCGCTGCGCCCGGCCATCCTCTACGGCGTCGACACCCGCTCGACCCCGCAGATCGCCCGCCTCACCGAGCGGTTCGGCGCCGAGGAGATCCTCTCCCGGTGCGGCTCGGCGCTGTCCAGCCAGGCGGCGGGCGCCAAGGTGGCGTGGGTGGCCGACAACGAACCGGAGCTCTTCGCCCGGGCCCGACGGCTCTTCATGCCCAGCTCGTGGCTCGCGTGGAAACTCACCGACCAGTACGTGCTCGACCAGCACTCCGCAAGCCAGTGCACACCGCTCTACGACACCGAGGGCCAGGACTGGTACGCGCCGTGGGCCGACGAGATCGCACCCGACCTGGTCCTTCCGCCGCTGCGCTGGCCCGGCGACATGGCCGGGACGGTGACGTCGCGCGCGGCGGCGGAGGCCGGCCTGCCGGCGGGTGTCCCGGTGGTCACGGGCACCATCGACGCCTGGTCGGAGGCGATCAGCGTGGGCGCGCAGGGCGTCGACGACCTGATGCTCATGTACGGCACCACGATGTTCCTCGTCCACACGGTCACGGCCCGCCTGACGAACCCGTCGCTGTGGGGCACGGTCGGTGCCCTGCCCGGGACGCGGAACCTCGCCGGCGGCCTGGCCACCTCGGGCGCGATCACGGCGTGGCTCCGCGAGCTGTTCGGCTCACCGGACTATCCCGAGCTGCTCCGGCTGGCCGAGGCCTCCGGCCCGGGGGCGAGAGGGCTGCTCATGCTCCCGTACTTCGCGGGCGAGCGCACGCCGATCCTGGATCCACGGGCCCGTGGCGTCGTCGCCGGCCTCACCGTCTCGCACACCCGCGGTGACCTGTACCGCGCCGCGCTCGAGGCGACCGCTCTCGGTGTACGCCACAACATCGAGACGATCGAGGCGAGCGGTGGTGACATCCGACGGGTCGTGGCGGTCGGCGGCGGCACCCAGGGCGGACTGTGGACCCAGATCGTCTCGGACGTCACCGGGCGTGCCCAGGTCATCCCGTCGCAGACCATCGGCGCGAGCTACGGAGCGGCCTTCCTCGCCGCGCGGACCGGGTGGCCGGTCTCGATCGAGGCGTGGAACCCCGTCAAGGAGATCCGGCAGCCCCGGGCCGAGCTGGCCGCCGACTACGACGAGCTCTACGGGCTCTACCGGGAGCTCTACACGAGTTCCAAGCGGGTCGCGCACGCGCTCGCTGCACGTCAGGACCGTCTTTTGGCCGCCGGCCCGCCGGCGGCCAGCGACACCCCACGCACCGAAGGAGTCGCCCCATGACCAGTTACCCGCTGCCCGTGCTGGTCGATCCGCCCGCCGCGGCGCCCGGCACCGTCTACACGGTGGCCAGTGGCGATCTCCGGCCCCGCGCGAACATCACGTGCTGGCCTACACAGCAGCAGCTGGAGGCCGACCTCGCGGCCGCGGTCAACGCGCTCGGCTGGAAGGTCGAGCGTGGCCACGCGTTCGACCCGGACAAGGGCCACGGCTTCATCGACAGCCAGCGGGCCGGCATCGAGGTCTTCAAGCGCATCCCGGTCGACGCGCCGCTCATCGTGGTCGAGGCGGTCTGGCAGTACAGCCACCACGTCCTGGCCGGGCTGCGCAGCCACCGGGGACCGATCCTCATCGTGGCCAACTGGAGCGGCGAGTTCCCGGGCCTGGTCGGCCTGCTCAATCTCACCGCGAGCCTCACCAAGGCGGACGTGCGGCACTCCGCGCTGTGGAGCCGGGACTTCACCGACGACTGGGCGGTCAACGGGCTGCGCACCTGGCTGGAGACGGGCGAGCTGCGCCACGACACCAGTCACGTGCGCGATCTGCCCGCCCTGCCGGACGACGCGGAGGTCGAGCTCGGTCGCGCCCTGGCCGCGCAACTGGCCCGGGAGAAGGCCATCATCGGCGTCTTCGACGAGGGTTGCATGGGGATGTACAACGCGATCTTCGACGACGAGCTGATCAACCCGCTGGGCATCTACAAGGAGCGGCTGTCGCAGAGCGCGCTGGTCGCCGAGATGGCACGGGTCCCAGACGAGGAGGCCCACGCGGTCCGCCGCTGGCTGGACGAGGCCGGGATGACCTTCCACACCGGCACCGACGAGGCGACAGAGCTCACCGACGCCCAGCTCACAAGCCAGTTCAAGATGTACGTCGCCGCCCTGCGCATCGCGGACGACTTCGGCCTGGACGCGGTCGGCATCCAGTACCAGCAGGGGCTGAAGGACACCGTCCCGGCCAGCGACCTGGCCGAGGGGCTGCTCAACAACGTCCAGCGACCACCGGTACGCAGCCGCGACGGCAGCCGGGAACTCTACGCGGGGGAGCCCCTGCCGCACTTCAACGAGGTCGACGAGGGGGTGGCCGTCGACTCATTGGTCACCAACCGCATCTGGACCGCCATGGGCCTCGACCCGGCCACCACCCTGCACGACATCCGGTGGGGGGAGACCTACGGCAACGACTTCGTCTGGGTGTTCGAGATCTCCGGCTCGGTGCCGGCGTCCCACAACGGCGGGTACGACAAGTCGTACAGCATGCGGCAGCCGCCGATGTTCTTCCCGCTCGGCGGCGGCACGCTGAGCGGGGTCTCCAAGCCGGGCGAGATCGTCTGGTCCCGGGTGTTCATCATGGACGGCGGGCTGCACGTCGACCTCGGTCGCGCGACCGTCGTCGAGCTTCCCGAGGAGGAGACCCGGCGCCGGCTGGAGGCCACGAACCCGCAGTGGCCGATCATGCATGCCGTGCTGCACGGGGTCGGCCGCGACCAGTTGATGGCCCGCCACAAGGCCAACCACGTGAACGTCGCCTACGCGCCGGACGCGGAGACCGCCGACCGGGCACTGCGGGTGAAGGCCGCGATGTTCGCCGACCTCGGCATCCAGGTGCACCTCTGCGGCGACGTCAACCTCTGAATACCCGCTCGGCGACCCGGCCGGCCGTGGGGCCCGGCCGGGTCGCCGGGCCGGAGTGCGGCCACCCCGCCGTACCGGCGGACGGTCAGCTCGGGCGGGTGGAGCTGTCGCGCACCTGGAGCCCGGTGCTGAGCGTGACGGTCGACGGCAGCCGCGACGGGTTGGCGATCCGCTCGGTGAGCAGCACGGCGGCGGCGCGTCCGAGGTCGTACGTCGGCTGGGAGACGGTGCTCAGCGACGGCCGGACCAGGTGTGCCCACGGAATGTCGTCGAATCCGACGACCCCGACCTCGTCCGGCACCCGGATACCGCGGTCGACGAGGCATTCGACGGCGCCCACGGTCATCAGGTTGTTCGTGGCGAAGACGCTGTCGGGCGGGTTGTCGCTGTCGAGCAGCGAGGCCATGGCCCGGTAGCCGCCCTCCTCGCGGAAGTCCGCGTACCGCACGAGGGCGTCGGTCGCCTCCCGCCCGCGCGCCCGCAGCGCGCGCTGGTAGCCCCGGAGCCGCTGGGCGGCCGTGGAGATCCGGCGGGGACCGGTGATGCAGGCGACCCGCTCGTAGCCGTTGTCGAGCAGGTGCGTGGTCGCCAGCCCCGCCCCGTGCACGTTGTCGACGAGCACGGTGTCGATGGTGACGCCGCGCAGCTGACGGTCGATCGCCACGACCGGGATGCGGGCCTCCACGAGCCGGTTGATCACCGTCGAACGGCCCGACGTGGAGATGATGACGCCGGCCATCCGTTCGGCGAGGGCCGCCGCGATGTACCGGGACTCCTTCTCCGGGTCCTCGTCGGAGTTGCACAGGACCACGGAGTACCCGGCGCTCTGCGCGACGTCCTCGACCCCCCGCACCATGGAGGTGAAGAAGGGGTTGCCGATGTCGGAGATGATGACCGCCCAGAGGCTGGTCTGGCTCAGGCGCAGGTTGCGGGCGACCGCGTTGGGACGGTAATCGAGGTCCTGCATCGCCTGGTGCACGCGCGCGGCCATGACCGGATCAACGGTGGTACGGCCGTTCAGTACCCGCGAGACCGTCGCGGGCGAGACCTGAGCCTGCCGCGCCACGTCGTAGATCGTCGCCATTCGCCTCCGTCCGGTGGATTCCTACGATGACAAGCCCGAGAACGAGTGCCCGCTCCCCGCACCCTCGCCGGTGCGGGGACTGGGCATCTTACGGGCGGAAAGTGACGGAATAGTCACGGGCGTCCGCGCCGGCGCTCGACACGAGCCGTGACGAGCGCCGACACGTTCAGCCGTTGAGCATCACCTGGAGGGCGTCCCCCCGACCGACCACGACCTCGGCGTCCAAGGTAACGAGAATGCGCCCGTCCCGGCACGACCAGTCACGCACCGGCAGTGTGCGATGGCCCAGCCGCACCGTCACCCGTGCCGGGGTACGCGTCACCGCCAGAGCGACGCTGGACACCCGGAGGCGGCCGTACCGGACCTCGACCGTACCGGTGAGGTGCCCGCCGTGGCGCTCCTGCCGGAAGAGGCCCCACCCCTCCGCGGCGGTGAACGCGGCGGCGAACCGGTCGGGGCTGATCCGGGGCGCGAACCCGATGTGGCCGCGGGGGCCGTGGTACTCGAATCCGCAGGCCGCGAGGTAGACACCGTGACTGGCCATGGCCCGGGCGTAGTGGTCGCCGCACTCGATCTCGTTGTACGGGTTGCGCTTGCCTGCGGCGTACCGCTCGTGCACCGCCCGGGTGAGGGTGAGCCCCTCCTCGACCAGGCCCTCCTGGAGCATGTGCGCCGCGACCTGGTACTCCTGGCCCGTCCACACCTCGTTGAAGTACATGGCGGCCCAGCTGGCGGGGTTTCCGGCCGCGGTGTCGGCGCCGCCGTGCGGCCAGGTGGTCATCAGCATGCCGTACTCGTGTTCCATCGCGAACCAGCGGCCGCCCGGGATGACGCTGCCCTCCCGGTAGGCGGCGTGGTCGGGCGTGAAGTTGTACCGGTAGAGGCTCTCCAGGGCGCTGACGGCCTGCTCCGCCGGCACGACACGGGGGAGCCCGAGCTGACCGGCGAGGCTCTGCCCGAAGAGCTGGTCGATGTGGCACCCACGGTTGCTGTTGATCGCATCGGCGTGGGCCGGGTCGACCTCCTGGATGAAGTACTCCCCGTTGAAGAGTTCCGTGGACAGGTGCCGGCTGCCGGAATCGGCGAGGGCCCGGCACCGGTCGCCGAACTCGGGCTGGCCCACCTCGTCGGCCATCGCCGCGCCCGCCCGCAGCGCCGCGACGTACATTCCGGTGATCCAGGCGATCTGGCCGTACCAGGTGGTGTCGAGCGTGTTCGGCTGCGGGCCGTCGAGCGTGCCGTCCGGGCCCACGTCGTGTTCCATGATCCATTCCAGCGCGCGCCGTAGCCGGGGCCAGTTCACCCGCAGGTAGGTGTCGTCCGGCGCGGTCAGGTGTTCCCGGTAGCAGCGCAGGATCGTGCCGCACTGCCCGTCGGTGGCCCAGCCCATGTCGGCCTCGGCGCGGTTGCCGATCTGGCCCGTGTCCGGGTGGAAGCCGATGCCGAGGTCCACTCTGCTGCGGGTGTCGCGTTCCAGCTGTGGGAAGAGCCGGGCGATGGACTGGGCGTAGTTCCACACGTGCTCACAGGTGCCCGGGCAGCAGTACACACCCTCCCAGCCGTAGAACCGTCCGTCGTCGAACAGGTAGCAGGTGTTGGTGGCGAGCGTCGACGCGGGGGCCAGGGTGCGCTCCAGGAACCAGTGCGGCAGGGTGGCGTCGGTGTACCAGGTCTTCACCCAGGCGCGGGTGTCGGCCTCCAGCCGGTCGAGGTCGTGGGCGACGTGTTCCACCACCGCGCGGGCGTCGGCGAACCGGGTCGCGTAGTGCCGGCGCAGGCTGTCCGAGCCGCGCAGGAAGCTGAGCGACACGCGGTCCGGCACGGGGAAGTGCCAGCCGAGCACGAATCGCACGGTGCGGCTCTGGCCCGGCGCGAGGCGGACCGCGACGCTCACCGATCCGGCCTGCCCGGCCAGCGAGCCGTCCACCTCCGTGGGGCCGGACTCCGCCGCGAACACTTCGTCGAGGGTGTCCCACCCGGCGAGCGACGGACGCGTCACCGCCCGACCGTCGAGCGCGGCGAGGACGAGCGTGCCGTTGTCGGGCACCTGGTCCAGCGGCCGGGTGTCCGTCGGCACGTCGCTGAACGCGATGCGGTCGACGTTGACGTGCCCCCACCCGCCGGTGTCCCCGTCCACGATCTCGATGACCGCCGTGCGGCCCTGGTACGCGGACACGTTCATGGTGGCCACGCTGACCGGCTCCGCGTCGCGGCCGGCCACGCTGGCCACCAGGGCGCCGTCCACCAGGAGGTTGACGCACGTGCTGCCGCGGTGGCTCCCGCCGCCCACGGCCACGTTGACGTAGCGGCGCTCGACGGTGAACGGCCGGCTGGTCAGCTTGCCGGTGGCGGCGTCGGCCCGGCCCGAGTCACCGCCGGAGCCGCGGAAGTCGTGCGATGTGACGAACCGTTGCCCCGACGCGCCGAGATCGCCGAAGCGCTTCATGTAGTCCGGCACCTCGGAGACCAGCACCGGGCCGGCACCGAACGCGCTGCCTTCGACGGTCCAGCCGTCGTAGGTGTCGCGCTCCCAGTCCTCGAACACGATCTCGGGCCGGGGCGTGGCGTCGGTGAACACGATGCGGTCGCAGTTGACGTGGCCCCAGGCCCCGCTGTGGGCGTCGACGATCTCGATGACCGCGGACTTCCCCTCGTGCGCGGAGACATCCAGGTAGACGCTGTGCATCGCCTCGGCGTTGCGGGCGGTCGCCGTGGCGACCACCGCGCCGTCGACGAGCAGGTTGACGCAGGTCTGGCCGGGGTGGTTGCCGCCGCCGATCGACAGGCGGATCGACTTGCGCGAGACCGTGAACGGGGCGCTGGTGAGCTTGCCGGTCGGCGCGTCGGCCCGGCCGATGTCGCCCTGGGCCCCGCGGAAGTCGTGCGAGGTGACGAGTCGCTGTCCGGTCGCGTTGAGCGGCCCGCCGCTCTTCATGTAGTCCGGAATCTCGGCGACCAGCACCGGGCCGGTGCCGAAGGCGCTGCCCTCGACCGTCCAGCCGTCGTAGGTGTCCCGATCCCAGTCCTCGAAGACCACGTCGGGGCGGTCGGCCGTCTCGGTCTGCTCGGCGGCCGAGAACCGGACTCCGCGCAGCGACCGGTCGCCGAACGCCGTCGACCGCAGTGTGATCCCGCGCTGTGTCCTGGTGTCCAGGCAGGCGGGATTCTCGACGTAGCCGAGCAGAGTGGCGTCCACCGTTCGGTGCGACGTGTTGCGCAGCGTGTACACCAGCACGGTCGCCGGCAGCGTCGAGTCCGCGACCGACAGCGGTACGAACGGTGAGAACGCCTCCAGGGTGACCTCGGCCGGAGCGTCGTCGTCCCGGTACCGGATCGTGCCGACGGGGTACTGCCCGGTGAAACGCACCTGATCGAAGCCGGTGGCGTCGAGCGCGCGGGTCTGGACCCGCCCGCCCGACCGGGTCCGCAGCGCGAAACCGTGCCGGACGGGGGAGGCGGGCTGCCGAGGGTTCGCGTACCCGACGTCGGTGGTGCCGGCCGCCGGTCGGTTGAAGATGTCCCAGTTCCACAGCCGCCCGTCGCCGCCGAGGTACAGCTGGCCGGTGGCGCCACCGCCGACCGGCATGCCGAGCCAGCGGAGGTCGGTGCCCTCGTAGCTGGTCGGCTCGCCCCGGCGGTACAGCGCCGTGGACCAGTCGGGTGGCAGCGCCTTGTCGACCGGTACGCCGATCAGCCGGTCCTCGGGTACGCCGAGGGCGGCGGCGGCCTCGGCCCGGGAGCCGGCGAGCACGGTGCCGGCGGTGAGCCCGAGGGAGAGGGTGAGGAACTGTCGGCGGTTCGGGCTGCAGGCGTTGCCGGGACAGCACTGGTCAGCCATGGGTCCTCCTACGGTCGGGCCGGTGTGGCCGGGAGACGGTGCACGGGGCGGGGGTAGGACGGCGCGAAGGCGTTCGCCGGGCCGGGCCGGGCGGCGGCGCCGGCCGCGAGGTCGGCGTCGTAGGCGGCGGCCCGTACCAGTGATTCGAGGTCCTCCGGTGGACAGGTGGCGCGGACGTTGACCAGCACGGTGGCGCGGGCCACCGGCGGTCCGTCGCGCCCGGCGGGCTCGTGCCGCGGCGGGTCACCGGCGGCCACGACGCTCATACGGATCAGCCCGGCGGGCGTCTGGACGGCGAGTTTGGCGTGACCGATGACGTCTCCCCGCCGGGCGCAGGCGGCGGAGAGCGATTCGAGGGCGACGTGTGCCCAGCGTCGCGCGGAGAACCCGCCGTCGGCCGAGACCTGCCATACCTGGTTGAGCCAGCTCAGCCGCGCCTCGGCCGCCGCGTACCGGTCGTAGTCGACGTCCAGGTCCACGTCCCGGCCGCGCGGTGGTTCGCCGGTCCACCGCGCGACAAGCTGGTCGACGTGCTCGCCGCGGCTCGCGCTGTAGCCGAGGACGCCCGCGCCGGGGTAGCCGCGCCGGATCTGGTCGAGGAGCGCGTCGAACTCGGCGCGGGGCAGGGTGTCGGACTTGTTGACCGCGATGAGGTTGGCCTCGGCGAGTTGGCGGTCGAACAGGTAGCCGAGGTCGCCGTCGAGCACGCCGACGCGCGCCGGATCGACGATCGTGGTGAGCGGAGCCAGCGTGAGGCGGTCGCCGTAGCGGGCCCGCAGCGGGCGGATGACCGTCGCCTGCAGGTCGGTGCAGCTGCCGACGGCCTCGGTCAGGATGGTGTCCGCACGCCCGGTGTCGAGCAGGTCCGTCACCAGGTCGGCGAGGTCCTCGAAGCGACAGCAGAAGCAGCCGTCGGTCACCTCGCCGACGTCGGGCACCGCGTCCCGGGCCAGTTGGGTGTCGACCAGGTCGCTGCCCTGGTCGTTGGTGATGACCGCGACCCGGCCGCCGCGTGCGGTGAACAGCCGTCCGGCGGCCAGCATCGTCGTGGTCTTGCCCGCGCCGAGGAATCCGGTGAGGACGACGAGTCGGGGCACGGCTGCCCCCTCCCAGCGCGCCGCGGGGTCGCGGGGCGCTTTTGTGAGCGAGAAATCGTTTGCTCGGTTCTGATCGAGGACCCTAGGAGCGGCGGGTGGGGCTGTCAACGTCGAAGTGCCGCCGACCTCGTCGTCAGCACTGGAGGATTGACCGCCGCCCGACGGCTGCCTAACCTGATCGCAACTGCGGCGAGAAATCGATTCCTTGCCGCGCCTCACGACCCGCCCCACCCACCGATGTGGAAAGGCGATTCATGACACCCACCACCCGCGCACCACGTACCTCGCCGCGGCGGCTGCTCGGTGCCGCCGCCGCGGCGACGCTCATCGCCGGCTCGGCCGTCGTCGGTCTCGCCGGAGCGGCCTCGGCCTCCACCGACCCGACCACGAACGGCCCCGTCGGCTGGGACGTCTATCGCCGGCTCGACCGGCTCCCGGAACTCACCGACGGATCCCGGGCCTACCAGTTCTCCAGCTTCGACCGCAGCGGCGGCAACGACGACGGCTTCTCCGGCCAGTACTCATGCCTGCGCACCAGCGCTGAGGGCTGCGTCATCGCCGAGGCGACCGGCGCCGGCGAGATCGACTCCATCTGGTTCACCCGCGACGAGGGCAACGTCTCCGCCACGGGCACCATCAAGGTCGTCCTCGACGGAAAGACCGTGCTCGACGCCAAGCTCCAGGATGTCGTGGACGGCAAGCTCGGTGCTCCCTTCGTCTACCCGGTGGTCGCCAACGCGGCGCAGAGCTCCGGGGGCGTCTACATCAAGGCGCCCATGACGTACCGCAGCTCGATGCGGGTCACCACCGAGAAGAACCCGATCTTCCACCACGTCTCCTACCGGAAGTTCACCACCTCGGACGGCGTCCGCACCTTCGACCCCACCGACCGGGCCGAGGACGTCATCGCGCAGCTCAAGGCCGCCGGCACCCGCGACCCCAAGCCCGCCCAGCCGGGCGCCGCGGCGGCCGAGCGCACCTTCGCCGTCCCCGCGGGCGGTCGGGCGACCCTCGCCAGTGGCGTGGGCCCCGGCGCGATCACCGCACTCCAGCTGAAGATCCCGCAGCTCGTCGGCGCGCCCGAGCCGATCGCCGACGACGGTCGCGCCTTTGGCGCCGGCGGCGGCAGCGAGTTCACCGTCGCCGTCGACCCGGCCAACACCGGCGTACGGCTCACCCGCCGGCTCGACCCGCACATCGGGCACCAGCGGGCCCGGATCCTGGTCGAGGGAGTACCGGTCGCCGAGTGGCCGGCCAACGACCCGGTGCCGTTCGGCACCTGGCTGGACCAGACCGTCGAGCTACCGGCGAGCGCCACAGCCGGCAAGTCGACGCTGACCATCCGCAACGAGTTCGTCTCGTCCGACCTCGACGTCAACGAGTTCACGTACTGGGTCGACAGCCTGGTCTCCGGCACTGCGACGCGCACCGACACGGTCGACCTGGGCCCGGCGCACACCGACGTCGAGGCAGCGCACGGCTACCGGATCACCGCGCAGACCTGGCAGGGCAGCAACACCTCCTCCTACCCGGCCGACGACGAGCGCAAGGCGGCCGTCGCCGCGTCCGACGCGGTGCTGCGTGACACCCGGCTGCGCATCTCGTTCGACGGGAAGACCACGGTGGACGCCCCGCTCGGCGAGTTCTTCGGCACCGGCCTCGGTCTGCACTCCGTCCGGTCCCTGATGTTCGGCGTCGACCCGGCGACCGCGACGCTGTCGGCCTGGTGGCCGATGCCCTACCGGTCGCGCTGGTCGATCGAGCTGCGCAACGGGTCCGACGTGGCGATCAAGCCGTCGGTGGCCACGGTGACCACGGCGAAGTCCGCCCGCTGGGCGGCGGCCCTGCGGCCGACAGGCGACACCGGCTACTTCCGGGCGACGGCGACCAGCGCCGACACCACGCCGGGAGCGGACCACCTCTTCCTCGACGTCGCGGGGCGGGGCAAGTTCGTGGGGGTCACCCACACCATGGAGGGGCACATCCCCGCCGGCAACCAGCGCAACTACCTGGAGGGTGACGAGCGCGTCTACGTGGACGGCGCGCAGAGCCCGAGCATCCACGGCACCGGCACCGAGGACTTCTACGAGAGCGGCTGGTACTTCAACCACGGCACGTTCTCCGCGCCGATGAACGGCAACCCGGCCCACGAGATCGCCGACTACGGCTGCCGGTACGACTGCACCGGGGCGTACCGGCTCATGCTCGCGGAGTCGATGGCGTTCTCGACCGGACTGCGGTTCGGCATCGAGCACGGCCCGGGCGACCAGGACCCGGCCCGGTACGGCTCCACCGCGTACTGGTACGGCCAGGACGCCGTCGGGCAGCGCTGGACGGACACGGTCGACGTGGGCGACGCCGCCAGCGAGGCGGCCCACCGGTACGCCTCCGGCGGTGACCGGACGGTGCTCACGGCGACCTTCGAGGGCGACGACGGCGCGCCCCGACCGGTGACCGACGACGTCCGCGCCTCCACCGACCCGATCCGGTTCCGGGTGGCCCTCGACGAGGACAACGCGGGCGCGGTGCTGCGCCGCGTCGGCGACCAATCGGCCGGTTACCAGTCGGTGGCGGTCCAGGTCGACGGGCGCGACGCCGGCACCTGGTCGCAGCCCCTGGCCAACGCGTCGCACCGGTGGCTGGAGGACGAGTACCGGATCCCGGCCGCGCTCACCCGGGGCAGGGACGCGGTGACCGTCACCCTGACGCCGACCGCCGGCGCTCCGGCCTGGTCAGCGGCGCGGTACGCGGTGCTCAGCCTGGTCACCCCGTTCACCGACCACACGCGGCCGGGCGCGGTCAGCGGGCTCACCGCCACCAGCGGCACGACCAACGCCGTGACGGTGGCCTGGCAGCCGGCCCCGGACGACGTCTACGCCCCCCGGTACGAGGTGTTCGCCTCCCGCCAGGCGGGCTTCACGCCGGGGCCGGGCAACCGGGTCGGCACCACGACCCGCCCGAGCTTCGAGCACGCGGGTCTGGGGCTGCGCGAGACCTGGTACTACCGGGTGCGCGCGGTGGACGCGGCCGGCAACGCGGGGCCGTACTCGCCGACCGCCTCGGCCAGTACCGGCGACACGCTGCGGATCGAGGGTGAATCGCTCCTGCCCGCGGTCAGCGCCGACGCGCCGGCGGACCCGCAGGGCGACTGCTGCGGCATCCACTGGTCGCAGAGCGCGCAGCTGTGGTTCCACGCGAACGGGCCGAACCAGAGCGTCACCGTCACCTTCACCGTGCCCACCACCGGGACCTACGACCTGCGCCTCGTGCAGACGCTGGCCCGGGACTACGGCACCAACACGGTGGCGATCGACGGCGCCCGGATCGGGCCGGCCTTCGACGCGTACCACTCGCCGGAGGTGGTCGTGAGCGACCCGCTCGACTACGGCCAGCGGGAGCTGACGGCGGGCCGGCACACGCTCACGCTGACCGTGACCGGCAAGGCCGCCGCGTCGGTCGGCTACCTGGCCGGGCTCGACTACGTCGAGGCGCGGCTCGTCTCGTGACCGACCGGAGCCGCCGGGTCCGCACGGGCCCGGCGGCTCCGGCCCGACCCGCAGCAGACCCGCAGACGACTCAGAGGTGCCGCATGACAGAACGCCCGCTGGTCCGGATGACCGGCATCGGCAAGCGGTTCGGCGGTGTGCACGCCTGCCGCGACATCGACCTCACCGTCCGGGCGGGTGAGGTGCACGCGCTGCTCGGCGAGAACGGCGCCGGCAAGTCGACACTGATCAACATCCTCTCCGGCGTGATCACCGAGTACGACGGCGCCATCGAGCTCGAGGGGCGGCCGGTGAGCTTCGCCGGCCCGTCCGACGCCCACCGCGCCGGCATCGCCACGATCCACCAGGAGCTGGACCTGGTGGCCGGGCTCTCCATCGCGGAGAACATGTTCCTCGGGCGCGAGCCGCGCACCCGGATGGGCACAGTCGACCTCCGGCGGATGCGCCGGCAGGCCACGGACCACCTGCGTACCCTCGGGGCCGACCTCGAACCGCGCCGGCTCGTCGGGTCGTTGCGCGTCGGCGAGCAGCAACTGGTCGAGATCGGCCGGGCGCTGTCGCTCAACGCGCGGGTGCTGATCATGGACGAGCCGACCGCCGCGCTGGCGGACGCCGAGGTCGAACGCCTCTTCGCGACGATCGCGGAGCTGCGCCGGGCCGGCGTCGGCATCGTCTACATCTCGCACCGGATGGCGGAGATCGAGGTCGTCGCGGACCGGGTCACCGTGCTGCGCAACGGCAGCGTCGCGGGCAGCGTCGATCCGAAGGCCGCCTCCCGCGACGACATCATCCAGCTGATGGTCGGTCGGTCGGTCGACGCGCTGTACGGAGAGGGGCGCAACGAGCCCGGGGACGTGCTGCTCGACGTCCGCGGACTCGCCGTGACGCCACGCCGGCCGACACCCGGGCGGACCGAGCCGGCCGGAGTCGACCTCACGGTGCGCTCCGGCGAGATCGTCGGACTCGCCGGGCTGATGGGCGCGGGCCGCACCGAACTGCTCGAGACGCTCTTCGGGGCCGGGGGCTCCGGCCGCCACATCGGACAGGTGACGTTCGACGGCCGCCCGTACCGCCCGCACGGCCCACGGTCGGCCCTGGCATGCGGGGTGGCGTTCGTCCCCGAGGACCGGCGTGGCGCCGGACTGATGCTCGAGCACTCGGTGTCCGACAACGTCGTGCTCTCGGCGCTGTCGACACTGACGACGCTCGGACTGGTACGCCGGCAGGCGGTGAAGCGGACGGTGGCCGGGCAGCTCAGCGCCCTGGCGGTGAAGGCCGCCTCGCCCGCGGTCCCCACCGCCACGCTCTCCGGCGGCAACCAGCAGAAGGTCGTGTTCGCCAAGCAACTGCTGACGCGACCGCGGCTGCTGCTGCTCGACGAGCCGACCAGAGGCGTCGACATCGGAGCCAAGGCCGAGATCTACCGGCTGCTGCACCAACTCGCCGACACCGGCATGGCGATCCTGCTCGCCTCGTCCGAACTGCCGGAGCTGCTCAGCCTCTGTGACCGGGTGGTCGTCCTGCACCGCGGTCGTACCGCGGCCGCGCTGCCCCGCGCGTCCGCCACCCAACAAGCGATCCTCGCCGCGGCCAACGGGGACGATGCCAAGGAGGCCCGATGAACTCGCCGAACCCCACCTCCGTCGCCGAAGCGCCGCGCGAGACACCGCCCCGCCGCCGGCCCATCCGGCTGCCGCGGGACCGGCACGCGATCGTCGACAGCTTCTTCCGGTTCCAGAGCCTGTTCGGCCTGGCCGCCGTCTTCGTCATCGCGATCGCCGTGTCGCCCGTCCGCAACGGCGAGAGCGTCTTCCTCAGCTCCGGGAACCTGGCCAACATCGTCCGCGCGGTCTCGGAGATCGGCATCATCGCGGTCGGGATGACATTCGTGATCCTGATCGGCGGAATCGACCTCTCCGTCGGGGCGGTGCTCGGGCTCGCCGCGGTCGGGTCCGCCACCCTGATGGTCGACAGCGGCCTGGGCATCCTGCCGACGGTCCTGATCGTGCTGTTGATCGGCACCGCGTTCGGCGCCACCCAGGGTGCGATCGTCGCCCGGCTCGGCATCCAGTCGTTCATCGTCACCCTCGCCGGCCTGCAGGCGGCCCGAGGCATCGCCCGGATGTGGTCCGGCGGGCTGGGCATCCCCATCGCCTACGGCGACGGGCCGCAGGAGGCCCCGGAGGCGTTCTCGACGCTGAGCGGGTCGATCAACGGGATCCTCCCGGTGCCGGCGCTGCTGTTCCTCGCCATCGGCGTCGGCGCGCTGCTGGTGCTGCGCACCACGGCCTTCGCCCGGCACGTCTACGCCATCGGGGGCAACGAGAAGGCCGCCCGGCTCTCCGGGGTGCCGGTGCGCCGCGTCCGCATCACCGTGTTCGCGATCGCCGGCCTGCTCGCCGCGCTGGCCGGGATCATCCACGCCGGGCAGCTCAACCAGGGCAGCCCGAACGACGGCGCCGGCTACGAACTGGACGCGATCGCGGCCGTGGTCATCGGCGGGACGAGCCTCGCCGGTGGCAGTGGATCCATGGGCGGGACCATCGCCGGCGCCCTGCTGCTCGGGATCCTCAACAACATCCTCGCCCTCAACAACATCGACGCGAACGTGCAGCTGGTCGTCAAGGGCCTGGTCATCGTGGCTGCCGCCGCGCTGCAGAAGCTACGTCCCCGCATCGCCTGACCCACCACCCCAATGGAGGAAACCATGCGTTACGCCCGAAGAGCCGCCACGATCCTGGCGCTGGCCGCGCTCGTCGCCACCTCGGCGTGCAGCGTCGAGGACGACCCCGGCAGCAGCAGCTCCGACGCCTCGGCGAAGTGCGGCAGCGGCAAGGACTTCCTGATCGGCATGTCCCAGGCCAACAACGCCGAGCCGTACCGGCAGGTCATGAACGACGACGTGAGCAACGCGGCGAAGTCCGTGCCCGGTTTCAAGGTGGTCGTCTCGGACGCGGCTCAGGACAACAGCAAGCAGGTGGCCGACGTGGAGAACTTCCTCTCCCAGGGCATCAACCTGCTGATCATCTCCCCGAACGAGGCGAAGCCGCTGACCGCGGTGGTCAAGAAGGCGTACGACCAGGGGATCCCGGTCATCGTGCTGGACCGCAAGGTCGAGGGCGACGCGTACACGGCCTTCATCGGTGGCGACAACGTCGCGATCGGTCGGGCGGCGGGCGAGTACTACGCGAAGACGCTGCTTCCGCAGGGTGGCAAGGTCGTGGAGATCTCCGGCCTGCCCGGCTCCACCCCGGCCGCCGAGCGCGCCCAGGGCTTCCGGGAGGGCATCGCGAGCAACCCGAAGATCGAGATCGTGGCGAGCCAGACCGCCGAGTGGCTGCGGGAGAAGGGGCAGAGCGTCATGGACGCGATGCTCAAGGCGACCCCGGACATCGACGCGGTGTACGCGCACAACGACCCGATGGCGGAGGGCGCCTACCTGGCGGCGAAGGCGGCCGGCAAGGAAACCGCGATCAAGTTCACCGGGATCGACGCGCTGCCCGTCCCCTCGGGCGGCATCAAGGCCGTCGAGCAGGGTCGCCTCCAGGCGACGTTCCAGTACGCGACCGGCGGGCGTGAGGCGATCGACCTGGCCAAGAAGATCCTCGTCGATTGCGCCAAGGACGTCCCGAAGACGACCACGCTCGGCACCATGCAGATCACCAAGGAGAACGCCGCGGAGGTGTACACCACGCTCGGCGGCAAGCAGTAGGGCCCGGCGCTGGTCCGCCGCCGCAGGCAGGCGGCGGACCAGCGCGCCAAGCGCCCGTCCGGCGCACCACCTCGCCACCCGTAGAGCTCTGGAGGAACGCATGCCCCGTTCACCGTCCCGCGTCGGTCGGCTGTCCGCGCTGCTCGCCCTCGCCCTGGGACTGATCGTGGCCCCGGCGCCGGCCCGGGCCGCCGACACCGCCGCGCTGAGCAACCAGCCGTACGAGAACCGGTCCGTCCAGGTCACCGCCGGCGAGTTCGTGAACGTGTACGACCCCAGCGTCGGCGAGAACGAGCGCTGGTACTACAACGACCACACCATGGTGCGTGACCGCGCAACGGGCCTGTGGCACGTCTTCGCGATCACCCACGCCGAGCCGGCCAACCCGTTGGACGAGAAGTTCTTCGGCCATGCCACGGCGCCGTCACCCCGTGGCCCGTGGACGAAGCAGCCGTTCGCCCTGGCGGCCGACCCGAGCGCGGGGGAGACCCACATCTGGGCGCCGTACGTGCTGTTCCACGGCGGCACCTACTACATGTTCTACGCGGGCGGCACCGCCGACCACGAGGCGTACCGGATGCACCTCGCCACGTCCAAGGACCTGACGACCTGGACGCGGCACCCGGGCAACCCGCTCTTCACCGACGGCTTCGACGGCCGGGACCCGATGGTGACCCGGGTCGGTAACGAGTGGGTCATGTACTACACCGCCAACAGCACCCCGGCCGGCGGCCACCACATCGTCGCCTACCGCACCAGCCGTGACCTGGTGCACTGGAGCGACCGGCGGACCGCTTTCGAACACCCGGCCACCGGCACGTTCGGCGGGCCGACCGAGTCGCCGTTCGTGGTGCACCACGACGGCTCGTGGTATCTCTTCGTCTGCTGCGAGAGCGGCTACCAGGACACCCGCGTGTACCGCAGCGAGGACCCGTTCCACTTCACCGTCGACCAGCTCGCCGGCCGGATCGAGGCGCACGCCGCCGAGGTGGTCAAGGACGACTCCGGCACCGGCCAGTGGTACGTCACCGGCGCCGGCTGGGGTCAGGGCGGGCTCTGGCTGGCGCCGCTGAACTGGCGTACGCCGGTGGTGACGAAGGGGCGGCTCGTCAGCACGCCCTACTACCGGGCCGTCGTGCAGACGGCGCCCGAGTCCCGGCTGGTCTCCTACGAGGCCGACCCGACCGGCCGAGGCGCGTACCGGCCCGTGACGGATTCGTCGTTCCGATCCACGGCGCCCTACCTCGCGGTCGGGACCTTCGGGCCCACCGACACGGCGGGCCCCGCCCGGAGCGTGACCGTGTCGGCCGACGGCGCGGACCTGCTCCTGGCCGGCATCCCGCTCGGCGACGAGCCGGTGACCGTCGACTGGCGCTTCCGGTTCGCACCGACCACGGTGGACGTCGACCTCGTCTGGCACGTGACCGGCCCGACCAGCGCGCCGGTCTGGGAGGCCGCCTGGAATCTCGACTCGACCCTGCCCCGGCTCGCGGACCCCGGCGGCGCCGATCGCGACGGGGACGCGGCGGGCTTCACCCCGTGGGTGCTCGCCACGGACGACGCCACGACGCTGGCGGTCGCGTACCGGGCCGGGTCGGCCTGGAGCGAGGACAACCGGTGGTTCAACCGGCCGAGCGGCTCGGTCGCCTGGCAGCCCCTGTGGCAGCCGGGCGGACGGTCGCTGCCGGTGGGCGACCTCGCGGGCGGGACCTGGCGCATCGGCGTGAGCGGCGCGCCCGCCGACACCGGGTTCGCTGCCGCGCTGGCCGCCTCACTGAACGGCGCCGCGTAGCCCCCGGCCCGGGGCCGGTCACCGGAGCAGGTGGCCGGCCCCCGGGCCGTCGGTACAGCCGGTACGACGGTGCGGCCTGGTCCGCCGTCGCCGTCGACGGCGACCATGGCGTGCACACGACCTCGGCCACCCGCGGCTGATCGCCCTCACTCGCTCCGGCGGGCGTAGGCCTCGCGGGGAAGGCGGTAGGCCAGGTCGGCGGCGGTCTCGATCGCCTCGTCCTCCGTCAAGCGGTGTTCCGCGACGAGGCGGGCCAGGTAGCCGGCGTCGATGCGCCGGGCCAGGTCGTGCCGGGCCGGGATGGACAGGAACGCCCGGGTGTCGTCGACGAACCCGCTGGTGTTGTAGAAGCCGGCCGTCTCGGTCACCGACTCGCGGAAGCGGCGCATGCCGTCGGGGCTGTCCAGGAACCACCAGGGGGCTCCGAGGCGGACGGCGGGGTAGACGCCGGCGAGCGGGGCCAGTTCGCGGGAGTAGGCCGTCTCGTCGACCGTGAAGAGCACCACCCGGAAGCCCGGGTCGCGGCCGAAGGCGTTGAGCAGGGGTCGGAGCGCGCGGGTGAACTCGGCCGCGACGGGGATGTCGAAACCGCGGTCGGAGCCGAAGGCGGCGTGGATCCCGGGATCGTGATCGCGGAGCACCCCGGGGTGGATCTGCATGACCAACCCGTCGTCGCGCGACATCCGGGCCATCTCGAAGAGCATGTGAGCCGCGAAGGCTTGTGCTGCGGCAGGGGTGACGGTGGCGTTGCACGCGTCGGTGTAGATCCGGCGGGCATCGTCCAGGGCGAGCGGCTCCGCGGCGGCGGAAACGTGTCCATGGTCGGTGGCGCGGGCGCCGGCCGCTCTGAACGCGTCACGGCGGGCGCGCAGGGCCGCGAGATAGCCGTCGTAGTCGCCGGCGTCCACCCCGGTGAGCGCCTGGAGCTGCCCGAGCCGGCTGGTCCAGCCGGCAGTGCCGATGTGGGTCAGGTCGTCGGGCCGGAAGGTGGGCACCACCCGTTCGCCGAGCCCCGCTTCGCGCAGCCGGGCGTGGTCGTCCAGGGGCGAGGCGGCGGAGTCGGTGGTGGCCATCAACTCGATGTTGAAGGTGTCGAGCAGGGTGCGGGGACGGAAGGCCGGCTCGGCCAGCCGGGAGTCGATGAGGTCGTAGAGCTCGTCGGCGGTGTCGGGCCCGGGGGTGATGTCGAGCTTGAGCACCTCGGCGATCTCGTGTTCCAGCCAGTAGCGGCTGGGCGTGCCCCGGAACAGGTGCCAGTGGGCGCAGAAGAGCCGCCAGATGGCGCGGGGGTCGGTCTCGGCCGTCGGGCCGTCGAGACGGGGGGCGCCGAGCTGGTCGAGCGTGATGCCCTGCGACACGAGCATCCGGGTCACGTAGTGGTCCGGCACGACCAGCAGGTGAGCCGGGTCGGAGAACCGCTGGTCGTCGGCGAGAACGGCCGCGTCCACGTGTCCGTGCATGCAGAGCAGCGGCAGTTCCCGGGTGGAGTGGTAGATCCGGCGGGCGAGCGTCCGCCTGTCGCCTTCTGGCAGAGCACGGTCGGGGTGCAGACGCAGCTGTGCCACGCAGCTTCTCCTCTGAGGCGTTGATGGAACCGGGCCTGCAAAGGATTGCATCGACGGGTGTCTGCCACAAGGGACTGCCCCAGCAGAGCTTGGAAACATTCATGCAACAGAGTATTGACAGAGTTCTGCAATCGGTTTCAGACTTCCGACGTGCGGTTCCCGTGACCGAGGAGGTGGGACGTTGCGAGCGACGATCCGCGAGGTGGCGCGTGATGCCGGCGTTTCGCCGTCCACGGTGTCCCGGGCGCTGTCGATGCCCGACCTGGTCAACCCGGTGACTCGGGAGCGGGTGCTGCGCGCGGCCCAACGGCTGGGCTATGAACCCAACCGGGCCGCGCGAGGTCTCATCACCGGTCGCACCGGCAACGTCGGGCTGATCGTGCCGGACCTGGCGAACCCCTTCTTTCCCAGCCTGGTGAAGGGCGTGCAGGCCAAGGCCCGGGAGGCGGACTACGCGGTCCTCCTGGCCGACACGGACGAGGATCCGGCTGCGGAGAGGGATCTGGTCCGTGTCCTCGCCAAGCAGGTGGACGGGCTCATCCTCTGCTCTCCGCGGGGGCGCGAGGAAGACATCCGGGCGCTTGCCGCGACCACGACCCTGGTCATGGTCAACCGACGCTTCGGCAAGTTGCCGTCCGTCGTCTTCGACAACGCCGACGGCATGCGGCAGGCCGTCGCGCACCTGCAGGCCCTCGGTCATCGCCGGGTGGGATGGGTGGGTGGCCCGCGCAGCTCCTGGTCCAACCGTGATCGGGTGCGGGCGCTGCACGCGGCGACCGCCGCGGCGGGCATGGAGCTGCTCGTGGCCGGCAATTTCCCGCCCCAGTTCGAGGGCGGGATCGCCGCAGCGGATCTCGTCATCGCCTCCGGCGTCACGTCGGTCATCGCCTACAACGACCTCATGGCGCTGGGCCTGCTGGATCGGCTCCGGAACCGCGGCGTGGACGTACCGCGGGAGATCAGCGTGATCGGCATCGACGACATCCAGATGTCGGCGATGTCGTCGCCCACGCTCACCACTGTTTCGCTCACCAAGGAGCAGGCCGGACGGGCCGCCGTCGACCTGCTGCTCGCACTGCTGGAGCAGCCTGACGGCGCGCGCAACGTCCGCCGGGAGCTCCCCACCCAGCTGCTGGTCCGCGGATCGACGGGGGTCGCGCGGACCGACTGAGCATCCCGGTCGAAAGGCCGTCCCCGTACCTCCGTCTTCAAAGATGATCGAGAGAGGGAACGTCTCATGGGCATTACCCGGCGGAGCGCCCTGATCGCCGCAGCCTCGTCCCTGCTAACCGTCACCGCAGCCTGCGGCGCGCCCGACAACTCCGGCGGAGCCGGCGGCGACAGCGACGGCGAGGTTCCCGACAAGCCGAAGAAGGCCGTGGCGTTGAACGTCCTGGACGTCGCGGGAAACCTGCAACTGACGCAGGGCATGATCGACGACTTCGTCAAGCGAAACCCGGACGTCATCTCCCGGGTCACCTACTCGAAGTCGCCCGCCCCGGAGCTGGCCGGCAAGATCAAGGCGCAGCAGAACGCCAACCGGGTCGACATCGGCCTGGTGCTCACCGGCGTGGACGGGCTCGCGGCCGGCATCGACCAGGGCCTGTGGATGGACGTGCTGCCGAAGTTCGAGAGCCGGCTGTCCGGCATGAAGAACTATCTCGAACCGGCCGCCGCCATGCAGAAGCTCGGCGGCAACGCGGGCGTGACGGTCACCTACTATCCGTCGGGCCCGCTGCTGGAGTACCTGCCGGCCACCGTGCCGAATCCGCCGACCAGCGCGGACCAGCTCCTCGCGTACGCCAAGGCCCATCCCGGCAAGGTCCAGTACGCCCGCCCGTCGAACTCCGGTCCCGGGCGGACCCTGCTGATGGGGTTGCCGTACATCCTCGGCGACAAGGACCCGAAGGACCCGGTGAACGGGTGGGACAAGACCTGGACCTTCCTCAAGGAGCTCAACCGGTACGTCGACTACTACCCGTCCGGCACCACCGAGACGATGAAGAACCTGGCCAACGGATCGGTGCACCTGATCGCCTCGACGACCGGCTGGGACATCAACCCACGGGTCCTCGGCACCGTGCCGAAGGAGGCCAAGGTCACCTCGCTGCAGGGGTTCCACTGGGTGACCGACGCGCACTACGCGGTGATCCCCAAGGGCGTGTCCACCGACACCCAGGCCGCTGTGCTGGCCCTGCTCGCGTTCATGCTGACCCCGCAGCAGCAGGCCAAGGCCTACGACGACGGCTACTTCTACCCGGGCCCGGCACTGCAGGGCGTCCAGCTGTCGGACGCGCCGCAGAAGAGCCAGGACGCCATCCGGGACTTCGGCCGGCCGGAGTACGAGTCGCTCATCGCGAACAACCCGAAGGAGGTGCCGCTGGACGCGAAGGCGCTGGTGGCGGCCTTCGACCGGTGGGACCGGGAAGTCGGCAGCGGGAAGGTCAAGCAGGGATGACCACCGGCACGAAGGCCTTCTCCCAGCTGCGACTGGAGGGCGTGTCGCGTCGGTTCGGTGGCCATGACGCACTGCGTGACCTCGACCTGACCATCGAGGCGGGCGAGTTCGTCGCCCTCCTCGGTCCCTCGGGTTGCGGCAAGTCCACCGCGTTGAACTGCCTCGCCGGGCTGCTGCCCCTGACCGGGGGCAGCATCTGGCAGGACGAGCGGCGGATCGACACCCTGCCGCCCGAGCGCCGCGGCTTCGGAATGGTGTTCCAGAACTACGCGCTCTTCCCGCACATGTCCGTACGGGCCAACATCGCATTCGGACTCCGGATGCGGCGGCTGCCGAAGGACGAGATCCGCCGCCGCACCGAGGAGGCGATCCGCCTGGTACAGCTCGAGGAGCACGTCGGCAAGCTGCCCGGCCAGCTCTCCGGCGGGCAGCAGCAGCGGGTGGCCATCGCGCGGGCGGTCGTCCTGGAGCCGTCGCTGGTGCTGATGGACGAGCCGCTGAGCAACCTCGACGCCAAGCTGCGCCTGGAGATGCGCACCGAGATCCGCCGGCTGCACCAGTCGCTGGGGCTCACCACCGTCTACGTGACGCACGACCAGGAGGAGGCGCTCTCGCTGGCCGACCGCCTCGTCGTGCTGCGCGCCGGCCGGGTGCAGCAGATCGGGCCGCCCCAGGAGCTGCACACCCGCCCCGCGAACTGGCACGTCGCCGACTTCATGGGCTATCGCAACCTCTGGTCGATGCGGGTGCAGGCGGGGGTGGACGACACGGTGGCCGTGGAACGGGACGGCTTCCGGCTCGTCGGCGACCCGGTCGGTCCGGTGGCGCCGGGCGACGAGGTGATCGTGGCGGTGCGCCCGGAGGACGTACGGGTCGACCAGGCCGGCGCGTCGACCAACGCGGTGCCGGCCGAGATCGAGGTGGTGGAGTACCAGGGCCGGGAACTCGCGGCGGAGGCGGTGACCGCCGCCGGCGTCCGGGTCCACCTGCGTACGGACCAGCGCGTCGCCCCCGGTGACCGGGTCACGCTGAGCATGGATCCCCAGCGGCTGCTGGTCTTTCCCGGGGACCCGGCCCCCGCGGCGGGACCCGCCGACGCCGCGGCCGTGCTCGAGGAACCAGGGCTGGTCGGATGACTGCCGTGACCTCCACCTCCACGGGGGAGTCCGCCGGGCGGCCCGCGCGGGCCCACTGGCAGCACCGCCTCGCCGAACGCGGCGTCGACCGGCAACTGTGGCTGCTCACCCCGGCGCTGCTCTTCGTCGTGCTGCTCTTCCTCTACCCGTTCTTCTACGGGCTGGGCCTGTCGTTCCAGCCGACCGAGGGCGGGCCGTTCAGCGACTACGCGCGCTTCTTCGGCGACGCCTACCAGCGCGCGACGATCTGGACCACGCTCGGCCTGTCGCTGCCCGCCGCGCTGCTGAACGTGGTGGCGTCGGTGCCGATCGCGTACCGGATGCGGGGGCGGTTCCGTGGCAAGCGGCTCGTCACGATCCTGCTGGTCGTACCCATCACGCTCGGGACCGTGCTCACCGCCCAGGGGCTGCTGAACTTCCTGGGCCCGACCGGGTGGTTCAACCGCGTGCTGACCGCGGTGCACCTCACCGACGAGCCGATCCGGCTCATCCACAACTACTGGGGCGTCTTCTTCTCCCTGATCATCACGGGCTTCCCCTTCGCGTTCCTGCTCGTGCTGTCGTACCTGTCCGGCATCGACCCGACGCTCGAGCGCGCCGCGGCGACCCTCGGCGCCGGCTGGTGGCAGCGGTTCCGGATGGTCACCCTGCCGCTGCTGATGCCGGGGCTGGCCACCACGTTCTGCCTGACGTTCGTCCTCGCGTTCAGCGTGTTCCCGTCGGCGGTCCTGGTCGGCAACCCGGCCGGCGAGACCCGGGTCATCTCCATCGCCGCCTACCAGGCGGCCTACGAGCAGTACGACTACCCCTACGCGTCGGCCATCGCGATGATCATGGGACTGATCGAGCTGGTGGTCATCTCGGTGGTGCTGTTCGCCCGGACGCGCCTCTACACCGGGTCCACGGGAGGTAAGGGCTGATGGTCACCACCACCGCGGCAACCGGCGCCGCCGCCCCGGACGTCCGTCCCCGGCGGCGGATCGTCGCCCGCCCCGCCGCCTGGCTCGTCTGGGGCGCGGTCATCTTCTTCTTCCTGAACCTGCTGGGCGTCGTCGGGTCGGTGCTGGTCAGCTCGTTCGGCCAGCGCTGGTTCAACACCTGGCTCCCGGACGGCTACACCACCAAGTGGTACGGCGAGGCGTGGACCGAGTTCGCGCTGTTCCAGGTGATCAAGGTGACCCTGGAGGTGTCCCTGCTCGTCGTGGGGCTGTCGCTGCTGATCGGCGTGCCGGCGGCGTACGTGCTCGCCCGCCGGAACTTCCCCGGCAAGCGGACCATCTACCTGGTCTTCCTGCTCCCGATCCTGATGCCGCCGATCACCTACGGCATCCCGCTGGCGACCGTGCTCTACAAGTTCGGCCTCGCCGGCCACCTCTCCGGCGTCGTGTTGGCGAACCTCGTTCCTTCGGTGCCGTTCGTGATCCTCACCATGACGCCGTTCATCGAGCAGATCGACGCGCGGATCGAGAGCGCGGCCCGGATGTGCGGGGCGGGGCTGCGGTCGGTCTTCCTCCACGTGCTGGCGCCCCTGCTGCTGCCCGGGATGCTGGCCTCGGCGATCCTCGTCCTGGTCCGGACCGTCGGCATGTTCGAGCTGACCTTCCTGACCGCCGGTCCCGACTCGCAGACCCTCGTCGTCGCGCTCTACTACTCGATGTCCGCGGCGGGCATCCGCGCCCAGCAGTCGGTGGACGCGATGGCGGTCATGTACACCGCGATGATGGTGGTGCTGCTCGTCATCGCCCTTCGGTACGTCAACCCGACGCAGCTCGTCGCGCGGGTCAAGGAGGAACCGGAGCCGTGAGGATCACCGACGCCCGGGTCGTCGTCACCTGCCCGGGACGCAACTTCGTCACGCTGAAGATCGTCACCGACGAGGGCGTCACCGGTGTCGGCGATGCCACCCTCAACGGTCGTGAACTGGCCGTCGCCTCGTACCTGCGCGACCACGTCGTACCGCTGCTGATCGGCCGGGACCCGGCCCGGATCGAGGACACCTGGCAGTACCTGTACCAGGGCGCGTACTGGCGGCGCGGCCCGGTGACCATGAGCGCCATCGCGGCGGTGGACACCGCGCTGTGGGACATCAAGGGCAAGGTGGCCGGCCTGCCCGTCTACCAGTTGCTCGGCGGCCGCTCCCGCGAGGGCGTGACGGTGTACGGCCACGCCAACGGCGAGACGGTGGACGAGGTGCTGGCCGAAGTGGCCCGGTTCGTCGACCACGGTTACCGCGCGGTGCGGGTGCAGTGCGGGGTGCCCGGACTGGCCAGGACCTACGGCGTCAGCCGCGACAAGATGTTCTACGAGCCGGCCGACGCGGCACTGCCCACCGAGGCGACCTGGTCCACCGAGCGGTACCTGGCGCACGTGCCGTCCGTCTTCGCCCGGGTCCGCGACGAGTTCGGGCCCCACCTGCGGCTCCTGCACGACGTGCATCACCGGCTGACACCGATCGAGGCGGCCCGGCTCGGGCGCAGCCTGGAACCGTACGCGCTGACCTGGATGGAGGACCCGGTTCCCGCCGACTTCCAGGAGGGCTTCCGGCTCATCCGCCAGCACACCACCACACCGGTGGCAGTGGGGGAGGTGTTCAACACGGTCTGGGACGCCGCCCAGCTCATCCGCGAGCAGTTGATCGACTACATCCGTACCACGGTGGTGCACGCGGGCGGCATCACCCACCTGCGTCGCATCTTCGACTTCGCCGCCCTGCACCACGTGCGCAGCGGCTCGCACGGGGCCACCGACCTGTCTCCGGTGTGCATGGCCGCGGCCCTGCACCTCGACATCGCGATCCCGAACTTCGGTCTGCAGGAGTACATGCGGCACACCGAGCAGACCGACGAGGTCTTCCCGCACGGCTACCACTTCGAGGGCGGCTACCTGCACCCGGCGGAGGTGCCCGGCCTCGGCGTGGACATCGACGAGGAGGCGGCGGCCCGCTACCCGTACTCGCCCGCGTACCTGCCGGTCAACCGCCTGGAGGACGGGACGGTGCACCCGTGGTGAGAGCACGGAGCGAGGTGGTGGCCGCCGCACCGCGGCTGCGCCTCGACACCCTGGACCGCCTCGCGCGGGGCGGCGCGTTCACCCCGCCGGCGGTGGACCCGCGCGCGCTGCGGGTCGGCGTCGTGCACCTCGGGATCGGGGCCTTCCACCGGGCGCACCAGGCGATCTTCACCGAGGTGGCCGCGGCGGCGGCCGGCCGCGACGACTGGGGCATCGCGGGGGTCACCCAACGATCCGCCTCCGTACGCGACCAGCTGACGCCGCAGGACGGCCTCTACACGGTGCGGGAGCGGGGCCACGGCGCGGCGCCGCTGCAGGTCGTCGGCAGCGTCCGCGAGGTGCTCTTCGGGGGCGGCGACCCGGCGACGGTCGTCGACCGGATCGCCGATCCCGCCGTACGCGTCCTCACGCTCACCGTGACCGAGAAGGGCTACCGCCGCGACGGATCCGGCCGGCTGGACCGGACGGACCCGGAGGTCTGCGCCGACCTCGCGGGGCGCCCGCCGCGGACCGTCGTCGGGCAGGTCGTCCGTGGGCTGCAGCGCCGGTCGGCCGGCGCCGCCGGACCCGTCACCGTGCTCTCCTGCGACAACCTGGTCGGCAACGGCGAGGTCCTGCGCGGGCTGGTGCACGACTTCCTGGAGGCGCTGCCGGAGGCCGAGGCCGCTGGGCTCGCCGACTGGATCGCGGCGTCCGTGCGCTTCCCGTCCAGCATGGTCGACCGCATCGTGCCGGCCACCACCGACGACGACCGCGCCGCCGTCCGGGCGGTGCTGGGGCTGGAGGACCGCGGCGTCGTGGTGGCCGAACCGTTCCGCCAGTGGGTGATCGAGGACGACTTCGCCGCGGACCGGCCCGCCTGGGACCGCGCCGGCGCGGTGTTCACCAGCGACGTCGCCGCCTGGGAGTCGGTGAAGCTGCGCATGCTCAACGCCACCCATTCGCTGCTCGCGTACCTGGGGGCCCTGCGCGGTCACGACACGATCGCGGCCGCCCTCGCCGACGACGAACTCGCCGCGGCCGCCGACGCGCTGATGGTCGAGGACGTGGCGCCGACCCTGCGCGCACCGGACAGCCTGAACCTGGCCGACTACCGGCGCCAGGTGCTGGAGCGGTTCGCCAACCCGGCGCTGCGGCACCGGACGGTCCAGGTCGCCATGGACGGGTCGCAGAAGCTGCCGGTCCGGTTGCTCGGCACGGTCCGCGACCGCCTGGCCGCCGGGGCGGTGCCGCGGCAGGCGGCGCTCGCCGTCGCGGCCTGGATGGCGTACGTGGCCCAGGGTCGCGACGTGCGCGGGCGGGAGCTGCCGCTCGACGATCCGCTGGCGGACCGGCTACTGGCCGCTGCCGCCGCCGGCACGGGCAACCCGGGGCGGCTGGTCGACTCGCTGCTCCGCGTCGAGGAGATCTTCGGCGCGGACCTTCCCGAGCACGACGGCTTCCGGGCGGCGCTGACCGAACACGTCGGGCGGCTCACCGCGAACCGGTGAGCCGCCCGGATCGGCCACCGGTGGCGCTACGACGTTCGGGTCAGCCGCCACGACCACGACGGTCCCGCGAGGTCCGCCTCGGCGCGCAGGTCGGTCGTCACGGCACCGAGGCCGGTACGGGCGGTCACCGTGCCGAGGTGCTGACCGGTGCGGACCTGCGATCCGGGCGTCACCCGCTCGATGGCGACCGTGACCGGCAGCCCCGGCCAGCCGATGACCTTCACCGCCGCGGCGGTCCGTACCGGGACCGACCCACCCCACGCGGCCCGGACGTCGCCCACGCCGGCCGCAGGCAGCACCTCGTACGCCCGCACGAGCCGCTTGGCCGCGGAGAGCAGCTTGCGGGTGACGGCGTTGACGGCCACGAGCTGCTCCGGGGTGTCCTTGCCGGGCTGGCCCAGTACCGCGCCCACGATGGTGAGGGTCCGGCCGGCGACGGCGAGGCGGGCGGCGAAGACCAGGTTCCCGCCGGCCTCGTCGGTGGACCCGGTCTTGATCCCGAACACCCCGTAGGTGCCCAGCAGGTCGTTGTAGTTGCGGACGGTGCCGGCGACCGGCAGGGTCGCTTTCCGCTGCGCGACGATCTCGGCGAACGCGGGCAGCTTGAGTGCCTTCTCGGCGAGCATCGTCTGGTCCGCCGCGCTGCTGACCGTGGTGGGCTCGAACCCGCTGGGATCGGTGTAGTGGGTGTCGGCCAGTCCCAGCCGCGCGGCGGTGGAATTCATCTTCGCCACGAAGGCGTCGACACTGCCGGCGTCCCATTTGGCCAGGATCGCGGCCACGTTGTTGGCCGACGGCAGCATCAAAGCCTGCAACGCCTGCCGCTCGGTGAGCCGCTCGCCGGCAGCGACCCGCACCAGTGACTGCCCGCTCGGGATGCGGGAACGATAGTCGGCCACGTCCGCGGCGGTGACGGTGATGGCCGGGCCGGGTTGGTCGGCGTCGAGCGGATGGTCGGTGAGCACCAGGTAGGCGGTCATCATCTTCGCGACACTGCCGATCGGGACCGACGCATGTCCGCCGGACCGCCCCAGCGTGCCGAGCCCCACCACGTCCAGCTGCGCCTGGCCCTGCCGTGGCCAGGGCACGCCGGTGACCTGTCCCGGGATGGACAGTGCGGCCGGCACCGACAGCCGCAGCGCGACGGGCGGCGGCTTCCGGGTGAGCTGGACGCCGGCCAGCGCTGCCAGCGCGGCCAGCACGACGGCCAGCAGGATGACCACCAGCCGTCGGCGCGGCCGGGAACGGTTCGGGAGCGAGGACGCCGAATGGTAGACCGACAACGAAACCAAATCCCCCTCGAACGGGCAGCCGAGGGCGAGCGGTTGCCGCAGCCCATCTCGAAAGAGGGATCTTATGCGGCGCACCCGGTGATCGTGGCCCTGGATGCCGGACCACGATCACCGGGTGCGTGTGCCGTCTCAGGCGTGGCCGTGCATCGTGAGGACGACTGCCTCACCGGCGCCCAGCGTGATCCGGGCGTGCCCCGCCTCGGTCGTGCCCACGGCCGGCCGGAAGCCGGGCCAGGCGCCGTCCGCCGACACGGCCCGACCGTCGATGCGTACGGCCGGCGCGTCGAGGGTGCGGCCCGCGCCGCTCGGGTCGTCCGGGGTCATCCGGTCGAGCTCGTACGTCGCGCCGGGCGCCGCCACGTCGACCGACGCCGGCTGGTCACCCTTGTTGATCAGGAACAGCCGTCGCTCGGACGCGGCGCCGTCGACGCGCCAGGCCTTGACCTGCCCGCCCTGCGCGGCGTTGACCGTCACGGGCACCGGCCGGAGCCCGGTGGTGCCCTGCGCGAACCGGGAGAACAGCAGCAGCGCGTAGTACTCCGGCGCCGGGGCCGGCGCTCCCATGGCCGGTGACGGGTCGAAGTCGATCGCGTTGTAGTAGCCGTTGCCCTCCTCCGGGTGGAAGAACGCCCGCACCTCGGCGTTGTGGAAGTTCACCCCGATCGCGCCGGTGCCGCACTCCGCGTTGACCGACGGGGCGTGCGGCGGCTGGGGGCAGGCCGCGTTGAACATCGCGTCGAGCGCCCAGACCGCGCTGGCGGCGACGTCGCTGACGCCCGGGGCGCCGCGTCCGGCGGCGGTGTTGAGCTCCTCGACCCGGTAGGCGAGGCCGTGGCGGGCCGCCTCGTCGGCGTGGGTGTAGACCTGGTAGGTGAAGTTGTCCAGCCGCTCGTCCGAGAGCAGCGCCGGGATGGTCGGGCAGCGGTACGGGTCGGTGGCGCAGGTGCGGGCCAGCGGGTAGAAGTGGTCGGCGGCCCAGGGCCCGAAGGTGCCGGCCTTCGCCTTCGTCGGCCCGGCGGTGGCGTCGAGGATGGCCGGCCAGTCTTTGAAGAAGCGGGTCTGCACGCTGCCGTCGGCGATGCTCTGCCAGGGCGAGATGGGCTCGCTGGTGTTCGGCGTGACGAGCGGGTACGGCCCGGTGACGTCCGCGCCGGAGTAGGCGGCGAAGTCGCCCAGGTACTCCGGCAGGTCGTAGCCGTAGGAGAGGTCCGGCTCATTGCCGAGCGACACGGCGGCGACGTACTCGTCCGCACCCGAGAACGCCGGCTGGACTCCCTGCGTGACGAAGGCCCTGGCGTGCTCCGGACCGCGCCAGGGCCGCCCCGCGGTGGCCGGCGCCATGGCGGTGCCGAGGGTCACCGCCCAGCGCGGGGTGTCGCCGCCGTCGGCGTTCGCCGCGTCGAGGGTGGCCCGGATGTCGGCGAGGTCCTCAGGCGTGATCACCTCGTTGGTGTTCGTCGCGGTCGCGTCGAACCGCACCACGTCCTGGGACGAACCGCCGATACGCAGCGAGCCCGTGTCCAGGTTGCGGAGCAGGTTGACGAAGGCGGGCCGGGCGCTCGGCCCCATGTACCGTTCGATCAGCGACCACTCGACGCTGAATCCGACGAAGTGCGCGGGGACGGACCCGCCGCCCACCATGCGGCGTGGGTCGAGCCGCACGGACGCGTGCGACTCGCCGGGATCGGCGGACGCGGCGACGCTCACGCCGGGACAGGCGAGCACGGCCAGGGCCACGACCGCGGCGGCGCCACGGGCCGGATGTCTTCTCATACGGGTACGCCTTTCAGCTTCGAGTTCAGGACCGGACGAGTGCGGCGAACCGCCAGTACTGGCCGGCGTTGTCGGCGGCGAAGTCGAGGTCGACGGTGCGCCCGTCTGAGCCCCCGTCGACCGGGAACGTCAGCCAGGTGAACTGCCCGGTGGCGGTCGGGCTGGCCAGGTGGGCGAGGGTGCGTCCCGCGCTGGACACCGTCATCGCGTCGGCCGGGAAACCGGCGTCGCCCACGAGGAGGGCGACCTGGTGGGTGCCGGCCGGCACGGCGAGCCGGAGCGTGGCGGGCACCTGCCCGGTGACGATGTCGCGGCGCAGGTCGTCCGGGCCGCCCCGGTCGCGGGACTGCGGCGCGGTGCCGATCCAGCCGTACCCCCGGTCCGCGTCCCAGGCATCCGCTGGCGAGATCCGGCGGTACGTCGGCAGCAGCGGGCTGGTGGCCGTGCCGGCGTCGAGCGCGAGCCCGACCCGGTCACCCCGCGGCGTGGTCACCACCGCTGCTTCCGGCCGGCCGTAAAGCGGCGCGTCGGTCGCCGTCACCACCGCGGCGAGGGTCGCCACCTGCGGCGCCGGCGCGGGCGTCACGGGGACCGGGATGCTCACCTTCGCGAACGCCGGCACCTCCCGCGTCGTGGTCCCCGACGTCCAGCCCTCCGGTACGGCCAGCCGCGCGTCGACCGACACCGGACGGTCGGTGCCGTTGGCCACGGTGACCACGGCCTGTCCCGCCTCACCGGCGAACAGCGGCTGGCCGGGTACGGCCAGGTCCTGCACCGACACGTGTCCGGAGGTCAGCACGACCAGGTCGTCGACGTACGTCGGGACGACGGGTGGCGCCGTGCTGCCGCCGACCGCCTGCACCGCCACCTTCGGTGACCCGGCGAGGCTCGCGGTCCCGAGCCGGTACCAGTACTGCCCGTCGCTCGAGTACTCCGCGGCGACGTCGGCGCCCCGGCGTACCAGGCGCAGCCGGGCCGACCGCCCGTCGTACGGCACCGACGACCGGGCACCGACCTTTCCACCCGACTCGGTCAGGAACTCCAGCGCGCGGCGCCCGTCGACCCAGCCGAGGTCGGCCTTCACATAGTTGTCGTCGTCGACGTACGCGTAGAGCCCGACCTGCTGGAAGTCCGCGGAGAGGTCGGGTGCCTCGACGGTGGCGGCGGCGGTGAAGTCGGACTGCGGCGTGTCGGTACGCACGAACAGGTTCCGTCCGTCGCCGCCGGCCCCCGTCTCGCCGCCGCGCAGCGTCGACAGCCGCAGCGCGCCCGGCCGGTCCCGCAGGCTCCACCCGGAGTCGTCCGGGCGGACGATCTGCCAGCCGGGGTCGAGCGTGCCGGACGGGAACTCGTCCCCGGCCGGGCTGGTGACGCTGTCGCTGCCGCGGACGGTGAAGGGCACCGGCAGGGCCTCGGTGTCGGCGTCGACGAGGGCCCGGACGAACCCGGTCGAGGAGACGTGCCCGGCGGTGAGCGTGCCGGTCAGCGTGACCTCGACGGTGGTCTCGCCGCCGGCGGGCACGGCGAAGGGCACCGGCTGGGCGGCGAAGCCCGGCGGAGGCTCGACCACCACGGTCCCGTGCCCGCCGTGGCCTAGCGCGTCCACGATCGTCACCCGCTGGCGCAAGGAGGTTGGCCGGTCCAGTGGTGCCGCGAGGACGCTGGCCCGCGCGATCCGTACCGGCGAGAACATCACCCGCCAGCCGAGCTTGTGCTCCCGCTGGTAGGTGTCGAGGCCCTTGGTGTGGAAGGGCGGGACGGGTTCGGGGTTCTGACCCGAACCCCAGGTCGGGGTGCACCAGAACTCGGTGGAGGTCCAGTACATCTTGCCGATGAGGTGCGGGCGGTCGTGCAGCAGCCGGTTGTGTTCGTCGACCAGATAGGCCTGGTAGTACTCGGTGCCGCGATCCAGGCCGGCGCGCTCGTGGACGGCTTCCGCCCCGTACTCGCTGAGCAGGAGGGGCTGGCCGGTCATCTTCTGCAACGCGTCCAGATGCGAGGTCAGGCTCTCCAGGGTCGAGTACCAGCCGGCGTAGTAGTTGGTGGCGAAGAAGTCCTGGTAGGGGTACGCGCGGTCACGGGTGTGCCGGTGCGAGACCTGGGTGTAGAGCCGGGTGGGGTCGAGGCTGCGCCCGTGGGCGATGACGGTGCGCACGTAGTCCACCGCGCCGTCGGTCTCGGTGGCGTTCTCGTTCCCGACGGACCAGGCGAAGAGGCTGGGGTGGCTGCGGTCGCGGGCGATCATCCGGGCCAGCGTCCGCTTGCCGAACTCCTGCACGTCGGCGCGGCCGAGGAAGGTTCCCGGCTGCGAGCTGATGTTGTTGATCTCCTCGATGACCAGCAGGCCGTACCGGTCGGCGGCGTCCAGTTCCGCGGGGGTGGTCGGGTAGTGCGCGGGCCGGAAGATGCGGAAGCCCTTGTCGTGCAACTGCTTGATCTCCCGGTCGGCCAGCCCGTCCGGCTGCGTACGCCCCAGTCCGGGATAGTCCGCGTGCCGGTTGAAGCCCGGCAGGTCCTGGATCGGCTTGCCGTTGAGCAGCAGGTCGAGGCCGTCGACGGCGACGGTGCGGAAGCCCGTCTGCTCGACCAGTTCCCGCCAGGCGGCGTCACCGAGCGGGCGCAGGCGCACCGTGTACAGGTTCGGGTGGTCCAGGTCCCAGAGCGCGGGAGCGGGGACGTCAAGCGTGATCGGCGTGGCCACGCCGCCGCCGGCGGGGACCGTGGTGGTCACCCGCGTCGGGCCGAGCACACGCGCGCCGTCGGGCCCGTCGACCGTCAGCATCGCCGCGACCTGCTGCGGTGAGCCGCCCGCGTTGACCCCGGTCGGGCGTACGGTCAACCGACCGGCCGCGGTGCCCTCGGCCCTGGTCTCGGTCAGGGCGACGGCGGGGGAGCGCTCGAGGCGCACCTCCTGGAGCAGGCCACCCCAGTTCCAGTACAGGCCCTGGACCGGGCGGGCGTACTCGCCCATCTCCGAGACCCGGTTGTCGACCACCACCGCGATGGTGTTCGTCCCGGCGCGGACCGCGTCGGTGACGTCGAGCCGGGTGGGCAGGTAACCACCGGTGCTGGTGCCGACATCGACGCCGTTGACGAAGTACCGGCAGGTCCAGAAGCAGGACTCGAAGACGAGAGCGGTCCGCTCGCCCGGATCGGGCGCGTCGAGGTCGATGGTCCGCCGGTAGACCCCGAGCACGCCGTTGTCGTCGTTCCATCTCGCCCGCACCGCCCCGAACGAGTCGGGTACCACGATGAGCGGCCAGGTGCCGGCGTCGTGGTCCGGCCGGACCGCCGGCGGCACGGCGCCGTCCAGTGCCCCGGCCGGCAGTTCGGAGGCGGTGGAGAAGCGCCAGCCGCCGGTCAGGCGGGTGTGGCCCGGCCCGGCGGGCGGGGCGGTGGTGACGACCTGCTTGGTCACGGTGAGCGTGCCCGACGGGGTGTCGGCCTCGGCCCTGAGGTCGTGTGCGCCGTTCGGGAACCAGGTCGCGTCTGTCGCGGTCGCCCAGGTCGGCGCGGTCTTCGTCTGTCGGGCGTAGAGGTCCGTCAGCTCCGACAGCTGCACGTCGTCCAGGTAGAACCGCACCGCCGTGGTTCCCGGCGGAGCCGTGATCGCGAGGTCCACCGTGCCGCTGAGCCGGCGGCCGCTCGGGCTGTCGAACCGGAGTGCCGGCTCGGCCGCGCCGGCGCCACCGACGGGTGCGACGAGCACCAGCGCCAGCGCGACGATGCTGGCGGACAGGCAGGCGACGATCGTTCTGGGTAGCCGGATCCTCATGACAGCGTCCTCGCGGGTGTAGTGGTCCGGGCGGTCCCGCCGGCCGGTGAGGTGCCGTCGCCGTTCGGCGTGGCAGGGCTCTGAAACCGTTTGCGGTTACCTGATGGCAACAAACGACGGGCGCGTCCGTCAATGCGTCCAGCGGGATGAAACAAGTTTCAGGAGCTGCCCGCGCCAGCGGCCGTCACCCGCCGACCGGCACTTTCCTTCTTCGTGCTGAAGGAGACCGCCGGGTCGGGGGAGCGGGAGTGAAACAAGTTTCAGTCTTGTAACGCATTGACCCCCGGCCAAGTGTTTGGTGTCGTGAACGTCGGACCGCAAACGATTTCAGGTCGGCTCCGCACGGCTCGGAGGAGAGAACATGGCGCCAATCCCGGATTCCGCCATCACCCGACGTGGACTGTTTGGCCTGGGCGCGGCCGCCACCGCCGCCACCACCCTCGCCGGCGTGACTCCGCCCGCCCGGGCGGCGGAACCCGCCAGCCCCGGACCGGCCCGTGACGCCGCCGCCGACCTCCTGCGTCAGTGGCGGGAGGCCCCCGGTTGTCATCCGCTGCTCCCGGACGTCTCCACCGCCGGCTACCGGCTCGGCGGGCGGCCGCCGCGGCCCGCGGTCGCCACGAAGGTCACCGACTTCGGTGCCCGTCCGAACGGGACGGACTGCACGGCGGCGTTCAACGCCGCGGTACGGCAGGCGGGCGAGCAGGGCGGGGGCGTGGTGCTGGTGCCACCGGGGACTTGGACGCTCTCCGGGCCGGTGTGGATGCACTGGTCGGGGGTGGTGCTCAGGGGAACCCGCCGGGACACCACGGTGCTGCACTTCACGCGCACCCTCGACGACGGCTACCGGCCGAACCGCCAGTCCAACGGCAACAGCCGCTGGTCCTGGACCGGCGGGCAGATCTGGTTCGTCGCGCCCGAGCGGCGCGCCCGCTCGGAGGCCGAGGACTACGCGGGCACCGAGGGATGGCTGCTCGGTGACGTGCTCACCGAGGTCGGCGCGACGTCCCGCGGCCAGCGAACCCTGGTGGTCTCCGGCACCGACCGGCTCACCCCCGGCGACATGGTCGTGCTGGAGTGCCAGAACCCGCCGGACGCGAGCCTGCTGCAGCACCTCGCCGGCGACGTGCCCGGCACCCGCGACTACGACTGGCCCCGCTCGGCGCCCCAGCTCGTCACCGGATCCGGCGGGCAGTACGTGCAGTACGCGACCCTGCAGTGGCCGGTGCGGGTGGAGGCGGTGCTCGGCGAGCGTGTCGTCCGGCTGGCGCAGCCGCTCAAGTACGACCTCCGGCCCGGCTGGCCGGCGCGACTGCGCGCGATCGGGCCGACCGTGAGCGACGCCGGTGTCGAGAACCTCACCATCCGCAACGAGCTCGTCCCGCAGACCGCGCACAACCGGCATCCGGGTTCCAACGGGGTGTGTTTCCAGGCGGTGCACGACTGCTGGGCCCGCGACGTCCGCGTGGAGAACTGCGACCTCGGGTTCGGGCTCACCACTGCCAAATCGGTCACCATCACCGGGGTTGCCGTCGGCGGACGGGCCGCCCACCACAGCTTCGCCTGCCGCATGCAGTCCACCGACAACCTGGTCGAGGACTTCGAGATCGAGCGGTTCAGCGTTCCCGTCGCCTCCGGGGCGATCCACCACGGCCTCAACGTCGAAGGCCTCTCGGCCGGCAACGTGTACCGCGGCGGGCGCATGGCGGAGGGGACGTTCGACACCCACCGGGCACTCCCGTTCGAGAACGTCCGGACGAACATCACGCTGGAGAACAACGGGCGGGTGGGCGGATCAGCCGCGTCCGGCCCCCTCTTCGGGGCGCGGATGGCGCACTGGAACGTCCGGATCACCAACGGCCGCCCGTACGCGATCACCATCGCCGACGTGGCGCCGCGCAGCGCGACGGTCGGCGTGCAGGGCGTCGAGGGCAGCAGCAGCGGCCTGTCCCGTGACTTCTCCGGCGACCTGGAGTCGCTGCTCGCCGACCACGGATCCGCCCCGTCCGTCGAGGACCTCTACCTCGCCCAGCGCGGGCGGCACCAACTTCCGGCACCTGCCTGAGGAGGACCGAGATGCGTGACGTGACAGGTCGAGGACCGGCGACCCGCGGCTCCGGTGGCCGCCTGCGGCTGCGCCGGTGCCTCGTCGTGAGCGCTGTGGTCGCGGCGCTGGTGCCGTACCCCGGTGGCGCAGCCGTCGCCGGCGACGCCGCACCGGCGACCACCGAACTGACCATCACCGCCACGTTGGACGAGCACAGCGCCCGGCTGGCCGACGACTTCCAGGGGTTCTCCGTGGAGTCGGCGGACTTCGCGCACGGCTTCCTGACCAGGGAGCGGATGGCCGAACGGCTGCGTACGCTGGGCCCGGGTGTGCTCCGGTTGGGCGGCTACTCGATGGACCTGGTCTGGCCCGCCTTCGGGCAGTGGGCCGGAGCGCCGGCGCCGCCGGAGGCGATCGGCGGCACCGTCGACCAGGCCGACCTCGACCATCTCAAGCAGCTGCTGGACGCCTCCGGCTGGAAGGTCACCCTCGGTGCCCCGCTGAAGTCGATCATCGACCCGGCCAAGGTGAAGAACCCCGCCCGGGACCCGTCGCCGCAGGTCACCCTCGATCAGGTGGTGGCCGAGGTGAAGGCGGCGTACGACACCCTCGGCGACGACCTGCTGGCCGTGGAGCTCGGCAACGAGTACGACAACGTCACCACCCTGACCGGGGCGGAGCTGTGGGAGACGGCCAAGCGGTACCAGGCCGCCATCAGCACCGCGCTGCCGCACGCTCGGCTGAAGATCGCCGGGCCCTCGCCCAGCGGCGCGAAGAGCAGCACCCGGGTCGACGAGTTCGTGACCGCCGCGCTGGCCGACGGCTCCGTCAACCCGCAGCACGTGCTCGCCGAGCTCTCCTCGCACTGGTACCCGTGGAGCCACTGCAGCGGCCGGACCATGACCATCGAGCAGCTGATGTCCGCGGAGACGCACCTCAACACCCGGGCCAAGCTGGCCGGCATGCGGGCGGTCAGCGCGCGGCTGCACGACACCGTTCCGTCCACGATCAACGAGTCGAACAGCGCCTCGTGCAGCGGGATGCCGGGGGTCAGCGATTCCTACGCCACCGCGCTGTGGTCGCTGGACTACCTGCTGCAGGGCGCGCAGGGCGGCGTCGACCGGGTGCAGTTCCACACCAACACCGCCGCCATCTGCGGCGACTTCAAGCCGCGTGAGTCCGCCGACTATCCGATTTCGTACCGCTACTACGGCGCGTTCTGCGCGGCCGATCCGGCAGCGCTGCACGCTGGCCAGCTCTCCGCCAACCCCCTCTATTACGGCATCTGGGCGTTCCGCCAGGTGCCCACCGGCAAGTTCCTCGACCTGGACCTGCCCGACACCGCCCTCGACCAGATTCGCGCGTACGCCGTCCTGGGCCGCGACGGAAGCCTCACCGTCGTCCTCATCAACGTCCAGGACCCCGCCGCCGCCGACAGCACCGGCGACACAGTCACGCTGAACCTGCCCGCGGCCTACCGCACCGCGCGAGCCGTGACCCTGCGAAGCACCGCACCCGACGGGCTCGCGTCCCTCGACGCCAACCGCATCACCCTCGGCGACCAGCAGATCTCACCCGCCGGCACCGCCACGGGCACCCCACGCCCGAGCACGGTGCCGGTCGACCGGCGGTCGGCGGAGGTCCCCGTCGCGCCCGGCACCGCCCAGCTCGTCACCTTCTCCCACTGACCGGTCAGACGCCCCCGACCATCCAGGACGACGGGAGCCGCACCATGCAGAGTCCAGCACCGGACCCGGTCCACCCGCCCCGGGGCCTCAGCCGACGCACCCTGCTCGGCGGCCTCGGGCTCACCGCCGCCGCGACGATGGCCGGGGCTCGGAGCGGTCGTCCCGCGGCGGCCGCCCCCGCCGGCGGCCCGCTGAGTGTCGTGGTGTCGACGGCCACGGCCGGCCGCGGAATGCCCCTCGTCGGCTACAACACCGGTCATTTCATGCCCGGCAGCAACACCAGCGCCTGGCTGGCGTACTCCCGCGTCAACGCGGTCCGCTTCTTCGCGTCCTTCGAGGACTGGTGTCCCGACGAGGCCTTCGACCCGGGCGCCGGGATCTCCGACGTCCATGCCTTCGACGCGGCTAAGGACGAACTGCGCCGTAGCCCCGAGCAGAACCGCTTCCTTGACTGGCCGCTGCTGCACGAGGTGTTCGAGCACCACGTCTACTCGACCACCAACTTCTACCGACTCAACCACCAACTCGCCGAGCTCAAGCGGCTCGGCATCACCCCGATCATCGAGGCCGCGCAGCTGCGCTGGAACAGCCCGTGGTCGGGTCTGTGGCAGCAGTGGCAGAAGCACTACGCGCTCACCTACCACCTGGCCCGGGACTACGACGTGGAGCGTTTCAACTTCGTCAACGAGCCCGACCACCCGAGCGCCGCCCGGGACATCGTCGACCAGCAGATCTACATCCGCGGGCTGCAGATCGCGTCGGACGCCGTGCGATGCGCGATCGCCGACGTCAACCAGCGCTACGGCAAGCGCCTGCGGCCCCTCGTCCACGCGCCGGTCGTCACCCACGTGTCGAGCTCCCGCGGAAACGATCACATGGACGCCGACCCCGACGCCGATGCCCGCGACGACCGGTACGGCTGGGGCGAGATCTCGCTGCGGAACCTGCGCACCGACTACCACGGTGCCCAGGTGGACTACGACATCTTCCACGTCTTCGACACCCACCAGTACAACAAGACGGCGGACGTCTACGCGTACGAGTTCGCGATGATGCGGCAGCGGATGCGGGAGTACACCCCGACCGGCGCGGAGCTGCCCATCGTCTACTCGGAGTTCAACCGCCGCAACACCAGCGCGTTCGAGACCAGCGGAGACGACCTCGACACCCCGTTGATCTACTGCGACCTGGCCCGGATCTGGGGCGAGGCGGTCACCGCTCAGGCCGAGGGCATGATCGTGTTCAAGTTCCAGGACACCATGCGCGCCAACGGCATCCCGTACGGCACCGGCTGCTACCACGTCGAGCACAGCGGCGTCTACGACATCCACGGCGGCACCAAGGCCGCCGAGGTGAACCGCCTCTTCGCCAAGGGCTTCGCCGGCCAGCAGCGCCGGCTGCTGCATGCCGCAACCGGGGACGGCGGGACGGTCCCGGTCAGCCGCGACCAGCGGACCCGCTGCCATCACCTCTGGCTGCCCCGCCCCAGCGGCAGCCCCGCGGGCCCCGTCTCGCTGGACCTCGGCGTGCTAAGCCTCGGTGGGGGCGAGGTCGTCGTCGAAGAGGTGAGCCCGACATACAGCGGAGGCATCACGACGGTCGTCCCGCTGCCCGCCGACGGCAGGATCACGCTGACCCAGCCCGCCGACGCCGTCTGGCTGGTCACCGTGGCCGACCCTGGTGAGGCACGCTCGATCGAGGCCTACGCCGACGCCTCGGTGAGCCAGGGCGGCCCGGCCGCCAGCGGCGCACAGCAGAGCCTCGCCATCGCCCTCGACCCGGGCGGCACCTCGGCCGTGAGCTATCTCGCCTTCGATCTCGGCGGCGGCCCGGCGGCGCGCCGGGCCGTACTTGAGCTGCACGGCGACAGCACGGACGGGGCGCCGCTGACCGTCATGGCGTACGTCATGACCGACACGTCCTGGACCGAGCGCGACCTGACCTGGGAGTCAGCACCGCACCTCGATCCCGGCGCGGTCCGGCCCACGTCGGTGGGCGACCAGCTGTACCCGGCCGGTCAGCTCACGGCGACCCGTGCCACCGGTCCCGTCCGGCTCGACGTCACCGACGCGCTGCGCCACGCTCGCGGCCGTTGCCTCGGCTTCCTGCTGATCCGGGAGCGGAAGCGGGGCGAGGACACCGCCGACGACGGTCGGCGACTCGAACTATCGGGACGTGCCGCGCCCGCGCCGGACCTCCGCCCCCGACTGCATCTGTACCGCTGATGCCACCCACCACCACTGCGAGGAGAACCCATGAACACCGACGGCACTGCCGCTCCGGGTCGCGGCGCCCGCGCCGCGACCCCTGTCCCCGTACGGCGAAGTCTCCTGCGCCGGTCGCTGGTCGCCGGCGTGCTGGCGACCGGTCTCGTGGCGGCCGGCGGCCTGCCCGCGACCGCTGACGACTCCGCCGCGACGACGGACCTCACGCTCACGGCCACCGTGGACGGACGCAACGCGGTGCTGGGTGGGGACTTCCAGGGCTTCTCGGTCGAGTCCGCGGACTTCGCGCACGGCTACCTGACCCGGGAGCGGATGGCGGAGCGGCTGCGGACGCTCGGTCCGCAGGGCGTGATCCGGCTCGGCGGCTACTCCATGGACCTGGTGTGGCCCGCCTTCGGCACGTGGACCGACGCGCCGGCCCCGCCCGAGGCGATCGGCGGCACGGTCGACCAGAGCGACCTGGACCACCTCAAGGAGTTGCTGGACGCCACGGGCTGGAAGGTGACCCTCGGCGCGCCGCTCAAGAAGATCATCGACCCCGCCAAAATCAAGAACCCGACCCGGGACCCGTCGCCCGCCGTCAGCCTGGAGCAGGTGGTCGCCGAGGTGACGGCCGCGTACCGGACCCTGGGCGACGACCTGCTGGGGGTGGAGCTGGGCAACGAGTACGACAACGTCACCACCCTGACCGACGCGGAGATGTGGGAGACGGCGAAGCGGTACCGGGCCGCCATCGACCAGGCGCTGCCGCACGCCAACCTGAAGATCGTCGGGCCGTCGGCCAACACCGCGAAGACCAATACCCGGCTGGAGGGCTTCATCTCCGCCGCACTGGCCGACGGGTCCACTCAGCCGCAGCAGGTGCTGGCCGAGGTGGCGTCGCACTGGTACCCGTGGAGCCACTGCGGCTCCTCCACGGTGACCGTCGACCAGCTGATGTCCCCGCTTACCTACACGAACACCCGCAGCAAGCTGGCCGGCATCATGGCCGTCGACGACCAGCTGCACGGCAGGATCCCGATGACCCTCAACGAGTCGAACAGCGCCTCGTGCAGCGGGATGCCCGGGGTCAGCAACTCCTATGCGACCGCGCTCTGGTCGCTGGACTACCTCCTGCAGGCGGCGCAGAGCGGCGTCGACCGGCTGCAGTTCCACACCAACACCACCGGCGTCTGCGGCGACTTCAAGGCGCGTGACTCCGCCGAGTACCCGATCTCCTACCGCTACTACGGTGCGTTCTGCGCCGACGACCAGGCGGCACTCGACGCGAACGAGCTGTCGGCGAACCCGCTCTACTACGGCATCTGGGCGTTCCGGCAGGTGCCGCAGGGCCGGTTCGTCGACCTCGATCTCGCCGACGAGCACCTGGACAAGCTCCGTGCGTACGCGGTCAAGGGAAACGCCGACACGCTGACCGTGGTGCTCATCAACGTCCAGGACCCGGCCCGTGCGGGCAGCACCCGGGACGCGGTGACGCTGAACCTGCCCTCGGCGTACGGCACCGGAAGCCAGGTGACCCTGCGCAGCGCGGCGCCGGAGGGCTTGGCCGCGCTGGACGCCGCGCAGATCTCCCTCGGCGGCCGGAGCGTGTCGCCCGCGGGAGTCGCCACCGGCGCGCCGCAGTCCACGGCCGTCGCGGTCGATCACCGGTCGGCGACGGTGACCGTCGCGCCGGGCACCGCGCAGATCGTCACCTTCTCGCACTGTGCAACGGGACCTGAACCACGATCCCTCGGCCGGTCCCGCCGCGGCGGGACCGGCCGACCTGCCGAATGCTTCCCACCCGATCCCGGGAGAGCGCGATGACCAAGGAACACAGCAGGCGGAACGTCCTCCGGTGGGCGGCGGCCACCGGGGCCGCCACCGCCCTGACGCCGCTGCTCGGCGGCCGAGCGTCCGCCGACCCGACGCCCGGCGGAAACCCCTGGGCCCGCGCCGAGTACATCAGCGCCAAGGTACGACGGCCGCACTTCCCGGACCGCTGGTTCGACATCACCGGCTACGGCGCGGTCGGTGACGGCGTCACGGACTGCACGGACGCCATCCGGCGGGCCGTCGCGGACTGCCACGCCGCCGGTGGCGGGCACGTGGTGGTGCCGGCCGGACGCTTCCTGACCGGGCCCATCCATCTGCTCAGCAACGTCGACCTGCACGTCACGGCCGACGCGGCGGTCCTGTTCAGCCAGACCCCGGCCGACTACCTGCCCGCCGTGCTGACCCGGTTCGAGGGCGTCGAACTCTACAACTACTCGCCGCTGATCTACGCGTACGGGCAGGAGAACATCGGCGTCACCGGCTCCGGGGTGCTGGACGGTCAGGCGGACACCGCGCACTGGTGGCCGTGGAAGGGCAAGCCGGAGTACGGCTGGCGGCCCGGCGACCCCAAGCAGGACGACGCCCGGGCCCGGCTGCTCGCGATGGCCGAGCAGGGGGTGCCGGTCGAGCAGCGGGTGTTCGGCGAGGGGGACTACCTGCGGTCGTCGTTCATCGAGCCGTACCGGTGCCGCAACGTGCTCATCGAGGGGGTCACGATCGTCCGGTCCCCGATGTGGGAGATCCACCCGACGCTGTCGACGAACGTCCTCGTGCAGGGGGTGACCGTCGACTCGCACGGCCCGAACAACGACGGCTGCGACCCCGAGTCCAGCCGACTGGTCGTCATCCGGGACTGCACCTTCGACACCGGTGACGACTGCATCGCGATCAAGTCCGGGCGCAACGCCGACGGGCGCCGGGTCGCCGTACCCAGCGAGGACATCCTGATCGAGGGTTGCCTGATGCGGGACGGCCACGGCGGCGTCACCATCGGCAGCGAGATGTCCGGTGGCGTGCGTGACGTGTTCGTCCGCGACTGCGAGATGTCCAGCCCCCACCTGGACATCGCGCTGCGGTTCAAGACGAACTCGGTGCGCGGCGGGTTCATCACCGGCTTCCACGCCCGGGACATCCGCATCGGCGAGGTCGCCAGCGCGGTGATCGACATCAACTTCTACTACGAGGAGGGGCCCGGGTACGGGTTAAAGCCCGTCGTCGGCGACATCCACGTCCGGGATCTCACCGTCCGGTCGGCCGGTCGTGGCCTCAACCTGCGCGGCTACCCCGACGCGCACATCGAGACGGTGACCCTCACCGACGTCGACTTCGGCACCACCAGCCGCGCGGATGTGGTGGAGCACGTCGACAACCTGGTGCTGCGCAACGTGCTGGAGAACGGGGTGCCGCTCGACCTGGCCTCGGCGTGACGGCTGCCGCCGCTCCACGTCGGGCCGGGGTCGAGCGGCGGGTCAGGCGCTGGTCAGCAGGCCGCGGGCCGCGCGGACCTGGTCGACCGCCCGGTGCAGCGCCGCCACGATCCGTTCCTGGGTGTCGGGCCCGAGCCGGGCCACCGGCACGGAGAGGCTGATCGCGTCGGCGGCGGGGGACCGCAGGGGTACGGCCATCGCGACGCAGACGATGCCCTCGGTGCTCTCCTCGCGGTCCACCGCGTAGCCCCGCTGCCGGACGTCGGCCAGCGCGGCGTGCAGCGCGTCCGGCGTGGTGACCGTGTGCCGGGTCAGGGCGGGCAGCGGCCAGCTCAGCAACTCGTCGACCTCCTCGTCGCGGCGCTCGGCGAGCAGCACCTTGCCGAGTGCCGTGGCGTGGGCCGGCAACTGCCGGCCGATGGCGCTGTACAGCCGCAGGGGGTGCACGGACTCGCGTTTGGCGAGGTAGACGACGTGTGGCCCGTCGAGGCGCCCCAGGTGGACGGTCTCGCCGAACTGCCGGGACAGGTCGTCGAGCACCGTGCCGAGCAGGCCCATGGCGTCGTCCGCGGTGAGGTACGCGGCACCGACCTGCAGCGCCCGGAGGCCGAGCCCGAACCGGGTGCCGGTCAGGTCGCTCTCCACCCAGCCGCGCTGGGCCAGCGTGCGGAGGATGCCGTGCAGGCTGCTCTTGGGGATGTCGAGGGCGCGGGCCAGATCGACGAGGGAACGCCGGTGCGGCGAGGCGGCGAGCGCTTCGAGCACCTCCAGCGTCCGGCCGGCGGACTTCACCGGGAGGAACCCGTCGGGCGAGGTCATGGCGGCCACTCTAGTGCGGTGTCCACTAACGTTCACCGGGTGTCCGGTGGGGGTTGTGGATCCTCGCCTGTTGGGCGAGCGACTCCCCACCGGGTGGTGGGGCGGGCCTCCGCGGGCCAACTGATCCTCGCGCCGCCCTGCTTGGGCGGCGGGGGTCACGTCGGGACTGGCCGGCACCGGGGAGGTGTCGTCCGGCTCGACGGTGCGTGACCACCCCGGGCACCACGACCGGTGGTGTGGGGGTGGTGGGTCCGCCGCCCGGGGTGCGGGTGGCGATGGTGGCAGCCGCGACCAGGTCACGGTGCCCGGCAAACGTGCAGTGCGGGCAGGTCAGGGTCCGGCCGCGGGGTTTCGGTACCCGCCGCCGGCAGGCCGGGCAGGTCGAAGAGGTGCCACGTTCGTCGACGAGGTGCACGGTGATGCCGGCCAGGACAGCTTTGTCGGTGAGGATCTGCATGAGCCGGCCGATCTGCCACTGCCGCAGCCGCAGGTTGTGCCGCCGCCCCGCCGGTAGGTCGAGCACCCCACGCGAGTCACCCACGCGCAGCACACCCACCCGCTGGCGTACCGCCCAGGACACCACCTGGCGGGCGGCCTCGTGCTGAGCCTGACGCACCCGCCGCCCATGCCGGCCCTCCACCAGCCGCGCCCGACGCCGATACTGACGCCACCGCCGCGACCCCCGCTGCCCCGGCTTCGGCGCCCGCCGCGCGACCGCACGGCAGCGGGCCTTCGTATCCGCCAGGTGCATGCGGTGCTCGGCGCGGATCGCCCGCCCCGACACCAACAGCCCCGCACCGTCCGGGCCGGCCACCGCATACGGATGGATGATCCCCACGTCCACCCCGGCCACCCTTGCCGGGTCCGGTTCCTCACCGGCCGGGTACGTCGCCACCGGCACTTCAGCAGTGATATCGAGGTACAGCCGGCCGCCCTCACACAACAGCGTGACAGAGCGGACCTGCTCAACCGGATACGGCAACTCCCGCGCCAACCGCACCCACAACGGCGCAGCACCCCTGGCGCAGGGGACCCGGACCCGACGCCCGTCGAGGGTGAACGTGCCGTGATACCAACGCACCGGCACCAACCCCCGCCGCCGGCGCGGGAACCCCGCCGACACGTCACCGTCCTTGCGGCGTTTCGCCGCCGCGAACCACGCGTCGGAGAACCGGCGCAACACCGACCGGGCACCCGTCGAATCCAACTCCCCGAACGTGCCCGGCCCCGACACCGCCAACTCCCGACACAACTCCTGATAGCTGGTCAACGGCGCGTCGCGGCGGCGACGTCGCCACCCGTTGACCTCCAACACACACGCCCACACGTCACCGGCCGAACGCAGCAGCCCGAAACACCGCCGCCGCTGCCCTGACGTCACCCGCAACGCCACACGCGCGGTGCGATGCACCACCCGGGGCGCGGCAGGATCCCGACGACGAGGCACAACCACACCCAACACCACCAGTACGACAAACTCCCCGGCAACCGACCCGGCGAACGTTTCTGGTCACGGCACTAGCGGGGTTGACAGGGCGATCGACGTCGATAGGGTCAAGTATGTGACTAGCGTTCGCCATTCTGAACAGTCCGATCCGGAGGCCGGCGGCGTGGTCGCGGCCGTCGAAGCCGGTCGGATCCTGCCCGTGGTCGTGCTCGACGCCGCCCGCGACGCCGCCCCGCTGGCCGCGGCGCTCGTCGACGGGGGCCTACACAGCGTCGAGGTCACCTTCCGCACCGACGCCGCGGCCGAGGCGATCCGGGCCATGTCGGAGCGGCCCGACCTGCTCGTCGGCGCCGGCACCGTCGTGACCCCGGCCCAGGTCGACAAGTCGGTCGAGGCCGGAGCGCGGTTCGTCGTCAGCCCCGGCTTCGGCCCGGCCGTCGTCCGGCACTGCCAGCAGCTCGGGATGCCGGTCTTTCCCGGCGTCACCAGCCCCACCGAGATCATGATGGCGCTCGACGCCGGCCTCGACACCGTCAAGTTCTTCCCCGCCGAACAACTCGGCGGTCTTCGGATGATCAAGGCGCTGGCCGCGCCGTTCCGCACGATGCGGTTCATCCCGACCGGCGGGGTGAACACCGACAACCTCGCCGCCTACCTGGCCCACCCCGCGGTCCTGGCGGTCGGAGGCACCTGGATGGTCGCCCCGGAGCTGATCGCTGCCGGACGCTGGGACGAGGTCACCCGGCGTACGTCGGCCGCAGTGGCGGTCGCCCGCACCGGACCGGAGGCGTGACATGCTGCGGATCCGACCCGCCGACGACTGCCGGTACGACCTGGTCTCGCTGGGCGAGATCATGCTGCGCCTCGACCCGGGCGAGGGGCGGGTACGCACCACCCGCAGCTTCCGCGCGTGGGAGGGCGGCGGCGAATACAACGTCGCCCGCGGCCTGCGCCGCTGCTTCGGTCTCCGCACCGCCGTGGTCACCGCCTTCGCCGACAACGAGGTGGGCCGCCTGCTCGAGGACCTGGTCCTGCAGGGTGGCGTGGACACCTCGTTCATCACCTGGATGCCCTACGACGGAATCGGTCGCGCCGTGCGCAACGGCCTCAACTTCACCGAGCGGGGCTTCGGCGTACGCGGGGCCGTCGGCACCTCCGACCGGGGGCACACCGCCGCGAGCCGGCTGCGTCCCGAGGACGTCGACTGGGACCACCTGTTCGGCACGCTGGGGGTGCGCTGGCTGCACACCGGCGGCATCTACGCCGCCCTGTCCACCACCACCCCCGACACCATCGAGGCGGCGATGCAGTCCGCCCGCCAGCACGGCACCGTCATCTCGTACGACCTGAACTACCGGCCCAGCCTCTGGCAGGGCATCGGTGGGCAGGCGCGGGCGCGGGAGGTCAACCGCAGGCTCGCCCGCCACGTCGACGTGATGATCGGCAACGAGGAGGACTTCACCGCGTCGCTGGGCTTCGAGGTGCCCGACACCGACGCGTCCCTGTCCCACCTCGAGGTCGCCAACTTCGAGCGGATGATCCAGGCGGTCACCAAGGAGTACGACAACTTCGCGGTCGTGGCCACCACCCTGCGGACGGTCCGCAGTGCCACGGTCAACGACTGGGGCGCGATCGCCTGGTCAGCCGGGAGTGGCTTCGTCGAGGCCACCCACCGAGCCGGCCTGGAGATCCTCGACCGGGTCGGCGGCGGCGACAGTTTCGCCTCCGGACTGATCTACGGACTGCTGAAGACCGGCGACCTGGCCACCGCAGTGGAGTATGGCACGGCGCACGGGGCCCTGGCCATGACCACACCCGGCGACACCTCGATGGCGAGCCTGAAGGAAGTCGAGTCGCTCGTCCTCGGCGGGGGCGCTCGCGTGCAGCGGTAGTACGGCGGACGCATTGTGGCCCTGATCGAGCCCGAACGACAGACCGTCGGGGTCGGCTGAGTACCCGTAGCCGAGTACGCCGAGGTCGCGCGTGTCGTGAGGTCAGCGGAGGCGGGCGACCAGCTCGGCGACGTCAGCGAAGATTCGGTCTCCGGCCGCCGCCGCGGCGGGCGAGACGGTGTCGAGGGTGAGGAATCCGTGCACCATCCCGGCCTCGCAGCGGTGCGTGACGGGAACGTCCGCGGCCGCCAGCCGGGCGGCGAACGCGTTGCCCTCATCCCGAAGCGGATCGTGCTCCGCAGTGACGACAACGGCGGGCGGCAGCCCGCCGAGGTCGGCGGCGAACACCGGACTGACGTCGGCGTGGGCGCGGCGAGAGGGGTCCGGGACCCACTGCTCAGCCCCCCACGCGACGTCGTCGGTGAGCAGCCCCCACCCCGTGGCCTTCGTCCGCGTGCTGGGGTAGGAGAGGGTCAGATCGGTGTTGGGATACGCCAGGATCTGCGCGGCCGGCAGTGGTCCGCCCTCGTCGCGCAGGCGCAGGCAGGCGAGCGCGGCGAGGTTTCCGCCAGAGCTGTCGCCCATGACGACTGTCGGGCCTCCGATGCCGGCGCGCGAAGCCTCGCTGGTGGCCGCCCACCGGATGACGTCCACGCAGTCGTCGACGGCGGCGGGCCACGGGTGCTCCGGAGCCCGTCGGTAGTCGACGCTCAGCACGGCCGTACCGGTCTTGAGCGCCAACCGGCGACACGCCCGGTCGTGCGACTCAAGATCGCCGATCGTCCACATCCCGCCGTGGAGGAACACCACCAGTGGCTGAGCCGCCGCTGACGGCCGGTAGAGGCGCACCCTCACGGCGGCCGAACCGACCGTGACATCCTCGACCCAGGCGATCTCGGGGCCTAGGGGGCGGGCTTCGACACGGCGCCGTTGCGCGCGCCGCAGATCCGCCGCTCCCACAGCACGGGCGGGAGGTCCGGGATCCTGCCGAACGGTCTCGATGAAGGCGGCCAGTTCGGCATCGGCGAGCGAGGACTTGATCGGTTCGGCCATGCAGGCGAGAATCCCATGATCCGTACCAGCCCGTCCGGAGATGATCAGACAAGGGCCCCTCAGTGAGCGACACTCCGCACCTCGGTCCCGTACCTCAACGCATCACCGTCGGCGCGGATCAGGTGCGTCGGCTTGTTGCCGACCAGTTCCCTCAGTGGGCCGGCCTCACGGTTCAGCCCGTAGCCGACGGCGGCTGGGACAACTGGACCTTCCACCTCGGCCCGCGGATGTCAGTGCGTCTGCCCAGCGCATCCGAGTACGCCCTGGCGGTCGACAAGGAGCACCGGTGGCTTCCGGCGCTCGCCCCCCAACTTCCGCTGCCCATCCCCAGCCCACTGGCGAAAGGTGAACCCGGCGCGGGCTTCCCCTACTCGTGGTCGGTCTACCCGTGGCTCGACGGCGAGCCGGCGAGCGCGGACAGGATCGCCGACCCCGTCCGGTTCGCGTTCGACCTGGCCGGGTTCCTGGCGGCCTTGCGGCGCGTCGATACCACTGACGGTCCCCGCCCCGGACTGCACAACTGGTTCCGGGGCGGCACGCTGCGCACCTACGAGGAGAAAGCCCAGCGCGCGCTCACGGCACTCGACGGCCACGTCGACATCGACCTGGCTCGCGAGATCTGGCAGAGCGCACTGGACGCACGCTGGGACGGTGTGCAGAGCTGGTTCCACGGTGACGTCGCCCAGGGAAACCTCCTGCTCATCGACGGGGAGTTGGCAGCCGTCATCGATTTCGGAACCTGTGGCGTCGGCGATCCAGCCTGTGACCTGGCAATCGCGTGGACGCTGCTGACCGCTGACGGCCGGCAGGCGTTCCGGGAGCGGCTGTCGGTCGATGAGGCGACATGGGCGCGCGGGCGTGGCTGGGCCCTCTGGAAGACGCTCGTCACCTGCGCCTACACCCTGGACGATGCCGACGAGCCCGCCGGGAGCGCGCTGCGCATCCTCGGCGAGATCTTCTCGGAATACACGGCCGGCGCCGTCAGCACACCCAAGCCATGAACAGCCACCACGCCCGGCAAGCCCTCAGGCTGGCAGGTCGGACTCCACCGCGGCTCCTCGACGACAGCGAAGCGGAGGTCCGGCGCGAGCCTTCCTACCTGTCAGACTGTCGGCGCACCATCTCGGTGATCCAGATGGGCGCGAACGGAGACGTGCAGCCCGGGGGAGTCGGGTAGTCCTTGAGTACCTCCAGGCGCTCACCGATGCCGATTGCCCGGGCGCGGTGCTCGGGGTGCTCGATCCCGATCTGAGCCAGGCAGTGGTTCATCGCCCACTGCAGGCGATCCGGGGCGTCCTTCATCTCCGCCTCGATGACGTCGAGCAGTCCTGCGAGGTCGAGTCCCTCGGGCTTCTTCGCCACGCGTTCGGTGGTCAGCGCCCAGCCGGCACTCGCCACCACGGGATCCGGGTCGGCGGACCAGGCCAGGCGCAGCTCTTCGGAATGCGGGCTCTTCTTCACCACGTAGTTCACGAGCCAGTCGTGCACCTTGGGTGTGCGCGCCTCGCGCACCATGACGTCCAACTCGTCACGCTCGAACGCCTTCGGGCGGCAGATCAGGATCGCCAGCAGCCGCGCTGCGCTGTCATCCGTCTCCCAGAGCTGGCAGGCCAGTTCCTGCTGCGTCTTCAGCCGCTTCGCGAGCGCGCGCAGCTTGCCGAGGTTCACACCGTGATCGTCACCGTGCTTCTCGTTCACCGCGCGTGTCTTGGGGTCCTCGAGCTCGGCGAGCTCGGCCATCACCTCGGTCAGCGTCGTCTCGGCCACCTCAAACTCCTGTTCATCAGGTGCGGGTGCAGCCTACGACCGAAGTCAGCTCCCGCTGGCACGACGTGGTGGGGGCGCTGACAAGGTCAGGGCCGGTAGTAGTCGTCGATGGGGGCGCGTGCCTCGTCGAACAGGGCCGGACCGTCCTGCGCTACCGCCGGCCAGGTGCCTGACTGGGGGTTGAGTTCGATGAGCTGCTCGGTGGAGAGCGCGTAGACGACACGGCCGAGTCCGGAGCGGACGATACCGCCGGCGCACATGCCGCATGGCTGGCAACTGGTGTACATGGTGGTGCGTGCGGCCGTGTCAGGGTCGAGTTCACGGGCCGCCCAGCGGGCGAGCTTCAGTTCCGGGTGGGCGCTGATGTCGTTGTCACGCCGCACCGTGTTGTGGGCCTCGGCGAGGATCGCGCCGTCCGGACCGGCGAGCAGGGAGCCGTACGGGGCGTCGCCCAGGGTGACGGCGTGGGCAGCGAGGGCGATCGCGCGCCGCAGGAGATCCTCGTCGGCAGTGGTGATCACGATGGTTTCCTCCAGTGGGTGGCCACGGCGGCGAGCGCCTGCCAGGCAGCGTGGGGCCGGCGGGTCTCCTCCGGATCTCCGTGGTAGGGGTCGAGCACGACGGTGTCGGCGCCGAGCAGGTGAAGTTGATGGAGATCATCGAGGATCTGCTCGATGGTGCCGACGCCGGCGAGCCGCTCGGGGTCGTTGATCGGTGTGGTGGTCAGCCGCAGGGCGATGCGGGGCGCGAACCCGGGCAGCGTGCGGTTCGTCAGGGCCGAGCGCAGCCAGGGAAGGGTGTTCCGCAGCGGATGCCAGGCGTCGCCGTACCGGACGGCGCGTCGGATCGCCGCCTCGCTGTTGCCGCCGACCCAGACGGGTACCGGGGTGGTGTTGTCTCCGGCCTCTGTGCGCCAGGCACCGCGCAGGGCGACCAGGTACTCGTCGGTCAGTCGGCCGCGCGCGGTGAACGGCACGCCGAGCGCGTCGAACTCCTGACGTGCCCAGCCGACACCCACCCCGAGCACGAGCCGGCCGCCACTGAGCTGGTGGAGGTTGGCGGCCATGCGCGCCACCAGCAGCGGATGCCGGTAGGGCAGCACGAGCACGGTCGTGCCCAGCCGCAGCCTGGTGGTGATGCCGGCCAGCCAGGACAGCAGGGTGAACGGCTCGTAGAACGGCGCCGGGTACCGCTCGGCCACATCCGCGGTGACGGCCACGTGATCCGACACCATGAGCAGGTCGAACCCGAGCCCCTCCACGAGCCGCGCCCACTCGCGCAGCACTCCGGGATCGGTTCCCGGCCCAAAGTTCGGTACGTTGACGCCAAGGTGCATGGTCAGAGGCTATCTCGGTGATCATGGACTACGGAACACACTTCTCCCGGCAGCCCGGCCTACTGTCCGTTGATTTGCCGGTAGGATCCCGCCGTGGCCGCGAATCTTGACGACGTCGACTGGGCGATCATCGACCAGTTGCAGCAGGATGCCCGCATCTCGCTCAGCGAGTTGGGGCGGCGCGTGAGCCTCAGCTCGTCGGCCACGACGGAACGGGTGCGGCAACTGGAGTCGCGGGGCATCATCGCCGGCTACCACGCAGTGGTCGACCTGGGCAAGGTCGGCTACCCGGTGCTCGCCGTCGTCCGATTGAAGTACCCGGGCAACCACCACGGACCGTTGCACCGGCTGCTCGCCGAACGACGGGAGATCCTGGAGTGCCTGCGCACCACCGGGGACGACTGCTACACGCTGAAGGTGGCCGCGACCTCCATGGGGCATTTGGAAACACTCATGGACGAGCTGGCCAGCTTCGGCAGCACGACCACCAGCGTCGTCTACCGCCAGACCCTGCCGTATCGCGGACCCGTCCAGCCCTGACCCACACCTGACCGCGGCGGCGCCCGGTCTCACGGGGACGGCGACTCCCCGGCGCTGTTCAACCGACTGCCGTCCAGCGCCGTGTCCGTCACGGTCATCCGCAGCCGAACGTTGATCTCGGTGCTGCTGTGGGGCCAACGGGTGAGCCGAAACAGAATGAACCCGCTCCTGTGTTGCCCCCGCACCATTTCGCCCATCGGGCGACTGTCGATCCCCTCGAAGAGCCAGGCGTACACACCCTGCAGGTCTCCCTCCTGCCAGCCCTTCAGATCGGCCGCGTGCGCTCCCAGGGCAAGCTTCTCAGCCAGGTAGGGCGGATCCGCGACGCTCCGAAAATCGATGTCGAGACGATCGAACTCGTGTCCTTCGCCGAACTGCCAGTTCGCCACGACCTGGCTGATCCCCTGCGACACCGGTCGGGCCTCCAGTATCCACCCGTACTCGTCCATGAACGGGGCGTGTCGCTTCAGCCACATCCGCTCATCCGCTTGCCTCACCACCCAGGGGGAGGGGATCTCCGGAAAGTCGGGCCACTCGACCTCAGGGCAGTGCCAACCGCTGATCCATGACCTGACCTTCTCCCTGTTGGCGACGAACCTCTCCCTGCGCGCGTCTGCGTCCTGTCGCTCCGATCGGCGAAACATCAAACTGCCTCCTCCGCGACCTCCGGGCTTCACGGCGCACCGCTCCTATGTAGAGTCTGGCAGCCCTGGCAACGGCCTGATGCCCGTACCAACCGGCAGCGAGCCTCGCCAGAGGGCGACCGGGTCTCAGCGGAGATACCTGGAGGCTATGCGGGCCTGCTGTTTCCTGACTGGCCACAGAAAGCAGGTGATGATCAGCAGTAGCGGTGGGCCCTGGATGGCATGGGCGAGCCAGGCGCCCACCAGACTCGGTCCGCCCCACGACTGCTCAAGATGATCCGCGCCGAAAACCGGATAGAGCACTCCGCGCGCGATGAAGATGGCCCAGGCCGGGGCCAGCAGCGCGAAGGACACCAGCTCGAAGGGCAGACCGGCCAGGCGGTACCGCAGGGGCACCCGGGCGTCGCGCCCTCGTGGTGAACCGCCCTGGTTGACCTGGACACCGAGGAGCCGCGCCACCAGCTTCCGCTGAATCCGGCCCGTCAACGCGGCTGCGGCGAACGGCCCGCAGACGAGCCCGAGGACGTTCACCGGCAACGCGACAACCGCGTACGCGTTGTACTCCACCATGGCGGCGATCCCGCCGCGCCTGTCTGATCCCGTTCGTTTGCCTTGGACCGACGGTGCGTTGCCCGACGACGTGGTGGTACCGATTGGCCTCATGCGATCTCCCCACTCGATGGGTCACGTGTGACAGCGCGGCGGACGTACGAACGCCCTGACCGGACAACCACCATGCTCGTACCGGTCGTGGTCGCGGATCATCGGCGGCGGGCCTGGAAAATGGGCTCGGCCGAGCGCCCGATCAGATGCCTCACCTACACCTGGAGACGGAGTCGTGACCCGTTCCGGCGATCGATGGCCGGCGCTCCCGGCGCAGGTACCGTCGGCGCATGAGCCACAGCGATCTCAGCGACGCACATACGGTGGCGCTACCGCTGAGCGGGAAGGTCGCGCTGCTGCTCCGCAGATTCGGGCCGGTTGCCTGGCAACGTGTCGACACCGTCGTCGCGGTGGCACTCCTGGTGGGTTTGACCGGGCCGGAGTTGGTCGGCCATTCCCCCAACGACGATCCACGCCTGGCGATCCTGGCTCTGGGAGCGGGGGCCTCGCTTCCGTTGGCCCTCCGACGAAAACGACCGATGTCGGTTCTCGCGATCACGCTGGCGTGCGCGGTGGCCGCCAGCCTCCTCGGCATCGGGTACACACCGTTTGGCAGCAACGCCGGGCCCGCCGTCGGCCTGGCCATGTACACCGTGGCAGACCGGCTGAGCCGGAGAGTCTCACTCGGAGCCCTTGGCGTCGTCGTCGTGGCGACCTTCTCGTCGGCGTGGGTGGCGACCTGGCTTCACGGCGGTCAGGAGAACGCCGTCCACGTGGTCGCGGCGGCGGCTGGTTGGCTTGCGGGCGACACCGTTCGCACTCGCCGCATCTTCCGCACCGAGATGGCCGCCCGGCAACGCCGCGAGATGGCCGAGCGGACCCGCCTCGCCATCGCCGAGGAACGTGTCCGGGTCTCCCGCGAGGTCCACGACGTGATCTCGCACAATCTCAGCGTCATCGCCGTACGCTCGGGCGTCGGGCGCCTGCTGTTCGACAGCCGGCCGGATGAGGCCCGTACCGCCCTGGCCGAGATCGAGACGGTGAGCCGCACAGCGCTCGGCGAGTTACGCCGCCTGCTCGGCGCGGTCCGCGGTGAGGGCCACACCGCCCCGGCGCCCACGCTGGCCGACCTCCCTCCGCTGGTGGCCGAGGTGACGTCCTCGGGCATCGAGGTGACGCTGGAGCAGGGCGAGCTGCCCGCCGGCCTGCCATCCGCATTGGAACTGTCCGTCTACCGGATCGTCCAGGAAGCGCTGACCAACGTCGTCAAACACGTGGGCCGCACCCGCGCGCGGGTCGTCGTCACGTACGCCGATGAGACGCTGGTGGTCGAGGTTTCCGACGACGGACCCCACGACGGTCGGGGTAGACAGGCCGGAGACCCGGGATGGGGCCTCGTCGGCATCCGGGAGCGGGCTGCGCTCTTCGGCGGCACGGCCGACGTCGGGCCCCGCCACGAAGGCGGTTTCCGGGTGTCCGTGCGGTTCCCGGTGTCCGTGGAGTCCGACCTTGGAGTGGACCGATGAGCGTCAGCGTCCTGGTGGTCGACGACGAGGCTCTCATCCGGGCCGGTTTCCGGGTCCTGGTCGATTCCGACCCTGACCTGACCGTCGTGGGCGAAGCCGCCAACGGTGCGCAGGCCCTCCAGATGGTGCACGCCCTTCGCCCCGACGTGGTGCTCATCGACATCCGCATGCCCACCATGGATGGTCTGGAAGCCACCCGGCGCATCACGCAAACCGATTCGGTCCCCACCACGCGGGTGCTGGTGGTGACCACCTTCGACCGCGACGAGTACGTATTCGAGGCCCTGCGCGCGGGAGCCAGCGGATTCGTCCTCAAGGACACCCCGCCCGAGCATCTCCTTGAGGCGATAAAGGTGGTGGCCACCGGGGAGGCGCTGCTGACGCCCACCCTCACCCGCCGATTGATAACCGAATTTGTCAGAAGTGCTGTCCCGCCCCGGCGGCCGGCACCCACCGCGCTGGCAGGTCTCACGCACCGTGAACGCGAGGGGCTCGCGCAGGTCGCGGCCGGCCGGTCGAACGCCGAGTTGGCGCACATCCTGCACATCAGCCGAGCAACGGCAAAGACGCACGTCAGCAACCTGCTGTCAAAGCTGGACGCCCGCGACCGCGTTCAACTGGTCGTCCTCGCGTACGAGTCGGGACTCGTCAACCCCGCCGGCGGCGCCGGCCATGTCGGCCCAGGCCCGGGTCAGGGGTGAGGCGGGCTGACCACGGTGGCACCTGCTCAGCGGGTGGGCGTGCTTCCCCCGCCCGCTTGCTCTGGGGCGGCGGGACCGCGGTCCTCGAACTCGTAGGTGGTGGTCAGGCTCTCGGGCAGGTCCGGGACCAGAGCGTTGGTGCCATCGACGGTCTGGACGTAGCGCCGGCCCTGGAAGAGCGAGTAGGTCCCGTCGGGGACCTTTTCGATCTTGAAGAGCTGCGTCTGCGCGGTGGGGTCGCACGCCCGGCCGCGGACGCTGCCCGGCGCGGCGTCGTGTACGACGGTCATGCAGACCTGGCCGGCGCCGCGCGGCGTGGCCAGCATGATCCGGAATGTGTCTCCCTCGGGATGCAGGACCCACAGGGCCCGGTCGTCGATGCCCTGCTCGGTGGTGGCCCGCACCCGGTCGTCGTCACGGTCGATGGCGAGCGCGGCCCCGCCCATGCCGGGCACCACGATCAGGGTCTGCCGCCGGCCGCCGAGGATCTCCTGTTCCGGCGTGGTGGCCCTGGACGGGACGACCGAGGCCGGTACCGGGCCTACCGGGCCAATGCCCTCGTCCGGTGTCTCGACGTGGTCCCGCGCCTGCAGCAGGGTGGTGCCGGCGGCCACCACCAGCACGGTCAGCGCCGCGCCGGTGACGGCGGTACGGCGCCGCCGCCGGTCGCTGCGACGGCGCAACGTCTCGGCCGGGGGCAGCGTCGTGACCCGCCGGACTCCGTCGGCGATTGCCCGGAGGTCGTCGTGAGGATCAGCCATGGTGGGTCTCCTCGTGGTGAGTGTCGGTCAGTAGGTCCGCCATCGCTCTTCGACCTCGGGCGAGGTATGTCTTGACGGTTCCGGTGGGTGCCTGCATCTCGGCGGCGACCTCGGCGACGCTGAGGTCGTTCAGGTGGTAGAGCACGATGGCGCGGCGCTGGTTGGGGCTCAACCGCTGCAGCGCCTGGAGCAGGGCGACGTGGTCCTCGTTGAGCCCGGGCACGGTCTGGTCGACGGCGGACCGGCGGTGCGCGCGGATGCGGTTGAACGTCTTGCGCCAGCTGCTCACCGCGATTCGGGAGGCGACCCGGCGGACCCAGGCCTCCGGGCTGTCCGCCTCCCGCACGGTCCGCCAGCGCTGCCAGGCCCGCATGAAAGCCTCGGCGACGGCGTCCTCCGCCTCGCCGCGATTGCCGGTCAGCGCGTAGACGTGACCGACGATCCGTCCCGCGCAGGCCGCGTAGAGGGCGTCGAACTCCTCGGCGTCGCGCATCTGACCTGCCCCCGAGCCTCGTACGGTGGTCACGGCGGCATGCAACAGGGCAGGACCACCGGGTTGCACCGCACGGGCCGAGATTGTGACCACCGTCACAGGCGGGATGATCAACCCGCCGACCCGGCCAGGCGTCATCGTGCCGTCCCGGGAGAGGCCCGTGGCGGAGAGGACGATGTGCGACGACGGCAACGACGCGCCCTGACAGCCGGAGTGCTCGCGACCGCGCTGGCTGCGGCGGGCCTGACGGCCCAGTCCGCGGGCGCGCAGGAGAGGCCCGCGCCCACGGTCTCCGGCACGCCCGGCACCTTCACCCTGATCACGGGGGACCGGGTGTCGCTGGGCGCGGACGGCCACCCGGAGATCCAACGGGCGCCGGGGCGGTCCGGTATGCGGTTCGTCAGCACCCGGGAAGGCGGCCACCAGTACGTCATCCCGGTGGACGCGGTGCCCCTGCTGCACGACGGTCGACTCGACCGACGGCTGTTCGACCTCACCACGCTCGGCGAGTTCGGCTACGACGACCGGACCGCCGAACTACCGCTGCTGGTCGCGTACCCGGAGAACGCCGCGGCCCAGGCGCGGTCCGCCGCCGCCCGGGGTGCCGCAGTGCATGCGGACCTGCCTGCCGCCCACGCGCTGGCCGTGCGGGCGGACCGGAACGGCCGCGCCGCGCTGTGGTCGTCACTCACCCGCGGCACGACGTCGGGCCGCACACTCGCCGCCGGGGTCACCCGTGTCTGGCTGGACGGCAAGCGCCGGGTCTCCCTGGACCGCAGCGTGCCGCAGATCGGCGCCCCGACGGCCTGGCAGGCCGGCTTCGACGGCACCGGTGTGACCGTCGGCGTGCTGGACACCGGGATCGACGCGAGCCACCCCGACTTCGCCGGGCACCTCGCCGCGATCCGGGACTTCACCGGCGGCAACGACCCCAACGACACCGTCGGCCACGGCACCCACGTGGCGTCGACCATCGTGGGCAGCGGTGCCGCCTCGGACGGCAGGTACCGCGGCGTGGCGCCGGGCGCGAAGCTGGCCGTCGGCAAGGTCTGCGCCACCACTGAGTGCCAGGACTCGGATGTGATCGCCGGCATGCAGTGGGCCGCCTCGCAGGCCCGGGTGGTCAACCTGAGCCTGGGTGACACCGACAAGCCGGGCCTCGACCCGCTTGAGATCGCGGTCCAGGACCTGAGTCACCGGTACGGCACCCTCTTCGTGGTCGCCGCCGGCAACGAGGGCAAGCCGAAGTCCGTCATGACGCCGGCCTCCGCGGACGACGCCCTCGCCGTGGCCGCCGTCGACGGGGACGACCAGCGCGCCTACTTCTCGGCGCGAGGACCCCGCGTCGGCGACAACCACATCAAGCCCGAGATCAGCGCGCCGGGCGTCGACATCGTGGCCGCTGCCCCCGGCGGCGGCTACGTCGCCATGTCGGGCACGTCGATGGCGACTCCGCACGTGGCGGGTTCGGCCGCGATCCTCGCCGGACAGCACCCCGACTGGTCCGGCCCGCAACTCAAGGCCGCCCTGATGGACTCGGCCAAGCCGGCCGGCGAGGACAGCCTCTACGAGCAGGGCGCGGGCCGGCTGGACATCGGCCGCGCGGTCGCCCAGCCGATCGCCGCCGAGGTCGCCGCGGTCGACTTCCCGGTCCAGCGCTGGCCCCACGCCGACGACACCCCGATCTCCCAGGTCATCGGCTACCGCAACACGGGCACCGCGCCGGTCACCCTGTCGCTGACCGTCGCCCCGGCGCCGGCCGGCATGGTCACCGTCAGCCCGGCCACCCTGGTGGTGCCGGCCGGCGGCCGCGCCCAGGCGACGATCACCGTAGACACCCGGGTGGACGCGCCCGACGGGCTCTACCAGGGCGCGCTGAGCGCGAGCGGCGCCGGGGACCTGCGGGTACGGACGCCGTTCGCGCTCAACCGGGAAATCGAGAGCTACGACGTCCGGCTCGACCACACCGGGCGCGACGGCCGACCGGCCACGGAGTACACGACCGTGGCGGCGAACCTGGCCACGGGCGAGTTCAGCACCCTTGACGGGCAACCGGGCGGCGGCGTTCTGCGGCTGCCGAAGGGCCGGTACGCGCTGTACAGCACCATCCACGAGGGCGACGCGTCGACCCTGCTGGCGCAGCCGGTCCTCGACGTGCGCGGCCCGGTCACCGAGGCGCTCGACGCCCGCACGGCTCGGCCGGTCTCACTCACCGTGCCGCAGCGGGACGCCGCACCGCTCTCGATCAACGTGAGCGCGAACTGGAACGACGGCTTCCGCTACCCGGGGGTGCAGCTCAGCGGGGTGTCGTTCGAGGAGGTCTTCTTCGGCCGGATCGGCCCCGTCGTGGCGGCCCCCGAGTTCACCGCGACGCTGGGCGTCGGGCTCGCCCGCCCCGGCCCCGACCGGAGCTTCCGGAACAGCCCCTACACCTACGACCTCGCGTACGTCCGCCAGGGCGACATGTTCACCGGCCTCGCCAGGAAGCTGTCACCGAAGAACCTCGCCACCGTCAAGGCGACCTATCGGAGCCAGTCCACCACCGCGACCGCCGTCCGCTTCCACCGTGCGGCGTCTCCCGGCGGCGCGGGACCGATCGGTTCGAGCACCTCGTTCGACCTGCCGTTCCGGGCCACCGAGTACTACAACACCGACGGCGGCATCGTCTGGACGTCCACGTTCGTCGAGGGCGACAACCTCACCACGCAGGAGTCCACCTTCAAGCCGGGCCGGACGTACGCCCAGACCTGGAACGCCGCGCCCTTCGGGCCCACGGTGGGCCGGGCCCCGGCCCTGGCGCCGCTGGCGTACGCGGGCCGCGACGGCGACACCATCTCGGTCGCCTCGCCGCCCCTGTTCGGCGACGCGACCGGCCGTCCCGCAAGCCGCGACGACCTGCCGATCCACCTCCGGCTGTCCCGCAACGGTAAGGAGATCGCCACCGCGGACAGCCCGTACGCGGACTTTGCGGTGCCCCCGGGCAGAGCCAGCTACCGCCTGGAGGCAACCGCCACCCGCGGTGCGCCGGACATCCTGTCGACGTCGGTCTCCGTGGCCTGGACCTTCTCCTCGGCTCACACGACGAAGCCGGAGCGGCTGCCCCTGACGACGGCCCGGCCGATGCCCGCGCTCGACGACACCAACACGGCACGGGCCGGCACGACGATGGCCCTGCCCGTGGCGCTGGACCGGCTGGCGGACTCCACGGCTGCGCCCGGCCGGATGCTCGGCGTCTCGGCCTCGTTCGACGACGGCACGACGTGGGTCGCGATGCCGGTGCGCCGGGGCGTCGCCCTCATCAGGCATCCGCGGCGGCCGGGCTTCGTCTCGCTGCGACTGACGGCCACCGACAGCGCCGGCAACACGGTGACCCAGACGATCCAGCGGGCCTACCGGATCGCCTGACTCTCGGCCGAGTCCGGGGCGGCGGCCGCGTGAAGGCGCCGCCCCGGACCGGCCTCCGCCGATCAGCGGCAATTCCCCGGGAGCGTCCGGTGAGCGAGCCGTCCAGCGCCCACCTGCCGTACGGTGACTGCCATGACGGAGGCATCGGCCAGAGCCCACGTCGCGCGCTTCAACACCGCGGTCACCAGCGGTGACTGGGCGCCGTTCCTCGACGCCCTGCATCCCGACGCGGTCATGACCTTCGTCGGGCGAGCCGTCGGGTCCCAGCGAGGACGCGACGCCATCGCGATCGCCTACGCCGAACATCCGCCCGACGACACCATCCGGGTCAGCGGCCTCCGTTCCGACGGCGACCGCGACGTCGTCACCTTCGCGTGGTCGCGCGGCGGCACCGGCACACTGACGCTTCACTACAGCGGCGGCCAGGTGGCCGAGCTGATCGTCCAGTTCGACTGAAGGTTGTCGAGCTCAGCCGACCCCTACCCGGCAGCGTGCTCGGCGCCGGGCCGCGGCTCCAGGACCACCACAGCGGTCTCGGACGACCGCAGCGCCGCGTGAGCGTCGAGGTTCGCCTCGATCTCGCGCCAGCGGGCCCACAGCCGCGACCGCTCGTCGCCTGTTGCGGCGCGCCCACGTACCAGCCGCCGCCCGTCGACCAGGTTGACTGCCGCTTCCGGATGCGCCTGCAGGTTGAGCCACCACGCTGGCTCACCCTCACCCCAGCCATTCATCGCCAGCGTGAACAGATTGGGCCCGTCCTCCAGGTACGCGACGATGACGCTGCGCTGCTGGCCGGTGCGGCGCCCGGTCGTGGACAGCCGCAGGGTGCCCCAGCGGTCGGCGCGGGGCCGCCAGAGTCCGACCCGGCCGCCGAAGACCCGGTACAGGCCCCGGTGCACCGACCAGGCCAGCCGGATGAACCAACGCGGTGGAAGCTTCGGCTTCTCTGCCCGATTCTCAACCGACATGACGACCTCCAACGGCGACAAGGCGATGGTACGAACAGGACGCCAGCCGCAGTCTCGGGTGTACCGGCAGCGGCGGATGGCCGGTCGTCCACTGCACCGGTGTGCCGTCGTCATGCACCTGCCCCGCCGCCGGGCCCGATAGCAGAGCCCGGCGGCCGTCCACCGGTCGACAGCTTTCGCGACGTAGCGTCGTGAGCGGGTACGGGGATCAGCCGATCAGCGGGCGGCTGACGATGCTGTCGGTGCAGCCGCTCAGCTCCCGGTCCAGGGTCTCCTGCGCGTTGCGCATCGCCTCGGCGTACCGCGGTTCGGCGAGCCGCCGCATGCCCTCCTCGGGTGCGACGTCCTCGACCACCGCGCTGATCCACCAGATGTTGCCGAACGGGTCGCGCACCCGGCCGCCCCGCTGACCGAAGGCGTGGGTGGCCGGTGCGGTGACCACGCGGGCTCCGGCTGCGACGGCGCGCTCGGTCGCCGCGTCGGCGTCGGCGACGAAGACCCGCAGCAGCGACGGCATGGCGGGCCAGTCCGGCTGCTGGTCGAAAGCGAGCAGGATGGTGTCACCGACGCGAATCTCGGCGTGGCCGATGGTCCCGTCCTCCAGCCGTACCCGGGCGAGCTCGACCCCGTCGAACACCGCGGTGACGAAGTCCAGCAACTGCCCGGTGTGCGGGGTGACGATCCACGGCGCGGCGGTGGTGTATCCGGCGGGCGCGGTGCTGCTCATGGCGAATCTCCCTCGTGTCGTGGCGAACTGCGCCCACGGTAGATCTCGTATAGGTCAGTTCCCGTCCTAGTCGAGCGGCACAATGGCCGTCATGTCCGACGCGCGTGCCCGACTGCTGTCCCTGCTGTCGCTGTTGCAGACACCCCGGCTGTGGTCGGGAAGCGAGCTGGCGCGGCGGCTCGCGGTGTCCGGCCGAACCGTGCGGCGCGACATCGACCGGCTGCGGGAGCTGGGCTATCCGGTGCACGCCGAGCAGGGCGGGCTGGGCGGATACCGGTTGACCGCCGGCGCGGCGATGCCGCCGCTGCTGCTGGAGGACGACGAGGCGGTCGCCGTGGCCATCGGGCTGCGCACGGCGGCGGCCCAGCCGGTGGCCGGGGTGGACGAGGCGGCGCTGCGGGCACTGCGCAAGCTGCTCCAGGTGCTGCCGGCCCGGCTGCGCCGCAGGGTCGACACCCTGGCCTCCTCCACTGTGGCCCACCCGTTCTCGCTGGCCGCCGAGCCGGTGGACCCCGACACCCTGGTCGTCGCCGCCGCGACGATCGCCAACCACGAACGGCTGCGGTTCCAGTACCGCGACGAGGGCCGGCACGTCGAACCGCGCGCCCTGGTGACGGCCGGGCGGCGCTGGTACCTGCTCGCGTTCGACCTCGACCGCGACGACTGGCGGACCTTCCGACTGGACCGGGTCACGAAGCTCGTCGCGACCGGTGCCCGCGCGGCCACGAGGGACGTGCCCGGCGGGGACGTCGCCGCCTTCATCGCCAGCCGGACCACGCAGATGGCCCCGACGTACCCGGCCGACGTGGTGATCCACGCACCGGCCGCGCACGTGGTGGACCGCCTCGGCGGGCCGCCGCCGGGCACCCTGACCGACCAGCCGGACGGCACCTGCCGGTGGCTCGCGCCACCGGACACCCCCGAATGGCATGCGCTCCGGCTGGCGTCGATCGGGCTGCCGTTCCACGTCAGCGGCCCGCCGGAGCTGGCCGCCCACCTCAGGTCGACAGCTGCGCTGTTCCAGGCCGCCCTGTCATCGAGGAGATTGCCGCCCTCGGGCGGCGCGCGCGACGCGGGCTAGGACCATGTCTCATCGCCAGACCGGCTCGTGTCGGGAAGAAGTCGATCGTCGGCCAGGCCGGTGGCTCGGGGACCGGAAGGCCTGGGTAGCTTTCTGTCATGAGTGAGGACACCTTCCGCTCGGTGGAGATCGAGCGCATCAGCGTGGGGAAGTACGTCGTGCGGAATGTCCGCGGCGGATCGATGTCGATGGGCGCGGGCGAGGACGGCAGCTTCACGCCGGTGGAACTGCTGCTGGCGGCCATCGGCGGCTGCACCGCGGTAGACGTGGACCACATCACCAGCCGCCGTGCCGAGCCGGCCCAGTTCACCGTCGCGGTCACCGGCGACAAGATCCGGGACGAGGCCGGAGGAAACCGGATGCAGAACCTCAAGGTCGAGTTCACGGTGACGTTCCCGGCGGGCGCCGACGGCGACAAGGCGCGCGAGGCGCTGCCCCGATCAATGCAGCAGTCGCACGACCGGCTCTGCACCGTCTCCCGTACCGTCGAACATGGGGCTCCGGTCTCGATCGTCGAGGCTGCCCGTTCCATCGGGGACTGAGGTTTCGTGGTCTGGCCAGAACCACCAGTCTCCAAGGCTGCGAGCTTGCTGCGGGGGCGGCCCGGGTTCGTCGCCAGCCATGAGGGCGCGAAGCTCAGTCTGCGATGAGCGGAAGCTCGACCGGCTCGGCCGCGGCGCCGGCCGGCGCGGAGTGCTGCGGCGCGGGACGGGCCGGCAGTCGCGAGTGCCGGTGGTGGCGCACGGCGACCTCGCAGGTGACGAGGCGGACCGGCGCGGGAGGTACGGCGAACGGTCCCGGCCCCCAGCGCACCCAGAGCGCGACCCGGCCGGCGTCGGCCTCGGCGAGCAGCTTGTGCACCGTACGCAAGCGATCGGTACGGTCCACCTCGATCACGACGGGACGAGCGGCGGGACGAGCGAAGGCGACGTCCACGACCGAGTGCCGGTTCTGGTACGGGGCGGGCAGCGGGACGACACTCGCGGCGCGCCGGTACACCCGAAAGCCCTGGGCCTCACCCCACGCGGCGACCGCGTCGACAAGCAGCGCGGTGACCTCGTCGGTCGACCGGTCCGCGAAGGTCAGCGCGTCCAGGTGCGCCGCGAGCGAGGCAGCGAGCGCGTCGTCGTTCACCGTTCACTCCGATTGCCGCGCCGGTCGACCAGCCCGGACTCCAGGCGACGACGATCGCCTGCGCCCGGTCCCGCAGGCTCAGCTTACCCAGCAGCCGGCCGACGTGGAGTGGCGGCTGAACGGCGACGGGCGGCCGGCACGGGGCGAACCCCCGGTCCGGTTCCGCGGCGGGTGGGGGAGCGGCCGGATACGGTGGCAGGCGTGACCGAGGCGGTGCGGGTGTCGATGTGGTCGAGCTGACCTGGTACGGGCACAGCACCGTGTGGATCGAGGACGCGGGGACCCGGCTGCTGACCGACCCGCTGCTGCGGAACCGGCTGGCCCACCTGCGCCGCCGCCGCGGGCCCACTCCGCGACTGCCGTCCGCCCCCGACGCCGTACTCGTGTCGCACCTGCACGCCGACCACCTGGACTTCGCGTCGCTGCGCCGACTGCCAGCGGACACCGCGCTGGTGGTGCCGACGGGCGCCGGGCGGCTGGTCCGCCAGGCGCTCGGCGCGGCGGCCGCCGGCCGGTGCGCGGAGCTCGCCACCGGCGAGCGAATCACCATCGGCGGGCTCGCTGTCACCGCCGTGCCCGCCGTCCACCACCCCGGACGGGGTCCCTGGTCCCGGCACCGGGCACCCGCCCTCGGCTACCTGGTCGAAGGTCGCGCGCGCACCTGGTTCGCCGGGGACACCGGCCTCTTCGACGAGATGGCGGGCCTGGGGCCGCTGGATCTCGCGCTGGTCCCGGTCGGCGGCTGGGGACCGACGCTCGGCCCCGGCCACCTCGACCCGGCCGGGGCCGCCGAGGCGGTACGGCGGGCGGCGGCGGCGTGGGCCGTGCCGATCCACTACGGCACCTTCTGGCCGGTCGGCCTCGACCGGGTCCGGCCGGACCGCTTCCACGGGCCCGGTGACGACTTCGCCCGGCACGCGGCGAGAACCTCCCCGGCCACCCGCGTGCGGGTGCTTCGGCCGGGGGAGTCGTTCGCGGTGTGCCGACCGTGACGGCGACGCTGGGCGCGCTGGGCTCGCTGCTCCTGGTGGTGCTCTTCGGTTCCGTGGTCCCGGTGGTCCCGACCGGCGCGGCGGTCAGCGGCGCCGCCGCGCTCGCGGCCCACCAGCACCCGGTGACCGTGGTCCTGGTGGTGCTCGCCGGGGCCCTCGGCGCGTACGTCGGCGACCTCGCGACGTTCGGGCTGCTCGGCTGGGGTGGCGAACGGGTGACCCGGCGGGTGCCCGGTCTGCGCGTCGGCCGGCGGGTCGACCGGATGCCGGCCCGGGTCCGGGAGGGGCGGGTCTCGACGCTCCTGGTGTCCCGGCTCATCCCCGGCGGCCGGATCCCGGTGCTGCTGGCGGCCGCCGTGGCCGGGCTGGCCTGGCGCCGCTTCGCCGTCGCCAATGCGCCGGCCAGCCTGCTGTGGTCGGTGCTCTACGCCGGGATCGGAGTCCTCGGCCGCGCGGTCTTTCCCGAGCCGTGGGAGAGCGTCGTCGCCGCGATCCTCCTCGTCGTGCTGGTCACCCAGGGGCTGGGCTGGCTGGCCCGCCGCCGGGGGTTGCCGGAGGATCCGGTGGCGACGCCGTAGCCGTTGGTCCCGCTACCCCGGCGGTCCCGGGGCGTTCCGCGCGCTCCGGCCCGTCGCCGGCCACGTCAACCTGCTGGTCGGGCCGGCGCAGGCCCAGCCGGCGCAGCCAGCCGAGCAGCTGGCGGTGGACGTCGTCCGGCCCGACCAGCCCCCCGTCCTGCGGCCAGTCCGCGGGGTGGAGGAGCAGGGCCTGGGTCTGCCAGCCGCCGAGCCCGCCGTGGCAGCCGACCAGTTCCTCGAAGGCCGCCACCTCCTCCAGGCCAGGGTCCACCGTGCTGATCACCACGAGGTCGCCCACGTGCTCCATCGCCTGGTGGCGCAGCAGGTCGTGGCGGGCCCGCGGGCCGTACGGGACCAGCGGGTCGTCGCCGTCGACCCGCCCGTCACGCAGGCGGTGGCAGCCCCGCGCCCCGACCGCCAGGGGTCCGGCCGGGGAGTCGACCACGACCAGCCCGACACCGGGATGCGCGGCCAGGCCGTCGATCAGCCCCGGCGCCACGGCGTCGACGCGCTCGCGGGTCAGTCGTCCCGGATGACGGGCCAGGTAGATCATCGCCAGGTTGCCCGAGGCCACCACCACCGTGGCGGGATCGGTGTGGGTCGCCGCCTCCTCACGGTCGGCGGGCCCCAGGCTGACCTCGCCGCCGTCGGCGTGGGAGCGCAACGCCAGCCGGGTCGCCGTGCCGGTCGCCCCGCCCGAGCCGGCCGCCTCGGTGAGCAGCGTGTTCAGCCGTCCCCACTCCTCGACCGGGCCGGCGGCCTCGGCGGCCGCCACCTCCGGGACCGGGCCGGTGACCGTCGTCCGGCCGTCGGGTGCGACCTGCCGCACCGGGGGTGCGGCGAGCCGGGCGACCACGTCGGCGAGGGACTCGCCGTACCGCTGGCGGAACGTGGCGCCCTGGCTCTGTCCGTGGTCGCTCAACACCACGATGTGGTACTGCCGGGCCGCCTCGGCCGCCAGCCGCTGCAGGATGCCCAGCGTCTGATCGAGCGCCTCGAGGACCGCCATCGCCTGCGGCCGGGCCGGCCCGGCGTGGTGGGCGACCTCGTCGTAGTCCAGGAAGTCGCAGAAGATGACCGGCGCCCCGGCGGCCATCTGCTCGGCGATGAGCGACACGTTCAGATCGCTGAGCAGGCTCGCCATCGGGCGCAGCGCCAGGTAGGAGCCGTTGCGCCGGCCCCGGGGCCGGATGTCGCGCAGCCGCTGCCGCCGTGCCTCGTACAGCTCGCGGACCACCTGCCCGGCACCGCGTACGACGGCCCGCGCGAAGCCGTACGGGCTGGCCATGAAGACCGCGTAGCCCCGGATGGACCGTCCGGGCAGCCCGGCGCGGCTCACCGTGAGCAGGCTGGTGGGGGCGTCGCCGGAGAAGACGGTGCTGATGCTGACACCGCCGTCGCGCAGCAGCCCCCGCCCGGTGGAGAGGCGCTGCTCCACCTCGGCGGCGTCGCGGGGCCGACTGGTCACCAGCAGCCGGCCGGCGGAGGCGCCGTCGTCGGTGGCGGCCGCCTTCTCGTACCAGCGGTAGGCCGGCACCCGCCGGACGTCGCCGTAGAGCAGGCCCGCCTGGGCCGCGGGCGTGGTGGCCGGAACGCCGGTGTGCCAGCGGGTCATCCGGTGGCTGCCCGTGCGCAGCCACCGGCCGATGGTGGGCAGGTTGCCGGCGCGGATGGCCCACTGCACCAGCGGCGCGGCCACGCCGTCGAGCTGGACGACCAGCAGGCCGTCGGGCGCGGGCCGCTCCGGTGCCACCGGTGGGGTGCGGCCGTGCGGCAGCCGGTAGCGCCGTCCCGGGCGCCGGCGCCGCTCCCGCCGGCGCCGCACCCGGGTCATCACCCACAGCATCTCGCTGACGAACGCGTCGTCGGTGCCGGCGTCGGCGAGCCAGTTCACGATCGCCGCGAGTGCCACGGCAAGCCACGCGGCGGCGAAGGCGTCGGCGAACCCGGCGACGTCCGCTTCCGGGTCCAGCCGCAACGCCACGTACATGACGATGGCCTGCACGGACACGCCGATGACGAGTGCGCCGAGCCCGCCGAGCAGGGTGGCCAGGGCGAACAGCAGCGGGCGCAGCACCGCGCCGATCGCGGCGATCAGCCCGACCAGCCACAGCGTCGCGACCAACCCGCTGGCGGTGACCCCCGGCAGCAGCCACAGCGTCACGCTGAGCACCACGAACGAGGTGACCATGCTGCGCAGCAGGCTCCGGAGCCGGCCGACCGTGGGCCGGTAGTCCCGCAGCACCCGCAGACCGACGCGGACGGGCTGGGGCAGCGGCCGGTCGGCCTCGGCGCCCGCCTCCGCGTCCGGCTCCATTCCCATGACAATGCCACACCTGAGCTGGCAAGATCCGCGAGAGGGGTTGTCCCGTCCGCCCGCGCCGCCCGTGCCCACCTAAGGTGAACCGGTGGACACCGAGGCAGTGCGATCGTTCGTCCGGGCGGCCGAACTCGGCCAGTTCCACCATGCGGCCGATGAGCTGGGCGTGACGCAGCAGGCAGTCTCCAAACGGATCGCCGCCCTGGAGCGCGAGCTGGAAGTCCGCCTGTTCACCCGTACCGCCCGAGGGGTGGAGCTGACGCTCGACGGTCAGGCGTTTCTCCCCCACGCTCGGAGCATCGTCGTCGGGGTCGAGCGCGCCATCACGGCGGTCCGGCCGGGCTCCCGGGCCCTTCGGATCGACGTCCTCGGCCTGCGAAGCGCGCAGGCCGTTGTTCTGCACGACTACTGGCGGTCGCATCCCGACACCAAACTCGACGTGGTGACCCTCAGGGTCAACGACCCGCGCGCGGCGGTCGCCGCCGTCGAAGCGGGTGACATCGACGCCTCGTTCCGTACCGTCACCGACCGCGCCGCACTGCCGCCCGACGTGCAGATGATCCACGCGTTCGACTCTCCGCTGGAACTGCTCGTCGGCCCGAGACATCCGCTCGCCGCTGCGCGACGACTGACACCACCACAGCTGCGCAAGCACCGGATCTGGGTGCCGGGTATCGCGCCCCGAAGCGAATGGGCAGAGTTCTACGACCAGCTCGCCACCGACTTCGACCTACGCATCGACGCGGCAGGCCCGCACTTCGGAGACGAGGTGCTCCTGGACACCCTCGCGGACGCCGCGGACGTGGCCACGCTCGTGGGGGCACGCGACCGGTACATCTGGCCGACCACCTACGACCTGCGCCGCATCCCCATCGACAATCCGACCCTCGCATACCCGCTCTCGCTCATCCTCCCCAGCACGAATCCGCATCCGGGACTCCGTGGAGTCATCACCCACCTCGGCAGCCTGCCCAGGCTCCCCGAGACGGTCTGGCTCCCGTCCTGGGCGACGAGGCCACGGCACGGCGACAGCGACATCGCACCTGCTCGCAGGTCCCGACCCCGACCTAGGTGACCCGGCGACGCGGCGTGACCAGCCCCGACTCGTACGCCCACACGACCAGCTGGGCACGGTCGCGGCAGTGCAGCTTCGTCATCGCCCGGTTTACGTGTGTCTTGACGGTCAACGGACTGATCACCATGCCCTCGGCGATCTCGTCGTTGCTCAGCCCCCGGGCGACGAGCTCCACGATCTCCCGCTCGCGGGCGGTCAGCACGTCGCGGCCGGCCGCCGGGTCGGCCGGCCGCGGCCCGGCGGCGAACTCGCTGATGAGCGTGCGCGTGACCGCCGGGGCGAGCAGCGCGTCGCCGCGAGCCACGACGCCGACGGCCTGCAGCAGGTCGGCGGGGTCGGCGTCCTTGAGGAGGAACCCGCTGGCACCCGCGCGGAGTGCGGCGAAGACGTAGGAGTCGAGCCCGTAGTTGGTGAGGATGAGGACGCGGACCGCGGTGAGCTCGGGATCGGCGGCGAGGCGCCGGGTGGCTTCGATGCCGTCGAGTCCCGGCATCTGCACGTCCATCAACACCACGTCCGGCCGCAGGCGTCGCGACAGCTGGACGGCGGCGGCGCCGTCGGCGGCCTCGCCGACGACCTCCAGGCCCTCCTCGGCGTCGAGCAACGCCCGGAATCCGGCCCGCATCAGGGCCTGGTCGTCGGCGAGCAGAACCCGGATCATGCAAGCTCCTCCAGCGGGAAGGTGGCGCGTACTGCGAACCCGCCGCCGTCGCGGGCGGCGGCCCGCAGTGTGCCGTCCAGTCCGGTGACCCGTTCCCGCATGCCGCGCAGGCCCACACCCGGTGTCACCGGCCGGACCGGCGACGCCTGGCCGTCGTCGGTCACCGAGACGGTCAGCTGTGCCGGGGCGTAGTCGACGTGGATCTCGGCGCTGGCGGAGCCGGCGTGGCGGGCCACGTTGGTCAGGGCCTCCTGGACGACGCGATACCCGGCGTGGTCGACCTCGGCGGGCAGGTCCCGGGGCTGACCGGTGACGGTCAGCTGCACCGGTACGCCGGCCGCCCGGGTCCGCTGGGCGAGCTCGCCCACCCGGGCCAGCCCGACGCGGTCTTCGTCGGAGGGTGCGCGCAGGACGTCCAGTGTCGCCCGCAGTTCCCGCATCGCGGCGCTGCTGGCCTCCTGGATCGCCAGCAGCGTGGCCGACGGTTCCTCGCCGTGCTTGCGGGCCAGGTGCACGGCGATCCCGGTCTGCACCTTGATCACGGAGATGGTGTGGGTCAGCGAGTCGTGCAGATCGCGGGCGATGCGCAGACGCTCCTCCCCGGCGCGGCGCAACGCCATCTCCTCGCGGGTGCGTTCCGCCTCGATGGCCCGCTGCTCGACCTGTTCCAGGTACGCACGGCGCTGCCGCGCGACGAGCCCGGCGACGTTGGCGGCGACGAACCAGCCCAGCAGCAGGGCGGTCCGCTCGGCGATCAGCTGGCCGGGTCGACCGGCGGGCGCGACGGAGACGTCGCGGGCGAGGAAGCCGCCGAGGAAGACGAGGCTGGCCAGGGCGGCGGCCGACCGGTGCCCGCGCCAGGCGGCGACGTAGACCGCGCCGAGGACGGGGAACGCGGCGGACACCCCGGAATGGACCCGGACGTGGAGGGCCAGCATGGCGGCGGTCACCACGCTCAACGCCACCACGGGGTGCCGCCGGCAGACCGCCAGGGCCGCCGCCATGGCCAGGACCAGGGCGACGTCGACCAGCCGCACCGTTGCGGCGTCCGGCGCGAGCGCGGCGTTGCCGAGCAGGAGGGCACCGAGGGCGAGGCCGCTGAGGGCGTACGGCAGATCTCGACGCATGGTCGAACTGTAGAACGGCTGTCCTCAGGGAGCGTCCCGCGTCCGCGGTAGATGGGGCGTACTGCGGACGCGGTATCGGTGGCCGGGCAAGTGCCTGCGGCGGCACGACGCTTTCCCGGCCCGCCGAGGCAAGCATCGAGCCCATGACATACCGCTTCTTCACCCCCGCGAAAGCGTCGGCTGCGACGGGTCTCACCGCGGAGGTCTACCGCCAGCTGCGGGACGAGTTCCTCGGGCCGGTGCCCACCTTCCAGGCGCTCTCGGCCGTGCCGGAGGTGCTGGCCGCGACGTGGGCGCTGATGCGCGAGGCCCTGCTCGCCGGGGACGCGTCCCGGGTCGACCGTGAGCTCGTGGCGTCGACGGTGTCCCGGGCCAACCGCTGCCGGTTCTGCGTCGACGCCCACGTGATGCTGCTGCACGCGCTGGGCGAGCACGCGCTGGCCGAGGTCATCGCCCGGGGCGGGACGCCACCGCAGCCGCGGCACGCCGAACTCGCCGGCTGGGCCGAGGCCAGCCGCAGCCCCGCAGCCGCCGACTGGACCGGCCGGTACCGCCCTGAGATCACCGGCACCCTGCTCGCCTTCCACTTCATCAATCGGGTCGTGTCGGCGCTGCTCGACCCGGATCTGCTGCCCGGCGGCCTGCAGCGCTCACCGGTGGTGCGGTCGGTCGGGGGCCGGCTCTACGCCAGGACGGCCCGCGAGCCGAAGGAGCCCGGCCGCAGCCTCCCGCTCGTCGACGCCGGCACGACGGCGCCACCGGCCTGGGCCGGGGAGAACCCGGTCGGCGTGGCGTACGCGTCGCTGAGGAACGCCGCCCTGCGCGGCGGGGACCTCCTGGGGGACGTGGCTCGCCAGACCGTCGCGGCGACCGTGCGGTGGGAGGACGGAAAGTTCCCGGACCGGCCCGCGGAGTGGGCCGTCGATCTGGTCCGGGACGTGCCCGGGACGGACCGCGTCGGGACGCGGATCGCGCTGCTGGCGGCGTTCGCGCCCAGCGCGATCAGCGCGGGCGACGTCGCCCTCTGGCGGCTGTCCCATCCGGGCGACGCCGACCTCGTGCGGCTGGTCGCCTACGGCGCGATCACGGCCACCGACCACGTCGCCCGGGCACTGACCTCGGCTCGTCTCTAGGGGGATCACCATGCGCAAGGCCTTCGTCATCACCAGCTTCCTGTTGCTCGCCGCGTTCGCCCTGCAGTTCGTCTTCGCCGCCGTGGGCGCGTTCACGAAACCCGCGGGCGAGGGCGCCTACACGTTGCACAGCGTCACCGGGATGGCGGTCATCCCGGTTCTCACCCTGCTCACCATCCTGTTCGCCGCGCTGGCGAAGGCACCGGGCCGGCTCGTCGGACTGACGGTTCTGCCGCTCGGCCTCGTCGTCCTGCAGGCGCTCATCGCCGGGCTCGCGAACGGGATCACCGACGCCGCCGGCGTCAGCACCCCGTTCGGCCTGACTATCGCCGGGCTGCACGCGGTCAACGGGATCGTCGCGGTGCACGTCGTGGTGGGCGTGGTCCGGGCGGCGCGAAGGCTGGCCCGCCCGGCGCCGGCCGAGGTCGCCCAGGTGACCGTCCGGGAAGGAGAGCCGGCATGACCGTCGGCTCGCTGCTCGCGGCCGACCTCGTGATCGCGGTCCTCGCGGCCGCCGGGTGGCTGGGCGGCGGTGCCGCGTCGGCCGCCCGGCGCCGTCCGCTCGCACTCGGGCTGGCGGCGTTCGCGCTGCTCGCCACGCTCGCCCGCGCCATCACGATCACCGCGCTCGCCCGCGCCGGCTGGTGGTTCGCGGCGGAGAAGGTCCTCATCGCCGCGCCGCTGTCCCTCGCGGCGGTGGTCGTCGCCGGGCCGCGGCTGCTGCGGGCCCCGGGCGACATCCGCGCCGTCGCGGTCCCGCTCCTCTTCGCCGGGTACGCCGAAAGCGGCGCCCTGCTCGTGACCGTCCTGCACGGCTACCCTGCGTCGGCGGGCGTCGGGCTGCTCGCGGTCGCCGGGGTCGTCACGGCGACCGCGGTCTCGTGGCGCTTCCTCGGCGCGCCCCCGTCCCGGACGGTCTCCCGGGTGGCCCTCGTGGTGGCGGTCGCGGCGCTGCTGACCGGAACCGGGCTGGCCGCAGCCCCGGACGCCGCTCCCGGCGTACCACATGATCACCGACCTGGGGATGCGCGGGCCGTCGGCGAACCGACCAGGCGGTTCACCCTGACGGCCGGGACCGCGACGGTGAGCGTGGCTGGCCGTGACGTCGCGGCGTGGGCGTTCGACGGGCAGGTTCCCGGGCCGGAGCTGACCGCCGCCGTCGGCGACGTCCTGGAGGTGACACTGCGGAACCGGGACATCGCGCGCGGCGTGACGCTGCACTGGCACGGGTACGACGTGCCGAACAGTCAGGACGGCGTGCCCGGCGTGACGCAGGCGGCGGTGCTGCCCGGGCAGGAGTTCGTCTACCGGTTCCGCGCCGATCAGGCCGGGACCTACTGGTACCACACGCACGCGGTATCCGACGTCGGCGTGCGGATGGGGCTCTACGGCGTCCTGGTGGTGCGCCCGGCGCCGGTGACCGGCGTCGACGTCACGGTGCCGGTGCACACCCTCTCCGGCCTTCCGCTGCCCGTGCCGAGAACCGAGTCGGTCCGGGCGGGGACGCCCACGCGGCTGCGGTTGGTCAACACCGACAACGCGACACACCGGTACGCCCTGGCCGGGACTCCGTTCCGGGTCGCCGCCATCGACGGAGCCGACCTGCGGGGTCCGACGTCCCTCGTGGACACCGCCGTGCTGATCCCGGCCGGTGGCCGCTACGACCTGGTGTTCACCGCGCCCGCCACGCCGGTGGCGCTGTTCGTCGACGGACGGGCCGTCTATTCGACCGGACCGGTGTCGGCGGCGACCGCCGCGTGGCCGGTGCTGGATCCGCTCGGCTACGGGGCGCGTGCTCCGGTGCCGTGGTCCCGCTTCGGCAGGAAGTTCACCCTCGTTCTCGACCGCGGCCTCGACCTGCACGGACTGCTTCCGCGATACGCCCACACCGTCAACGGCGCGGCCGACCCGGACATCCCGCCTCAGGTCGTACGCCTCGGCGACGTCGTCAGGTTCACGATCGTGAACCGGTCCCAGGTCGTGCATCCGTGGCATCTGCACGGCCATCACGTCCTGGTGCTGTCCCGCAACGGAAGGCCGGCGACCGGGAGCCCGTTGTGGCTGGACTCCTTCGACGTGCGCCCCGGCGACGTCTGGGAAGTGGCGTTCCGGGCCGACAACCCCGGCATGTGGGCCAACCACTGCCACAATCTGGCGCACGCCGACGCCGGAATGACGCTGCACCTGATGTACTCGTAATCCTCTGCTGCGACGACCCCGTCTCCCGGCGCGTGGACGAGCGTCAGCCCGGGCGGCGTGGGCCCACGGTGTGCGGGGTGTCGGGCTCTTCGTCCAGGCCGGGCGCGGCTGTGCCTCGCCGGGACGCCGTGCGCCGGGGCGTACACTGGCGCTGGTTTTCCGACGTGTGGGCCCCGGTGCCGTGCCGGGGCTGCCGGGACATGGCGGTCGGGGCTTGCGGGAAGGGTGAGTGCCGTGCGTGGTCCCGCGATGACGGACGTGGCCCGCCTCGCCGGGGTTTCCCACCAGACCGTGTCGCGGGTGCTGAACGGGCACCCGAACGTGCGTGAGCAGACGCGCCTGCGGGTGCAGGCGGCGATCGCGGAGTTGGGCTACCGGCCCAACCGCGCGGCCCGCGCCCTGGTGACCGGCCGGTCGCAGGTCATCGGGGTGGTCGCCCAGAACACCACGTTGTACGGCCCGGCGTCGCTGCTGGCGGCGCTGGAGCAGACCGCCGCCGAGGAGGGCTTCGCGGTCACCGTGGGCAGTGTGCGGGACCTCGACCGGGTCTCCATCTCGGAGGCCGTGGAGCGGCACCTGGCGCACCGGGTGGCGGGGATCGTGGTGATCGCGCCGGTGGAGTCGGCCGGGGAGGCGCTGGAGCACCTGCCCAAGGACGTGCCGCTGGTGACCGTCGACGGTGATCCGCGCCGGCCGGTGCCGCTCGTGACGGTGGACCAGGTGGCCGGTGCGCGGGCGGCGACGCAGCACCTGCTGGACGCGGGCCACCGGACGGTCTGGCACGTCTCGGGGCCGGCCGACTGGTTCGACAGCGCCGGGCGCATCGAGGGGTGGCGGGACGCCCTGCGGGTGGCCGGTGCCGAGGTGCCGCCGCTGGTTCCGGGGGACTGGTCGGCCGCGTCGGGCTACCGGTGCGGGCAGATGCTGGCGCGGATGCCCGAGGTGACGGCGATCTTCACGGCGAACGACCACCTGGCGCTGGGTGTCCTGCGGGCGCTGCACGAGCACGGCCGCCGGGTGCCGGACGAGATCAGCGTGGTGGGCTTCGACGACGTGCCGGAGGCGGCGTACTTCATCCCGCCGTTGACCACCGTGCGGCCGGACTTCGCCGCGGTGGCCCGGGCCAGCCTGGACCTGCTGCTGGCGCAGTTCGGGTCCGACACCGTCGGCGAGCTGCGGCAGACCATCGCACCGACCCTGATCTCCCGGCAGAGCGTCGCCGGCCCGCCGGGCTGACCGCCTGCGGTGGGCCGGGCCGGCGTCCGTGATGCCGTTGTTGTGACCGTTAACAGGGCTTGACTCCTGCGGCTGGTGAGCACGTGGTCCGTGGCATTCGCCGCGGACGGACTTCGTGCCCGGTGACCCGGGACGGATCGTCGGTAGCCGCCCCCCGATCGCGCGTCCTGGCCATGACCCCGCCGGTTACCGGACTGTTGCGCCGGTACCTTGACCGACGCCGATGTGAGCGTTAACAATGTGAGCGACGGCACACGCAGGTGGAGGTGGTGTGAGTGGCCGGACCTGGGGACCGGTATGTCGTCGGGATCGACTTCGGAACGCTGTCGGGCAGGGCACTCGTGGTCCGCGTCGGGGACGGCACGGAGCTCGGCACCGCGGTCCACGAGTACCGGCACGGGGTGATCGAGTCGACGCTCCCGGACGGGACGCCGCTCCCGCCGGACTGGGCGCTGCAGGACCCCGAGGACTACCGGGACGTGCTGCGGCACGCGGTGCCGGCGGCCGTGGCCGCCGCGGGGATCGACCCGGCCCGCGTGATCGGGGTCGCCACCGACTTCACCGCCTGCACGGTCCTGCCCGCACTGGCCGACGGCACCCCGCTCTGCGAGGTGCCGGAGCTGCGGAGCCGGCCGCACGCCTGGGTGAAGCTGTGGAAGCACCACGCCGCGCAGCCGCACGCCGACCGCATCAACGCACTGGCGCACGAGCGCCGCGAGCCCTGGCTCAACCGCTACGGCGGGAAGATCTCCGCCGAGTGGCAGTTCGCCAAGGGCCTGCAGATCCTCGACGAGGACCCGGAGATCTACCGTCGCGCCGCGCGGTTCGTCGAGGCGGCTGACTGGATCGTCTGGCAGCTCTGCGGGGTGGAGACACGCAACATCTGCACCGCCGGCTACAAGGGCATCCGCCAGGACGGCCGGTATCCGTCCCGGGACTTCCTGGCGGCGCTCGACCCGGGGTTCGCCGACTTCGTCGCCAAACTGGACGGGCTGCTGCTTCCCATGGGTGCCCGGGCCGGCGCCCTCACCGCCGAGGCCGCCGCGTGGACCGCACTGCCCGAGGGCATCGCGGTCGCGGCCGGCAACGTCGACGCCCACGTCACCGCCGCCTCCGCCCGGGCGCTGGTGCCCGGCCACCTGGTCGCCATCATGGGCACCTCGACCTGCCACGTGGTCAACGGCACCGAGCTGGCGGAGGTGCCGGGCATGTGCGGTGTCGTCGAGGGTGGACTCAGCCCCGGCGCCTGGGGCTACGAGGCCGGCCAGAGCGGCGTCGGCGACATCTTCGGCTGGTTCGTCGACCACGCCGCGCCGGCGGGTGTCGATTCGCACGAGCGGCTCTGCGAGCTGGCCGCCGCGCAGCCGGTCGGCGCCCATGGGCTGATCGCGCTGGACTGGTGGAACGGCAACCGCTCCCTGCTGGTCAATCACGACCTGAGCGGTCTCATCCTGGGGCTGACGTTGGCCACCCGGCCGCCGGACGTCTACCGGGCGTTGCTGGAGTCGACCGCCTACGGCACTCGCATGATCATCGAGGCCCTCGCCGAGGCGGGGGTGCCGATCCGGGAGCTGGTGGTGGCCGGCGGCCTGACCGCCAACCGGCTGCTGATGCAGATCTACAGCGACGTCACCAACCGGCCGCTGAGCATCATTGGTTCGGCGCAGGGGCCGGCGCTGGGCTCGGCGATCCACGCCGCGGTCGCCGCCGGCGCGTATCCGGACGTCTACGCGGCCTCGGCGGCGATGGGCCGGGTGGACCGCGACGCCTACCGGCCGGATCCCGGGCGGGCGCGGGCCTACGACGTGCTCTACGCCGAGTACCGGACCCTGCACGACCACTTCGGACGCGGCGGCAACGACGTCATGTCCCGCCTTCGCGCCCTGCGCAACGCCGCTGTCGACCGACCGGCGGCCCAGCTCGACACGCCGCTGGAGGTGGTCGCATGAGTGCCGAGCCCGGTCAGCAGATCCGGCGACTGCGGGAGAGCGTCGCCCGGCTGCACGCCGAACTCACCCGCCACCGGCTGGTCGCGTGGACGGCCGGGAACGTCTCGGCCAGGGTTCCCGGACAGAACCTGATGGTGATCAAGCCGAGCGGCGTCGACTACGACGACCTCGCCCCGGAGAACATGGTCGTGTGCGACCTCGACGGCGTCGTGGTGGAGGGCGACCTCGCGCCGTCGAGCGACACCGCCGCCCACGCCTACGTCTACCGCGCCCTGCCCGAGGTGGGCGGGGTGGTGCACACCCACAGCGGGTACGCGACCGCCTGGGCGGCCCGCGGCGAGCCGATCCCGTGTCACCTCACCGCCCAGGCCGACGAGTTCGGCGGTGAGATCCCGATCGGCCCGTTCGCCCTGATCGGCGGCGACGACATCGGCAAGGGGATCGTGGCGACCCTCGCCGGGCACCGTTCGCCGGCCGTGCTCATGCGCAACCACGGCGTGTTCACCGTCGGCCGGGACGCCCGCGCCGCGGTGAAAGCCGCGGTCATGTGCGAGGACGTCGCCCGCACCGCGCACCTGGCCCGGGCGCTCGGCGCGCCGCTGCCGATGGCGCCGGCCGACGTCGACGCCCTGCACGACCGCTACCAGAACGCCTACGGGCAGCGACCCCCCTCACCGGCGAGCCCCTGACGGCCGCCCCGATCGCGCGGCCGATCCCCGGACCGTCCGCGTCGCACCACCCACCACCACCAGCGCGGGCCGTGCACCCACGGGGGCGCGCGGCCTCCCAGAACGTTTACCCCGAGGAGATTTGCGGTGAAGAGAATGAGGACACACCCGCCGTCCCGCAAGGTCATCGCGGTGCTCACCGCCGCGCTGCTCGCCACCGGCGTGGCGGCCTGCGGCAACAGCGACACGGGCGGCAGCGGCGGCGACGACGGCACGATCACGCTGGGTTTCTCCCAGGTCGGCGCGGAGAGCGGCTGGCGTACGGCGAACACCACCTCGATCAAGGAGGCCGCGACCGAGGCCGGGATCGACCTGAAGTTCGACGACGCGCAGCAGAAGCAGGAGAACCAGATCAAGGCCATCCGCAACTTCGTCCAGCAGAAGGTCGACGTGATCGCCTTCTCGCCGGTCGTGGAGTCCGGGTGGGACACCGTCCTCAAGGAGGCCCGGGACGCCAAAATCCCGGTGATCCTCACCGACCGCTCGGTCGACTCGGCCGACAAGTCCCTCTACAAGACCTTCCTCGGGTCGGACTTCGTGAAGGAGGGCCGGCTCGCGGGGGAGTGGCTGGTGGAGCAGAAGAAGGCCGCCACCGGCCCGGTCACCATCGTCGAGTTGCAGGGCACGACCGGCTCGGCGCCGGCGAACGACCGGAAGAAGGGCTTCGCCGAGGCGATCGCCGCCAACCCGAACCTCAAGATCGTCGCCTCCCAGTCCGGTGACTTCACCCGCGCCGGCGGCAAGCAGGTGATGGAGCAGTTCCTGAAGGCCAACCCGAAGATCGACGTGCTGTTCGCCCACAACGACGACATGGGCCTGGGCGCGCTCGAGGCGATCACGGCGGCCGGGAAGGTGCCCGGCAAGGACATCACCATCATCACCGTCGACGCGGTCAAGGACGGGATGCAGGCCCTCGCCGACGGCAAGTTCAACTTCATCGCCGAGTGCAGCCCGCTGCTGGGCCCCCAGCTCATGGACCTGGCCAAGAAGGTGCACAACGGCGAGGAGGTGCCGGCCCGGATCGAGACCCAGGAGACCACCTTCACCCAGGACCAGGCGAAGGAAGCACTGCCGAACCGCAAGTACTGACCGGACCACGGGGGTCGGACCCCGGCATCCGGAGCGGGGGGGGGGGGGGGGGGCGGGCCCCCCCCCCCCCCCCCCCCCCCCCCCCCCCCCCCCCCCCACCCCCCCCGGGGGCGGGGGGGGGGGGGGGGGGGGGGTG